>JAZRZH010000021.1:0-62077 GCA_045601245.1 Bacteroidales bacterium
GCACTACGCGATGAGATCAACAGCTGCGGGATTGTCCGTCCGGACAAACTGGCGAAAATGAAGTACTCTGAAATCCTGGACTCCATTCACGAAAAGATCCATCAAAAGGGACTAATACTGATTCCGGCAAATTCAAACCTCAAAACACACGTGCTTTATGGGCTTGAAGACAATAACGAAATCCTTCACCGCCGAACAAGAGTAACCGCTGACGTGGAGTTTCTTTGGCTGGACGTGGCTACAGGAGATCACCTCGGTCCATTCCACGGAAATGGCGAGGCACCGGCCGATTTTGAAGAAGCAGCACTCAAGGCTATTGATGTAGCAGAGTGGAATCACTTATCAGACATCCTTTCTTTATCATGCAATTAAACAAGACTATAATGACAGATACCGCACATTCTGCCTTGAAGCCTCTCATCATTTCCAGGCCGGGAATGATAATGATCGAGACATTGGCGCATTGCGCATCAATGCAATCAAAGAAACGGTCTGCAAAATCAGAAAACGATTTACGTGTAAATTGTTACTACGAGTTCCCATTTTATCCTGTGGGTCGTGTGAGCAATAAGATTCCACGGGTTGATGCTGTGGCCCAGGTGTTCTTCTACGGGGCTCTCAAATACGGAGATTCTTTTACGGTTGCGATAGAGATTAAAGAATCATGGCTTGACTTGACCAATAAGTATAACCAGATTGAAAACTATGTAGGGCACACCGATTTTCTGATGCTTGGTGTAAATGAGTATTTACTTCCACATGCGCTGAAGCGTGTGGCAAACATTCCAGAATGTGGCGTGTTTGATATCTACACCGGGAAAATATACAAAGCCCCCAAAAGACAACACATCAGTCCGGAGGAGCGAATACGGTTGCAGGAGACATTATTGATAGCATTCAATCGGCAGAAGGATATTGCTATTGCCAAGTCAGAACGGAAGTTCAAGCAGATTGTGTTCGACTGCAAGGATGCTCCTGATAATCCGGAGCAGAAAGCTGCATATTGGGCTGACGTATCCGACATGCAGGCAGAAAGAGATCAACTCTTATCAAAAATGCAATACAACAAGAGGATGACTTCATACTACGACGTGTCGAAACAGGTCGAAAGGCGACATCGGCGATGCTGAAAATGCAGCTGTTCGTGTCGCTGTCCCACTTGTCCCAGTTGTCCCAAGTGGCCATTTCGTCTCATTTGTCTCAATTGTCCATATCGTCCGTCATGTCCATAACGGACAATTGACTAGGTGAAAAAACGAGGGTTTTATATATGTTTATAAAGCTTGTATTATAGCTTGTAAAAATGCTATAATATTGATAATCATATATAAAAAGTGCTCCCTTCACCCGCACTCATATTATGGGGGGGACACCCCTTCGGCGGGCTAAAGCTCTGCTGCTCGGGTCGCGGGCATCAAAATGCCCGCTGTAAACACCCTCACGACCCCTGCGGGCTCCCGGCCTTGCCGTCTTGCTGCGCAAGACACGGCCTCCGCCGGGCGGCTGATGCCGCCTTTATATTGTGATTGTTTCTCCCTTTCGCATCCGGCCTTGCTGTCCTGCTTCTACTCCCCGCCTTGTGCCTTACGTCTGCTTCGCAGACCGACCTCCGCCGGGCGGCTGATGCCGCCATAGGCCCTTCGGCCGGCCCTCCGCTAGAGCGCTGAGGCGCTCCTGTTATCGGGCATAGTAGTATGAAATTCTCCCAAGCTTTTGCCGGGAAAATACCTATCTTTGCGTAAAGACACCAGATAAACTTGATATCTCTCCGTTATTTCTATGGGAGGACAATAAAGCTATGGGTATTAGGGTAACAAAAGGTACTGTTTTCAAAGTCAGACTGGTCAATGGGGATATCCGTTTCTTTCAATTTTTAGGGAAAGACGTTTCTGAACTGAATGGCGACGTGATTGTGATTTTCAAAAGGCATTATACTGATGGGCAATGTAATATGGATGAGATATTGCAAGATGAAATAGAGTGTTTCATGCATACGTCAGTAAGTGCCGGAGTTAAATCGGGATTATGGGAGCCGGTGCTTACATCTCCGGTTTCGATACCCGAAGCCGGTATTGTGTTCAGGACCAGTCAGGATATCGGCCAGCATCCACGTCAGCACTTCGTGTCACATCGGTGGGTGGTATGGACGATGAACGGTGACAGACAATATGTCGGTACTTTACCAAGAGAGTACTATAATGCGGACTTGGGCGGCGTTTATGCGCCGATTCACGTAATTCGCAGGCTTGAAACAGGTGAGGAGCCTGACAAATACTATCCATCTTATTGATGTAGTATTACTTTGGGCTTTTTCCTGCACAAAACTCGCGAAAATGTGCAGGGATTGTTGTCCCAGATCCGTTCCGTGCACAAATATTGGCTTTTTGTGCACGTTTGGGTACTCGGAGCTTGTTTCCTGCACAAAAGCGGAGTATTTGTGCATCACATATCCCGTCTGCGTTTCCGGACAAGCGGTGGCGATGTCACTATTCTGAAAATATTTCGTACCTTTCGGCTGCGGACCGGTATTTGGCCGCAGATGATTAATCAATGCCTTGCCAATGAGGGTTATTATCAAAGAAGTGACAAGCCGCAAGGACCTCAGGGTATTCGTCAGGTTCCCGAACAGGATGTACAGGAACGAGAAGTATTATGTCCCGACCCTTGAGAGCGGGGATATGGCTGCCCTTGACAGAGACAGGAATCACGCTTTCGAAGTCTGTGAGGCGAAGTACTGGCTGGCGCTCGATGATGCGACCGGCAGGCCGGTGGGAAGGATTGCCGGGATTATAAACCACGCTTATAACGATAAGATGGGTATCCGCCAGGCCAGGTTCGGGTTTATGGATTTCATCGATGACAATGATGTGGTCGATGCTCTTTTCGGTGCGGCCTCATCCTGGGCCCGGGAAAAGGGGATGGACACGCTCTGCGGTCCGCTCGGTTTCCTCGAATTCGATGCGTCGGGGGTCCTGGTGGAAGGATTTGACGAACTTCCAACCGCCTACGGCAAATACAATTATCCATATTATGAGGCCCAGCTGCTGAGACTCGGCTTCTCGAAGGACACGGACTGGATAGAGAGTCTTGTGACTGTCCCCGATCCGGTTCCGGACAGATATGCGAAGGCCGCCTCTCTGATTGCGGAGCGCTATCATCTGCATACGGTGAAACTGAAGAGCAAGAGGCAGATGGTCAGTTATTTCGATGAAATGGCGGGCCTGCTCAACCGTACATATGGCAAGCTGCACGGATTTTCGGAATTGACTCCGGGACAGGTGGAGGACCTCAAGTCGCAGTTCGTGCCGAATCTAAATCATGAATTCGTGGGCATTGTGCAGGATGAGGAAGACCGCATCGTCGGCTTCGGCATATGTATGCCATCTCTCGCAAAGGCGATGCAGAAGACTTGCGGAAGGCTTTTTCCGTTCGGATTCATCCATATCCTCCGTGCTTTGCGGCATAATGACACCGTCGATACGCTGCTGATAGGCATTGATGACGGTTATAAGGGCAAGGGGGTCACTTCACTTATCTTCGCCGCCATCGCTCCGGCTTTCCACAAATACGGCATCAGGTATATCGAGACCACCCGCGAGCTGGAGGACAACAGGAACGTCCGGAATCTATGGAATAAATTCGAGCACCGCAACCACAAGCGCGCAAGGTGCTATACGAAGGCCATTGGGTGATCCGTGAGTCCGGGGACAAGTGGGGTAGTATCAGAACCTGAAGCCTCCGACAACCATCAGATTGGCGATACGGGTGACGTTGTTCATTCCCAGTTCGGGGTATTTGATCCTGATATCACGCAGGCCGCAGTAGCCTTCAAGACCGAGCATGAAGTGTTTGCCGATCAGGCAATAGACACCTGGCTTGACTCCGAAGTCGTATGGCTCGAATTTAGTCCTGCCGTCCAGGTTGGGCTCCCTGGCCGGCCAGTCAAGATAATAACTGTCCTGATCGTTGATGGCCGCGAAGACCGGTGCCAGGCCCCATATCACCTTGGTGCCTTTTATGTCGGAATGATACCTGAGAGCCACCGAAAAGTCATAGAAGCCGGGACAGTCGATGTCTCCGCCGTCCACATCGTGGAAGCGGTATTCGCTCATTATCCTGATGCCCGCCGCCGGCATCAAGGACCATTTGTCTGCGATTTTTATGTCAAGTCCGTATGATGCCTGGATGCATAACGGCTCGCTGATGTGGCGGTCCGGCAGTTCCGTGAAGGTTCCGCCGCCGATATGCAGATAGTTTCCCATTATGCGTGAATTCCGGGCGTCTGCCGGAATTGCGGCAGAGATGACGATGGCCGCTATGAGTGTGATTATTCTTTTCATTATGGTTTGATGATTGCGGTATTTCTCATTTTTATAGTCATAACGCAGCGATGCTGGAATTCCTGCATCATTTTTTAGTATCTTCGCAGAAAACTGATGGATATGAAAGGTTTTTGCAGATTTATGGCCTTCGCCGCAACAGTCGCTGTGGCGGTTTCATGTGCGCACAAGCCTGCTCCGCGCACGGTGATCCTGGCTGCGGAGGAGGCGGAGTTCAACAAATGCAAGGAATGCTTCCCCGATGTGGAATGCATTCTGACCGGTGTCGGAGCGGGAAATGTGATAAAGACCTGCAGCGCGCTGCCGGAGGGCACGCGTGTCATCAGCATAGGTTATGCGGGCAGCAACTGCCTTGAGATCGGCACCGTGACATTGGTGAGCGATTCCTATCGGCTCAAGAATGACAGTTATGTGTTCGATGATTATGCCAGCCCGCTCCATCTGTCCGATACGGGTTATCCGGATTATACCAGCAACAGTTTCGTGACGGAGTCTGACAAGACGGAGCCGGTGCTCTTTGATATGGAACTCAATTATATCGCCGCTTTCACGCCCCGGCTCGAGCTTGTAGCCGCCATCAAGATTGTCAGCGACAATCTGAGTGTTGATGATTTCCGCAACAACGCGATGCGGGAGAGCGGCATCCTGACCGGCGATGATGTCTGGAGCAGGGTCAAAAGCCTCGCGGAATCGGCATTGAGGGATTGTCTGGAGGACTAGTTATGATTGATATCGAAAGCAGGATGACGGCTCTGCGGGATGATTCGCAGGTGGCCGGGCTCAGCCGTTTCTTCAAGACCGGCAAGGGGCAGTATGGCGAAGGGGATATGTTCCTCGGCATCAAGGTCCCGGTTACCCGTCAGCTGGTGAAGGAGATCTGGAAGGAATGTACGCTGGACGATGTCGCTGCGGCTGTATCGAGTCAGTGGCACGAGGTGCGCCTGTGTGCGCTGCTTGTGCTGGTTCAACTATACAAGCATTCGAAGAAGGATCCGGAGCGGCAGGGACGTTATGTGGATTTCTATCTCGCCAATACGCAGTATGTTAATAACTGGGACCTTGTTGACCTGAGCTGCGGGGAGATACTGGGCGACTGGCTGATGAAGCGTGACCGCGGCTTGCTGTATGACCTGGCCCGCAGCGGAAAGACGATATGGGAGCAGCGCATAGGCATCGTGACGACCATCAGTTTCGCCCGCAAGGGCGATTTCGACGACGCTCTGGCGATTGCGGACATACTTCTGCATCACGGGCACGATCTCATACACAAGGCCACGGGCTGGACTCTGCGCGAGGTGGACAAACACGACCATCAGCGTCTGCTCGAATACCTCTCTTCGGCGGCCCAGGATGAAGCCGAACCCCGATACACGGTGATGCCACGCACAATGCTCCGCTACGCCATCGAGAAGTTCTCCGAAGACGAGCGGACGCATTTCATGGGCAGGCATTGACTGTGCCGAAAATAATAATACGTTTCTGCTTTTTTTGCGTGCCGGATTTAATGTTGAGGTCCGGTGGGGAGGCCACGCCATCCCGGCGGACGTCCCGAGTAGAGCAGGGCATCCGGCTATTTCCAGTTGATCAGGAAGTCGGCGGCCTCGTCACAGTCGTCGGTGATGGAGAGGATGAGGTGCTGGTATTTGCCGTCCTTCATCAGTTGCTGGAGGAAAGGATATACCGGGATTTCCTTTGTATAGTAATCCACTCCGAAGAAGACCATGGGGCTGGCATAACCGAAGGTCTCGTAGTGGTTCTGGGCTCCGTCCTGGAAGATCTCCTGCATTGTGCCGGCGGCTCCCGGGGTGTAGATGATGCCGCCCATTGCAATGGTCAGGATGCCGTCCTCGCGGATGCTGTTGTCAAAGTATTTTGCGATGTCGGTCGCGAACGGCGTTGCCGGCTCGTGACCGTAGAACCAGGTCGGTACGCCGAGGCTGTGGTACTCTTCCTGCGGATATTTGTCCATCACGGCGAATGCGCTCGAGAGCCAGCCCTTGTCGCGGAAAGTCGGTGCGCAGGATAGCATTGAAAGAGCGTCGCTGAGTTCCTCGGCGCTGCGTCCCGCCATCCAGGCGCCGAGATGGGTCGCCTCCATTGCACCGGGACCGCCACCCGAAACCATCAGTTTGCCGGCTTCGGTCAGTTTCTTGCTGATACAGGCGATCTTGGCGTAGCATTCGTCGGTGCGCTTCATGGCGTGACCGCCCATTATCGCTACGACGTCCTTCTCTTCAAAATAACTGAGCAGGTTGTACATCGCATCGCTGATGGAGTGGTCGTGCAGCGTGCGCGCAAGGGTCTCCTTGAAGTTGTCGGCCCGTTTGCCCTTTGCGATATAATCCTTGTAAATGCGTGTGTCGAAGCATTCCTCGAAGGATTCCTCCCTGGCCGGGTCGAAACCTTCATACAGAGATCTGCCGGTGTACAGGTCGGTCCTGAATGCGACGTACGGCATTCCGAGGCGCGGGAAGTCGAGGCATCCCTCTTGGAAATGACGGCGCATTGTGGCAGGAATGATGCATCCGGTGAAAAGGCAGTCGCGGAAATGCATCTTCGTGGCATAGTCAAGTGACTTGCGGAAATCGATATACTGGAAAACGTAGTGCTGGACGAGCCCGTCCGCCGGCTTCGGCAGCTCCTTGAGGCTCTTGATTTCTATGTATCGGCTCATAATTCTACAAACATAATAAGAATCTGTTTTGAAATGATTCAATTTTTCTATTATATATCTTTTTCGCCGTTTTCGCAGTATTCCTCAGTTACAATGGAACCCCATTGCTCCTTCGTAATCCTGTGAAAACATCTGAAAAATCTACAATAATATCTTAAATCAATCATTTAAAACAGATTCTGAAATTCATCGCTCCCAGCTCTTGACCAGGCGGTATCCCGCACCGGAGAAAAAGATTTCCACCAGAAGTTCGAATGCCGCCGCCGTGACGGCGCAAAGCAGGGCCTGGCGCATCGTCCATCCGAAGAGCGGAATGCTGACAATCAATGCGAAAACGAGATTGTCGACGAGTTGTGCCAGCGCCGTGGATATGAAGCTGCGGGCAGCGAATTCCTTGAATCCGCCGATGCTCATCAGCCGTGCCACCGAGACATTGGCCAGTGAATTGGTGACCGATGACGCCGCCATAGCGATGGCGGAGCCGAGCACGATCCACGTCGAGCCGCCAATCGTGCCGTTAAGAGCGTCATTGACCTCTGTCAGGCCGGTGGAATAGTATTCGCCCCACATTCCGGGTGTCAGGGAGATTAGTTTGAAGATGCCGAATGTCAGCAGGTTGATGGCAATCGCGAGGATGGAGATCCTGACTGCGGCGCGTCCGCCGTAGACCTTGCAGATGCAGTCCGACAGCAGGCAGGGAATCCAGGAAAGTACGAATCCGCAGTCCAGCGCCACCCAAGACGTGTGGAACAGTTCCTTGTTTGCCAGAAGGTTCATCGAAACGACCGCCAGGACGAATGCGGTCAGCGCAAGTGGCGGAACCTTGCCGAGCAGGAGCCGGTACTCCCGGCATTCGGCCTTGAGATAATCAGTAATCATTGCTCTTTATGTTTTAATTTATAACGCGGAGGATGACAAGCCTAGAACTCCGCCTTCACGGGCAAAGATAATTAAAATAACTGGAAAGTTTCTTATATTTGCAAATTACCCCAAAAGTGCAAACAGATGAACCGGCTTTTTCTGATCGATGGGCATTCCCTGATTTTCAGGATGTATTATGCCTTTATGCGGCGTCCGATGATCAACTCAAAGGGTGAGGATACCTCCATACTCTTCGGTTTCACCAAATTCCTCCTCGAACTCATACGCCGCGAGCAGCCGAGCCATCTGGCAGTGGCCTTCGACCCTCCGGCAAAGACATTCAGGCACGAATTGTGCCCCGAATACAAGGCCAACCGCAGCGCGGCGCCGGAACTGGTCAAGGCGGCGCTGGATCCGCTGGTGGAGATAGTGGAGGCTCTGGACATACCGGTGATAATGCGTCCGGGCTTCGAGGCCGACGATGTCATCGGATCCCTCGCCAAGCAGGCCGCGGCACGAGGATTCGACGTCTATATGGTGACTCCCGACAAGGACCTCGGACAGATAGTGGATGACCATATCTTCCAGTACAAGCCTGGCAAAGCCGGGGGTGAGAATGAGATATGGGACAAGGCGAAACTCTGTGAGTATTTCGGCATTTCGGATCCTTCGCAGATCATCGATATCCTGACGGTCTGGGGTGATGCGGCGGACAATATCAAGGGTGTTGACGGCGTAGGTGAAGTCGGTGCGAAGAAACTGGTCGGCAAGTATGGCTCAGTGGACGGGATACTTGCCCATCTTTCCGAACTTCCTGCAAAGCAGCGCGAGAACTTCATAGCCGCTCAGCCGCATCTGGGCCTGAGCCGCACGCTGGCCACAATCAAGACTGATATAGAGGTCGGCGTGACCGACGATGACTTGATAATGGACGCCTGCGCCAGCCCGAAGGTACTCGAACTCTTTGACCATTACGAATTCAACTCCCTCCGCAGCCTGCTTCCTGCCGCCGACGGTATGCCCGCGGCTGAAATGCATCAGGAAAAGGCTCCGGCAATGATTGAGCCGCGCGAGGTTCCGGCATCAGACCTGATGTCCAGGGCCCGTGCCGAAGGCCGCGTGGCTGTCCGCATCGACGGCGGCGTGATTCTTGCCGTAGGGGCGGATTATTGCAGAACCACTCTTGATGACGCCTCCGGCCTGCTTTCCGATGAGAGCGTCGGGAAGTCGGTGTTCGGCCTTAAGGACACCGCAATAAAAGGTGACATATACGATATCGAGATAATGCATTATCTCATCAATCCCGAACGCAGCCACAAGTTGGCATTCCTGGCCAAATCCTATCTCAATGCCGATATTTCGGAGGGAGAGAAGTCGGGGCAGCTGCTGATGTTTGATTTCGATGATTCGCAGGGGCCGCGGGAGTGTGTGGCGGTCGGGCTCATAGAGCCGATGATCCGTACTGAACTCAAGGAGAACGGACTGTGGGATCTCTACAGGACTGTCGAGATGCCTCTCATTGCAGTGCTCGCCGATATGGAGAAGACCGGTGTGAGGGTCGATCCGGTGCAATTGCGTGAATACCGCGATTCCCTGGCAAAGGAGCTTGAGCTGATAGAGGCCGAGGCCCGCGGGCTGGCCGGGGAGCCTGATATCAATCTCTCCTCGCCGCGTCAGGTGGGCATTGTCATATATGAGAAACTCGGCCTCGACCCGAAGGCTAAGAAGGGCGGGAAGAACGGCAGTTATCCCACGGATGAGGAGACCCTGGCGGCTTTGCCGGAGAAACATCCGTTCGTGGACAAGGTCCTGGAGTTCCGCGCTCTCAAAAAACTGATATCCACCTATCTGGATCCTCTTCCGTCGCTTATGAATCCTGCGACGGGCAAAGTCCATACGACATTCAACCAGGCCCTGACCGCTACGGGAAGACTGAGTTCGTCCAAGCCGAATCTTCAGAATATCCCGGTGCGCTCGGCCCGCGGCCGCGAAATCCGCAAGGCCTTCGTGCCTTCCGACCCGGACGGATATATCATATCCGCAGATTATTCGCAGATAGAACTCCGCCTGATGGCCGAACTCAGCCGAGACCCCGCTTTGCTGGAGGGCTTCAACAATGGCGCTGACATTCATGCCGACACCGCTTCGCGCATATTCCATACTCCGCTCGAAGAGGTGACGCCGGATCAGCGCAGACAGGCCAAGGTCGCGAACTTCGGCATTATTTACGGCATTTCAGCCTTCGGCCTCGCGCAGAGGATGTCTATCCCGCGCAAAGAGGCCAAGGCCTTCATAGAACAATATTTCATCCATTATCCCAAGGTCCGCGAGTATATGGACCATGCGGTCGGGGATGCCCGCACGAAGGGCTATGTCGAGACTGTCTTCGGCCGCAAGCGCTTCCTTCCGGACATCAACTCCCGCAATCAGGTTGTCCGCTCCCTCGCGGAGCGCAATGCCATCAACGCTCCGATCCAGGGCAGCGCCGCGGATATCATCAAACTTGCGATGATAAACGTATATAAACGTTTGCAGGATGGCGGATATCGCAGCCGGATGGTGCTTCAGGTCCACGATGAACTCGTTTTCGATGTTGTGCCTTCAGAACTGGATTCCCTGATGAAGATGGTCAGGGAGGAGATGGAAGGAGTGTGCAAATTGTCAATTCCGCTTACAGTAGAGTGCAATTATGGAAAGAACTGGCTTGAAGCGCACTGATCTGAGCGACAAACAGCTCATAGAACTGGCCCTCGAAGAGGATCAGGGAGCGTTCTCCGTGCTTCTGGGGAGATACCGCAACTCCCTTATGTCGCACGTGCTCAATTATGTCCAGATAGCTGCGGACGCGGAGGATATCTGCCAGCGCAGTTTCGAGAAGGCCTTCCGCGACATAGGCAATTATAACCCGAAGTATGCATTCTCGACCTGGCTTTACACCATTGCACAGAACGAGGCGATAGACCATCTGAGGAAGGTGCGCAGCAGCTTGAACTCTGTCTCTCTGGAGGCCCCAGGAGTGATGACGATATCGGGAGTCGTGACGCCGGAGGACAAGATAATGGAGGACCAGGCCGTTTCGGAATTGATCACATACATAGAAAGCCTTCCTGCGACCTATCGGGAAGTCGCTGAAATGAGATTTATCAAGGATTTTGCATACGAGGATATATCATCCTCGCTTGGCATTCCGCTCGGCACGGTCAAGACCCGGATCAACCGCGCCCGCAAGATGCTGTTCAATATGCTGGAAAACAAAACGGAAGATGCAGACGATTAACAAATACTTCCCTGAACTCACCCCGCGGCAGAAAGAGTGTTTCGAGATGCTTGATCCGCTGTACAGGGACTGGAATTCCAAGATCAACGTAATCTCGCGCAAGGATATTGACAGCCTGTACTGCCACCACGTGCTCCATAGTCTTGCTGTAGGCAAGGCTGTCCGGTTCGAGCCGGGCAGCAGCGTGCTGGATGTCGGTACCGGCGGCGGGTTTCCCGGGATTCCTCTCGCGATACTTTTCCCCGATGTGAGATTCACCCTCTGCGACTCCATCGGCAAGAAGATTAAAGTCGCGTCCGCAGTGGCGCAGAGTCTCGGACTCGACAATGTGGAGTGTGTGAACGCCCGCGTGGAGACGCTGCCTGGCGCATATGACCACATTGTCTCCCGCGCTGTGACCAATATGACCGATTTTTACGGCTGGGTCCGCGGAAAGTGGCGAAACTCACTCATCTGTCTCAAGGGCGGTGACGTGGAGGAGGAGATGGCGTCCTGTATAGCAAGATATCATCTCAATCCCGCGAAGATTACCATCTGCGACATAAGCATCTGGTTCGCCGAAGAGTTCTTTGACGGAAAAAAGATGGTAATTATGGGACAATAAATTTGTATTTTGAAACAAAAGCATTACCTTTGCACTCCCACTTTTGGAAATAAGCAAATACTATAATGAAACGTACATTTCAACCTTCACAGCGCAAGAGACGTAACAAGCACGGCTTCCGCGAGCGTATGTCAACCCCTAATGGCCGCCGCGTACTGGCTGCACGCCGTCGTCACGGACGCAAGAATCTGACAGTATCTTCAGAGGATCTCTGGTAGGAGTCCTCTGCCATCTTTATGGCAAGTACTTCAAAAGATAAAGGGACGCGGAACTGGTTTCTGCGCAATTTGATTTGGGCGATTATTTTTATATTCGCCCTTGTTCTCGTTATACAGTTTCTTCTCAATGTCATCACCCGTCACAACCAGGTAATAGCAGTGCCTGATTTCACCGGGATGACAGTTGAGGAGGCAACTGATTTCGGGCGTCGCAATGATGTCCGTATTGCCGTAACCGATTCCGTTTATGTAGGACATCTCCCGCTCGGAACGGTGTTCTCGCAAAATCCAGCAATAGGCGCCAGTGTCAAGAAGGGCCGCCGCATACTTATCACCATCAATGCCACCCAGCCGAAGACAGTGGCGATGCCAAGGCTCGTCGGACTTTCCCTTCGTGGCGCGAAGACAGAAATCCTGGCGCGCGGACTGACTGTCGGTACTCTTGAATATGTGCCTGATATGGCCACCAATTATGTCCTGGCACAGAAGGTTAAGGGACGCACCGTCACTCCTGGCAAGCAGGTGAAGATGGAGACGGCCGTCGATCTCACGCTGGGCGTGAATGCGGGGGAATCATTGACATATGTCCCTTATCTCGTAGGCCTTACAAGGGATATGGCCAAGGAACTGCTTATCGACAATTCCCTTAATGTGGGGGTCGTGAGGTATGACTCGACCGTAAAGACCTATGCAGATTCGCTTCAGGCTCAGGTTTACAGCCAGTCACCTGCATATTCGAGAGCGGGATATCCTCTCGGAACCAAGGTCTCCATTTATCTTACGACCGATCATTCAAAGGTTTCAAAGTCAGGACCGGTCCTTCCGGATACCGACTCGACAGCAGTGGAAAAGACCGATGAGTAACTGTCCCGACAACGAAGAGATAGAGCTCGAGGAGGTCGCAGCGGAAGACGAAGAGCAGGAGATGTTCGAGCATTTCCGCTTTGACGTCGACAAGGGCCAGGCACTTCTGAGAATAGACAAATATCTCACAAATCATATGATGCAGACGTCCAGGCATCGCATACAGCTTGCGATTGCCGCGGACTATGTGCGCGTGAACGACAGGGTGGTGAAGGCCAATTACAAGGTCAAGCCGTTTGATGTCATCACGATTATGATGCCTTATGAAAGGCACGGGTTTGAGGTGCGTCCGGAGCCGATACCTCTCGATATCGTATATGAAGACGATGACCTTCTGGTCATAAACAAGCCCGCGGGTCTTGTGGTGCACCCGGGATTCGGACATTTCAGCGGCACGCTGATCAATGCCCTGTCGTATCATCTTGGTATCACGCAGGATGCGGATGCTCCTGATGAGCGTATGGGGGTTCTGGTCCACCCCATAGACAAGGATACGTCCGGTCTTCTGGTGGTCGCAAAGAATGATGAATCGCAGTTGAACCTCGCGAGCCAGTTCTTCTATCATACCATTCAGCGCAAGTACGTCGCCCTCGTCTGGGGCAATATCGCGGAGGATTCAGGCACGGTGGAGGGAAATATCGGCCGCGACCCCAACGACCGCCTGCGCTTCAAGGTGTTCCCGGATGGAGACCAGGGCAAGCGCGCCGTGACGCATTACAGGGTGCTGGAGCGCTTCGGATATGTCACGCTGGTGGAGTGTGTGCTTGAGACCGGCCGCACGCATCAGATCCGTGTGCATATGAATTACATCGGCCACCCGCTTTTCAATGATGAGCGTTATGGCGGCGACAGGATACTTAAGGGCACCCTCTATGCAAAATACAAGCAGTTCATAGACAACTGTTTCGAACTGCTTCCGCGTCAGGCACTCCACGCCAGGACGCTTGGCTTCGTCCATCCTCGCACTGGTGAGAACGTACTGTTTGATTCGGAAATCCCTGCCGATATGCAGTCGCTGATTGAAAAGTGGCGCAAATATGTTGGCGTCCGCGAATTAAATGAAGAGGAGCTCTGATTGGAGCTCCTCTTCATTTAATTATCATTTTGCTTCGCCTTGCAGGGGTTATCTGCGGCTCATGCCCATTCCTCCGCCGTATCCGCCACGGCCTCCACGGCGTCCGCCCATCTGGTTGCGGTCAACGAATTTGCCGAAGCGGTAGGTGAAGCTGACTACGACATAGCGTCCGAGGCTGTTGCTCCAGGAGTCGCGCATATAGTTGTCAGTTATGGTTCTGCTTACATTCTTCGTCTGGTCAAGCATATCGTATGCCTTGAATGCCAGAGTGCCTTTCTTCTTGAACATCTGACGGCTGATCTCTGCATTCCACACAAATGAAGGTTCGCGGTTGGCGCCCATATAGCCGAGATAGAAGATGTAATTGCAGTCAGACTTAATGTCACAGACATTAGGCACATTCACAACAAGGCGTGCATTCACGCTGTTGGTCCAGGCTGCCGGAGTGTTCTTGGTATTGTCGTAGTACCAGTTGAGGGAGCAGCGTGCATTGCCTCCAGTGTAGAATTCCATCCAATCGTTGCGGTATGTGAATCTCAGGTTGGCCCTCATACTTGCGCTTTCATAGTAGTTCGCGACGAAGTTGTCGAGGTCCAGATAGGACTCTTCGCTTTCAGGGTCGATTACCTTCAATGCGTCTCCGACGAAACTTACGCCCTTGCGGAAACTTCCGTTGAGAGTGCTGGAGAATGAGAATTTGCTCTGCTTGATGGATGTCTGGTATGTGACATATGCCGAGGTGGAGTAGGAGCCTTCATTGTTGTTGACAGGGACAGTATACTGTACTCCCGCATCATCATACCATACGGCGTTGACAATATTGCGGGTGTTATAGTCGAAGTTGCCGTTTATGACTACTGAAGAGAATTTCTCCGGATTGGCGAGACGGATACGCATATCCACTCTGTGGGTGAAATATGGGTCAAGGGCCATATTTCCGAGGGTTACTCTCTGAGGGTTGGAGTTGTTAGGCACCGGCATCAACTGGCTGAGGGAAGGCTGTGATGAGTTGCCGTTATAAGAGAGACGGAATTGCTTCTGACGAGTCGGTCTCCATTCGAAACGGGCGTTAGGGGACCAGTTGAAGACTTTGCGGAGAGTGTCGCGGGCAACTTCTCCTCCGATGTATGTCTGGTTCTCGGTTACCTGAGGCTGGAATGTCAGACCGGCAACCATACGGAGGGCCTTTGTGCTCTTCTGGATGTTGAATCCTATGCGCTGATTGATGTTGCGGTTGTGGACATTGTTGGAGTATTTCGGGTCAGGGATTGTGTATCCCGCAGCAGCATCAGGTGTAAAGACATCCTTTACGCTGGTCCTGTTGCTATAGCTGTATGAGTAGGTGAATTCACCGGTAAGTCCCGTGGCGAACGGTTCCGTGTATGAGAGTCGTCCGCTGAGGCTCATCGACTTCTCGTTGCGGTCAATCATCTGGTCGACAATTGCGGTGGATACAATTTCGTCATCCTGGTATTTGCTATTGGTGGATTGGTCGAAGCCTGTCATCAGGTTGTCGGAGAATGAATAGTTGGCATTGATGGAGAGAGTACGGCCCGGTTTGTCCGTAATCTTCTGTCTCCAGAGAAGCCGTCCGCTCGCACTCATATTGTCATTGTTTCCCCAGGAATGGCTGTCGCCGACATTTACCTTGGTCCTGTCATTCCCATCCTTGTCGGTATATTGGTCGGTATTGAATTCCGACCACTCATCGTATGAGCCGTAACCGTAGTTGAATTTAGGCTCGAAGAGGAAGGATGTCTTCTTGCTTGCCTTCCAGTCTGCGCGTACGCCGACAGAATGACCGAATGCAGTGCTGTTGCTCCACTCGTTTTCGACTGCATCGAGTGTGGAGCCGTCTGTCTTGAATGTGAGTTTTTCAGACCATTCTTCAACGTTTTTGTCGCTTCCGCTGAAGATGTAGTTACCTGTCACTTCTGACTTGTTGCGGAAAAATTTTCCGTAATTTGCGCCGAGCATATACGAGGTCACCTCGCCATTATTAGTCGACTGGGCATTGGCATTGCGGACGGATGACATCATGCTGCGTGCGAAATCATCGAATCCGCGGTTATTCGTATTGTTGGCATTGGCCACTATGGCTATCTGGTCCTTCTTGCCGAATTTGGCGGCCATTCCGGCAGCCTGGAAGCGGGCTTCATTCTCCTGCTTGTTTCCGTCGGGATCCAGCGAGCGCAGGTCCTGTCCGCCGCCGAGCATCGCATTTCCGAACCATTTGCCCTTGGCGCCCTTGACCATAGTGAGGTCGATGATTGTCTCTTCCTCACCGTCGTCGATACCTGTAAACTGTGCCTGCTCCGACATTCGGTCTATGATCTTCACCTTCTCGATAGCCTTTGCCGGAAGGTTCTTGGTGGTCATCTGGAGGTCATTGAGGAAGAAGGTACGGTCCTCGATGGTGATTTTCTTGATCTCCTTGCCGTTGGCCGTCACCTTTCCGTTTTCGATCTCGATGCCAGGAAGTCTCTTGAGAAGGTCTTCGAGGGTCTCGTCCGCAGTGGTCTTCATAAGGGTCACGTTGTGCTCTATGGTATCCTGTTTCACAACGATAGGGTTGCCGGAGTCGGTCACAACTGCGCCGTCGAGATAGTTGACCTGCATATTCATTTCGCCGAGGCCCATATCGATGTCCTCGTTCTTGACGGTCACCTTCTCTGAGTACTCGTCATATCCCATCATACTGCCCTTCAGGGTGTATTTGCCCGGCTTCACGTTCTTGATGACGGCAAATCCCTTGTCATCCGACTGTGTGTATTTGACGACCGGGGTCTTGGCATCGGAAGTTATCGATACCGTTGCAAATCCTACCGGTTCCTTGGTGCGGGAATCCACAAGCTGTATTTTGAGGTTTGCCTGTGCATTGGCGCTGAATGCGGCGGCTGTCAGAATGATCAATGCCGCTGCTGATTTCCTGAAGATTGATAACATTGCTTGATGTATGCTGGGAATTGTTTGTTGTCTGGATAAGCGGTGTCCGGACTATCTGCGTCCGCCCATTCCGCCGCCCATAGGGCCTCTGCTGTAACCGCCGCGTCCGCGTCCGCCGCCCATATTCATCATATTGATCTGAGGCGAGCCCTTTTCGCCGAACTTGCCGAAGCGGTATGTGAATGATACGATGAAGTATCGTCCGAGGGTATTGTTGATCTTATCCTGAACGTAGTTGTCCGTCTGTGTCCTGGATGTGTTTCGGGACTGGTTGAGGATATCGTAGCACCTGATGGCGATCGTTGCGCTATTGTGGATGATCTGTTTGCTCATCTGGGCGTTCCATACGAAGGTCGGGTCACCGAAGCCCTGGGTATATCCTCTGTAGAACGTGTATCGTGCGTCGGTCGATATGTCGAATACGTTCGGGATTTTGGCGATGAAACGGCCGTTGATGTTGTTGGTCCAGGACGGTGCGACATTCTTGTCTGCAATCGAGTACCAGGCCTGTGAGTAGCGTGCGTTGGCGCCGATTGATCCTTCAACTATGTCGTTGCGGTAGACAAGGCGGAGGTTCTCGCTGACGGAGAGGGACTGGTAATCATTGCGGATATAGTTGCTTTCGTTGATTCTGGATGCCTCGTTGTCAGGGTCGATCGAATCCTTGCCTTCCATACTGACGCCGGTGCCGAGGTTGCCGTTGGTGAACGACATAATCGAGAAGTGGCTCTTTCCGATAGGGGAGTTCACCATAATGAAAATGTTGGAGTTCGTGGCACCCTTGGAGTTGTTGATAGGGATGGTGTATTGGATACCGCCGTCATTGTACCAGCTGGCGTTCACGATGTTGTTGGTACTGTACGAGAAGTTGGCGTTCACGTTGAGGGAGGCGAATGTCTTCATATTGGTGAGACGGTATTCGGCGCTCATGTTATGAGTGAATGACGGTGTCAGCTCAGGGTTACCGAGTGTGATGTGCTGCGGGTTGGAGTTGTCAGGTACCGGCTGCAACTGGTTGATGCTCGGCTGGTTCGTATTGCCGCGGTAACGCAGGCGAAGCATATTGTAATCAGAGAAGTTGAGGTCGATGCGCGCGTTAGGGGCCCAGTTGTATACCGGCCTGTCGTAATCGCGGGCCTGGCCACCTGAAATCGTATGATTGACGGTGCGTGAAGGCATATACTGACCTCCGATTGTAGCATTGTACTTTTTCTCCTGTTTTCTGAGGCTGAGGCCGGCACGCTGGCTGGTGTATCGGTTGTCAATCACGTTGGAGTATTCGATGTTGTCGATTGTGTAATTTCCGCTGATATCCTTGTCCTTGGTGTCCTTGCTGGAGTGGCTCAACTGATAGTTGTAACCGTAGGTGAGTTCTGTGAAGAAGTTGTTGCCGAGAGGCTCGGTAAAGGAGAGTCGTCCGCCGAGTCTGTATGAATTTGATACCTGCTTGTACTGCTGGTCAACAACCTCCTTGGAATTGCCATCATCGGAGTATACGTTTGTAGTGGACTGGTTGAGTCCGTCCATCTTTGTATTGGAGACATTGTAATTGATGCTCAATGAAACGGTCCTTCCTGCCTTCTCGCCGATTTTGTGGCGGAAGAGAAGGAAACCGCTGGCGCTCTTGTTGAGATTGTCGGCACCTGAGAATGAGTTACCGTCATTGACTGCGGACTTTCTGTCGCCGTTGATGGACTCGGTGGCGTAATTGGTGACTTCGGAGAAGTTGCCCCATCCGTAGTTGAACTGCGGGTTGAAGAGGATGGAGGTCTTCTTGTTGACTTTCCAGTCTATGCGGGCGCCGAGACGGTGGCCGTAGGTGTTGTTGAGATTCTCGGAGTCCTCCGTGTTGTGGAGGTCGGTGCCGTCATTCTGGAATACCGTCTTGTCCGTCTGCTCCTTGACGGCGCGATTGTTGGCGTTGAAGAGGTAGTTGCCGTTGAACTCCGACTTGTTGTCGGTCACCTTGCTGCCGTTGACACCGATCATATAAGAGGTGGAGATGCCGTTGTTGCCGCCTCTGCCGCGTCCGCCGCGCATACCGCCGACCGCATTGCCGGTGATGTCGTTGAATCCGCGGTTATTTGTGTTGTTGGCGTTGCCGAGGACAACCAGCTGGTCGGACTTGGTGAATTTGGCGAGCATTCCGCCTCCCTGGAAGCGGGCGTCATTCTGAATCCTGTTGCCGTCCGCATCGAGTCCGCGGAGGTCGGTGCCGCCGCCGGCGGTGAGGTTACCCATCCATCCGTTCATCATTCCCTTCTTGATGTTGAGGTCGAGGACTGTCTCCTCCTCGCCGTCGTCAATGCCGGTGAATTCCGCCTGCTCGGATTTCTTTTCAACCACCCTGACCTTGTTGATGATCTTTGCAGGGAGGTTCTTGCTGGCGAGCTGCGGGTCGTCGAGGAAGAATGACTTGCCGTCGATGAAGACCTTGGTGATGGTCTTGCCGTTCGCCGTGATGGCTCCGTTAGCGTCGACTTCGACACCGGGGAGTCTCTTGAGAAGGTCCTCGAGCACGTCATTGTCGCTGGTCTTCATCAGGGCCACGTTATGCTCGATGGTATCTTTCTTTACAACGATAGGGTTTCCGACATCGCTTACGGTCGCTCCGTCAAGGAAATTGACCTGAACTTTCATCTTCTTTTCGCCGAGGTCCACGTTCTTGTCGATTGTGACGTCCTCGCTGAAGTCCTCATATCCGAGCAGGATACCTTTCACGGTATATTTGCCGCCCTTGATGCCGTTGATGGTCGCGGCGCCGGTCTCGTCGGTCTGCGCATATTTGTCCACGGCGTCCTTGCCGACCTTTGAAATGGAAACGGTGGCGAATGCCACGCCCTCCTTGGTCTTGGAGTCGATGAGCTTGACTTTGAGGCTGTAGCCCTGTGCGTTTGCGAATGAGATGTTGAATAGGAGAATCAGAAGTGCCAGTGCGGATTTTTTAAGCAGATTGGAAGCCATATATTGTTTGTCTTTTTTTTCGGTTAATATCTTTAGACGCATACTCGACGGGAAAGTTAAACGCATATTCCGGAATTATTTCACCCTGTCGGGGTGAGCTTCGATGAATTTCTTCCAGTTGGTAGAGGCCGCCACGTCGGCCATCGGGTTGGTCAGCTGGTAGAAATGGCACATCGCTATTCCGAGGGCGTCGGACGCGTCGAGATATTTGTTGTCCATCTCGATTTTCAGCGTCTTGCCCATTATCATCATCACCTGCTCCTTGGATGCGTTTCCGTTACCCGTGATGGCCATTTTGACCTTTCTCGGGGCATATTCGAAGACCGGGATCTGTCGGTGGAGCGCTGCGGCGATGGCCGCGCCCTGCGCCCTGCCGAGCTTGAGCATCACCTGCGGGTTCTTGCCGTAGAAAGGGGCCTCGATGGCGAAGTCATCCGGGGTGTATTTCTCTATGAGCTCCCCGACCTCGTGGAAAATCCTGTCAAGCTTGATGAAATGCTCCTTTTCCTTGCGCAGGTCGATGACGCCCATATCCACATAGTGGACACGTTTGCGGTCAACGAGGATAACCCCGTAGCCAAGCAGGTTGGTTCCGGGGTCGATACCCATTATGATGCGCTGTTTGTCAGGAGCCTGCGCCATTACGGAGATGATTAGATAATGTCAAATCCGGTGTATTTGCGGAGAACTTCAGGGATGACGATGTGCCCGTCAGGAGTCTGGTAGTTCTCGATGACTGCCGCGAGTATGCGCGGGAGTGCGAGGGAACTGCCGTTGAGGGTGTGTGCGAGCTGCATCTTGCCGTTCTCGTCCTTGTATCTGAGGTGCAGGCGGTTTGCCTGGTAGGATTCGAAATTGGATACGGAGCTTACCTCAAGCCATCTCTGCTGTGCTGCGGAGAATACCTCGAAGTCGTATGTGATGGCTGACGTGAAGCTCATGTCACCACCGCAGAGACGGAGGATGCGGTACGGGAGACCGAGGCCCTTGACGAGGCTCTCCACGTGCGCCACCATCTCGTCGAGCGCGGCATAGGAGTTCGCGGGTTCCTCGATGCGGACTATCTCGACTTTGTCGAACTGATGGAGGCGGTTGAGTCCGCGTACGTCCTTGCCGTATGAGCCGGCCTCGCGGCGCCAGCAGGGCGTGTATGCGGTCATCTTTACCGGGAAGTCCTCTTTCTTAAGGATTACGTCGCGGTAGATATTGGTGACAGGGACTTCCGCGGTAGGGATCATATAGAAGCCGTCGGCTGACGCGAAGTACATCTGGCCCTCCTTGTCAGGCAACTGGCCTGTGCCGAAGCCTGAGGCTTCGTTGACCATATACGGCGGCTGGTACTCCAGATAGCCGGCGTCGGTATTCTTCTCGAGGAACCAGGTGATGAGAGCCCTCTGGATTCGCGCGCCCTTTCCCTTGTATACCGGGAATCCTGCGCCGGTGAGCTTTACGCCGAGGTCGAAGTCGATGATGTCGAGGTTCTTGACGAGTTCCCAGTGAGCGAGCGGGTTCGGGCCGAGGTCAGGGATATTGTCGACGAGTTTGACGATGACGTTGTCCTCTGCGGTGCGGCCTTCCGGCACCTGTGCGCAAGGAAGATTAGGGAGGAGAGGGAGGAGGTCGTTCTGCTCCTTCTCGGCTGCCGCCATTTTCTCCTCAAGTTCCTTTGTCTTCTCCTTGAGTGCTGCCACTGCGCTCTTTGCCTGCTCGGCTTCGTCGCGGCGGCCTTCCTTCATCAGTTTGCCGATCTCTCCGGCCTTGACCTTCTGCTCGGCGAGGCAGGAGTCCACTTCGCCCTGCAGTGAGCGGCGGGTCTTGTCTATGTCAATGATTTTATATACGATTTCTTTGGCATCAAAATGCTTGATGGCGAGGCGCTCGATCACGAATTCGGGCTGTTCCCTAAGAAGTTTAAGTGTCAACATTTTCGAAAGGTTTTCTAAAAACAAGCAAAGTTAATAAAATGGCTTGGAAAATGGTTATCTTGCGCCCTCAAATATCGCATAAAAATGAAGGATAATGAGAAGGAACTCCTGCCCCGGGTCGATGAAACAGGGAATGTCATCGGAAGCGTGACCCGCGGGGAGGCACACGGCGGCAGCCATATTCTGCATCCCGTTGTGCATCTGCACGTTTTCAATTCGAAGGGAGAGATTTATCTGCAGTACCGTCCGCATTGGAAAACGGTCCAGCCTGACAGGTGGGACACTGCCTGCGGAGGCCACATATCCTATGGCGAGAGCGTGGAGGATGCGTTGCGCCGCGAGGTGCGCGAGGAACTTGGGATTACGGATTATGTGCCTGTGTTCCGGAAGGAATACATCTTCGAGAGCGAAGTGGACCGTGAGTATGTCTATGCCTTCAGCACCGTATATGACGGGGAGATAAGGCCCAGCGCCGACGAACTCAGCGGCGGCCGCTTCTTCACCCGCGAAGAGCTCGAAGCCTCATTCGGCAAAGGCATATTCACTCCCAACTTCGAGTCGGAGTACAGGATGCTTTTCAACGGTCTGGATTAGTTATAGCCCACTGTCGTCGGGGCACTGATGCCGGCTCCCTGCCAGCCTTGGGTTGAGACTATGGCGTGAGCACGAAGTCCATCGGCCGATCCCACGGGTCGGCCGGTAACTCGTCGAACATCTGGAAAGGGAATGCCACGCCTGCCTTGGTGCAGTGCAGGCTGCCGAGCAGCCGGTCGTAGAAGCCTCGCCCGCGTCCCAGTCTCATTCCGTCCGGGCTGAACGCCACGCCCGGTATGATGGCGAGATCAATCTCTTCAGGAGTGACCGTTTCAGCGCTTTCGTCCGGCTCCAGTATGCCGAAGGCGCCTTCTTTCATACGTGTCGGGTCATATTCTTTCAGCAGCAGGTCATCGCCGTCAACGACTGGGAGGATGAAGCGTTTCTGTCCGGAGGTCACGAGAGATGTCGTGTCAACTTCACCTGGCAGCGGCCAGTAGGCCAGTACCGTTTTTGCGCGCTGGAATTCATCCAGGGCCGCGATTTTGTCCATTATGGCTGCCGACCATACGGCCGAGTCGTCAGGCGCGACGGCTTTGCGCTGTGCCTTGATGAATGCGCGGATTATGTGCTTCGTTGTTTCCATAGCCTGTTAACATCCCGCCGAAGAGGCGAGCGGCAGTTTGATCCGAGGAGCAGGCCGCCCACGGCGAAATGGGAGGGGCCCGCTGCGCAGCAGTGGGAGGGCCTGCGTTGCTCCGAGGACAAAATTGCCGATCGACCGGAGGTTGGATGTAATAAAAAAGGCCCCTTCAAATCGAAGGGGCCTTCTGTGGTGCCACCGGGAATTGAACCAGGGACACAAGGATTTTCAGTCCTTTGCTCTACCAACTGAGCTATGGCACCATTGCCGTTTGTTCTAACGGGATTGCAAAGGTAGAGATAAATTCGATATATCCAAAAAAAAATCATATTTTCGCAGTATGACAAGTGCAAAAAAGTATGCAAACGTCATTCTGCCGCTCAAATTGCGGGGATTGATGACCTATTCCGTCCCGGAAGAGATGGAAGAAGTGGAGTGTGGAATGTGGGTGGAGGTCATCCTCGCCGGCAGACATTATTATGGTGTGATAATGTCGCTTTCCGACAGAGCCCCGAATCTGGATCCAGCTAAAGTCCGGGAAATCTCGGACATCGCCGACCTGCCTCCGGTGCCGGAACCTGATCTGGCCTTCTGGGATGCACTGGCTGAATATTATATGTGCAGCGTCGGGGAGATACTGAAGGCCGCGTATCCGCAGGCGGTGCGCAATCAGGCTGATGTGAAGTCGCGCCGCAAGGCCGCGGAACCGCATCCCGCCGATTATTCGCTGCTGCCGGAACTTTCCGAAGCCCAGAAGGTCGCGTTCGATGGTATTGCCGCAGGTCTGAAGCGGCACAGGACAGTGCTGCTTCACGGTGTGACGGGTTCTGGCAAGACCGAGGTCTATATGCATCTGGCTGCTCCCAAGCTTGCATCCGGCTCCAATGTCCTGATGCTGGTGCCGGAGATTGCGATGTCGCGGCAGTTGCAGGAGCGACTCGGGCGCGTCTTCGGCGACTCGCTGATAGTCTTTCACTCGAAACTCACCGCCCCGCAGAAGAAGGCTGCGCTGCTGAAACTCTCCTCGGGCGGCTCGTATATGATCCTTGGCACCCGTTCGGCGGTATTCCTCCCCGTGGGCAATGTCTCGCTTGTCATCGTGGACGAGGAGCACGACCAGTCGTACAAGCAGGAGGACCCGGCGCCGCGTTACAACGGCCGCGACGCCGCAATGCTGCTGGCATCACTGCGTGGGGCCGATGTGCTTCTGGGCAGCGCCACGCCGTCATTCGAGGCTCTCTACAATGTCGCCGCCGGCAAATATATAAAGGTGGACCTCCTCGAAAAATACCACGGTTCTCTGGAGCCGGACATCAGAATCATCGATACCGGCAAGGCCCGCAGGTTCAGGGAGATGGACGGCTCATTCTCGCGCGAACTCGTCTGGGAGATGGAGAAGACCCTGAAGGCAGGGGAGCAGATTATGGTGTTCCGGTCGAGGCGCGCTTATTCAACTATGGTGCAGTGCGACGCCTGCGGTGATATTCCGAAGTGCCCGCATTGCAATGTGTCATTGACATATCACAAATTTAATAATAACCTTTCGTGCCATTATTGCGGCTACTCAAAGCCATATGAGACCTCCTGCCGCGCCTGCGGCACCGGAACGATGTCGCTCAGGGGCAGCGGTACCGAGAAGATAGAAGAGGAGGTGCAGGCGATCTTCCCGGATGCTGTGGTTGAACGCTTTGATGCCCAGACTACGGAGAGCCGGACCGCCGAGCGGGAGATGCTGTCGCGCTTCGCCTCCGGCAGAACCGATATCCTCGTGGGTACGCAGATGATCACAAAGGGGTTTGATTTTGAGAAGCTATCGCTCGTGGTGGTCATCAATGCCGATTCGCTCTTTGCGGTACAGGATTTCCGTGCGGATGAGAGGGCTCTGCAGCTGCTGCGGCAGCTTCGCGGCAGGGCGGGGCGCAGGGAGGCTCCCGGCAGGATGTTCATTCAGACTGACCAGCCGGAGCATCCCGTTCTGAAGCGGCTTGTCGGCGGAGTGGATGATGCTTCCGCTGTGTCCGGGTCGCTCGCCGAGCGCAGGATGTTCTCGTATCCGCCGTTTGTCCGCCTGATCGTGATTTCGGTGAAAGACCGCTCCGAAGGCCGTCTATGGCATATCGGGCGTGATCTGGAGGCCGCCATACGTGAGTGTGGGGTCAAGGATTTCACCGGACCGGTGAAACCGGCGGTCGACAAGGTCGGGGACGAACTCATCAGTCAGTTCTGGCTCAAGCTCCCGCGCAACAGCTCCCTCGCGGCCACCAAGCGGATGCTCTATGAGAAGGTCTGCCTGCTTTCGCTCAAATACAAGTCAGCACCGAATATCATCATAGACGTGGACCCGAAATAATGCGGTAAGTTTTGTATCTTTGCTGAGATAATTGCAAGGAAACTGATATGACACACGAAGAATATATGCAGATGGCCATCGCTGAAGCACGCGACGGTATCAACAGGAAGCACGGCGGGCCTTTCGGCTCCATCATTGTCAAGGACGGGGAGATCATAGGCAGGGGGCACAACCGCGTGCTCAAGAACAACGATCCGACCTGCCACGGGGAGATTGCGGCGCTGCGCGACGCCGGCTACAACATCGGTACCTTCGATTTGAGCGGAGCAGTGCTCTACACCACGGGTGAGCCCTGTCATATGTGCCTTTGCGCCTGCCTCTGGGCCAATATCGGGAAAGTATATTACGGCTGCACGATTGAGGACAACGGTCTGATCGGCTTCCGCGACGACAAGTTCGACAATCTCTTCGGCGGCCGTGAAAAGCTCGGCGACTACCTCGTCGAGATCAGCCGCGACGAATGCCTCAAGCTCTTCCAGGAGTACAACGACTCGCAGCACACTCTCTACTAATTTTAGAATCTGTTTTGAAACAATTCAATTTTTCTTTTACGCATCTTTTCCGCTGTTTCCGCCGGATTCCTCAACCATAATGGAACCCCATTGCTCAATTGAAATCCGACGAAAACATCTGGAAAATCTCCAGAAAAATTTTTAAATCAATCATTTCAAAACAGATTCTTACGGCGTTTTTTTAGAGAATCATACCGCAAAATCAAAATGCGGTGGCAAAAAACGGAATTTTTCCTAAATTTGCTGCCGCATTTTGATTTTTTCCTATGAGCAGACTCCGTTTTGATGCGATAGAATCCGCATTTTCCAAAAAGCCGCTGGAGGTGACGGCACCGGGCAGACCGACCGAATTCTTTGCCAGCAAAGTCTTCAATAAGCCGAAGATGTACAAATACCTTCCGCTTGACGTCTACGACAGGATGGTCGAGGTGATGGAAGGCCGTGAACGGCTTGACGTCTCCATCATCCCCGATATAGCAGCGGGTATGCGCAAATGGGCCATCGATATGGGTGCGACACATTATACCCACTGGTTCTCACCTCTCACCGGCACCACGGCCGAGAAGCACGACGGCTTCATCGATCTTGACGGCAAGGGCGGCGTCATCGAGGACTTCTCTGCAAAGCTGCTCACCCAGCAGGAGCCTGATGCGTCATCATTCCCGAACGGAGGCATCCGCAGCACATTCGAAGCACGCGGCTATAGCGCCTGGGACCCGACCTCCCCGGCATTCATAATGGACAACACCCTCTGTATCCCGACGGTCTTCATAGCATATACCGGCGAGGCCCTGGACTACAAGGCCCCGCTGCTCAAATCCATAAGCGCCCTCGATGACGCCGCCACCAAGGTGTGCCGGCTTTTCGACAAGAGCGTCCACAAAGTCGAGACATTCCTCGGCTGGGAACAGGAGTATTTCCTTGTGGATGAGGACCTTTTCCTCGCAAGACCGGACCTCGTGATGACCGGACGCACCCTGATGGGACACGAAAGCGCCAAGAGCCAGCAGCTTGACGACCACTATTTCGGCGCCATTCCGGAGCGTGTCTCCGCCTTTATGCAGGAGCTCGAAATCGAGGCGCAGAAACTCGGCATCCCGGCCAAGACCTGCCACAATGAGGCGGCCCCGAACCAGTTCGAGCTCGCTCCGATCTACGAGGAATGCAATCTCGCCGTGGACCACAATATGATTCTGATGTCCCTGATGAAAGACATCGCCAGGAAGCACGGATTCCGCGTATTGCTCCACGAAAAGCCTTTCAAGGGGGTGAACGGCTCCGGAAAGCACTGCAACTGGTCCCTTGCCACCGATACCGGCATCCCGTTGATGGCCCCTGGCAAGGATGACAAGGCCAACCTGCGCTTCATCACATTCGTCGTCAACACCCTTGCCGCCATCTACCGCCACAACGGTCTGCTCAAGGCCAGTGTGATGAGCGCGTCCAACGCAATCCGCCTCGGCGGCAACGAGGCACCGCCAGCAATCATATCCAGTTTCCTAGGTGCGGAAATCTCCTCCGTGCTTGACAATATGGAGGTTAATGACAACTGTCTCAAGCTCCTGAGCAAGAGGGAGGTGAAACTCAATATCCCGCAAATACCGGAACTCATCCTCGACAATACGGACCGCAACCGCACGTCGCCTTTCGCCTTCACCGGCAACCGCTTCGAGTTCCGTGCCGTCGGTTCCGAGTCCAACTGCGCTCCGGCGATGATTGCCCTCAACAGCGCGATGGCCGAGCAGTTGAATCTCTTCCTTGCCGATGTGGAATCCCTCGTGGCGGAAGGGGAGGAGAAGGAATTCGCCATCGTAAAGGTGCTCCGCAAATACATTCAGTACTCCAAACCGGTGCGTTTCGACGGCAACGGCTATTCCCGCGAATGGCAGGAGGAGGCGCAGCGCCGTGGCCTGGATTGCGAGACGAGCGCTCCGCTGATATTCGACCGGTATCTCGATGCGGAGTCGGTTGCGATGTTTGAAGGCGCCGGCGTCATGACGAAGCCGGAGCTCCACGCCCGCAATGAAATCAAATGGAGCACATATACCAAGAAGATCCAGATCGAGGCACGCGTCATCGGTGACCTTGCTCTGAACCATATCATTCCTATCGCGACATCGTATCAGAGTTCCATACTCGACAATATCATCAAGATGGAGAGTGTCCTGGGCAAGGAGGAGGGCGACAGGTACTCCGCCGGCAATATCCAGCTGGTAAAGGAACTGGCTGAGAATCTCTCTGATATCAGAAGCCTCGTGGCGGAGCTCGTGGAGCGCCGCAAGAAGGCCAATGTCATCCAGTCAGAGCGTGATAAGGCGGTGGCATATCACGACACGGTCGTGCCTATGATGGATGAGATACGCGACCGCATCGACCACATCGAACTGATGGTCGACGACGAGCTCTGGACCCTCCCTAAATACCGCGAACTGCTGTTCTTCTAGGCTGGTGGGGGGATCCCGCTCCGTCTTTTATTCTGTCCTTGTGCCTGTGAGACCGATTCCCTCATCCTGACGGCACTGTGTGCTGTCGACCGGCGGTCGGCGGGTTCTGGATAGTTGGGTTTCGCAACTCTTGCTAGAGTGCCGTCTGTGTAGTGTCTATATTCCCTGGCGTCTTGGGGTTCTCGGCCTTGAGCCAGAATGTCCTCTGTGACCGATGCTTGTAACCAAGACTTCAATCTCTCTTCCGGCTGGGGCTGGAAGCAGTCGGGCTCAGGCGAGGGTTGTCTCGGGCGGAGCGTCAGTTGCATAACGGCGGCCCCTCGAACTCCTCCTTTTTAGATATATCCTCCGCTGCGCTACGGCTATGCCTAACAGTCGTCGGCCAAACGAGGGCGCTGATCTCCGCTCTGATGGCCTGCCGCCTTTATCCGCTCTCGCAATTCGCCTTCGCCTCCAACTGCTTCCCGCCCAAGCCCGGCGCTGTAAACCGCCTCTGGTCCATGTCGCCAGCAAGAATTCTGGCGAGCGACAATCCTTATCCGGGTCGCTGTGTTTTCTTATACCCTGATTATTAGTGCTTTAGTCGAAGCCCCTTGCGCCATTTGACGCAAGGGGCTTGGCTTAAAGTCTTATTAATAAGCACTTTGTGAATTACGATAAAGCTATATGGTCCTGTCGAAGTTCAACAAAAAGGAGTCGGAGCTTGCAAATCTTGAAGATAGTTTAGAATCTGTTTTGAAATGATTCAATTTTTCTATTACATATCTTTTTCGCTGTTTTCGCAGTATTCCTCAGTTACAATGGAGCCCCATTGCTCCTTCGTAATTTTGCGAAAGCATCTGAAAAATCTAAAGTAATATCTTAAATCAATCATTTCAAAACAGATTCTTATGCTTTTGTCTAAAGTATATGGGCAGGCTCTCCGAGAGGCCGGACAGGCTTGACGCCGCAGTGTTCAGGAAGCTGTTCGAGGTCGCCGAATTCGTGGCGCTGCCCGCAGAACAACGCAAGAGCTATATAGCAAAAATGACAATAGAAAGAGACATCATCAACCAGATTGCCTACGCGAGGGAAAAGGGACTTGAAGAAGGGAAAGCTGAAGGCATTGCCGAAGGTGAAGCCAAGGGCGACGCAAAAGCCAGACTTCAGATGGCAAAGGACCTCAAGGCAAACGGCGTGTCAGTAGAAATCATTGCAAAGTGCACAGGGCTTGTTGTGGAGAAAATTGATGAACTGTAAATTTAGCGTCAGCCGGGGATATCCCAGTCTTTATATCGACTTACTAGTCATCGTCTCTGCGGTCACAGCTTAATCAGGCAAAAGTCGCACCCCTTGCGCCATCTGGCACGAGGGGTGCGGTCTAAATGGTAGAAAATCAGCTGATTGGGAATTGTGCGCGCCATTGTGAAGATAATCAAATCTTTTGAGTATATTTGTGCGTTTATGCTAGCGTCATGAAAAGTGCAGGTTCCATAGAAGCGATGCTCAAGGCGTGCGGCCTGAAGGCCACGAGCCAGCGGGTGGCCGTATATGAAGTCATGCGCAGGCTGGGACATGCTTCCGCGGACGCCGTCTTCGACTGTCTGCAGGCTTCTGCGCCCAATGTCACTCTGGCTACCGTATATAATGTGCTGGATTCCTTTGTCGGTGCCGGCCTGATCAGCCGCCGCTTCAGCAGCAACAGCAAGATGTACTATGACATCACCACATCTCCGCACTGCCACCTCTATGACGAGGAAACCCATACGATTGTCGATTACGACGATACGGAGCTCGTCGGCATTGTGGAACGCTATTTACGTGCCCACAGACCGGAGGGTTTTGAGTTTTCCGGCGTGGACATACAGATCGTCGGCCATAAAGATACAGGCAAATGAGTTCAGCCACCACTTCGCGCATCGCCTCCGCAGTAAAGGAGGTGATACCTTCATCCACCAAGACCTGCATATGGATGATAAAGATTACCGTGGGCGTTTCATTCGCAATGATGCTCCTCAAGTTCTTCAACATCCTTCCGTGGATTTCGAATTTCATCAGCCCGGTGTTCAAATATTTCGGTCTGCCGGGTTCGGCGGCGCTCGCATATCTTTCGGGCTATTTCGTCAATAACTATTCGGCGATAGCCGTGATCTCGACGCTCGGGCTTGACTGGCGCGCCACGACGATCATCGCCACGATGGCGCTGTGCTCACATTCGATGATTCTGGAAACGGCCGTTCTCAAGAAGACCGGTGCGTCGTCGGCCAGGATGGTGATAATCAGGACTCTGACTGCCTTCGTGCTGGGATGGCTCCTTAACCTGATCCTGCCCGGCTCTACGGAGCAGATCACCGATGCCGCTGCACAGAAATGGGAACTCCCGTTCGGTGAGACCATACTTCAGTGGTTCACCTCCACGCTCAAGCTCGTCGTCACGATGGTTCTGATCATATATGCCCTCAATATCCTTCAGCGCCTGCTTTCGGAGTTCGGCATAATGAATGTCATCGCGAAGGTGTTCACTCCGCTGATGTATGTGCTCGGCCTTCCGGCGCGCACGGCTTTTCTTTGGATTGTCGCCAATGTCGTCGGGCTCGGCTACGGTGCCGCCGCTATGCTGGATGAGATATCCCGCGGGAGCCTCTCGGAGCGCGATGTCAAGCTTCTCGACACACACGTCTGCGTAAATCACAGCAATGTCGAGGATCTTCTTCTGATGACGGCTCTGGGCGGAGTGTGGTGGATAATGCTTTCCATAAGGACGCTTGCCGCGATGGTGCTTGTCTGGGAACATCGTCTTGAATTCTATATAAGAGATAGAGTTTCAAGAAAAAATAGTACATTTGCAAGTTAATTTCCACCGATATGAGTGCAGAGCAGATCAGATTGATAATTATCGGCAGCGGTCCTGCGGGCTATACCGCAGCGATTTACGCTTCCCGTGCCGGCCTGGCCCCAGTCCTCTATGAGGGCACGCAGCCGGGCGGACAGCTCACCACAACCACTACGGTGGAGAATTTCCCTGGATATCCGGAAGGTGTTGACGGCAATCAGATGATGGCCGATTTCCGTGCTCAGGCTGTACGCCTCGGTGCGGATGTCAGGTCCGGATTCGTCACTGACATCGATCTGTCGGAAAGGCCTTTCAGAATGACGGTGGACGGCGAGAAGGAGATTGCTGCAGATGCGGTCATCATCGCTACAGGTGCCACCGCAAAGTATCTCGGACTTCCTTCGGAGAATGCGTTCCGCGGCCTTGGAGTTTCTGCCTGCGCGACCTGTGACGGCTTTTTCTACCGCCGCAAGGACGTGGCTGTAGTGGGCGGCGGGGACACCGCATGCGAAGAGGCGCTCTACCTTTCGACCCTCTGCCGGCAGGTCTATATGATTGTAAGACGTAATGTCCTGCGCGCATCCAAGGCGATGCAGGAGCGCGTTTTCTCCACCCCGAATATCGAGATACTCTGGGAATGCAATACCGACGAGGTCCTCGGCGATGCTTCGGGTGTCACCGGAGTCCGTCTTGTGCGCAAGGATGGAACGGTATTTGAAAAGAATATTGACGGCTTTTTCCTGGCCATCGGCCATCATCCGAACTCCGACCTGTTCAAGCAGTGGGTCGCAACGGATGACAACGGCTACATCATAACCTGCGGAGGTTCGTCCAGAACAAATGTCCCGGGCGTGTTTGCCGCCGGAGATGTACAGGATCCGATATACAGGCAGGCTGTCAATGCTGCGGCGAGCGGTTGCCGTGCGGCGCTTGACGCTGAGAAGTTTTTAATGGAAAACAATTAGGAAATGAGAATAAAGAATCTGTTCATAATGGCGCTGGCACTCCTCTGCCTGGTATCCTGCAAGTCTCAGTATACACTGATGCTTGAAGGCAACGACATTGAGGGCAAGTACAAGATGGCTCAGGAACTTTTCGAGGCAAAGAAATATTCCAAGGCCGCAGAAATGTATGAGTCGCTTTCGCCTCTTACCAGCGGACTCCCACAGGATGACAGTGTGCAGTTCTACTGGGGCTTGAGCAATTACCGCTATGGTGATTATATCACTGCGGAAAGCAATCTCCAGCAGTTCATTACCACCTATCCGCTCAGTCCGTTCTCCCAGGAGGCCAAATTCCTCAGACTTGACTGCCTCTATCGCAGCACCTACCGCTATGAACTTGATCAGACCCCAACATATGTCGCATTGAGGGCGATGAATGAATTCCTTATTGAAGCTCCTGATTCGGAACGTGCTCCACGCATCAAGGAGATGATCGATGAACTGAATGACCGTCTTGAGAAAAAGGCCTACAAGTCGGCCTACCTCTATTATCATATGGAAGACTATATGGCCGCACACGCCGCGCTGAAGAGCGTGCTCAAGGATAATGCCGACAACCGCTACAGGGAGGAGGTCCTCTACTATACCGCTCTTTCATCGTACAAGTACGCGGAAAAGAGCGTTCCGGCCAAGCAGAAGGAGAGATACCTGACATTTGTGGACGATTACTTCAATATTGTCAGCGAGTATCCTGAGTGCAAGTGGCGCAAGGAACTCGACAATCTTTATGCGAAGGCTCAGAAGTATATCGGCAAGCAGACTTCAAGCACAGAAGAAACAAATAATACCAAATAATATGGATAACAAGTCACAGGTTGTAAACAACACAATTACACGTGAACTCAGGGATTTTGCCGCACCTACCGGCAATATCTACGAGACGGTGATGATTATCGCCAAGAGGGCAAATCAGATTTCCGTTGATATCAAGCAGGAACTCAGCAAGAAGCTTGAGGAATTCTCATCATACGCAGATACGCTCGAAGAGACTTTCGAGAATCGCGAGCAGATAGAGATTTCCCGTTATTATGAGAAGCTTCCTAAGCCGACATTGACTGCTACCAAGGAGTTCCAGGACGGACAGATCTTCTACCGCAAGGCAGAGGAATAGCACCATCAGGAGCGTAATATGCTCACTAGGCTGTACATACAGAATTACGCCCTTATCGACTCACTGGACATCTCATTTCCTGGAAATCTTGTGGTGATAAGCGGAGAGACCGGCGCCGGCAAGTCCATCTTGCTAGGCGCTTTGTCACTTCTTTTAGGTAAGAAGGCGGACGCCTCCGTGCTTGGTGACGCTTCGCGTAACTGTGTGGTTGAGGCCCAGTTCGAAACCGGCGGTGAAGAGACAATCCTGCGCCGCGTCGTTTCACCGCAGGGCCGCTCCCGTTCGTTCGTCAACGATGAGCCCGTCTCCCTTGACGAGCTGAAGGAGATATCTTCGACCCTTGTCGACCTGCATTCGCAGTTTGACCATATCATTCTCGGATCCAGGAAGTACCAGCTGTCGGTGCTCGACGCATTCGCGGGTATCGGCTCCGAGGTTGAAGCCTATTCTGCATTGTATGCCCGATGGACTGCCTCTGGTCGGCGTATCGCCGATATCCGTGAGCAGATAGCAAAATCCAGCTCTGACAGCGATTATATACAGTATCAGTATGACCAGCTGGAATCCGCAAAACTTGTGGAGGACGAACTGGAGCAGCTGGAGGTCGAGCAGAACAGGTTGGCCAACAGCGGAGAGATATCGGCTGGCTTAGCCGCGGCTACGGATGTATTCGAATCCGAGGAGTGTCCTCTGGGCAGCCGGGTCCGCGCTCTGGAGTCCGCTCTTGACAAGGTTGCCGGTTTTATTCCGGCGGCAGGCGAGTTACGCGACAGGGTGGAGAGCGTCCGCATCGAACTCAAGGATATCGAATACGAAATATCATCTCTTGGAGAAAATGTCCAGTTTTCGCCGGAAAGGATGCAGGCTGTGGATGACAGGCTGTCCCTTCTATATGATCTGATGCGGAAGCACAATGTATCTTCTGTCGCCGAGCTGATTGCGATACGCGACGGCTTCGCGGCTCAGATGGGACGGGATGCCGGTCTGGAAGAGGAACTGGAAGATCTGCGTCGGGAGTATTCTGATTTGGAATTGCAATGCCGCAATGCCGCAGGATCTCTTCACAAATCAAGGTCGGACGCAGCCTTGAAGTTGTCTTCCGAATTGCAGGATTCGGTACGCTCTCTTGAAATGCCGCAGGCTGTTTTCAACATACTGGTCACAAGCACTGAAGAGCCGGGCCCTGACGGCTATGACAATATCAGATTCCTCTTCTCCGCCAATAGCGGTTCAGAGCCGAAGGAACTCTCCAAATGTGCATCTGGAGGCGAATTGTCCCGCATCATGCTCTGCATAAAATCCATTGTTTCCAGGTATATGGGAATGCCGACGATGATCTTCGACGAGATTGATACCGGTGTTTCGGGCAGCGTAGCCTACAAGATGGGCGGAATGATTGTCTCTATGGGCGACAATATGCAGATACTGACCATCACCCATCTGCCACAGGTGGCAAGCCGTGGCGGAGCTCATTTTCTGGTGTATAAAGAGACAGCGGGTGACGGGCGCACCCATACCGGAATCAGACGCATAGAAGGGGAGGAACGCGAGCGCGAGATTGCCCGTATGCTCAGTGGTGCGGAAATAACACCGGAGGCTCTGGCCAATGCCAGATCCCTTTTGAAAGATAAATTATTCTAATATTACTTATATGAGAGTTATCATCGAAGAAAATTACGAAAAAATGTCAAGATGGGCTGCTGAACACATTGTGTCGAGAATCAATGCCTTCGCCCCGACAGCTGATAAGCCGTTTGTCCTCGGTTTTCCTACAGGTTCCACGCCTATCGGGACATATAAGGAACTGATACGTCTGTATAAGGAGGGGAAGGTCTCTTTCGCCAACGTGGTTACGTTCAATATGGATGAATATGTCGGTATCCCGGAGGATCATCCTGAAAGTTACCACTCCTTTATGTGGAACAACTTCTTCTCGCACGTGGATATCCGCAAGGAAAATGTCAATATCCTTAACGGAAACGCCGCTGACCTTGAGAAGGAGTGCGAGGATTATGAAAGGAGGATAGCATCATATGGCGGAATACATCTATTTATGGGTGGTATTGGTCCTGACGGCCATATCGCATTCAACGAACCGGGTTCGTCGCTTACTTCCCGTACCAGGATGAAGTCGCTCACCACAGATACTATCATAGCCAATTCCCGTTTCTTTGATAACGATATCAACAAAGTCCCTAAGACTGCCCTCACGGTAGGTGTCGGAACTGTGATGGATGCCGGTGAGGTTATGATTCTCGTCAACGGCCACAACAAGGCGCGCGCCCTGGCACAGGCAGTTGAGGGCGGCGTATCGCATATGTGCACCGTATCAGTCCTTCAGATGCACCCTAAGGGTATAATAGTGTGTGATGATGCGGCCACCGATGAACTGAAGGTGGGCACAGTCAAGTACTTCAAGGATATAGAGAAGAAATTCTGAATTATCTGACTTCAATCGTGAAGTCATTGTTCAATTCGGCGTCTCTCGTGCGGGAATTAATATAACCGCCGTCAGGCGCCGCTTTTTTGAACATAATATTGCATTGAAGCAGATTCATCGTGTAATATGGGACGAACTTGAAGAAGGATGTGCCCAGGTCGTTGAATGCTGAAATGAAGAAAGTGAAAATATCATACCCGCTGAAAGCATACTGTGATGGTTCCGTATGGAAGAGCGCACGGTATTTCAGAACGAAATTCTGCGTTTCAGTATTCTTGTAATCAATAAAGTATCCTGTAGAAAGGTGAAGGTTGAGGTTGTACAGGACGTCTGCGTCAATAGTGTCGAAGTTGCGCAGCTTGCTGCTGCCATACACGGTGATTGGTATGCTGTGGCGCTTGAGAAGGTTGAGATTGCGCGCGACATCGGAAGCGAAGGCCTCGTCTTCGCTTGCAATGATAATGTGGTGGACGGATGTCGGTTTGAGCGCGTTGCGGAGAGAGTCTGTTATTATACGGCCCTTCTGGACATTGTAACTTATTTTCCTGTAAGTGACATTTGCACTGTCAAGTGCCCTCAGTACATCTGCCGTGAATGCTTCACTCTTTGTCTTGTAGAAGACGGTTACAGTGCCTGTTTCATTGTATTGCAGATTTCCGGCCATATTGAGCGCCTGATTGAAAGCAGGTGTCGGTACTTGAAAGAAATGAGGTTCCGTCCTTGCGAGGGCCGCTGCCTTCTGGTCCAGCGGGGATATCATCGGTACGCCCGCGGACTTGCAGTACGGAAGGAGGGATTTGATATCGTTATAAGTGATCGGGCCCACCACGGCATCGTATCCGGATATGTCATTGATAAACTTGTCCGGAGCAGCTTTGGCTGCCGCGAGATCAATTACTTTGAGTTTTATGCTCACTCCTTCCGACTTCTTTGTCTCAGTGGCCATCAAGGCCCCGCAATAGAAATCCATACAGTCGCGTGACGGGCTGTCAGCCGCGGAATTGAACGGCAGGACAAGGGCGAGCTTCACAGAATGCCTGCGTGGGAATAAATTCAACAACTGAGCGTGTGCGTTATTGAATCCGCACGCGCTCAGCAGTAGTGTCGCTATGGTGATGAGTCTTTTCAAACTTGTTAGTCTTCGTCAGCCGGAGCCGCATTTCTGTTCTTGACATATGCGGCATTGAGTCCATCGACTACTTCCTGAGTGATGTCAAGGGCCTTGTCGCCGATGATGACAGTGTTTGTTGCATCACTTGTGGTAAGGATAGCGGCAAAATTATGCTCGGCATTGTATTCCTCAAGGAATGTCTTGACAGCGTCCATAATCCTGTTCATCATTACTGCCTCTTCTTCCTGGAGCTCGAGTTGCTTCTCATTTGCGAGCTGCTGGAGATCCTGCTGGCGCTGGAGAAGTGACTGCTGCTGCTTTTCGGCGGAAGAGCGGGTGAGGAGACCCTTGTTGATCTGGTTCTCGAATGCCTTGCCGTCGTTTTCGAGCTTGCGGCCTTTCTTTGTCAGTTCATCCTGGACGCCCTGAGCTTTCGCTTCAAATTCGGAGCGGAGATCGTTGAACATATCGTATTGAACCATAAGGGAATCAATGCGGACGTAAACGATGTCACCTGCGGCTGCTGTTATTGTTTCGCCTTCTGTGGCTGCCTGTTTGTTGCATTTTTTAGGGCCGGCAAGAGTGATGATCAGTGCAGCTGCAGCGATGAGAAATGCTGCAATGCTGAGAATAAGGGGTGTCTTTTTCATTTTGATATGATAATTATTGATTTGATCGAAAAACGGGTTAAAACGCACAAATATAATAAAAAATCGTAAATAGTCGCCATTCACTGCGCTGTATCAGCTCATCAGCGCTTTGATATACTTGTCAAGTGCATTTTCCAATCCCAGATGGAGTGCGTCTATGATGAGTGTGTTTCCGACCGTTACGGTGTCGATCTGAGGAACTGTCCTGTGGAAATTATCCAGACCCTTGAGGCTGAGGCCGCACCAGGCGTTTACTCCGATTCCGCATTTCAGGGCCTCTTCTACGGCGAAATAGTATGGTTCCGACGCTTGTTCCGGATTGGCGGAAAACTCTGCCGGGTATACATCTGTGCAGAGTTCTGCAAACTTACATCCGGTTTCTGAAGCATAGCGCACCATCTCTGTGTCTGGGTCGACAAGAATTGATGACGGGATGCCGTCAGTGTTGAAGACTTCGCAGATTTCAGATAGGTATCCCAGATTATGCTTGGTGTCCCATCCTCTGCCGTTCGGGGCTGTATCGGATGAATCAGGAAGCAGTATGACCCTGTCGGGACGGATTGTGCGGGCCAGACGGATGAACTGGTCCGTCGGAACGCCTGCTATGCTGATTGTACTGTCAACTGTTCCACGCAGCCTTGCCGCATCGTCGTATCCTATGGGTATTCCTTCCGGATCCGGACGCACTGTGATTCCATTGGCGCCGTACTTAACGATATCTGCGGCCATTTCCGCAACTTTCGGAAAGTTGCTGCCGTCATCATTGAGCAGGGAGGCGATACCATTGATGAAGATACTGAGTTTTGTCATACGAATTGTATCAATTTTTGCAAAAATATGCCAAAAAATGCTAATTTTGATAAAAAATACAGAGTGATTATGAAGATAGCCATTAGCGGAAGGGTTTCCGATGCGCGGAATTCGGCCAGGATTCGGTGTCTTATCGGGCTCCTGCACGGCCGCGGCGCCGAACTTTGCTGTGATGCCGCGCTTTGCGATGCACTCGCAGCATACTCTCCGGACCCTCTGCCTGCCGGAAGGTTCTCACACGCTTCTGATCTCCCTGCTGATGTTTCACTCTTTCTGACGCTCGGCGGGGACGGGACATTTCTGTCCGCGCTTGAAATGGTCTATGGCCGTGATATCCGTGTTGCCGGAATAAATTTCGGCAGGTTGGGATTCCTGACATCCGCAGGTATGTCTGATGACTGCCCGAAATGGCTGGATGACCTCCTGTCCGGTAATTATTCGATTCAGGAGCGGTCCGTTCTGAAGGTGTGCTCGCCTTCTCTGACTGATGATTTTTATCCTTTGGCTCTCAATGAGTTCGTTTTCAGGCGCTCTGGCTCTGCAATGCTATCGGTCAATGTTTTTGTCGACGGCCGTCCTCTTCCTGCTTATTGGGCTGACGGCATATTGGTGGCGACGCCTACAGGCAGCACGGCTTATTCCCTCAGTCTTGGTGGACCTGTCGTGATGCCTGATTCCGAAGTAATGCTGATAACTCCGCTCGCATCTCATAATCTCAACGTCAGGCCACTTGTCATACCTCTTTCATCGCGCGTTGACATAGCGTTCGGGACTTCCGACAAGGCTGGGATGCTCATTGCTGACAATAGGGCTATTGAAGTGCCTGCTGGTGAGGCGTTTACCGTCACCCGTGCCGAGCATGCCGTGAAATGTATTTCCTTTAATGATGATAATTTTATTACTGCGTTGAAAGCCAAACTTTTCTGGGGTGAGGACAGACGCAATGAGACGATATGACAGAGAATACTGACAGGATGGTCCCGAGGCACGTGACCATCATTATGGATGGTAATGGAAGATGGGCGAAGAAACAGGGGCAACCAAGGCTTTTCGGCCACAACGCAGGTGCTGAAAGTGTGCGCGCATGCTGCGAATTCGCCGCGGAGAGCGGCATTGAGTACCTCAGTCTGTTCGCATTCTCTTCCGAGAACTGGAACCGACCTGTCGATGAGGTTTCCGGACTTATGAAGTTGCTGGCCAGATCATTGGTGAACGAGCGCGAGACTTTGATGCGCAACAATGTCAGACTCAGGGTAATAGGGGATCGAGACAGATTGGCACCGGACCTGCTTTCGCAGATTGGGAAAATAGAGGAGGAGACGGCAGGGAATACCCGGATGACTATGATAGTTATGCTCAGCTACAGCGGCAAATGGGATATCGTAAGGGCTGCGAAACTTTACGGCGAGGCGGTTGCCGCCGCCGTCCGCGACGGACTTCCTGTCCCTGAACTTGATGAAGCAGGCTTTTCCTCATATCTGTCAACTGCCGGAGTCCCGGACCCGGACCTGATGATCCGTACCAGCGGCGAGCAGAGAATCAGTAATTATATGCTCTGGCAATGCGCGTATACCGAATTTTATTTCACTGACGTCCTGTGGCCTGATTTTCGCAAAAAGGAGTTCGAACTTGCTTTGGAGGCCTACCGTGACAGGGATCGCCGATATGGCAAAATAAAATAGGTATTCCGAAAAATTAAGACTAAATTTGCAGACTATTTCAATTCGAACAATGAATGGACTCAGAGTACTGCTGCTTACCCTGCTTGCATCTCCTATAGCGGAGGCACGGGATGTCGTTCCCGTACAGGATACGGTTCCTGCTGAGCGGCCTGTCGCGGTTTCGCGACAGAATATACTTGTGGATTATTCTGCCCCCAAGACATATGTCGTCGGTGACATTTCAATGGAGGGCATAAAATATCTTTCCAAAAACCAGCTTTTTTCTGTACTGGGAATCTCTTCCGGAGATACGATCAAGGTTCCGAGTGAAGATGTGTCCCAGGCCGTCAAGCGCGTATGGCTCCAGGGCGCAGCTGCTGATATCGGGTTTTATATCGATTCGATTGTCCCTACGGGGGATACGGCTTATTTCAGGCTGGCGCTCCAGGAGTTGCCGCGAGTGCTTAAGTGGGAATACAGGGGCGTCCGTAACGGCGAGCGCGATGAGCTTAAGGAAAAGTTGAACCTTCGTCGTGGAGGTCAGCTTTCCGAATATGTGAAGGAGTCATCCATCGAGGTCATCAAGAAATTCTACAAGGAGAAGGGTTTCCTCAACGTAGATGTCGATATCCTGGAGGAGCGGGATTCCATAATCAAGAATGCAATCAAGGTGACCTTCGACGTCCACAGGGGCGACAAGGTCAAGATCCGTGAGATCACATACGACGGTAATGATGAACTCAGCAAGTTCAAGCTCGATAAGTCGATGAAGAAGACCAAGGATAAATCCTGGTACAATTTCTTCAATTCCAAGAAGTTCCATGAGGATGAATATGACCACGACAAAGTCACCCTCATCGAGGCGTTCAATGAACTCGGCTATAGGGATGCCAAGATTCTTCAGGATTCGATCTATTATTTTGAGGACGGCAGAATGGGCATCCATTTCGATATTGACAAGGGAAAGAAGTACTATTTCCGCAATATCACCTGGACCGGCAACTCCGAATACACAGAAGAGCAGCTGAACTCAGTCCTAAAGATTGATAAGGGTGCTGTCTACGATGTAGTCACAATGGAGAAACGGCTCTTCGGCGGAGACAAAGATAATGACTTTACGGTCAGCAAACTCTATCGCGACAACGGCTATCTGTTCTTCAACGTCACACCGGTCGAACTCAATATCGACGGCGATTCGGTTGACGTCGAGATGCGTATGGTGGAGGGCAAACCGGCCACATTCAACAATATCATCATCAACGGCAACACGATTACCAACGAAAAAGTCGTAAGACGTGCGGTGTTCACACGCCCGGGATATCTTTTCCGCCAGACTGATTTTGAGCGTTCCATACGAGAGATTGCGTCAATGGGTAATTTCGATGCAGAGGCTGCTGCTGACCCGTCCAAGGGTTACAGCATCATCCCTAACCAGTTGACAAATACCGTCGATATCTCATACAACGTTGAGGAGAAATCCAATAGCCAGCTGGAACTCAGCGGCGGCTGGGGAGGCGGAATGTTCGTCGGAACGCTTGGTGTAAGTTTCAATAACTTCTCCACCGCCAATTTCTTCCGCAAGGAGTGCTGGAAGCCTGTCCCTCTGGGCGACGCTCAACAGCTGGCGTTCCGCTACCAGACAAACGGTAAATATTACACCGCCCTTACCGCAAGTTTCGTGGAACCTTGGCTCTTCGGCAAAAAGCCGACACAGCTGAGTTTCTCCGCATATTATACCAAGCAGACCAATTCATATTTCTCATACCTCTACAACTATCTCAACAGCGATCAGTATATGGAGGTTTATGGAGCGTCCATCGGACTTGGAAACAGATTGGAGTGGCCTGATAACTATTTTGTGCTCTACAACCAGCTGGGCTGGCAGTCCTACAAACTTCAGGACTGGAATTCATATTTTATATATAGTACGGGTATCTCACACAATATCAGCTATAATATCAGCCTGACCCGAAATTCCACAGACCAGATGCTCTATCCGCGCTCCGGTTCTGACTTCACTTTGGGCCTGCAGGTGACACCACCGTGGTCAATGATGAAGAAAGGCTGGCGCGACATAGACTACAACTCGCTTTCAGTCCAGGAACATTACAATTGGATCGAATATAACAAGTGGACCTTCAAGGGTGCTGTCTACACCAAGCTGGTAGGAGATCTCGTGCTTATGACAAGGGCACAGTTCGGTTATCTCGGCTACTATAACCGTAACTGGGGATATTCACCGTTTGAAGGCTATATGGTCGGCGGTGACGGCATGTCAGGCTACAATATTTATGGCTCTGATATCATTTCTCTCCGCGGATACGAGAACTATTCCCTGACTCCGACCAAGAACGGCGCATACTCCGGAAACGTATATGATAAGTTCACTGTCGAACTCAGATACCCTGTCGTAATGGAACCATCCTCCACAATCTATGTGCTGGCATTCCTCGAGGGCGGTAACTGCTGGTCAAGCATCCAGGAGTTCAATCCGTTCCATATCAAGCGCAGCGCTGGTGTCGGTGCCAGGATCTACCTTCCTGTCGTAGGTATGCTTGGAATAGACTGGGGTTACGGATTTGATGCAAGGTCGGACAAGAGTCAGTTCCATTTTGTGATTGGACAACAACTTTAACATTATATGAAGATGAAAAAGGTTTGTATGATACTTCTTGCCGTAATGACGGCTATTATTCCTGCAAAGGCCCAGAAGGTCGGATTCATCAACACTGATTCCGTAATGGTGGCCCTTCCTGAATATCAGAACGCCATCAAGCAGCTTGACGATAAGGCAACTCAATATAAGCAGGAACTTCAGAACAGCCTTGCTGTCATTGATAATCTTTACAACAATTATCAGAGCCAGAAGAATTATCTGAACAACACGCAGCGTGCGAGTATTGAGAATGACATCATTTCCAAGGAGCAGCAGATGAAGAAGCGTCAGGAAGACTACTTCGGTGCTGAAGGCGAGATGGCCAAAGCGTCAGAGCAGCTTCTTTCTCCAATTCGTGCAAAGGTCTCCGAGGCTGTCGCCAGATATTCTGCTGATAACGGATACAATCTCATCATCGACCTTGCCGTCAATGCAGGCATCATATATAAGAACGATGCCGATGACATAACAAAAGCAGTAATCAATATATTAAAATAGTATAGGACATTATGAAAAAAATCGCATTTGCAATTCTGCTCTTTACCGGCATCTCAGCTCTTGCCGGTGCACAGAATCTCAAATTTGGACACATTAACGCTCAGGAACTCGTTTCACTGATGTCTGAAATGGACTCCGCAAGGGTCAAGCTTCAGGCATATCAGGTCGAACTCGAGGATACGATGCAGGGAATGGAGGACGAATACAATACAAAATATACAGAGTACCAGCGCAAGCAGGGCACCTGGACCCCGGCAGTTCGAGAGTCCAAGGAAAAGGAGATTCAGGACCTTGTCCAGCGTATCCAGCAGTTCCAGCAGACAGCTCAGCAGGAGATGCAGGAAATGCAACAGATTTTGATGCAGCCGGTACTTAAGAAGGCTCAGGATGCTATTGAAAAGGTTGCGAAGGATAATGCCTTCACATATGTATTTGATACATCCGTAGGAACGCTCCTTTATATGGATGCGGCACAGACCACCGACATTCTCCCTCTCGCAAAGAAGGAACTCGGCATCCCTGCGGAGAAGGTGGCTCCTACCCAGATTCCGGCTCCGGGCCAGACAGCGGCTCCGGCAAAGAAGTGATGACTTTTTATGTAAACCCACAAATACTTAAAATTAAATTATTATTATGCAACACAAAGTTATTGACACACAAGATGTCGTAATCCGTTTTGCAGGTGACTCCGGTGACGGTATGCAGCTGACCGGTACCCTCTTTGCAGATGCATCTGCATTGTATGGTAACGAGATTTCAACATTCCCGGATTATCCTGCTGAGATTCGTGCCCCTCACGGAACAGTATATGGCGTTTCCGGTTTCCAGGTTCACATTGGAACAAAGGGCGTCACCACTCCTGGTGACTTCGCTGATGCTCTCGTGGCAATGAACCCTGCCGCTCTCAAGGCCAATGCTAAATGGGCTAAGCCAAGCGCAACCATTATCGTTGACGATGACGCTTTCGATGAGGAAAACATCAAGCGCGCAGGCTTCCAGACAATGGATCCTTTCAAGGAGCTCAATATTGAGGACCGCACGATTGTTGTTGCCCCAATTACCTCCCTCACAAAGGAAAGTTTGAAGGACAGCGGACTCGGTCTCAAGGATATGGAACGTTGCAAGAATATGTTTACCCTCGGTATGGTATTCTTCATGTACAACCGTCCTCTTGAGTTCACAGACGCTTACCTCGTAAAGAAGTTCGGCAAGAAGAAGCCTCAGATGGTTGACATCAACAAGAAGGTCATCCGCGACGGTTACAACTATGCTGAAAACATCCAGGCAATCGCCAGCACATACACAATCGCACCTGCAAAGCAGGAGAAAGGAAAGTACCGCAATATCAACGGTAACCAGGCTACAGCTTGGGGTCTCATCGCAGCATCTGAGAAGTCAGGTATTCCATTGTTCTGCGGTTCATACCCTATCACCCCTGCAACAGCTATCCTCGAGGAACTCGCTATCCACAAGAACCTCGGTGTGAAGACCGTACAGGCAGAGGATGAAATCGCCGGTATCTGTACTGCTATCGGTGCATCATATGCAGGCAACTTCGCCGTTACTACAACTTCAGGTCCTGGTATCGCTCTCAAGTCAGAGGCTATGGGTCTTGCAGTTATCGGCGAGCTTCCACTTGTTATCGTTGACGTTCAGCGTTCAGGCCCTTCAACAGGTGTCCCTACAAAGACTGAGCAGACTGACCTCGCACAGGTTCTCTACGGCCGCAACGGTGAGTCTCCAATCTGCGTCATCGCAGCCCACTCCCCAAGCAACTGCTTCGACGCTGCATTCAATGCAGGTAAGATCGCTCTCGAGCACATGACTCCGGTCGTCCTCCTTTCCGAAGGCTTCCTCGGCAACGGTTCAGAACCTTGGAAGATTCCTGCAATGAAGGATTATCCTGAAATCAAGGCTCCGGTCATTGATTCATGCGAAGGCAAGTTCCAGCCATACAAGAGAAACCCTGAGACATACGCCCGTTACTGGGCTGCTCCTGGCAAGGCAGGTCTCGAGCACCGCGTAGGTGGTCTTGAGAAGAACACCGCCGGCGTCAACAGCGCAGATCCTGAGAACCACGAGAAGATGGTCAAGGAGCGCGCAGAGAAGATTGCCCGCATCGCAAACTACATTCCTGACCAGACCGTCATGGGTCCTGAGAAGGCTGACGTCCTCCTCGTCGGTTGGGGTGGTACTTACGGACACCTCCTTTCTGCTTACACACAGCTTTCTGAGGCAGGTGAGAACGTAGCATTCACACACTTCGATTATATCAACCCGCTTCCTAAGAACACAGCCGACATCTTCAAGAACTACAAGAAGATCCTCGTCTGCGAGTTGAACAGCGGTCAGTTTGCTGATTACCTGAGAGCAAAGTTCCCACAGTTCACCTATCTCCAGTGCAACAAGGTTCAGGGTCAGCCGTTCATCGTCAAGGAAATCGTTGACGCATACAATAACATTAAATAATTGGAGGACACTATCATGAAATATACAGCACAAGATTTTAAGAGCGGACAGGAACCTCGTTGGTGCCCGGGTTGCGGTGACCACGCCGTTCTCGCAGCTTTCCAGAGAGCTCTTCCTGCAATCTGCGAAGACCTCGGTTATACAAAGGAAAGAATCGTAGTGATTTCCGGTATCGGTTGCTCATCACGTCTTCCTTATTATATGGATACTTTCGGTATGCACACCATCCACGGACGTGCTACGCCAATCTCTACCGGTGTCAAGGTTGCCAACCCTACCCTCAGCGTATGGCAGGCTTGCGGTGACGGTGACGCCCTCGCAATCGGTGGTAACCACTTCATCCACGCTATCCGTCGTAACATCGACATCAACGTGATTCTCTTCAACAACCAGATCTACGGTTTGACAAAGGGTCAGTACTCACCGACCTCAAAGCTCGGTCAGATTACCAAGACCTCCCCTTACGGAACTGTCGAGAATCCGTTCATTCCTGGCGCACTCGTACTCGGCGCACGCGGAACATTCTTCGCACGCAGCCTCGACAGCGAAATGGTTCTCAACCAGGAACTCTTCACAGCTGCTGCAAAGCATGACGGTTGCTCAATCTGCGAGATTCTCACCAACTGCGTCATCTTCAATGACGGCGCTCACAGCAATATCTCAGACCGCGAATTCCGCGCTGACCGCACCATCGTGCTCCGCCACGGCGAACCGATGATCTACGGTAAGAACAAGGATATGGGTCTTATGCTCGGCGAAGACGGCAAGATCAAGGCTGTCAAGATCGGTGAGAACGGTGTTACCGTCGACAAGCTTCTTGTTCACGATGCACACTGCGCAGATACCAGCATCCAGCTCCAGCTCATCAACATGAAGTACCCTGAGATGCCTGTTGCACTCGGTGTAATCCGTGCCGTAGCTGAACCTACATACGATGACCGCGTACGCGACCAGCTCGCAGAAGTTAAGGAAAAGTCACCTATCAAGTGCATGGATGACCTCCTCAACAGCGGTTCAACCTGGACAGTAGAATAACAGACACATTGTCATAACCAATAACAACATTCAATAATTTTTTGCTAAAATGAAAGCAGCTGAAATTATGGCGCAGCTTCAGGCGAAGCACGCTGAAGAGAAAGAGTTCCTCCAGGCAGCTGAAGAGGTCCTCATCTCTATCGAAGAAATCTACAATCAGCACCCTGAGTTCGAGAAGGCTCGCATCGTTGAGCGTATCGTAGAACCTGACCGCATCTTCACATTCCGCGTAGCATGGGTAGATGATAAGGGTGACGTACAGGTAAACCTCGGTTACCGCGTACAGTTCAACAGCGCTATCGGTCCTTACAAGGGCGGTCTCCGTTTCCACCCGAAGGTTAACCTCTCAATGCTTAAGTTCCTCGGTTTCGAGCAGATCTTCAAGAACTCCCTCACAACCCTTCCTATGGGTGGTGCAAAGGGTGGTGCAGATTTCGATCCAGTCGGCAAGTCTGACGGCGAAATCATGCGTTTCTGCCAGGCATTCATGACTGAGCTCTGGAAGTGCATCGGTCCTGACACTGACGTTCCAGCAGGTGACGTAGGTGTAGGTGGCCGCGAAATCGGTTACATGTACGGTATGTACAAGAAGCTCGCTCGCGAGTACAATACAGGTGTCCTCACCGGTAAGGGTGCTACATGGGGTGGTTCTATCCTCCGTCCTGAAGCAACCGGTTACGGTGCTCTCTACTTCCTCGAGAACCTCCTCAAGGAAGCTGGCAAGGACATCAAGGGCAAGAAGATCGCTCTCTCAGGCTTCGGTAACGTAGCATGGGGTGCTGCCAAGAAGACCAACGAACTCGGTGGTCAGGTAGTAGCTATCTCAGGTCCGGACGGCGTTTGCGAGATCATCGACGGTATCACTGACGAAATGATCGACTATATGCTCGAAATGCGTTCTTCAAACCGCAACAAGGTTCAGGATATGGCTGACAAGTTCCCTGCAAAGGCTAAGTTCACCGCAGGTAAGAAGGCTTGGAGCGTTAAGTGCGACATCGCTCTCCCTTGCGCATTCCAGAATGAGCTTTCAGAGGACGACGCTAAGGAACTCGTTGCTAACGGTTGCTGGTGCTGCTGCGAGGTATCCAACATGGGATGCCAGCCAGGCGCTATCAAGTACTTCCAGAGCAACAATGTTTACTTCGCTCCTGGTAAGGCAGTCAACGCTGGTGGTGTAGCTACTTCAGGCCTCGAAATGACCCAGAATGCTGCTCACCTCGGATGGGCTGGTGAAGAGGTTGACGCTAAGCTCCACTTCATCATGAAGAGCATCCACGAGGCTTGCGTTAAGTACGGCCGTCAGGCTGACGGTACTATTGACTATGTCAAGGGTGCCAACATCGCCGGCTTCATGAAGGTTGCTACCGCTATGGTAGAGCAGGGCGTTCTCTAGTAGATACCCTATTCAAATAAATCGGGCGGGTCCGCAAGGATCCGCCCTTTTTATTTATCTGCATAGATTATAAAAAAGTGGATGACCATCAGGCCATCCACTTTGATGATATGGTATGTGTTGGATTACAGACCAGGGTTCTGCTGAAGAACTTCACCGCAGATGTCAATCTCATCCTTAGGGATAGGGAGGACATTGTGGTTGTCGGTAGGACCGTAGGTGCCAATACCGCTCTTGATGGTCTTGCCGTTTCTCCAGAAGTCAAATGCGATCTGACCTTCTGCGAAGAGTTCCTTGCGACGCTCATTGAGGATGTCGTCGATATCGGTTGTTGTAGCATCGTTATAGCCTGTGATACGGTTCTTGCGAAGGGTATTGAGGTAAGGGACGGCAGCAGCCGCACCGCTTGTCTTGAGGCTTGCTTCAGCAGCGATAAGGTACATTTCTGAGAGGCGGACAACCTTGATGTTGTTGTTGTAAAGAGGAACGCTTGAACCTGTCTTTCCCGGGTACTTCATAGGATAGTAGCCATCTACGCCCTTTCCGGTCTCAGTCTTGCGGAGTGCAACCATCTTTGATCTGATATCGTTAGGGTTGGCCTGCATGAAGTTGTAGAAATCATCGGTAACGAGGTACTCGGTGTAACCGTCAGGATGGGTGTAGTAACCAGGGTTGTAACGCTGAGCGTTGTAGTTGTCATCCTGTACGTATTCGAGAATCATTTCGTCAGCGTCGTCGATTGACCAGGCTGCCTGATAGTTCTCGATTGTAAACAGTTTATAAGGAGAACTCTCGATAACGGCCTTGGCATCCTTGAGAGCATCGGCATATTTGCCCCAGTAGAGGTTTACACGTGCTCTGATAGCGAGGGCTGCCCAGTAGTTGACGTGACCGTCGTTCCTTTCCTTGTTCAGACCTGAATCGATGCAGGTGGTGAGGTCCTTGACAATCTGTGCGTAGGTCTCTTCGAGGGATGCGCGTGGAGCGACATGGTCGAGGTCATAAACCTCTGTTGAGAGAACGATACCGAGCTTGTTGGAGCTGCCTGAAGTAGGGATAGGAGCGTAGAGAGTTGCAAGGTGGAAATGGAAGAGGCCTCTCATACCATAGAGTTCTGCGATATATGGGGCTGCGTCCGGATCGTCCATTGCTTCGCCGGCTTCGATTGCCTTATTGACATTTGCGATTGCCTTGTAAATGTAGTAGTAAGGATTGTAAGAATCCAATGAGGTGATGCTGCGTTCGTGAATCTTCTGAGCGTACTGTCCGCTGCCCTTGTTGACGTCTGAGTCCGGTCCGAGTTCGTCAGCATAGATTGCGAGTTCGGATGCAAGAGACATCTGGTCACCGTATGTTGCGCGGTAGTAGGCGCCGTTTACAGCGTATGCGAGGTCATCCACGGATGTGATGGCTGTTGATGTAGAGACAGAAGTAGAAGGCTCCTGATTGAGTGTATCGCAGGCATTCAGGGCCAGAACGGCCATTAATGTATATAATACTCTTTTCATAATGCTCTTCAATTAAAATGTGATGTTTACGCCGAGGATGAATGAACGTGTAGCCGGAACGTCGACTGTACGGTAACCGTTGATTGGAACGTCAGGATCGACATCCGGAGTTGCAGACCAGATCATGAACGGATTGGTAGCCTTGGCATATACGCGGAGGCTCTCGATGGCGGTCTTGAACGGCTGGGTGTAGCCGATTGTGATTTCACGCATACGGATGTTGTCAGTAGACTTGACAAGGCGTGAAGACCATCTGTCTGAGCGGTAAGGGTTGTTGTAGATTGGCTTTGGATACTTGGCGTCGGTGTTTTCCGGAGTCCAGTAGTCAGCGGCCTTTGCAAGCTGGTTGAATGAAGCCATACGCATACCGTCACTGCAGGTGAAGTATTCCATATAGTCGAACAGCTTGCCGCCGAACTGGTAGGAGATGAGGCAGGAGAGATCGAATCTCTTGTACCTGAGTGTATTGGTCATACCACCGATGATGTCAGGCATAGCCTTGCCGAGGATTGTCGCGCCAGCTTCTGAGTAGTAGTTGGTAACGCCCTTTGAATGATCTTCAGGGTCAATCCAGAATTCGCCGAGACCGGTTTCCTTGTTGACACCGATGTATTCAGGGAGGAAGAACGTGTACATTGACTCACCTTCGCGGAGGAGGTAGAGACCGCCGTCACCGTCAGAGATGTCCTTTCCGTCAGGAAGTGAGATGATCCTGTTCTGCTGCCAGGTGAAGTTGAAGTCAGTGGTCCAGCTGAAGTCTTTTGTCTTGATGTTCTCAGAGCTGATTTCAACTTCAACACCGTAGTTCTTGAGATTTCCGATGTTGGATGTGTAGCTTGAGAAACCGCTTACGATGGATGCAGGGCGGTCGAAGAGGAGAGAGCTGGTGTACTTGTTGTAGTACTCGACATTGAACTGTACTCTATCATACATATTCCATTCGAAACCTACATTGAAGTTCTGTGACTTCTCCCAGCCGAGTTTGTTGTTTTCCGGAGAGCTCCAGTATATTGCTGAATTTCCGGCGTAAGAATTACCGAGGGAGTAAAGACCCTTGTACTCGTAGTATCCGCCAGGGAGGTTACCGTTGGTACCGTAGGAAGCCTTGAGCTTGAAGTCGTTGAAGAGAGGGTTTCCTGACATGAATGCTTCGTTGCTGAGTCTCCAGGCTGCGGATACGGACCAGAAGTTAGCCCATCTTGAGTCAGCGCCGAGACGTGAAGAACCATCACGACGGAAAGATGCTGATGCGTAGTAGGTGTTGTTGTAGTTCCAGTTTGCGCTTCCGAGCCAGCTTTCCATTACTGAACGGAATCTTGCACCGCCTGCACTGTGTACTTCACCTACGCTGAGCGCTGTAAGCTTCGGAGTAGGAAAGTTGCTCGTTGAAGCATAGATATAATCGCTGTAGTGATCAGAGTATTCAAAACCGCCGAGAGCGGAGATGTTGTTCTTGCCGTATGATGCGTCGTAGTGGAGGATCGTAGAGTTTGTGAGGGTCTTGGCCTGGAAGTCAAATTCGTCCTTGAGACCGTTGTATGATCCACCATCCACTGAAGTCGGCCCCCACCACATATACTGGCGGCTGTCAGACCAGTCATATCCGAATGTGTTGACGAGATTCAGGAAATCAGCAAACTTGATTGTGAAGTCGATGTTGGATATGCTGCGGGTTGTTGTGGTGTTGTAGTATTCGTATGAATCCTTCTCGAATGCGAGGTGAGGGTTGTCCACGCCACCTGACCATGCCATATTTGTGTATTCGCCGTTCTCATCCTTTACTGGAGCGGTAGGGTCTTGCTGGAAGATGGAAGAAGTAGGTGAGGAGTTGCCCCAGCCCTGCTCCTGGTCGCTCTGGTCAGCATAACCGTCAGTGTTGTTGATAGAGAACATCTGGCGGAATGAGGTCTTGAACCAGTTGTTTACCTGATGGTCGACGTTGATACGGCCTGAGAAACGGTCAAAGCTTGAACCGAGGACTACACCTTCGTTCTTTGAGAAGCCGAGACCTGCGTAAACCTTGGTCTTGTCGGTACCGCCGGTGATTCCAACCTGATGATTGGTGGTCATCGCGTTGCGGAATACTTCGTTCTGCCACTTGGTGCTGGTAGCGCCTGTTCCATCATAGAAATAGCCTTGTTCCTGCATCATCTGAAGGGTCGTGCCGTCATATCCTTCACCCGCTGCTGCTGATTCGTAGCCATACTGCTGGTAATAACCGTCGTATGAATCAGCGACCCACTTCATGAATGTAGGACCGTCCATGATGTTGAATGCCTTCATATTGGCGAGCTGGGTCATACCGACTTCACCGGTATAGCTGACAGTGGTCTTGCCTTCCTTACCCTTCTTGGTGGTGATGATGATGACACCGTTGGCTGCGCGGCTACCGTAGAGGGAAGCAGCGGCTGCGTCCTTGAGGACTGTCATGGTCTCAATATCATCAGGGTTGATGGTGTTGAGGAATGCGGTACTCTTGTAGCCGGCTGTGATATCACCTGTTGACGCAGGGTCGATAGCGACACCGTCGATTACATAGAGCGGCTGTGTTGAAGCTGAGATAGAGCTGATACCGCGGATCTGGATGTTCGCTGCGGAACCCGGATCACCGTTATCAGATGAGATGCGGACACCTGCAACCTTTCCGATGAGGCCCTTGTCTATGGACTCGTGGGAAACTTTTGCGATGTCTTCACCCTTGACCTGAGTGGCGGAACCTGTGAAGGCTGCCTTTGATGCAGTGCCGTATGCTACGACGATCACGTCGTCGAGATACTCTGCGTCAGGAACGAGGAGAATGTTGATCTGACCCTTGCCGTTCACTGCTGCTTCCTGTGTCGTGTAGCCGACATAGCTGAAGACCAGTGTTCCGTTGGCAGGGACGCTGATGGTGTACTCACCATTTCCATTCGTGGTGGTACCAGTCATTGTGCCTTTCAGCTGGATTGAAGCGTACGGAACGGCTTCACCAGTCTGGGAGTCACTGACAACACCCTTTACCTGGATGTTCTGCGCGAAAGCTACAGCAGAAACTGCAAGTAAAAGCGTTGTTACAAAAAGTCTGATGCTTTTCATGAAAAAAATAGTTTTTGTTAAGAAAATTGGTTAAAAGTTAAATTTCTAGTTTTGTTCCCGTGTAAAAAGTTACAAATTTATATTTATTATTTATTAAAAGCTGAATTATAAGTGCTTATGGTAAGCACCTCCGGTAATATTGGTAGATTTGCAGTGTAAAATGTTAGAGCAGATTGAACTGTGCTCCAAGTTGAAGAAGGATATCCGACTCCCCGGAAGAAAGGAATTCGCGGTTCCCCTGTCCTTCGGTTTTTATGGGCCTGATATCCCCGAGGACTTTCGCTGTCTGTCGTGCGACAGCCGGAGCCGGATTGATGACCGTCACTGACGGTCCGGCGAGACTTTCGATGACAGGCTGAAGGAAAGGGTAGTGGGTGCAACCGAGGACAATGTGGTCTGCATTCTCTTCAAGCATAGGATCTATGCAGTTGTGGATCAGCCGTTCTACTTCAGGTCCGTTCAGCATTCCCTTCTCGACCGTTTCGACGAGACCGAGACCAACTTGCTCGATGACTTTCACTGATCCGGAGAAGCGGTCGAGTGTGCTGTGGTACAGATCTCCCTTGAATGTCCCGGCCGTGGCCAGGACTCCGACCACTCCGCTCTTCGAGTGCAGCACAGCCGGTTTGATTGCCGGCTCCATTCCGATGAAAGGAATTCGGAATTTGCTTCGCAGATATGAGATTGAGGCCGCTGTGGCGGTGTTGCAGGCTACTACAATGATTTCCGCGCCTTTGCTTATGAGAATGTCCGATATTTCGGTTGCCCGACGGAGAATGAATTCGGGATCGCGCGGACCGTATGGGCAGAAAGCTCCGTCAGAGTAGTAGAGGAAATCCTCTCCGCTCATAATGCTTTCAAGTTCCCTGAGAACTGAAAGCCCGCCTACGCCCGAATCATAAACTCCTATCATATCCTGATACAAAAATACAAAAAAATAAGGGCCCGTATTACTGCGGGCCCTTGAATTGATTCTATAGTATCGTACTATTTGTCAGTATCACTGGCCGCTCTCTTCGCCATAAGGGCCTTATAGTCATCAAGCGATGCAACGATAAGGTTGTCGAAGTCGCGCTGACCTGTACCGGCCGGGATAAGGTGACCGCAGATGACATTCTCCTTGAGGCCTTCGAGTGTATCGATCTTGCCACGGATAGCTGCTTCGCTGAGCACCTTGGTGGTTTCCTGGAATGATGCTGCGGAGATGAAGCTGCTGGTCTTCAATGCGGCGCGGGTGATTCCCTGAAGCACCTGATTGGATGTTGCAGGAACGGCTTCGCGAGCTACTACAGGCTTGAGGTCCTGACGCTTGAGCATCGAGTTCTCGTCGCGGAGTCTGCGGACTGTGACAATCTGGCCCGGATGGAGTGACTTGCTGTCACCGGCGTTGGTAACAACCATCTTGTCGAAGATAGTGTCATTTTCATCCATGAATTCCCACTTGTCAACCAGCTGCTCGGCGAGGAATCTGGTATCGCCCGGATCTACGATTTCGACCTTGCGCATCATCTGGCGTACGATGATTTCGAAGTGCTTGTCGTTGATCTTCACACCCTGCATACGGTACACTGCCTGAATCTCGTTGACGATGTACTCCTGAACCTTTACAGGACCCTGGATAGCAAGGATATTGGTAGGGGAGACTGCACCGTCGGACAGAGGCATACCGGCCCTGACGTAGTCGTTCTCCTGAACGAGAATCTGCTTAGACAGAGGTACGAGGTAGCTCTTGGTCTCGCCGTTCTTGTTCTTGACGATGATCTCGCGGTTACCACGGCGTGTGCTTCCCATTATGACCTCACCGTTGATTTCAGAAACGATTGCAGGGTTGGATGGGTTGCGGGCCTCGAAGAGTTCCGTTACGCGTGGCAGACCACCGGTGATATCGCCCGACTTGCCGACAGCGCGAGGAATCTTGAGGATGATGTCTCCGACGTGTATTTCCTGACCGTTGTCCACCATGATGTGAGCGCCCACAGGAAGGTTATACTGTTTGAGTTCCTTACCGTTTGCGTCAAGGATCTTGATGTTCGGGTTCTTGGATTTGTCACGTGATTCGATGATCACCTTCTCGCGGTGTACTGAGAATTCGTCTTCAGCCTCCTCGCGGAATGTTACGCCGTCGATGAGGTTGTCGTATTCTACCTTACCTGATATTTCGGTGATTGTCACTGCGTTATATGCGTCCCAAGTGCAGATTCGGTCACCCTTTACGACATTGGCCTTGTCTTCCTTGAAGATTTCGGCACCGTAAGGGATGTTGTACTGTGCGAGGGTGATCTCAGTTACAGGATGTACGATCTTGAGTTCGGTTGCGCGGCTGACTACGATGTAGTGGTCGCCCTTATCATCGCTCTTGACGATGGTTCTGAGGTCTTCGAATTCGAGACGTCCTTCGTACTTGGATACGATTTCACTCTCGGATGCGACGTTGGATGCGGTACCACCGACGTGGAATGTACGGAGGGTAAGCTGTGTACCAGGCTCTCCGATGGACTGTGCCGCGATGACACCGACGACTTCGCCCTTCTCCACAAGCCTGCCAGTAGCGAGGTTACGGCCGTAGCACTTAGCGCAAACGCCCTTGCGGGATTCGCAGGTAAGTACCGAGCGGATTTCAACCTGCTCGATAGGGAGGGACTCGATGAGGTCGGCGATGTTTTCGGTAATCATTTCACCAGCCTTGATGATGAGATCACCAGTGAGTGGATTATAGATATCGTGTACTGATGTACGGCCGAGGATTCTCTCACCAAGGGATTCGACTACTTCATCCTTATCTTTGATAGCGGTTGCAATGAGGCCTCTGAGAGTACCGCAGTCCACTTCATTGATGATCACATCGTGTGATACATCGACGAGACGACGGGTCAGGTAACCTGCATCCGCAGTCTTGAGGGCGGTATCGGCAAGACCCTTGCGGGCACCGTGGGTGGAGATGAAGTACTCGAGGACGCTCAGACCTTCCTTGAAGTTGGCGAGAATAGGGTTCTCGATGATGTCCGCACCTGTGGAACCGGACTTCTGCGGCTTCGCCATCAGACCTCGCATACCGCAGAGCTGACGGATCTGCTCCTTGGAACCACGGGCACCGGAGTCAAGCATCATATATACAGGGTTGAATCCCTGATGGTCTGATGCAATCTGCTTCTCCACAATTTTGGTGAGTTCGTTGTTGGTCTTTGACCATACGTCGATAACCTTGTTGTATCGCTCGTTGTTGGTGATAAGACCCATATCGAAGCTTTCCTGAATGCTGTCGACCTCTTCATATCCCTTCTGGATGAGATCGGACTTCTGATCAGGGACTATGACGTCACCAAGGTTGAATGACAGACCACCCTTGAACGCCATCTTGTAACCGAGGTTCTTGATGTCATCGAGGAACTGTGATGTGCGTGCTACACCGGTGTGCTTGAGCACGTCGCCGATAATGTCGCGGAGGTTTTTCTTCTTGAGGAGGGTGTTGATGTATTCTACTTCGTCAGGAACCACCTGGTTGAAGATTACTCGACCTGTTGTGGTCTCAACAAGGTGATATCCCTTGCTGAGGTCGCACTTGTCGACCGGCATACGGACCTTTACCTTTGCCTGGAGAGAGACGCGCTTCTCATTGTATGCAATGATAGCCTCTTCAGCTCCGTAGAATACGAGACCTTCACCGAGGGCGCCTTCCTTCTCCTTTGTAATATAATAGAGACCGAGGACCATATCCTGGGAAGGCACGGTGATTGGCGCTCCGTTGGCAGGGTTGAGGATGTTGTGCGAACCGAGCATGAGGAGCTGAGCCTCGAGCACGGCTGCATTGCCCAGTGGCAAATGAACCGCCATCTGGTCACCATCGAAGTCGGCGTTGAATGCCGTACATGCGAGAGGGTGGAGCTGGATGGCCTTGCCTTCGATCATCTTAGGCTGGAATGCCTGGATACCGAGGCGGTGGAGGGTAGGTGCACGGTTGAGGAGCACAGGATGACCCTTCATCACGTTTTCAAGGATATCCCAGATTACCGGATCCTTGCGGTCAACAATCTTCTTCGCGCTCTTTACTGTCTTCACGATGCCGCGCTCGATGAGCTTGCGGATGATGAACGGCTTGTAGAGCTCAGCTGCCATATATTTAGGTAGACCGCACTCGTGCATCTTGAGTTCAGGACCGACGACGATGACTGAACGTGCAGAGTAGTCTACACGCTTACCGAGGAGGTTCTGGCGGAAGCGGCCCTGCTTACCCTTGAGGTTGTCGGACAGGGACTTGAGTGTACGGTTGGTTTCTGACTTGACCGCATTCGACTTGCGGGAGTTGTCAAACAGAGAGTCGACGGCTTCCTGGAGCATACGCTTCTCGTTGCGGAGAATGACTTCCGGAGCCTTGATTTCAATGAGTCTCTTGAGTCGGTTGTTGCGGATGATGACGCGGCGATAGAGGTCGTTTACGTCGGATGTCGCAAATCGGCCGCCATCCAGAGGTACGAGAGGACGGAGATCCGGCGGAATGACAGGAATGACCTTCATGATCATCCATTCCGGACGGTTGATGTCCCGTGACTCCCTGAATGCTTCGATTACACTCAGGCGCTTGAGGGCCTCGGCCCTGCGCTGTTGTGAAGAATCGTTCTTGCTCTTGTCGCGGAGTTCGTATGAAAGGGTGTCGAGGTCGATGACCTTGAGCATTTCGTAGATGGCTTCAGCGCCCATCCCGGCGATGAACTTCTCAGGATCGTCGTCTGCGAGAGCCTGATTATCCTTAGGAAGATTTTCGATTACCTGGAGATATTCCTCCTCTGAAAGCAGGTCCATATCCTTGATGCCCTGTTCGGATGCAGCTCCGGCTTTCATTACGATATATTTCTCGTAATAGATGATTGCCTCGAGCTTCTTTGAAGGGATTCCCAGGAGGTAGCCTATCTTATTAGGTGTAGAACGGAAATACCATATATGAGCGACAGGTACGGTAAGGGTGATGTGACCCATACGCTCGCGACGGACTTTCTTTTCGGTGACTTCCACGCCGCAACGGTCGCAGATGATGCCGCGGTAACGGATTCTCTTGTACTTTCCGCAGTGGCACTCATAGTCTTTTGAAGGTCCGAAAATTCTCTCGCAGAAGAGGCCGTCACGCTCCGGCTTGTAGGTGCGGTAGTTGACGGTTTCCGGCTTGAGAACCTCTCCTGAGGAGCGTTCGAGAATCTCCTCAGGTGAAGCAAGGCCTATCGATATGCGGTTGAAATTTGTTTTAACCTTGGTATCTTTCTTTAAAGGCATATGTTGTAAATTTTAATATCCGACAAACATTAATTAATCCATCTTGATGCTGAGTCCGAGACCGCGGAGTTCGTGGAGAAGCACGTTGAGGGATTCTGGGATGCCAGGTACAGGCATCGGATCGCCCTTGACAATCGCTTCATACGCACGGGCGCGACCCGTGACGTCATCAGACTTGATGGTCAGGATTTCCTGCAGGATATTGGATGCGCCGAATGCTTCGAGTGCCCAAACCTCCATTTCACCGAAACGCTGTCCACCGAACTGGGCCTTTCCGCCGAGAGGCTGCTGGGTGATGAGAGAGTAAGGACCGATCGAGCGGGCGTGCATCTTGTCGTCAACCATATGGCCGAGCTTGATCATATAAATCACGCCGACTGTCGCAGGCTGGTCGAAGAGCTCACCTGTGCCACCGTCGCGGAGGAAGGTGCGGCCATATCGTGGCAGACCTGCCTTGTCAGTGTATTCGCAGATGTTGTCGAGGCTCGCACCATCGAAGATAGGGGTGGCGAACTTGAGTCCGAGTTCCTTGCCGGCCCATCCGAGGACTGTCTCGTAAATCTGACCGAGGTTCATTCGGGAAGGCACGCCGAGAGGGTTGAGGACAATATCCACAGGTGTACCGTCCTCGAGGAACGGCATATCTTCGTCGCGTACGACCTTGGCTACGATACCCTTGTTTCCGTGGCGTCCAGCCATCTTGTCACCGACTCTGATCTTACGCTTCTTTGCAACGTAAACCTTCGCAAGCTGCATGATGCCTGAAGGAAGTTCATCACCGATGGTAAGGCTGTAGTTGATACGCTTGTATTCGGCGTCGTATTCCTTATATGCGAGGAGGTAGTTGTTTATGAGCTTCTTGATCATGTCGTTGGTCTTCTTGTCAGAAGTCCACTTGACAGGATTAATATTGTTGTAATCGATTCCGGCGAGGAGCTCGCGGCTGAAATTTGAACCCTTAGGGAGGATTTCGACTCCGTAGAGGTCACCGATTCCGGCGCTCTTCTTGCCTTCAACCAATACGCACATCTTGTCGAGGAAGAGTTCCTTGAGGTCGTTTGCCTTCTTGTCGAAGTTGTCCTTCGCCTCCTGAAGCTGATCCTTTGCCTTCTGTTTGCCTTTCTTGGTGTTGTCCTTGGTGACCTTTGAGAAGAGGCGGGTGCCGATGATGGTACCTGAAAGTGAAGGTGAAGCCTTGAGGGATGCGTCCTTGACGTCTCCTGCCTTGTCGCCGAAGATGGCGCGGAGGAGTTTCTCTTCAGGAGAAGGATCGCTTTCGCCCTTAGGCGTGATCTTACCGATCATGATATCGCCAGGTTCTACGCTGGCACCGACGCGGATGATACCGTTTTCGTCGAGGTCCTTTGTAGCTTCTTCGCTTACGTTAGGAATATCGGAGGTGAGTTCCTCCATACCGCGCTTGGTGTCACGGACTTCCATAATGTATTCGTCAACGTGTACTGACGTGAGGATATCCTCGCGGATCATCCTTTCGGAGAGAACGATGGCATCCTCGAAGTTGTAACCCTTCCAAGGCATGAACGCTACCTTGAGGTTGCGTCCGAGAGCAAGCTCTCCGTCCTGTGTGGCGTAGCCTTCGGTGAGAATCTGTCCCTCCACGACCTTGTCGCCCTTGCGGACGATAGGGATGAGGCGGATGGATGTGCTCTGGTTGGTTTTTCTCCACTGAGGGAGGTTATATACAGTCACATCCGGTGCAAAGCTTACGAATTTCTCTGCATCGGTGCGGTCATATTTGATATGAATCTGTGTTGCATCAACGAATACGACTTCACCCTTGCGCTCTGCGACGATCTGGGTGCGGGAGTCGCGTGCTACAGGACCTTCGAGGCCGGTACCAACGATAGGTGCCTCAGGCTTGATGATAGGTACTGCCTGACGCATCATGTTGGATCCCATCAACGCACGGTTGGCGTCATCATGTTCGAGGAATGGAATGAGTGATGCCGCAATGGATGCAATCTGGTTAGGAGCGACATCGACCAGGTCGACGGATTCCTTGCTGAGGACAGGGAAATCGGCCTCGAGGCGGCATTTGATACGCTCGTCGAGAATATCTCCGTTGTCATCGAGTTTGATGCTTGCTTGAGCCACGATCTTGCTCTCCTCCTCTTCAGCGCTGAGGAATACAAGGCCTTCCGGTGAAAGGTTAACCTTTCCGTTCTCGACCTTGCGGTATGGAGTCTCAATGAATCCGAGATCGTTGATCTTTGCGTAGACGCAAAGTGACGAAATCAGACCGATGTTAGGACCTTCAGGTGTCTCGATAGGGCAGAGTCGGCCGTAGTGTGTATAGTGTACGTCTCGTACCTCGAATCCTGCACGGTCTCTTGAAAGACCTCCAGGGCCGAGTGCGGAGAGACGGCGCTTGTGTGTCATTTCAGCCAGCGGGTTGGTCTGGTCCATAAACTGGGACAACTGACTGGTTGCGAAGAATGAATTGATGACCGATGAGAGGGTCTTTGCGTTGATCAGGTCAGAAGGGGTGAAGACTTCGTTGTCGCGGACGTTCATCCTTTCGCGGATGGTGCGTGCCATGCGGGCGAGGCCCACGCTGAACTGATTTGCAAGCTGCTCACCGACGGTGCGGATGCGGCGGTTGCTCAAGTGGTCGATATCATCCACTGTAGCCTTGGAGTTGATGAGCTGGACAAGGTACTTGATGATTTCGATGATGTCCTCGCGGGTGAGGACCCTGACATCCTGCGGTGTGGTGAGACCGAGCTTCTTATTGAGGCGGTAGCGGCCCACTTCGCCGAGGTCATATCTCTTGTCGGAGAAGAAAAGCTTGTCGATGACATCGCGCGCTGTTGCCTCATCAGGCGGTTCTGAATTGCGCAACTGTCTGTAGGTGTAGTAAATGGCTTCCTTTTCCGAGTTGCAGGTATCTTTCTGCAATGTATTGTGGATGATGGCATAATCAGATGAGGCTGCATCGTCCTTATGGATGAGTATCGTGCTGGCTCCTGATTCGATTATTTCATCAATATGCTTTTCTTCGAGAATTGTTTCGCGGTCAATGATGGAACTGATACGCTCGATGGAGACAACTTCTCCCGTGTCCTCATCCACGTAATCTTCGTGCCAGGTCTTGAGAACGCTGGCGGCCATCTTGCAACCGATGCATTTCTTGAGATTTGTCTTGTTAACCTTGATTTCGTTGGCAAGCCCGAAGATATCGAGGATATCCTTGTCGCTCTCGAAGCCGATGGCGCGGAGCAATGTGGTAACAGGCAATTTCTTCTTACGGTCGATATATGCGTACATCACATTGTTGATGTCAGTCGCAAATTCGATCCATGATCCCCTGAACGGGATAATTCTGGCCGAATAGAGCTTTGTACCGTTTGCATGCAGGCTCTGGCCGAAGAATACGCCAGGTGAGCGGTGCAGCTGTGAGACAACGATACGCTCTGAACCGTTGATGACGAAAGTTCCTCTCGGAGTCATATAAGGAATTGTTCCGAGATATACGTCCTGGATAACGGTATCAAAATCTTCATGCTCCGGGTCAGTACAGCTGATTTTGAGTTTCGCCTTGAGCGGAACGCTGTATGTAAGGCCGCGGTCGAGGCACTCGTCGATTGAGTAGCGTGGTGGGTCAATGAAGTAGTCGATGAACTCGAGTTCAAAGTTGTTGCGGGTATCCGTGATAGGGAATACCTCCTGGAAAACTTTATAAAGGCCCTCGCCTCTGCGGTTTTCTGCGGTGGTGTCGAGCTGGAAGAAGTCTTTGAATGACTTCAGCTGCACTTCGAGAAAATCCGGGTATTCGAGAAGTGTTTTTGATGTCGCGAATGTAATACGCTGATTATTAGTTTTTTGCGGCATTGTTGCGTTTTGGCTAAAAAATAAACTTTTATTACGACAAAAAGGTTTAGGGCCTATTGGTTGGCCCTAAACCCAAATTTTCTCTCCTTCGAGGAGGGGTAGAAAAGTGGGAGTTGATTACTTGAGTTCAACTTCGCCGCCTGCCTCTTCGAGAGCTGCCTTTATCTGTTCTGCTTCAGCCTTTGATACTTTTTCCTTGATCTTAGCGTTAGGAGCTGCGTCTACGAGATCCTTAGCTTCCTTGAGTCCGAGACCGGTGAGTTCCTTGACGGCCTTAACCATCTGGAGTTTAGCCTGGCCGGCTGAGATAAGGATTACGTCGAATGCGCTCTGCTCAGCTTCAGCTGCTGCAGCGCCGCCTTCTGGAGCTGCCATTACTACTGCTGCAGCTGCAGGCTCGATACCATATTCATCTTTGAGGATCTGAGCGAGTTCCTGGACGTCTTTTACGGTAAGGTTAACAAGTTCTTCCGCAAGAGCTTTGATGTCTGCCATAATT
>JAZRZH010000022.1:0-28009 GCA_045601245.1 Bacteroidales bacterium
GCACCACGCGGCAACAAATGAAATGCTACGCAGGGCAGGCTACCCGTGCCTTATGGACTACTATGTCAAAGTGCACTGAACAATGAAGAACCGCCGTATGCCGAACGGCACGTACGGTGGTGTGAGAGGTCGGAAAACGAAGTAGGAAGAAAACTTTCGTTTTCCTCCTACTCGATTTTCTCCCGTGGCGAAACCGGTTTGATGTTTCGGTAAATCTTATATCCCGTGGCGGCCACAAGAATTGACATTATCGGGGATATGAGATTGAAAAAGCAGCAGGGGAGATACTCGATTGTCGGGACGTGAAGGACGGTGGCCTGGGTCATTCCGCAGGAATTCCACGGTATCAGAACCGATGTGACGGTGGCGGAGTCCTCTGCCGAGCGGCTGAGAAGGCGTTCTTCGTAGCCGTTGTCCTTATAGAGTTTCTTGTAGAGGTTGCAGGTCAGTATGACGGAGAGATACTGGTCTCCGGTGGCGCAGTTGGATGCAAGACCGGTGGCGACGGTTGCGGCGACCATTCCGGTGCGGGACTTTATGTGGCGCGCCAGCATTCCCGTGATGCTCTGGATCATCCCGCTTCCGGTCAGAAGGCCTCCGAACGTGCCGGCGCAGATGATCAGGAATATGGTCGGCAGCATTCCGTTCATGCCTCCCGTTGCCACCAGCGCGTCGTAGACCTCGTTGCCAGTGTTGATGTTGGTAGAGCCGAAATATGTTGTCATAAGGCCTTTGAAGCACGGTGCGATGCCCCACGGCCCGGAAATGCCTGAAATTGACTGGATGAGCTCCGGCTGCGCGATGCAGGCCGTGATGCCCGCCATTGCCGCAGAGGCGAGAAGTGTCAGGAATGCCGGCACCTTCCTGGCAATCAGCACGCCGGTAAGAACCGGCACGATGAGCAGCCACGGAGAGATGTTGAAGGTCTTTCTCAGGACCTCATCCGCTCCGCTGATCATGCCTGCGTCCACATTGCCGTGGCACAGGCTGACAATCAGGAAAATGACGAGCGTGATGCTGAACGACGGCACTGTGGTGACCAGCATATAACGGATATGGGTCATCAACGGGGTTCCGGCCGCTGATGATGCGAGCACGGTGGTGTCGGAGAGCGGGGATATCTTGTCGCCGAAATATGCTCCCGAGATGATGGCGCCGGCTGTCCAGGCGGGAGAATAGCCCATAGCAGTGCCGATTCCGACCATCGCCACGCCGATTGTTGCAATCGTGGTCCAGGAACTGCCGGTCATAAGTGAAATAAGCGCGCAGATGATGCAGACGGCGAATAGGAATATGGATGGCGAAATCACCTTCAGACCGTAACAGATCAGTGTCGGAACAATGCCGCTGACCATCCAGCTGCCGCCGATTGCTCCAATCATGAAGAGAATCAGCATAGCTCCGGATATGTTCCGGATATTGTCCTCCACCGCACCTTCAAGTTTCTTCCACGGACATCCGTAGATGAACATAGAGATGGCGATGATGACTCCCGAGGCGAAGATAAGTGCCACCTGACTGCCGCCGAGCAGTGCGTCTGCTCCGAATATCCTGATGACGCAGAACATCGCGGCGATAAGTACAATGAACGGGATAAGCGATGCGCCCCACGACGGCGACGTCTTGTCGGACAGCGGTTTCATTATTGTTTTGATCTTATCGGTTCACCGTGACGGAATACCTTGTATCCGATGGCGGCCACGGTAATCGACATAAGGGGTGAGATGAGGTTGAACAGGCAGTACGGAATGTATTCGATTGTAGGGATATGGAGAATCGTGGACTGGGTCATTCCGCAGGAGGTCCACGGTATGAGCACTGAAGTCACCGTCGCCGAGTCCTCAACTGCGCGGCTGAGGAGCCGTTCTTCGTATCCGTTGTCCTGGTAGAATTTCTTGAACAGGCTGCAGGTCAGGATAATGGAGAGATACTGGTCGCCTGTGGCCCCGTTCGCCACGATGCCGCTGGCAACGGTGGCGGAGACCATTCCGGTGCGCGATGAGATGCGCTTTGTGAGCACCTCGGTCAGGCTCCGGATCATTCCGCTTCCGGTGAGAATGCCTCCGAATGTGGCGGCGCAGATGATCAGGAAGATGGTCGGCATCATTCCGTTCATACCGCCGGTGGCCACGAGGCTGTTGAAGAGTTCGTCGCCGGTGTCGATGGCCGTATCGCCGAAATATGAGATCATTATCCCCTTGAATCCCGCCGCCGTGACTCCGTCACCGGCAATCTGCTGAAGGATCTGCGGCTGCGCAATGGCGGCTGCGATCCCCGCCATTGCGGCGGAGCAGAGCAGGGTGAGGAATGCCGGGACTCTCTTAGCTATGAGAATGCCCGTGAGCACCGGCACGATCAGAAGCCACGGTGATATGGTGAATGTGCCGTGCAATACTTCGGACGTGGATGAAATCCTGTCGGAAGGCACTGCGCCGTGGCTGAGGCTTACGATAAGGAATACGATGAGCGAGATGACGAACGACGGAACCGTGGTCACCATCATATACCTGATGTGTGACATCAGCGGCACTCCGGATACTGATGAGGCGAGCACCGTGGTGTCTGAGAGCGGTGATATCTTGTCACCGAAATATGCTCCGGAGATGATGGCGCCGGCCGTCCAGAGCGGTGAAAAGCCGAGAGCCGATCCGATGCCCAGCATTGCTACTCCGATTGTTGCGACGGTGGTCCAGGAACTGCCAGTCATCACAGATACGAGCGCACAGATGATGCAGACGGCGAAGAGGAAGATCTTCGGAGAGATGATTTTCAGGCCGTAACATATCAGCGTGGGCACGATGCCGCTGATCATCCAGCTGCCGCTGATGGCTCCGATGAGTATCAGTATGAGTATTCCGCTGGAGATACATTTGATATTGTCCTCCACTGCCTCTTCAAGCTTTTTCCACGGACATCCGTATACGAACATCGCTATCGCGATGGCCACGCCTGAGGAGATTATCAGCGCCACCTGGCTGCCGCCGTCAAGGGCGTCCGCCCCGAATACGCTGATGACTCCTGTCATCGTCACTATCAGTACGATGAACGGGATCAGCGATATATACCAGGAGGGTGTGCTTTTGCCTGACAGTTTCATAAAGGCATAAGAATGCCCGGACGGATGGCATCCGGGCATATCGTTTAAATGATATTACAAAGTGTTGATGAGGTCGCTGATGCGTCCGAAGATATCGTCGATCTCACCGACGCCGTTGATCTCGTAGTACTTGCCGGCTTCCTTGTAGTAGCCGATCAGAGGTTCGGTCTTGTCGTGATATGTCTTGATGCGGTTTGCGACCGTGGCTTCGTCCATATCGTCCTTGCGGTCCTCAATCATTGCGCGGTGACGGATGCGCTCCTTTACCATTTCGTCATCGATGATGATGGAGATGACACCGGAAATGGCTTCGCCACGTTCTGCGAGAATCTTGTCGAGGTCAGCGGCCTGAGGGAGAGTGCGCGGGAATCCGTCGAAAATGAATCCCTTGACTTCCGGATGGCTTGAAATCTCGTTTTTGATCATACCTTCCACAACTTCGTCCGGGACGAGGCTGCCGGCTTCGATGAGCTTCTTTGCCTGGAGTCCGAGTTCGGTTTCGCGTTTGATCTCACCGCGGAGAAGGTCTCCTGTCGATACGTGCCTGAGGTTGAATTTGTCAACGAGCATTGCGGCCTGGGTGCCCTTACCGGCGCCCGGAGGGCCAAACATGATGAAATACTTCATTTTGATCAGTCTTGGTTATTGTCTAAGATATAAATGTCCTTGAGGTTGCGGCCCAACTGGTCGTAGTCGAGGCCGAAGCCGACTATGAAACCGTTGTCTATCGCCATTCCGACATAGTCCAGTATGATGTCGCGCTTGTAGACGTCCGGCTTGTAGAGCATCGTGCAGATCTTCACGGAGCCGGCTCCCGCATCCTTGAGGAGATCGCAGAGGTCGGCGATGGTCTTGCCTGTGTCCACGATGTCCTCCACGACTATTACAGGACGGTTCTTGATGGCCGCCGTCAGACCGAGCACCTTGCGGGTGACGCCTGTGGATGTGGTGCCTTCGTATGAGGAGAGCCTGACGCTGGAGAATTCGATCGGGAATTCCAGACGCTTCATCAGTTCGGACGAGAACATTACCGACCCGTTCAGGACGCAGAGCAGGATAGGTACTTCCTTTGATTCCTTGAAATCTTCGGTGATCTGCGCTGCAACGCGGTCGAATGCCTTTTCCAGCTGTTCGTACTTTATGTACGGTACGAAAAACTTGTCCTTGATCTTGATTCTGTCCATGGTAAATGGTATGATTAACAAAGATAGTTATTATATTTGTTCCGTTAACTGATTTTTGACTTTAATTGGCTATGAGGGGAGAGATTGAGGGGCCGGGAAGCCTCCGCCGCAGCATCGTTGCAGCGTTTTTAATTTTCTTTTATTGTTTTTCTGCAGCACAGACGCTGCCTGACAGGGTAGTCGAGATAATCGAGCGGATGGCGGAGGAGGGTGTGTCCGAGGCTGAACTGGTGCGCTACTATGAGGATCTGGCGCTGCGGCGGCCATCCATCAATGCGCAGAGCCGCAGGCAGCTGGAGTCCTGCGGATTATTCTCTGTCTTTCAGGTGGAGAGCATACTGGATTACCGGAAGCAGTATGGGGATATCCTCTCCGAAGGTGAATTGTCACTTGTGGACGGATTCAATGCGGCTGCCGCGTCCTGCTGTGCCGTTTTTTTCAGTTTTACTTCAGATTCGCAGATCGCAGCCCCGTTCGAGGAGCCCCGGCTGAAACAGACACTGACTGTGAAGGCGAAGTCGGATTACGGCGCTTCCGGCACAGGTGCCACCTTGAAATACTCCGCATCATATGGGAAGTGTTATTCCGGCGGCTTCACCCTGGACAATGATGCTGGTGAGGCTCTCCGGCACGGATGGGTGCCGGATTTCTGCTCCGGATATTTATGCTGTGACGGCACAGGTCCGCTCAAACGGCTTGTGGTCGGCGATTATACGGTCAGGTCGGGGCAGGGTCTGGCACTCTGGAAGGCATTCGGAATGTCGGTGTTCGGCGCTCCGGCATCAGTCGCGCGCAATCCGCGCGGCGTATCACCATATACTTCAAATGACGAGGCTGACTTTTTCCGCGGGGCAGCTGCGACCTTGCGTGCGGGGAGAGGCGACATCACCCTTTTTGTCTCGGCAAACGCGCTGGATGCCAGGGTGGTGGGGGATACGGCATATACTTCAATTGTGACTGGTGGCTATCATCGTACTGCAACGGAACTGGCAAAGCGTCGGGCTATGCGCGAATATGTGGCCGGAGGTTCCTGGAACGCGGAATATCATCGCCTGCGCTGCGGAGTCACCGCCCTGGCTTACAGATATGACAAGCGTAACTGCCGTGTGGTGAAGGATTACAACCGCTATCAGATATATGACGGCTGGTGGGGGAACGTCTCGGCTGATTTCTATTGCTTTCTTCACGATTGCAGGCTCTTCGGTGAGGTGGCTGTCGATGCGGGCGGTTCTCCCGCAGCCGTCGCCGGGGTTGTCTGGAGTCCGGGTTACAATCTGGAGGCAAGCGTACTCGGGCGCCTCTACAGTCGTTCCTACATCGCCACCCATTCCGGTGCCTATTCTTCGCTCTCCTCCTGCTCCAACCAGCGCGGACTCACCTGCTCCGCAAAATGGATCTTTGCCCCGCGCTGGACCCTTTCCGGAAATGTCGAGTATTCATACTATCCCTGGTCGCGCTATGGCATCGACGGCCCTTCCTCTGCCGTAAAATACCGTCTGGCACTCGGATATGCCGAAGATGGGGGCTCTTGTGCGGATGTTCAGATTGCCGGTAATCCGGTTCCGCGCTGGCGCGCGAACTGCGTGTGGGACATTAACGGAAAGTGGCGGATCAATCTGAGATATGCCGGTAATCCGGGCGGTCACGGTGGATATGCCGAATGCGCATATACCCCTTCATCCGTGCTGAAGGTGGCGGCCCGCGTGACCTGCTGCAATACGAAGGACTGGGATTCCAGGCTTTATTTCTATGAGGGAGGAGCGCCGCAGAGTTTCTCCGTCGCGAGCTATTATGGTAAAAGAGCAGGGGCGTATCTCTATGTGAAATACACCCCTGTAAGGAATCTTGATCTGTGGCTCAAGGCCTCGGATAGGAGTTATGCCTTCTTTATGCGGATCTTCATACCCGGATAAATCTTGCTGGAAGTCTTGAGGTTGTTGTTCTTGAGCAGAGTGCTAAGAGATACCCCGTGGCGGCGGGCAATCGCAGACAACGTATCGCCCTTGCGTACTGTGTACATTACGTAATCATTGCCGCCAGAATTGGATGATCCTGAAGATGCGGTCGATCCTGACGAGCCTGATGCGAATGACTTCGAACTGCCGGATTTGCCGTAGATTGCCAGTCGCTGTCCCACTTTTATGGTGTTGCTGCGCAGGCCGTTCCACCTCTTGATGTTTGCGACTGTTGTGTGGTACTTTGATGCAATGCCGGCGAGGGTCTCACCCTTGCGCACCTTATGATATATGCGTCCGGAATTATCTGATGCCGGATTCTCGCTGATTTTCTTGATGGCTACTTCATTGAAGAAAGTAGTGTCCTTGTACTTGTAGATCTCCTCCTCCTTCTCGATGAATGCCTTGCTGTAGTTGAAAGGAAGTCTGAGAATATATTCACGTTCGGTTCCCGGGATGATGTCGTGGAAATACTGCGGGTTCAGGTCGCGGACGAGGTCGAGAGGTATGTCGATGTTGTCAGCCACCTGCTGCAGGTGGAGCATCTTGTTGATGTGGAACGTATCGACTGCGGACGGAAGTGACACCGGCATAGGGGTGAATCCGTGCTCAGGGTAGTATTCCAAAATGTAGAGCGCTGCGATGAATGCAGGTATGTAACCGCGGGTCTCGCGTGGGAGGTAGTCGTAGATTTCCCAGAAATCGGTCTTTCCACCAGAGCGGTTGATGGCCTTGCGCACGTTGCCGAGGCCGCAGTTGTATGATGCGATTGCGAGCGACCAGTCGCCGAATACCAGATATGAATCCTTGAGGTACTGTGCTGCTGCGCGGCAGGCCGTGATAGGGTCGAGGCGCTCATCAACGAAAGAGTTGATGTTCAGTCCGTAGCGGCGGGCTGTGGTGTAGATGAACTGCCACATTCCCTTTGCGTTTGCGCGGGAGACGGCCCTCGGGTTGAGGGCAGATTCTATGACGGCCATCGCCTTGAGTTCGGTAGGCATTCCGAATTCATCAAAGATCTCCTCGAATTGCGGCAGATAGTACGGCGCGAGGCTGATGATCTTGCGGGTGGCGCCCGGAATCCTGTCGGTGTAGCGGATGATGCTGTTCTTGACGTATCTGTTGAACTGGATCGGGATGAACGAATTCATCTTGTTGAGTCGCGCGATGTAGACTGAGTCGGGAATATTGGAGGTCAGGGTATCGCGGTCAATCGAAATCAGATCGAAATCGTTGACGTCAATGGAGTTCTGGATGTAATAGGCATTCAGGAGCGAATCAATGCTTTCTGCAGTGTACTCGATGGCTGGTGCATCGGTGCTGTCATCGCTGTCGTCGATGTTTACCGGTTCGACAACAGTCTGGTAGTCCACATAGAGTGAATCGTAGGCTTTCTGGAGGGAGTCTAGCTGGCGCTGAAGCTCCTCAATCCTTGTCTTGTCACTTTTGAAAATCGTTTTCAATACGCCCGTGGTGTTTTCCTGGGCGTAGGTTGAAACCATTGTCATCGACAGGACAGCGGTCAGTGTCAGTAATCTCTTATAAATCATAATGCGAGTGTGTGTCAAAAGTTAATGTTCATCCTCAGCCCCAGGGACGGGGTGGTGTTGCCGGAGGCCAGAAGAGGCCACGCCGGTTCGATAATCGTCGGGCTTATCTCGACAGAGGCGATATTGTCACTGACGTCGAAGTCTGCCATATATGAGAAGACATTCGCGTCTATTATATTGAGCGCATATACCGCTACTATGGCAACCACCGAATAGTCACGGTACTTCCTGTAAAGGTCCTTGTACCATTCGGCCTTGCTGGCAGTGATATTTCCGAAGTATCCGCTGGTTGGGTCGTTGTCAATGGTGTAGAGATATTTGAAGCGCCTGTATTCCATATCATTGAGGTGGTATGCGTAGCCGCATGCGGCGAATCCGCCCACCCATATTGGAAGTTTCCACCAATCTCCGTTGTTAATCTGTCCGAGTCCCGGAAGCAGGACGGAGTACAGGGTGGATTTTGCGGGAACCGGCTTGGGGATATCGGTTTTGTAACAGACCACTCCATCGAGCAGGGATGCCCAATATGTGATTCCAGCACCGATGTAGCTGATGTTTCTGTATGTCTTGAAACGCGGATCTCCTGTTTCCTGGAATTTTTTTCCGAATGTTATGCCGCTGTATACCGAGCCACCGATTGCACCGTAGAGAACAGGAACTTTCCACCAGTCTCTGTTGTACATCTGGCTTGCTCCGGGAACGATCACCGCTCCGGCAAACATATAGCCCGGAGTGAGTGAATCCTTGCCGAAGTATCCGCGTACCAGTCTCTTGATGGAGAATCCCGCCAACGAATCCACTGCTACTGCGGTGGTGTCGGCCGAGTTGTTGACGTTGTCGTTTTCGGAGCCCGGAGGACCTACCATCGAGCCGACGTTGGATGATGTGGTATTGCTGTTACGGAACTGGGCTTCAGCTGCGAAGCTCAATCCTGAGAGCATTATCAATATCATCAGTATCCGGCGCATTCTCTATTTTTCAAAATCAGTCCGATATCGCATTCAAGAATTGTTCCATCTGGGCTTCGTTCTTGAATTTTACAGTCATTGTTCCGCCACCTTTACCATTGGTTTTGATGGTCACTTTGCCGGCGAAGAATCTGCCTACCGCTTCAGAAGCCTTCTTCAGCCCTTCCGGAAGTTCGTGGACTCCGGCAACGCTCTTTTCCTGTGCAGCTTCGTGCGCCCTGCGGATCCTCTCCTCCAGCTGGCGTACGGACCAGTCGTTGACTATGGTCTGCTCGCAGAGCTTTATCTGTTCTTCAGCATCCTCGAGTCCGAGGAGGGCCTTGGCATGGCCTGCGCTGATCTTCTCCACCTTTATGGCTTTTTGGATTTCCGGCGGAAGGCGGAGGAGACGCAGATAGTTGGTGACAGTTGCCCTCTTCTTGCCGACTCTGATGGCCATCGCCTCCTGGGTCAGTTCGCACTCGTCAATCAAGCGCTGGAATCCTATCGCTGTCTCGATGGCGTCGAGATTCTCCCTCTGGATGTTCTCGACAATCGCCATTTCGAGCATTGCGGCGTCGTCAGCCTTGCGGATATAAGCCGGTACACTCTTCAGCCCTGCGGCGAGGGATGCGCGGTAACGGCGTTCTCCGCTGATAATCTGATATCGGCCGTCGGTCATCAGGCGCAGTGTGAGTGGCTGGATGATTCCAAGAACCTTGATTGATTCGGAGAGCTCGGCGAGTGCCTCCTCATCGAAGGTCATACGCGGCTGATACGGGTTCGGGATTATCTTGTCAATCGGAATTTCCGTGACTGAAGCAGCGGACGGAGCCTGCTCATCCGTTGTCTGAATGCGGTTGAGCTGACTTGCGGCATCTTCAAGCATAGCACCCAGGCCCTTGCCGAACGCCAATTGAGATTTCCTGGCCATTATGAGTTCTTTTTAATGATTTCCTTGGCGAGAAGCAGGTAGTTGCTCGCTCCGGTGGAGACGGCGTCGTAGAGGATGGCCGGCTTTCCGAATGAAGGTGCCTCGCTGAGTTTGATATTTCTCGTAATTACGGTCTCGAAAACCATATTGTCGAAATGTTTCTTGACCTCCTCGACAACCTGGTTGTGGAGCCTGAGGCGTCCGTCGAACATCGTGAAGAGGAACCCTTCGATGGACAGTCCCTTGTTGAGCCTTGTCTGGACAATCTTGATGGTGTTGAGCAGTTTGCCAAGTCCCTCCAGGGCGAAGAACTCCGGCTGCACCGGAATGATGACCGAATCCGCTGCAGTCAGCGCGTTGATGGTGATCAGGCCCAGCGACGGTGCGCAGTCGAGGATGACGTAATCATAATCGTTGCGTATTGAAGCCAACGCCTTCTTCAGGACTGATTCGCGATCTTCGAGGTTGATCATCTCGATTTCGGCTCCGACGAGGTCAATGTGCGAGGTAATCACCTTCAAGTACTCGAGTTCGGTATCCTGAACGGCCTCCTCAATCCTGCGCTCCCCGATAAGGACTTGATATAGTGTGTTCTTCTGCGAAGAGTCCGGGTCGAAGTTGAGACCGGATGTGGTATTCGCCTGAGGATCAGCGTCTATCACGAGCGTCTTCTTCTCGAGGACAGCGAGCGATGATGCAAGATTTATGGCTGTTGTCGTCTTTCCGACGCCACCTTTCTGATTTGCTATTGCGATTACCTTTCCCATTATTGTTCCTGCCTTTTTTGCCTTATTTTGCGGGCAAATCTAACTCACAAAGTTAAGAATCTGTTTTGAAAAAACTTAATTTTTCTTTTACAATTCTTTTGTGGCGGAATGTCGGCTTTCTGGCACGGATATTGCCTTAACATAATCGAAGTTTTTCATAGTTTAAGTTTAAGTTTAGGTTAGTAGTAAGGCTCGCGGTCCACGGACAGCGGGCCTTATGAAATTTTTGTATCTTTGTGCTTTATTATTTGATTACTTATGGAAGAAGTCATAGGCAAGACAATTGTTCTCAACAAGCCGTCATATGTCATTTATTCGGCGATGTCCGATCTCAGGAATATTACCGCCGGGCTGCCGGAGCAGTACAGGGAAAAGGTTGTTGTGGATCAGGATACTATCGTAGCGAAGGTCCAGAACTTCGAGCTCGGCGTCAAGGTTAATAACCGCACGCCGTTCTCCCGCGTCGATTTCGAGCAGTACGGGCAGGTTCCGTTCCCGTTCCTGCTCTCCATCATCACCGATCCGGCAAGCGACGACACCACATATTTCCATATTGAGCTCCGCGCACAGCTCAATGCTGTGATGCGTATGATGTTCGGGAAGAAGCTCCGCGAAGTCGTGGACAAACTCACCGACGGCATCGCGCAGGCCGCTTCCGGACAAGTTCCAAAGGAGTGGGAACAATATACCCAGGGCAAATTCTAGCACATTCCGATGCTGCCGGCACATTTCACGGATCTCCTGGCTGAATCCATCGGGGCGGAGTCTGCCTCGGCGCTTGTGGAGCATCTTGACGATGCCCCGTCGGTGTCCGTGCGTGCAAATCCCTTCAAGATTGGTGTGGATGCGCTTCGCAACCATTTCGGCGACAATGCTTCTGATGCGGTCTGCTGGTCGCCTGACTCCTTTTATCTCAATGAGCGTCCTTCATTCACGCTGGATCCGCTCTTCCACTCAGGCGCATATTATGTCCAGGAGGCATCTTCGATGTATGTGGGTGCTATTCTGCGCTCCCTGCGGGCTGATGGCGGGCTTGAATCGGCCAGGATTCTCGATCTCTGTGCCGCACCGGGCGGAAAGACCACTGACATCATCTCAAATATGGGAGGCGGCAGCCTTCTGGTCAGCAATGAGGTGATACGCAACAGGGCTACCATTCTGGCGGAGAATGTCGCCAGGTGGGGTTGCCCGAATGTTCTGGTCACAAACAATGACCCGGCTGATTTCAAGGCGTTTGACGGCTGGTTCGACCTTGTCGTGGTGGATGCCCCCTGCTCGGGCGAGGGAATGTTCCGGAAGGACGATGAGGCTGTGGCAGAATGGTCTATAGACAATGTGAAGCTTTGCGCGGCACGTCAGCGCAGGATCCTCTCGGATATATGGCATTCGCTGGCCGAGGGAGGCTATATGATATATTCCACCTGCACTTTCAATCACTATGAGGATGAGGACAACGCTGAGTGGATCGCTTCCGAGCTCGGTGCGGAACTGCTCGAACAGCGTCATTTCCTGCCCGGAAGGGACAGGGGAGAGGGATTCTACTGCGCTCTGCTTCGCAGGAACGGCTCTTTGTCAGCACACCGGCAGACGAAGGTCCGCGCAAGACAGCCTCAGGCTTCGTTACCGGACTGCCCTTATGTACGCGAAGGTTTCCGCCTGGCTTCAAAAGGTACGCTTCTCAAAGCGTATCCGGCTGAGCTGTATGCCGATATGCAGTATGTCGAATCGGCACTCAAGGTTATACATTCGGGCATCGCCGTGGCTGAGGTCAAGGGTCGCGACTTGATTCCGGAGGCAGATCTTGCGCTCTCGTCAGTAATGTCGGAAGGGGCATTCCCGAAGATTGAGCTCAGCACTCAGGATGCACTGCGCTTCCTCGCCAAAGAGCCCCTGATGTTCGATGGATCTCCTATGGGCTATCTGCTGCTCACATATAAGAATCTTCCGCTCGGTTTTGTCAAGAATCTAGGCAACCGCAGCAACAACCTGCATCCGATGGCACGTAGGATAAGAAAAGATATAGGATAATATGAATCAGGATTATACAGTATATACATCGGCGGGCATTTTTTGCTTCGGCACCGAGTCCGAATTCCGCTTGTTCTGCTCAAGGTATCAGGAGGTGAATGCGGGAGGCGGACTGGTGCGGCGAAGCGACGGGTCCTGTCTGATGATACGCCGTCACGGACAGTGGGATTTGCCGAAAGGAAGGCAGGAGGAAGGGGAGACGATAGAGCAGTGCGCTCTCCGTGAAGTGGAGGAGGAGACCGGCATCCGTGGACTCAGGATCGGTCCTATGATCGGTGTTACGCATCATACTTACAATACTTACGGTCCCTCCTGCATCAAGCATACCAGCTGGTTCGAGATGTATTGCGACGGCGTTCCTGAAACCTCTCCGCAGACTGAGGAGGATATCACCGAGGTTGTCTGGGTATCCGAAAAAGAAGCCCTCATCCGTGCAGGTGAGAGCTATCCTTCCATTGCCGAAATAATCGGTATCGCTCTTGGCTGAGCCTGAATTATCTCATATCGGTTACGATGACATCGTCTCCGAGCGCCTTGGTATCGAGGACGAAATGTCCGTCATCCCATTTGTCGTGCGGCGTTACTTTCTTGAGGATGAATGTCATCCTGGAGCCGTTATTGTTGCTGAAAGTCAATACCGGTTTCCCGTCATTGCTCACGCTGATAGAGGAATCGGCAATCAGGGAGCTTATCATACTATCTGAAATGACAACCTCCTCAGTTTTAGGATTGTAGAGCCAAAGCGTGTTGCCTTTACAACAGATCACGTGTCCTGCGGCCTCTATCCTGAAGTTAGGATACTGCATTTCTAGCTTGCCATCCTGCGCCTTGAACTCGGTGCCGTCAAGACCTGTTCCTGACATTGAGAACACCACTTCGGACGAACCCATCGCCTTGAGATAGTTCGCAACCATTTTCGGATCCTGTGCTGAGGCTGCGGAAGCGAATCCGAGCACAACCGCTATTGTGAGAATGAATCGTTTCATGCCTTGATGAATAGCAAAAGCAGTGCCGCAATTGCTGTACCTAGTTGATGGTCATATGATCGAGTGATTCGAGTTTCCTGTCGAGGGAGTCGAAGTCTGTTATGAGGACTGAACGCGCCTTGCTGCCTTCATATGGCCCTACGATTCCTGCGCTCTCCAGCTGGTCAATGATGCGCCCGGCGCGATTGTATCCCAGATTCAACTTGCGTTGAAGAAGGGATGTGGAGCCCTGCTGATACTGGACCACAATCTTTGCGGCTTCCTCGAAGAGTTTGTCACGCTTGCGCAGGTCGACTTCTCCGGCATCTCCGCCACCATCTTCGCTTTCATCCACATATTCAGGTAGATAGAATGGGGAGCTGTAGCCGCGCTGTTCGCTGATGGCCTTGTTGAGCTCGATGATTTCAGGTGTGTCGATCAATGCGCATTGAACTCGTTTGAGATCTTCTCCCGGAGCCAGCACAAGCATATCTCCGCGTCCGATAAGGCTGTTGGCTCCCGGAGTGTCAATGATGGTCTTCGAATCGATGGAAGTGTTGACCCTGAATGCTATGCGGGCATTGAAGTTTGCCTTGATGGTGCCGGTGATGATATCGGTTGTCGGACGCTGTGTGGCAATTACAAGATGGATTCCCACTGCACGTGCCTTTTGAGCCAGTCTGGCGATAGGCTCTTCTATTTCGCGTCCTGCAGTGGCAAGGAGATCTGCGAACTCATCAATCACTACTACGATGAACGGCAGATATTTATGCCCTTTCAGAGGGTTGAGCCTCCGGTTGAGGAACTTCTCATTATAATCCTTGATCTGTCGTACGTCGGCCATCTTCAGCAGATCGTAGCGTGCGTCCATTTCGATGCAGAGTGATTTGAGGGTATAAACGACCTTCTTGGTTTCTGTGAGGATTGCTTCGTCTCCGTCCGGCAGCATTGCCAGGAAATGTTTTTCAATCTTGTTGTAAAGGGATAGCTCGACTTTCTTAGGGTCCACGAGCACAAGTTTGAGTTCGGCCGGGTGCTTGGTGAATAGCAACGAGGCAAGGATACAGTTGAGACCGACGGATTTGCCCTGTCCGGTGGCACCGGCGACCAGAAGATGAGGCATCTTGGCAAGGTCCAGGAAGAAAGGCTCGTTGGTAACTGTGATACCGAGCGCGAGCGGAAGCTGGAGTTTGGCCTCCTTGAACTGTGGAGAATTGAGCACGGCCTTGAGCGCCACGACACTGGCTTTTTCATTAGGGACCTCGATACCTACGGAGTCAAGCAGCGTTACGACGCGTACACCTTTGGCACCCAACGAGATGGCTATATCTTCCTCAAGCCTGCGGACCTGGGCGATCTTGATGCCTTCTGCCAGATGGATCTTATACAACGTGACTGTCGGACCCATTTTGGCGGTGATGCCGACGACGCCTATCTTGTAATTTGCCAATGCGTTGACGATGCGTTGCTTGTTCTTCTCGAGCTCATCCCTCGATACTTCGTACCATTTGTCGCGATAGTCTTCGAGAATCGAGAGTGAAGGGAGAATGTATTTCGGCAGATCTAGACGTGGGTCATAAATACGCGATTTCTCCTCTTCTGTAAGGTTGCTGAGAAAGTCGTTTTCGCTTTCATCCACAGTCAGTTCGACATCTTCCGGAGGGATGATGCCGCTCGCCGGGAGGCCTGTCGGCGCAATCACCTGGCCATCACTTTCAGGGACATAATCGTCGACCGGCGGAATTATGACATCATCTTCATCCGGACCGGTTATCTGAGTATCGCTGAGATCAGGGATCTCCGGTGCGCCCGCATCGTAATCCTCCGGAATGTTGTCAGACAGGTGGTTTGCGTCAATCACATCTCTGTCGTCATCAGCCGGCTCTTCATCGGTGTACTCATCTTTTTCAGATTCAGTGTTGTCCTTGCGGCTTCTTTCACCTGCAAATGCATTCTTGGTGCGTTCTGGAATGGTCGATGTGAAAAGAATGGCATCGTCAAACCAGAATGCTACTTTTTTATTGAGCAAAATGCCCCAGAGCAGCAGGGCGATGAAAATGATGCAACCTGCACCGACCTGCCCGAGCATATTGCAAAGCCATTCGCAGGCATAATGCCCATAGATGCCTCCGGGTCCGTTGCCGAGGATGCGGCTGTTTCCGAACAGACCAAAAATGAATGCAAAAAATACGGAGAATATTATTGCTCCGAAAAGGGATATGATAGTGACTCTTACCAGATTGACGCGCCGAATCCTGAAACAGAAGGCTGAAATTGCTGCAAGGAATACCGGAACAATAAATGCTCCAAACCCGAATAGCTTGGAGATCAGGAGGTCAGACCATAGATAGCCTAACTTGCCGCCTGCATTGTGAACGGTCTGGGCAACATCGAACATAGCCGGGTTTGTGGCGAGGCTTTTGTCTTCGGCCCAGGTGAAGCAGTATGATATCAATGTTGTCAGCGTATAGATGGAAAGGATTGCGAATACTATTCCGCAGACAATCCTGATCACCCTGCTGTTCTGGGACGGTTCCGGTTCCGGAACCTGCTGCTTTCTGCCGGCGCTCCCTCTGCTTTTCTTTGATTTACCCTTCGAAGCCATTTAGATTCTTTTCCTCTTTTTGTTCCTTTTCCTGTTGAAGCCGAATTGCTTTCCTCCTCCGCTCTGGACTCCGATGCCGGGGCGGGAGAAATTCGCATCACTTGATAACGCTTTCAACTGCATCCCTTCCGGAACTTTCAATCGTTCCTGCGAAAGGCGCTCCATATCGGCGAAGATGGTTTCATCGGCCACGGAGTCCTTGTTCCAGATAAGGTACTGCTGGCGCATATAGAGAGCAAGCATACGGATCATCTCGGTTTTGGTCTCGTCGTCCTCGCGGGTTGCGATGAGGTTAATCATATTCTCGATATTGCGTCCGTAGCATGCTGCCTTGACAGGTGTTTTTTCAATAGGGATAGGCTCTGGTTTGGATGCAAAATCCTTAGGCTCCGGAACCGGATAAGGAGAGTCGATATCGATGTCGAATCCGGCAATCATCTGCATATGGTCCCACAGTTTTTGCTTATAATCTGCCGTCTCCTTCATCTGAGGGTTGAGGATCCCCATTACCTGCACCACGGCGCGTATCTGCTCGTTGCGCTTTTCCCTGTCGGGAATGGCTTTGACCTGCTCAATCATTTTCTGCACGTTGCGGCCGTATTCCGGCAGTATGAGTTTGTCCCGTTGAGTATTGTAATCCATATGATACTGATGTTATTTACATAGATAAACCGAATTCAGGCGCTTTGGAATCCTTGTCTGAAAGAATGATTTCACTTTCGTCGATCCCCCAGTCTATTCCGACCTTAGGATCGTTCCACCTGAATGAGCCTTCACTCTGCGGTGCGTAGAAATTGTCGCATTTATATTGGAAGATTGTGTTGTCCTCAAGCACAAGGAATCCGTGTGCGAATCCGCGCGGGATGAAGAACATCCGCTTGTTGTCACCGCTGAGTTCTACTTTTACATAGCGGCCGTATGTCGGTGAGCCTGGTCTGATGTCTACTGCGACATCGAGGACTTTCCCCCTCACGACCCTCACGAGCTTGGCCTGGGCATCATTGCCTTTCTGGAAATGCATACCGCGAAGCACGCCTCGTCTGGCAGAGAAGGATTCGTTGTCCTGCACAAAAGCGATGGAGCCGACATTCGCCTCGAAATCCTTGAGCGAGAATGATTCGAAGAAATATCCCCTGTTGTCGCCGAATACCTTTGGCTCGACTATGACAGGTCCTTCAATTTCGGTTTTGATGTAATTCATGCGTGTCTGGTATCAAATATTCGTTATGACATTTATAGCGGATGGCATGATACTTATCGTAACAGGTGTGCATCCTACAGGTTCTCCATCCACCTCCATAAATGAAGCGGGGGAAGCGAAGATCTGTATGATTTTGGCTCTGGTTGTCCGGACAGGCTTCAGTTTTTTGATGGATCCGTCAAAAAGCCTGTGGATATTCAAAGCTATGCGCAGCTTTGATACACGATGTATCACGGTCATATCAATCAGTCCGTCATTTGGATCGGCGTCCGGCGTCTGTCTCATGCCTCCTCCGCAATACTTGCCATTGCCTATGGCCACGGATAATGCCGGGCCGTCGAAGAACAAGTCCCCATCCGCATATATCTTGAAATCCGGACATCTATATCGCATAAAACCCTTCATCAAACACTTAAGATATTGTGTGTCACCGCTCTTGCCCTTGAGTTTCTCCAAATCGAAGAGATAGCAGACCTGGGCGTCGAATCCAAGCCCGCCGATATTAATCATATATCTGCGGTATGGCTCACCCTCGCTGATGGAGCCTACGCATATCACGTCCTGCATCACACTTTTGCCGGAGGCTATCGTAGCCGCAGCATTTTCATACTCTTTGGGTATTTCGTATAGCCTTGACCAGTCATTTCCGGAACCGACGGGGATGATACCGAGTGTTATCTCCTTTGACGGAACTTCTGTCTGGGACATTACTCCGTTCAGGATTTCGTGTATAGCGCCGTCACCACCGACGGCCAGCAGCTTGCGGTATCCTTCCCTGATTGCTTCCGCCGCAAGTTCTGAGGCATGGAATTGATGCTCCGTAAAAGATTCGGAGAAGCAGACGCCATTGTCGCGCAGGGCTTGCGCTATACGGGGCCACATTACTCTTGCCTTTCCTCCTCCGGATTTTGTGCTTATTATGATTTTCCAGTCTTTCATTTCAAATTAACCAAATCACAAAGATAGCAAAATAATCGATATTGCCCAATGAAGGCCGGATTACCTCTCTATCCGTAGTTTTGCAAATTTGAGGAGGAGTGTTTTGCGGCTGCCGTCGTCAAACTGTACAATCGCTTTCATATTGGCCCCTTCATCTTCAAAGGACAGTATGATGCCGAAACCGAATCTGTCGTGCTCCACCCTTTGTCCCGGCTTGAGATCGGAAATCGGGTCCGGTTTGAAATCCGGGTTTGGAGTGCTGCGGACAGACTGGGAGAATGAGGGTTTGGAGAAGGCTGGTGCAGGGGCTGAGGTGGCCTGGCGAGTGGCAGTCCCCGGTCTCTGCTGCGGTCTGTTGCCCCGGATATAATTCGGTCTGCCGCTCTGCTCGTATGTTGTGGGAAAGTCCGAAGAAGATCTTCCGGAAGTGCCGTGACCGAATGCAGGAGCGTCATTACCATCTATCTGCGCATCAAGGTATCTGCTGTCAATTTCCTTGAGGAAACGGCTTGCCGGGTTGCTGTCCTGCTTGCCCCACTTCATCCTGTTCCGGGCGTATGAGAGAGTGACGCTCTTTTCGGCGCGTGTGAGGGCTACGTAGAACAGGCGTCGCTCCTCCTCGATCTCGGCCATCGAGCCGTTCGTTCCTTCTGAAGGAAAGAGATTCTCTTCCATTCCTGCTACGAAAACATAGGGGAATTCCAGACCCTTTGCGGCGTGGACTGTCATCAGCGTGATGCGGTTGGTGCTGTTCTCATTGTCGGTGAGGTCATCTTTCTCCGCTTCGGAAAGAAGGAATATGTTCTCCAGCCAGTCGCTGAGCGTGACGATTTCCATACCTTCGCCCTCGGTGTCATCAGCCAGTTCGCGGCGCATCTCGGCCTCCTCTTCGGTGTATTCCTTTATGCCGTTGAAGAGCTCTTCGAGGTTCTCGAATCGGGCCTGGCTCTCGGGCGAAGTGTCGCCCTTGAGACTGATCAGATATCCGCTGACATTACCTGCCTCCAATGCGAGAGAGAATGCGTCGGACGTTGCAGTCTTCTGAGTGAGCGGTCCGATCATAGCCGCGAATTCGCGGAATTTCTTGATTGCTGCCTCGCGCAGCCCTGCCGCCAGAAGCTTCTCGTCAGGCAGCGATATCGCTTCGAGCAGAGTGCATTGCGCCTCGCGGGCGGCAGCGCTGAGATGCTCGATGGATGTATCGCCGATCCCTCTTGATGGCTTGTTGATAATACGTCTGAATGCTTCGTCGTCTTTCGGGTTGACTACCAGCTTGAGGTAGGCGATCATATCCTTGATCTCCTCCCTCTCATAGAAAGAATGGCCTCCGTAGATACGGTACGGCAGATTCTTGCGTCTGAGGCTCTCCTCGAATGCGCGTGACTGCGCGTTGGTCCTGTAAAGTATGGCGAAATCACTGTACAGGGCCTTGTCGGCATAGATTCTCTCTATGATTGCGGATGCTGTCAGGTAGGCCTCCTCCTGATCGGTGAACGCCTTAATTATATGGATTTTCTCACCAATGTCCGACTTTGAGAAACATTCCTTCTTCAGGCGGTTTTCATTCTTGGAGATCAGACTGTTGGCAGCGTTGACGATGGTCTGGGTGGAACGATAGTTCTGCTCCAGGCGGAATATCTTCGCGTCGCTGTAATCCTTCTGGAATCGGAGGATATTCTCGATGCGCGCTCCGCGGAAACTGTAGATGCTCTGCGAGTCATCGCCCACGACACTGATGTTGCGGTGGAATTGGGCGAGTTTGCGGAGAATCAGGTACTGTGCGTAATTGGTGTCCTGGTACTCGTCCACAAGGATATGGGAGAACCGGGACGCAATGGCTTCGAGCGCGTCCGGGTGGTCGCGGAAAAGAATGTTCGTATTGAGCAGAATGTCATCAAAATCCATTGCTCCCGCGGCTTTGCATTTCTGCGAATAAAGGGCATATATATCCACGGTCCTCGGCTTGCGGGCGGCGGCATCCTCCTGCATCAGCTGTGCGTTGGCACGGTATCCGTTGACGGTGACAAGACTGTTCTTGGCCAGCGAGATGCGGCTCTGGACGCTGTTTGGCTTATACGTCTTGTCATCGAGCTCCAACTCTTTGATGCACTGCTTGATGACGCTCCGCGAGTCGCTCTGGTCATATATCGTGAACTGCTGCGGATATTCCAGCATTTCCGCATATTCCCTGAGGAACCGGATGAAAATCGAATGGAACGTCCCCATCCATATCCATCTCGCGCGTTTTTCGCCGATCAGTGCTGCGATTCTCTCCTTCATCTCCCCGGCGGCCTTCTTGGTGAAGGTAAGGGCCAGGATCTGTGACGGAGCGGCGCCCCGGTCAATAAGATATGCTATGCGGCAGGTAAGTACTTTTGTCTTTCCGGAGCCTGCTCCGGCTATTATCAGTGACGGCCCGTCGGTGCATTTGACGGCATCTGTCTGGGCCGCATTCAATCCCTCCAGAATTTCTCTCTTCGTGTTCTCCATAATGGGGCAAATATAGCATAAAAATTAGTATATTTGTGCCCGTTTTTCAAAGAAGAAAATGTCGGAACATATCAGGATAAGGAAAGGCTTGGACATCCCTTTGACGGGGGAGGCGCAGTTGTATGTGGCCAAGCGCGTGACTTCCGGCACTGTTGCTGTCAGAACATCAGATTTCCGTGGTCTAAAGGCATCTCCGATGGTTGAGGAGGGCGATCAGGTCGTCACAGGACAGCCTGTGTTCTGCGACATCACCCGCAACGACATACTCTTCTGCTCTCCTGTCTGCGGACACGTATCCTCCATCTCCCGCAATGATGACGGCACAGTGTCGGAAGTCCGGCTCTCCGCCGTCGATGCCGATAATTGTGTCCGTTTTGATATTCCTAAGGTTTCGTCGATGCAGAGACTTGAGATTATCAGACTGATGCTCAATGGCGGTTTGTGGCCCTGCATCCGCCAGAGGCCTTTCGGCATTATCGCCAATCCTGACAGGATGCCTAATTCGATTTTCATCTCGGCATTCTCGTCGGTGCCCCTGGCCCCGGATTTCGATTTCGCACTCGCTTATGATCTGGAAGAACTGCAGGCCGGCATTGACGTGCTCGGACATCTTACCCGAGGCGGCATACACATCTGTCTCCCAGTCAAGAATTTCGCCGGTACCGAATTCCACAAGATACGTGGCGTGATCAAGCATTCCGTATACGGACCGCATCCATCCGGCAACGTCGGAGTTCAGATCAACAGAATCAGTCCGATAAGCAAAGGCGAAGTTATCTGGACTGTCGACCTGTTCCATGTCGCTGCCATCGGCCGCTTCTTCATGCACGGTTCGTATGATATGCGCAGGCTTGTGGCAGTAGTAGGTCCTGCCGCTCTCAATCCGGCATATATACAGTGCGTCCACGGTACTTCGCTTGCAGAGATGGATGATCATTTCGACCGCTGGCAGGGCAATCTCAGAATTATAGGAGGCGATGTCCTTACCGGACGCAATGAGGGACGGGATGGATTCGTCGGTTTTTATGACAATATGGTCACCGTCATCCGCGAAGGCGAAGGCAGAGAGATGTTCGGCTGGCTCAAACCGCTTCGATTCAATCGATTCAGTGCTTCCAGCCTTTATCTTTCAAGGTTCCTGAAATCACACAAATTTGAGATGGACACATTGCTTAACGGCAGTGTGCGGGCTTTTGTGACGCCGGATGTCTATAGCAAGGTGTTCCCGATGGATATTTATCCGGTGGAACTGTTCAAGGCCATACTTGCCGGAGACATCGAAAAGATGGAGAAACTTGGCATATACGAAGTGGTCGAGGAGGACGTGGCTCTATGCGAGTATGTCTGCCCTTCTAAGATTGAGATACAGTCGATCCTTTCGAAAGGCATCGACATTATGCTGGATTATTTGCAATAGGATATGGAGGAGAACAGAATCAGGAAGTATATGGACGGCATCCGACCGAAGTTCGAGCCGGGCGGGAAACTGCACTGGCTCCATTCGACATACGATGCGTTTGATACATTTCTATCAGTCCCATCCACACGCACGGCGGAGGGCTCTCATATCCGTGATTGCGTTGACCTCAAGAGACTGATGTTCACAGTTGTGATCGCGCTGTTGCCTTGCTTCGTGGCATCCTGTATCAAATACGGTTTCTTTACCATACTTCCTCTTTATCTGGTATCATATATCACCGGTCTCGCCATTGAGTTCGCTTCGGCTCAGGTCCGTCATCGGGAGGTCAGCGAAGGTTATCTGGTTACGGGTATGATAATACCTATGATAGTCCCGGTCACCATTCCGCTCTGGATGCTGGCGCTGGCCGTTGCGTTTGCTGTCATTGTCGGCAAGGAGGCGTTCGGTGGCACAGGGATGAATATCTGGAATCCGGCACTTCTGGCGCGTGCATTCCTGTTCTTCGCATATCCGTCATATATGACCGGAAATGTGTGGGTCCCGGGTGCAGAAGATGCCGTGTCCGGCGCTACGCCGCTCTCCCAGCTGGAAGGCGGCCTTGATGCCCTCCGCTATTCCGCCTCGGATATGTTCTGGGGTTCAATTCCCGGCGCTGTCGGTGAGACATCCACATTTGCCGTGCTTCTCGGCGCGCTGATTCTCCTGGTCACAGGAGTGGCAAACTGGAGGGTAATGGTCTCCACCGTGCTCGGCGCCCTCACGGTGGCCGGCGTCGCCAACATCTGTGCATCCTCACCCGATTCGATGATGGCAGTCCCGGCTTATTATCATCTTCTGCTTGGCGGGTTTGCCTTCGGAACAGTCTTCATGGCCACCGACCCTGTGACCGGTGCCCAGACCAATGGCGGACGTTGGATATACGGATTTCTTATCGGAGCCGTTACTGTCATCATCCGACTTTTCAGCCCTGCTTATCCTGAAGGAATGATGATAGCTATCCTCCTGATGAACACTTTCGCACCGCTGATCGACCATTGTGTCGTCGCGGCCAATATTAACCGGCGCCTTGCGCGCAACAAGACAGTATGATCAATCGTAACGGTAACATATATACTGTAATCTATGCCCTTCTGCTCGCTGCAATTGTGGCCGGTGTTCTGGCGTGGGTCTCCACCTCGCTCGCTCCGCGTCAGGCGGCAAATGCAGAGGCGGCCAGGAATGCAGCAATCCGTGATGCCGCAAGGCTTGCCGATTCATCGGTAGACAGCATTGACGTTGACGGTCTGAAAGTCTACCTATGCATTTCCGGATACGACACGGTGCGCGTTTTGCCTTGCAGCGGCTCTGGTCTGTGGGGCCCGGTATGGGGTTTCATTGCACTGGAACACAATATGACCAGTGTCCGTGGTGTCTCATTTGACCACGAAAAGGAGACACCGGGTCTGGGCGGTCAGATTGCTGACAGCCGTTATCATAAGCATTTTATCGGTCGGCCTCTTGTGGCCGGGAAACTTTTCCTTCTGGATATCGATGCCATCAGCGGGGCCACGGGCACGTCGCGCGCGGTTGAGAGTATGATTAATGATTGTATGATAAGATACGGTGCATATATTGACAGCCTCAAGCCCGATGGCGCCGTCATCATAACTGAAGAAGAGGAGGTGGTGACAGATGAGCCGTAGTGTCGGAATGCTACGCAAGTCCCTTCTGGGCGGGAATCCGGTCACCGTGCTGGTGCTCGGAATCTGTTCGGCCCTGGCCGTTACGGTGCATTTGAAGGAAGCCCTGATAATGGGCCTTGCTGTCACCGTTGTATCGGCATTCTCGAGTTTCGTGATATCATTGATGCGCAAGACCATCCCGGTCCGTATCCGCATCATAGTGGAGATATTGGTGGTGTCGTTCTTCGTGATACTGGCGGACCAGTTTCTTAAGGCTTATGCGTATGAGGAGAGCCGTGAACTGTCGGTATATATTGGCCTTATTATCACCAATTGCATTATTCTGGGCCGGCTGGAGTCATACGCTCTGGGCCATGGTCCGGTGAGGTCGATGTGCGACGGCTTCTGTAACGGTCTCGGCTATGCCGTGGTCCTGCTGATCATCGCATTCTTCCGCGAGTTCTTCGGATGCGGAACCCTATTCGGACTGCAGGTTATCCCGGAGGGATGGTATGTCGCCAACGGCGGATTCTATGAAAACAACGGTCTTATGCTGCTGCCTCCGATGGCTCTGATCCTTATAGGATGCATAGTATGGCTCCAGCGGACATTTGACAAAGAGACGGAGGATCAGGAATAATGGAATATATCAACATTTTCTTCAAGTCCGTCTTCGCAGACAACCTGGCTCTGGCATTCTTCCTTGGAATGTGCTCTTTCATAGCGGTTTCCAAGAATATGAAGACTGCCCGCGGGCTAGGTCTCGCAGTGATCCTCGTGCTTTTTATAACAATGCCGGTGAACTGGGCGCTAAACCGCTTCGTACTCGCTCCGGGCGCACTTGCCTGGGTCGATTCGGAGTTCGCATCTGTGGATCTCAGTTTTCTGAACTTCATTGTATTCGTGGCTGTCATCGCCGCTGTCACCCAGGTCGTTGAGATGGTGGTTGAGAAATACCTTCCGTCGCTTCATCTGTCGCTCGGCATATTTCTGCCCCTGATTGCGGTGAATTGCGCCATACTCGGCGCTACGCTTTTCATGCAGGAACGGGCATACGACAATATCGGTCAGGTATTCGCATATTCGCTCGGCTCCGGTGCGGGGTGGTTCCTCGCCATAGTGACACTGGCTGCGATACGCGAGAAGATGGCTTATTCGGATGTTCCGAAAGGCCTCCGCGGTCTCGGCATAACATTCCTTGTAGTCGGCCTTATGGGTCTGGCTTTCATAGGTTTTATGGGCATTAAATTCTAGACGGCAATGAATATCACGATAATTCTTTCCCTCGCCGTCTTCCTGACGCTGATACTCATATTGGTGCTGCTGCTCATTGCTGTCAAGACATCCGTCACGCCTTCCACCAAGGTTACAATCGATATCAACAACGGCAGCCGCCTGCTTCAGGCGGATCAGGGCGAGACCCTTGCCGCAACCCTTGCGCAGGCGCAGATATTCATGCCGTCGTCCTGTGGAGGAAAGGGCAACTGCGGACAGTGCCGCTGCCGCGTGCTTGAAGGCGGAGGTGAGATACTCCCTACCGAGACTGGCTTTTTCAATCATCGTCAGATTGCGGACAAATGGCGTCTTGCCTGTCAGGTCAAGGTCAACGGCAATATGAAACTGGAGATTCCTGAGTCGGTTCTTAACGCCAGGATGGTGGAGTGTGAGGTGCTCTCGAATCATAATGTCTCCAAATATTATAAGGAACTTCATCTTCTGGTACCCGAGGGTGAATACTTTAATTTCCGCAGCGGAGAATATATTCAGATATATGTTCCTTCCTGTACTGTGAATTTCTCCGAGTTTGAAATAGACAGACGTTATCAGTGGGACTGGAAAGAGGAGAACCTTTTTGCCATGCAGATGTCCAACAGGGAGGAGACATCCCGTGCATATACCATCCTTTCATATCCGGGAGAGAAGGTTGAGGGGGCTGGAGCCGGAACTGTGATCAAACTTCTTGTAAGAATAGCCCTTCCTCCTCAAGGTTGGCCTCATCCGGGTGTCTGCTCTTCATATATCTTCTCCCTCAAGCCTGGAGACAGAGTGCGAATGGCCGGCCCGTACGGAGAGGCTCTCCTTCCGGAGAATTCCCCTCACGACCAGGAGTTCGTATTCGTGGCCGGAGGTGCCGGGATGGCATTGACCCGCAGCCATATCTTCTCACTGCTCAAGGGCGAGAAATCGACCAGGAAGATCACTTTCTACTATGGCGCCCGCTCGTATGCCGATGCGTTCTATGTCAATGAATTCCGTGCTCTCGAAAGGGAGTTCCCGACATTCCGGTTCCGCCTTGTGCTGGACATCCCGGACATGGAGGCCATTATGAACGGCGTTGATTTCGACCAGGGCTATGTCCATCAGGCACTATATGACAACTACCTCAGGGACCATCAGTCGCCGCAGTCCTGCATCTATTTCGTATGCGGTCCGCCGGAGATGGTGAAGGCCACCCGAGAGATGCTTGCATCGCTTTCTGTGCCTGAGGAGAACGTGCTCGGCGACGATTTTGAGGAGGTCATTTGATTTTTGGATAAAAAGTTGGATTATTCCACTTTAATACATACTTTTGCAATCCCAAACCCGATTCGTTAGCTCAGTAGGTAGAGCACAGCACTTTTAATGCTGGGGTCTTGGGTTCGAGCCCCAAACGGATCACAAGCCTCGCATTTGCGAGGCTTTTTTTTGTGCTTCCGCTACGCCTCTGGAGCGAAGTGCAAATACGGTCTCTTTTGCACTTGCTATCCTGGAAATTCGTTGACTGACGTGCAAATTGCGGTTGGTTTGCACGTCGTATCCTATAAATGTTTACATTTGTTGTAAAATGGCGTCGATGATGAAGAAGGAAAATTATCTGTTTGCCTTGTTTGCACTTCTTTTTTCAGTGCCTTCATTTGCGCAGGCAGATTCAGACGCAGTTCCAGGAGCAGATCCGCTCGTCAGTATTTCGGCCAAGATCGTAGGATAGATGAATTGGGTGTTCTATGAAAAGGACAGTACCGGGAACTATGTTCCTGCCTGTATGTACAATATTGGCACATCCCGGAAGTCACGCAGGACTTGGGTGACCCGCTATTCGGAATTCATAGGGGAGAAGGAGCGCTGGTCAGATGAGTCTGTGGATAAGAGAATGTATAGTTCCAGGAGGCTAAAGGATATGACAGAGCACGATGAGGTGATGTGCGAAATAATGAGTTGCATCGACACCGGCTATTTTGACTTGTCAAATGGGATGAAGCGTCAAAAACTTGACGAATATATTCAGATGCAGAAGATTGGCTGGAAATGATACACGTCCGCTTGTCTGAGAGTGTAAAATGAACTGTGTCAAGCAAGAATAAAGTTTTATTTTTGTAACACACAGTAACAATGAAAGAAGAAGTAGATTTCAACATCTTCAAGGCACGGATCCTTGAGGATATCAAAGCGGGTAAGCCGCTGTTCGGCAAAGACGGAGCCCTTGCTCCGATGATTGAGAACATCGTCAATGCAGCCTTGGAAGGAGAGATGGATGCCCACCTTACCCAGGAGTCTCGCGAGTCTGCTAACCGCCGTAACGGCAAGATGCAGAAGCAGGTCCAGACACCTGTGGGCGATATTACGGTCGCAACTCCGAGAGACCGTGACGCCTCATTTGATCCCCAGTTTATCAAGAAGAGAGAGACCATGCTGTCCGAGGGTATGGCTGACCGTATTATCGGCCTGTACGCCCTTGGGACAAGCACACGAGACATCAGCAACTGGCTTGAGGAGACGGTCGGGACGTCTGTATCGGCAGAGATCATCAGTTCCATAACAGACAGGGTGTTGCCCGAGTTTGAAGCCTGGCGTAACCGCAGTCTGGATGAAGTCTATCCTATCGTTTGGCTTGATGCTGTGCATTACAAAGTTATGGATGAGAAGAACCGAGTGGTCACCAGAGCCATCTACAATGTGTTTGGCATAGACAAGGAAGGTCATAAGGATCTGCTGGGAATCTATGTATCAAAGAGCGAGGGTGCCAACTTCTGGTTGAGTGTCTTGACAGATCTGCAGAACAGGGGCGTCAAGGATATCATGATTGCCTGCATAGATGGCCTGAAAGGCTTTCCTGATGCCATCAAGAGCGTATTCCCAGACACGGCTGTACAGCTCTGCATCATCCATCAGATACGCAACTCGATGAAGTATGTCGGCAGCAAGTATCAGAAGGAGTTCATGAAGGATCTGAAGCCCGTCTATGGTGCTGTAACTAAGGAAGCTGGCGAAATGGCCCTCGACAAGCTC
>JAZRZH010000023.1:0-10576 GCA_045601245.1 Bacteroidales bacterium
GATAGCGAATAAAGACTTTCTCATTGCATTACCTCCTTAAAATGGTTTGACAGACTCGAAGAGATCGAAAGTGAAGCCAGCTCCCTTTCCGAAGTCCTCGTTGCTTCCGTTTGTACCACTCGCGCAGATGATGCTCTCGCCGTTCATACTGCTGATTTCAGCAAGCGGTGACAGATAGGTAGTTTTTCTCATTGTGTCGTGGTTAATATTAATAATCTGTTTAAACGATGCAATTTATGATTTTATTTACAAAAGCAGAACAGTTCCGGAGAAAATACGGCACCGGAGTTCCGTATTTATGCAAGAAGCGAATTCATCCAGCCGGTAAAGAAGAGGCCGATGACGAAAGCCGCCGCCAGGATGGCCAGTGAGCCATAAATCGCGATATTGCAGAGAATGCCGGCGTTCCTGCCGCACCCCTCCCCCGCCATCTTCTGCAGCACCAGAAAGGCCCCGTGATTGATGAAGCCGAACACCGGAAGCAGATATATGGCGAGTTTGCCGCTGACAAGCGACATTATCACGAAGAAAACCGCGGAAACGACAAGCAGGAACTTCGGGAGATCGTCAAAATGCATCCTGCGTGCAAGCGCCGCCACCACCACGCCGATTGTCAGAAGCGACCACGGTCCCATCGCATACCATATGGTATAGAGATAATACCAGACCGGCTGCTTGTGGTGGAATGCATTCACGGCACGGCCGGCAGTCTGGTGGAAAAGCAGATTGTTGAGATATTCCGGGCCGCCCTCGAGGTAGACCGGGATCCACCACGCCGCGCACAACACAATCAATATCAACCAGGTGCGCCAGCCCCACACCTTCTTGAAGAAATCCATCCTGCGCACGCAGAGCAGATAGGCGGGGATGCACAGAAGCGGTATCATTATACCCACCGGGCCCTTCGAGAAAATGGCGAGGAATACATATATCGGAAACAGAATCTTCAGCCGCAGGCTGTCGTCCCCGCGGAACATCCGCCAGAACGTCCACAGAGCCAGGGTGATGAACATCGTCATCAGCATATCCATACGCAGGACCACCGAGCCTCCGAGGAAATAGACCGATGTCATCAGGGCCAGAAACGCCGCGCAGCGGAAACGGCCCGTCAGCGCATCCCCGCACCATTTTTCGAGCACCCGGAGCGTCACGAACGCCGGAATCAGCGAAAACATCTCCAGCAGGAAAAGGCAATGCTTTCCGAAAACCGTCCTGAAGAGCATTATTATCCAAAGATACAACGGCGGCTTGTCGGCGTAGACCGCACCCTGATGATATAGGCACCAGAAATGGCCGTCGCGCAGGGCTTCGTCGGCTATCTGCAGGTATTTCAGCTCGTTGTCAGGAGTAACAACGCGCAGCAGCAGTACCGGCAGCAGCAACACAAAGACCACCGCGCACCTCAGCAGGAAATCGGCATTCAGGCGTGACTTCGTTTCCATATTATCAGATTGCGTGTATAGGAGATGAATCCGCAGGCCTGTCCGAGAATAATCACCGGATCAAGTCTGAAGATGCCATATGATATGATTATCGCGGAGCCTGTCAGCGAGATGATCCAGAATCCGGCCGGAAGCACCGATTCGCCGTGGCGGGACGAATAGACCAGCTGATAGAGAAAGCGCAGAGAGAAGATGACCTGACCGGCGGAGCCGAAGACCACCATCCACAGCGGCAGCTTCTCATTGCCGAAAAGCGACTCCGCGACAGCTGCGGGATTGCGCAGCATCAGCGCCACGGCCACCGCCGGAGTCAGAAGCAGCAGAGCCACAACAGCCTGTCGCAGTCCCGGACGGATGCGGGCCCACAGCCCTTTCGCATTGAGATTCCAGATATATACATAGTAGCCGATCACCTGACCGAGCATTATAGAGAAGTCATTGCGGAGCCATCCGTATATGAAGAAAATATATGACGCCACCAGGCTCAGCACCCAGAAAACGGTCGGCGAGACCACGCGCTTCGCCCTTTCGGACATTATCCACTGTACCAGGATCCTTGCCGAGAAGAGACCCTGCGCTATGAAGCCGAGGATATATACGAACGGGCTGCTGTCCATCAGATATTGCTTGAAATGACGTTATTGGAGGTGTAGCGGCTGCGCATCCATCGGAAGGCGAAGCAGTCCACAAAAGGGCCCCACAGCCTGTTGCCGAGGTGATATTTGGCAGTTCCGGCAGTGCGCGGATAGTGCCGCACCGGGATTTCGAGGCATCTGCCGCCCTGCATCTGTATCAATGCCGGGATGAATCTGTGCATCCCGCGGAAAAGCGGCAGCTCGCGTGCGAAGGAGGTCTTCATCACCTTGAGCGGACAGCCAGTATCAGTAATCCCGTCGCCGGTCATCATCCTGCGCCAGGAATTCGCGATCTTAGAAGATGCGCGCTTGACGAAGCCGTCCTTGCGCTGCGCACGGATGCCCAGCACCAGGTCATATTCGCCCAGATGCTCCAGCAGCAGACTGAAATCCTCAGGATCGGTCTGGAGATCGGCGTCGATATACCCCACGTATTCGGAGCCGCAGGATGCGATGCCTGCCTTCAACGCTCCGCTCAGGCCCGTATTGCGGCCGAGATCGATGTAGAAGAAATTGTCGTGACGGGCGCAGAGGTCGTGCACCAGAACCTCTCCGCCGTCTGTGGAGCCGTCATTGACAAAGAGCACGCAGGCCGGAGCGGCCGGACAATGGCCGAGATACGCCCCCAACCTCTCCTCAAGGGCCGGAACATTCTCCCTCTCGTTGTAATACGGCACCAATATGGTGAATCTGTAATCCGATGTCCTGTTCATAGGAATAATCTTTATGCCAGTATCCTGCTTATCAGTTCGGTGAGGAGCTCGCCGTCGGTGGCATTCCCTCTGGCGTTGCTCTTGCTGCGCCAGTCATACTCGCGAAGAAGCGATATGACCTTCATTGTCTTCTTGAAAGGATAATTGCGGAGCGCCGTGTCGTACTCCGAAGCGAAATAAGGGTTGATACCCAATTGGGATAGGACTTCCTGACGCGGCACTCCGGCCTGCACCAGAGCGTGGAAGCGCAGGACCTTGATGAAATGGCTCGACAGGGCCGCCATCGTCATCTGTATGGGGAAACGCTTCTCCGAATCACCGAAGAACTTCGCAATCCTGTAGCACTTGCCGGCATCCTTGAAAGAGAGCGCCTTTGCCAGCTCGAAAGCCGAATAGTCGCGGCTCACGCCCACATTTTTCTCGATGTCGGAAGCGGTTACATCCTTCGTCTCCTCCGGCATCATCTTGACCAGTTTGTCGACCTCCAGCACGATCTTGCTGACATCGATGCCGGCATATTCCGCGAGCAGCGCCGCCCCGTCAGGGGTGATTCTCAGGCCGCGTTCCGCAAAATACTCCTCGATCCATTTCGCCATCCTGTAATCTGCAATCTGGTTCGACTCGAAGACGACACCCGCCTTGCAGGCCTGCTTGTAGAACGAAGTGCGCTTGTCCACATTCTTTCCACCGGACTTCGCCGGATCGTTGGGGCTTTTGAAGCAGATCACCAGCACGGTGGTCGGCATCATAGCCTCGAAATAGACCGCGATGTCCTCTAGTTTCGACATCATCTGGGCCTCCTTCACCACCACGACCTGCCTAGAGACCATCATCGGGAACTGCCTTGCCGTGCTCACGACCTGGGCCGCAGTCACGTCGGCGCCATAGTACACCACCTGGCCGAAATCCCGCTCCTCAGGCGGCAGAGCCCTCTCCATAATCTCATCGCAGAGCGCGTCGATGTAGTAGTGCTCCTTGCCGAAAAGCAGATAGAACGGCTTGATGTCCCCCGTCCGGATTTCGGCGCGGAGGGCCTTGAACTGCTGTGTCGTATCGGTTGTCTGTCTGGCCATAGTTCCGCAAATATACGAATAAATGTATTATCTTTGCGTTATGGACAAAGAGGAGATTTTCGATCCGCTGCGCAAAAAGAACGTCCGGAGAACTCCGGAGGAGGAAGTGCGACAGAGCGTCATCAGATGGCTCAACGAAGCGCAGGGCGTCCCCGTCACGATGATGGCCAGCGAATACGGCTTCACTTACAACGGCCGACAGTACCGCGCGGACATTCTGGTCTTCGACCGCACCCTCCACCCTTTGCTGCTTGTCGAATGCAAGGCCCCTTCCGTCACACTCGACCGCAACGTCATCGAACAGGCCATCCGCTACGACCGTGTGCTCGACGTGAAATATATCCTGATAACGAACGGGAAAACATCTTACCTTTGCCGCCGCGACCCGCATACGGGGGATTTCGCCTTCACGGCGGAAGTTCCGACTTATGAACAAATGCTGAAACAATGACCGAAGCCCTCAAGAACCATATATTCGAAATCATCTCGGAAGAGGCCGCCTCCCTTGGCGTAAGAGCCTTTGTGATAGGCGGTTTTGTGCGCGATTTCTTTCTGCAGCGTCCCTGCAACGACATAGACGTCGTGGTGGAGGGCAGCGGCATAGCCATAGCCGAAGCGGTGGCGAAACGCACCAGGACCAATGTTACGGTATTCCGGAATTTCGGCACGGCGATGCTCCACTACAAGGGGATGGAGGTCGAATTCGTCGGCGCGCGCAAGGAGTCATACAACCGCAACTCGCGCAAGCCGATAGTTGAGAACGGTACGCTCAAGGAGGACCAGGAACGCCGCGACTTCACCATCAATGCGATGGCCTTCAGCCTACAGAAAGAGGATTTCGGAGAACTCGTGGACCCGTTCGGCGGCATCCGCGACCTCAACGAAGGCATCATCCGCACCCCGCTTGACCCGGACACGACATACAGCGACGACCCTCTCAGGATGCTGCGCGCCATAAGGTTCGCCACGCAACTGGGCTTCTCGATAATCCCGGAAAACAGGGAATCGATATTCCGCAACCGCGAAAGGCTGGACATCCTCTCGTTCGAGCGCATAGCGGACGAACTCGGCAAGATAATGGCCACGCCGAAGCCTTCCGTCGGCTGGACGCTTATGGACGAATGCGGACTCCTCCCCTATATCCTGCCGGCACTTTCCGACCTCAAGGGCGTGGAAACCATCAACGGCCGCGGTCACAAGGATAATTTCCGCCATTCGCTCCAGGTCCTCGACAACGTGGCCGAAGCCAGCGACAAGATCTGGCTCCGCTGGGCGGCGCTGCTCCACGACGTGGGCAAGGCCCCGACAAAGCGCTACGACCCGGAACTCGGCTGGACCTTCCACGGGCACGAATACGTCGGCAGCAAGATGATCAAGGGCATTTTCGCCAAACTGAAGATGTCCCAGAACGACGATATGAAATATGTCCAGAAACTCGTCGCGCTGCACCTCCGCCCTATCGCGCTTGTCACTGACGAAGTGACGGACTCCGCAGTCCGCAGGCTGCTCTTCGACGCCGGGGACGACGTGGACGACCTGATGATTCTCTGCAAGGCCGACATCACCTCCAGGAACGAGATGAAGGTCGAGCGTTTCAGGCGCCAGTATGAGCACGTCAAGGAAAAACTTGTGGAGGTCGAGGCGAAGGATGCCGTACGCAACTTCAAGAACCCTATCACAGGCGAACTGATAATGGAGAAATACCACATCAAGCCGTGCAGGGAGATCGGGGAGATCAAGGAATACGTCAAGGAGGCCATCCTGGACGGAGTCATCCCGAACGACTACGATGCCGCATACGCACTGATGGAAAAAAAGGCCGCGGAGATCGGCCTCAATGGCTGAGGTTGCCCTTCATAAGGCTGACCACCATATGTGTCCACTCCCGTGGAGCGACCATCACAGCGAATGGCAACCGTCTGACAAACAGCAGAAAAGTGCTCCTCTTGCGGACCTTCTCCGCTGCGTCAAGATGGCGTGCCGGATTGAAATGGCCGAAATTGCCGCCTTCCATAACGATTCTGAGCAGCGGTGACGGATCGAGACGCTTCATTCCGGAAGACAGCGTCGGCAGATACCGCTCCTCCACTCCGAGATAATCCAACAGGAATGTATCCAGCATCCGCTGCCAGCGGACCAGATGCGCACCGGAAAGACGATCCAGCAAATCAGTCCTGTCATATTTCCCATTCAGGGCTTTTGTGGCCACCGCCATATCGCACAACTGCTTCAGACCGATGCCGGATCCTATCGCATGCTTGAGGATATGCGAACTCAGCAGCAGCATATCAGCCTCAGGTGAAGGCACCTCCACACCGGCGAACTGATCCGCCGAATCGAAGAACTCCCGGTGATGCTCCACCGTCACATCTTTCCAGATATAATTGATACTGCCATCCGGAGCGTCATAAACCTTAACCCCGGCACTCTCCACCATCCTTCTGGCAGATTCAAAATCACGCAGGGAGAAATAGAGGTCAATATCACCGCTGCGACGCGAAAGCGGATAAGGATAGAGGGATGCAATTGCGGGGCCTTTCTGGATAACGGGAGCAAAGCCTCTGCCGGCAAAGATTGAAATCAGTTCATCAGCAGTCTTTCCGACATGCGCGGAGCGTTTTTCGATGGCATCAAGATCAGCAAGAAGGGCAATTCTAACCGATGGCGAAGGCATCAAGGCCTTGTCGAGATATCCTGTTCCCCGGCTGACAAGCCCGGTGACAGCCTGCCTGCGGGACTCGGAGACAATCTCCTGCCACTGTGCGTCGGACATCGGCCCGAAAAGTTCCGTCCTCTTCCACAAAGACATTCTGACAAGCGTCAGAAGCGGCATTATGACACCCTCTGCCTCCATTATTCCTCCACCAATCCGTACTTGCGCCACTCCAAGACAATCCTCGAGACCTCTTCCGCCGCATATTCAGGACTAATCTCATACTCTTCGCACAGAAATCCGCAGAGCATCGGCTCATCAAATTCAACACCTTCCGCCCTGCGCCACAGCCAGGCCGCTGACTCATTGAAAGAGAGGATCGAGGACATATTGACACTTGCGCCGGGGCTGTCAACAACTATAATGAACGTATCTCCGAGCTCGCGAAGAGTATATTGCTGTTTAAGTTTCATACCACGAAATTAATAAATAATGTGCATAGTTAAAATTTTTATATATTTGTATTTCAATATGGGAAAAGAAAAAAACAATACAAGCAACTACGCAAACGAGCCATATCTGATACTTGCTATGGACCTGGCTGTTTCGCTTCTGTCCTCCTTGTTTGCTATCCTCATTGTCAGATGGCTAGCCAAGCCGATCCCGCATTTCATCACGCTCGTCCTCATCTGGCTCGCCCTTTCGGCAGTATTCTCCATAATCGGGTTCCTGGCCGTGGGAAGCCAGAAAGTGTCACTTGTTTACTCCACCATCCGCACAACCGGCAAACTTGCAGCCGCCGTCCTCATCAAGGAGACGCTGCTTATATTGAGCATCATCACCGGCTTGTTCGTGATGACATCCGTCAAGGCGAGATTCCTGATCATACTCCTCGACTGCATTTTCTCCATTGCAGGAATGACTCTGATCAGGGCTATGGTTGTCTCCATCATGGTCAGGAACCGCAACAGCATCGAGTTCAACGTGGACCGTATGAGCATACTTATATACGGCATATCGGACAAGTCCACAGCCCTTGTGCAGAGGCTCTTCTCCTCATCGCACTACAACCCTATCGGATTCATCACCACCGACAGCAAATTCAACGGCCGCATCATCCACGACAGGAAAGCCTACAGCTGCACCTCCCTGGATGAATTCCAGACCGTCTGCTCATCTCTCGGCGGCGTGGACGGCATCATATTCGCCAAAGAGACAGATGCTAAGGAACAGAGCGACAAAATTGTAGCCTGGTGCCTCGCATCCCAGGTCAACATCCTGATGTCACCACAGGTCGAAGTCATCCATACGCCCAAACCAGCCAACAATACCCCCGGCACCGCTGAAACCGTCTACAGCAACGCAAAGGACCCGGGATTCATACCGGATGGAATGTCCGGCTTTGAAAGAAACGTCAAGCGCGCCATAGATTTTTTCGTTTCCGCAATACTTCTGGTGATATTCTCACCGGCCTTCCTTGCCTGCTATATCGCCATCAAACGCGAGGACCACGGCCCGGCCATCTTCAAGCAGGAACGCATAGGCCGTTTCGGACGACCTTTCTACATCTACAAATTCCGCTCGATGAAACTCGACGCCGAGGCTGCCGGTCCTGCTCTCTACTCTGGAGACGAAGACCCTAGGCTCACCAAGGTCGGCAAATTCATCCGCACCCATCATCTCGATGAACTCCCGCAGCTTTACAATGTCCTGCGCGGCGATATGGCATTCATCGGATACCGTCCGGAGCGCCAGTTCTACATCGACCAGATTATCGAAAAAGACCCGAGATACGTATACCTGTACCAGATACGACCGGGTGTGACATCATACGCCACATTGAAGAACGGGTACACAGATTCGATTGAAAAGATGCTCCGCAGGCTCCAGTTCGACCTGTACTACCTCAAGAACAGATCCTGGTGGTTCGATTTCAAGATTCTGTTGCAGACCTTCCTCAATATCGCATTCGGAAAGAAATTCTAATACAATGGCATCGGACGACAAAAGCGTTTGCTGGTATGTCGGACGCGCCGGCAACTGTCAGGCGCTCAGCGCCAAACGAAAACTGGAGAAATGGGGCGTGGAGCATTTCGTACCCACGCTCAAGACAATGACGATACGCAGCGGACGCAAAAAGATAGTGGAGAAGACCCTCGCCGGCAACCTCGTCTTCGTAAAGGGCAGCCGTCTGGATGTCACCAATCTGATCAACTACAGGGCCCTTCCGATACACCTCATTCCCGACCGTTGCGGCAACACATCTGCACTCATAGTGCCCGACAAGCAGATGGAGGACTTCATAAGGGTATTCGAATTCGCCATAGCCGACAACGAGTCTCCCGAGATCATCCTGAAAGCCGGAGACCGCGTGAGGGTCAGATGCGGCGAGCTTGAAGGGGTTGAGGGCGAGGTGATAGAAGCTCCGGAATGTACATACGTCTCGATTTCGCTGTTCGGGATGCTTCAAGCCAGGGCCAAACTTCCGGCCTCCTTTTTGGAAATTATCTAATTTTCATAGGTTTTGCGCAAATTTCTTATTATCTTTGCGTGATTTATGTCATCTTGCATCACCCTGTGTCCGATGCAATGGCGAAGCTATGGACTCTCTTGGAATAACAATCAAAACAATTAATATCTTAACAAAATGAAAATCAGAAAATTAATCATTTGTGCAGCAGCACTGCTCGTGACATTGGGCAGCGCATCCGCACAGCAGGTCAGCAAGTCTGACGACAGGTATGAGTTCCAGCCACGCTGGTACATCCAGCTTCAGGACGGTGTAACCGGTACATTCGGCTCAAGCCTGAAGTTTGAAAAACGGTTGTCAAACCTTTTCAATATCGGTGGAGGCTATGATTTCAACCCATATTTCGGTCTCAGAGGCACATTCGGCTTCGGACAGAACCGCAATTATTCAGAAGCGTATGGCAGACACTACGGAGCCAATATTTTCCAATTCGATGCTGATGCTATGCTCAACGTGACAAACCTTCTGTTCGGCTACCGCCACGACTGGTTTGTCAACGCATACCCCTTCATCGGATTCGTCGCCAATGTAGGTACGGAAAACAATGCTGCAAGTTTCGTAGCACCTAACCCATGGGAGCCGGGTGCATTCTTCCCTGCTGGTCACGCAGGAATCCACTTCGACTTCAAGCTCACCAACCACGTGGCAGCCACCCTCGAAGGCAACTATATGATCACCACTGACGAGTTCAACTCAAAGATTGAAGGCCATCCGGACCAGCAGATCAACGTCCTCGCCGGTCTCAAATACAAGATGGGCAAGGGTTTCACTGTAAGCCAGTCATACCTTGCAGCACAGGCCGCAGCAAGAGAGGCCGCCATCGCTGCCGAAAAGGCTGCCGCCGAGAAGGCTGCCGCCGAGGCAGAAGCAGCACGCATCGCCGCTGAGAAGGCTGCTGCCGAGAAGGCTGCCGCTGAAGCGGAGGCTGCACGCATCGCCGCAGAAAAGGCTGCTGCCGAAGCAGCTGCAGCAAAGCACAAGCAGGAATGCGTAGAACACACCTGCAACATCTTCTTCGCACTTGACCGCTCAGTCATCAGACCACAGGAAATGACAAAGGTTGAAGAGCTTTCCAACTGGATGACAGAAAATCCTGATTACGTAGTCGCACTCTGCGGATATGCAGACCGTGGTACAGGTACCCCGAGATATAACCTTCCACTTTCAGAACGTCGTGTAAAGGCCGTAAAGAAGGCCCTGATGGAACACGGCATAGCTGAAGAACGCATCATCACGGACTTCAAGGGTGACACTATCCAGCCGTTCGAGATTCCTGAGCAGAACCGCGTAGTAACCTGCCTCGTCCAGTAATAACCTATGGCAAAAAGGGCTGACAGCAAAGAAACGGGACTGAAGAGAAAGCTCTCTCCGGTCAACGTCTGGGCACTGGCCCTCGGCTGTATCATCGGCTGGGGCGCATTCGTGATGCCGGGCAACAAATTCCTGCTCACAGCAGGACCGCTCGGCACCGCGATTGCAATGGCCGTGGCGGCCGTCATAATGATTATCCTTGCGTTCAACTATGACTAT
>JAZRZH010000024.1:0-62273 GCA_045601245.1 Bacteroidales bacterium
CGGGTACGCAAGGAAAATCGAGGAGAGAATTGACAAAGTCAGGGAGTATTCTCACATTAAAGGTAGTATCATTTCCGTTTTGATTACTACTTATGGCTTAAAGAGCAACGAGTTCTCCGGAAGATTCCCGAAGGTTATTACCATGGAGGACCTGTTCGTATAGAATGCCGCGATATTTCAAGAGCCGGGTGGCGCTGACGCAGGACGAGATATGCCACATAGCACATTTCGAACGGTACATCACTTTTGACGAGGATTGAATGGTGCGGGGAGACCCGCATCATTCACATAGTGCCGGTTATTTCAATATGATTGTAAAATGTCTTCAGATATACTGTGGGCCGTTAAACAGGAGGTAGATCCTTTGAGAGCAACTCGCCGTCCTTTGTGTTATTCTTCTATTGCCTGGATATTGTCAGCGTAGGTACTCCAATTGGTCGCGGCTTTGTAGGCATCCACTAAGTTCGCGGGAACATAGATTGATGGAGTCTGCCCTTTCATGGCCGCAGCTAATGAAGGGACCGTAGCTGATCGGATTGTCAGCGACTCCATGGCGTTCGCCCCATCAAACAGGGATTTGCCGAGTGATGACAACCCTTCTCCAAATTCGACTCTTTTCAATTTTGAGCATCCATTAAATGGCCCGTCGCCAACTGTTGTGATAGGGCTGATTGCAAATTCCTCAAGGGAGGTACAAGTCGAGAATGCCGCTTTCCCTATGGACTCTGCACCTTCCATGAAAGTTACGCTTGTAAGCGACCGACAGTTGTAGAACATCGATTCAGTGATGGCGATTTTCTTGTCGATGACGGCGGATACCAGTGCGCTGCTTGCGAATATCTGTGATCCCATGGTCGATGGTGCGCACTTCATCTTCAAAGTGGTGGACTGAATACCGTTGAAGGCCATACTACCGATGGACTGAATATGTTCAGGAATAACGAGATCATACAGTTTCGCCCCCTGGAAGGCACGCTCCCCGATGGCAGTGATGTGTGAGAAGTCGAAGGATTCCAGGTTTTTGCACAAGTAGAACGCCTGTACGTCAACTGATGTGATTGTTTCCGGGAAACTGATGGTCTTGAGACTTGTCTTGTTGAAGAATGCCTGGTAACCGAAGCGGGTAGCCTTTCCGGAGAGGGTGATCACGCCGGTCCGGGTCACTGCATCATAAGTATGGCTGACAACTGTAAGGCCATCGCCGAATTTGCTGGCATCGTCACCGGCATTGAGATAGGCACTTATCTGTGTGGTGCCCGTCGTGGTATAGGTGATGATGGCGTTGTCGTTCTTGAAATTCGGATTGGAGATATTGATATCGGTTATAAGAGCGCGCTCGACAACGATAGGATTTTTGCTGGTCAGCTTGCAGGAGGAGCCGTCCTCAGCGAGGATGGTGATCTGCAGCTTCCCATAGCTGCCGGCCGGGACGGAAATCATGAACGGCTTGGCCTCGTCGGTGCTGAGCGCCACCGGTTCAGCGCATTGCAGTGAGACACCATCGCTTCCCTGCACCACAGCAGCATTGTCACTGACGGTGAAACGTCCGCTCAAGGCTTTCGGAGAAGCAGCCCTGTCTATGAGGCTGATTGTCGTGATACTCTTGTTCCCTTTGAGGTTAAGGCGTATTACACCGCAGAGGTTTTTGAAAGATAAGGATCCGTCATCGGATGCGGCATACATCGGCGCGTCTATGATGGAACCGGGGACATAAGTCTGTCGTGCCGGTAGGAACCATCCTCCAGTGACAGCCTGGTCAAGCATTGATGACGGGAAATATGCACGATAATACGGAGACACACTTTCCTTGCGGGGCTCCTGGCCGGCGAAGTTGGCCTTTGTATATCCCGGACCATAGCCCTCAGGCTGGTTGGTGGTCTGTATGGTCAACTCGTAACCGTTGACTCGAATCTTGTCTCCTTCGCTCCATAAGACATCGTACGCCTCACCATTCTTGGAAAGCGATGTCTTTGTCGCAGCAGTTTCAGTGCTGGCTTCAAATATTGTCTCCTGAGTAACTTCTGGACTCTCGGGTAAAGATTTATCACATGCCGTCAACAATGCGGCCATAAACAAGATTGATGAAATGGACTTTTTCATGGCTGAATCTATTCTTGGTCGAAATCATCATCAGTATATGAGTTGCTGCTCAAACCGATGTTTTCGTTGCCGGTAATACTTGCGCTGAGAATGCTATTAGTAATTTTTACCCCTATAACCTTTATCTGAGGCCTCCTATATTGCTTAACTGAATCTGAATCCTGAGGCATACTGACTATTTATCGCCATATGTGTTTATTATTTAAATCAATCATTTCAAAACAGATTCTAAATCGGCTATTTGGCCCAGTGTTTCTTGAAAAGTTCCTCGGTGGCCAGGGATATCTTGGTAACGGAGAAATCCAGGCCTTTCGGATAGACGAAGAAGGTCTCGCTCAAAGTGCTGAGGTCAATGCAGTCGCGGTGCTCGGCGTGATAATTATATTCGATATGGACGGAATACAGCGCACTGACCGGGATATCCAGGGACCATTCGGCATCCTTCCATCTGCCGACGAGGCGGAATCCTTCCGAGGAGTGCGAGAGGTGGCCGTCGCCGACATTGATGAATCCCCTGGAGTTGGGCAGTGAATGTATCTTGCAGGGTACGCTGAGGCTGTATGTGCCTTCGTCGATCTCCTTTCGGACGCATTGGCGCTCCCATTCGTACCAGTCCGGGATGTGCTTGAACCTGCCGTCGCCCTCCAGTGACCTGAGTTCGCCGTATTCGTCCATCTCCCATTCGTGGCAGCAGTGGCCGCAGGTGATGACCGCTCCCTTCGTGGTCATACGGTATTCGGTGCCGCAGACAGGGCATTTGTAGAGCACGTGCTCGAGCCCTTCGGCGCGTCTCTTGTTGCGGATGCGCACCTTGTTGTCCTTCTGCCAAGAGAAATCGTCATATTTGAAACCCTCGTTTATCCTGGCGTTGATCTCTTCGATTGAAAGTTCCGCCACCTCTTCGGCACTCAGGATCACCTTCATCTCGGCATTTGTCCTGAGGAATTTGCTCTTCGGGTTGCTGCCCTTCCAGAACGGAGCGTCGATGTGGTGGCCGTGGGTTATCAGGGTCGCGACAGGGACCTTGAACATCTTGACCATCTTTCCGAGGGATTCGGGCAGGACGGCATTCGTGCCGCAGAGCGAGTAGCGCGCCTCAGGGTAGAATGCGACGATCTTGCCGCGGTCCAGCACCTTGCGCATATGGCGGATGATGGAGATGTCATTTGTGAATTTCCGCTTTCCGATGCAGCCTACGCCCCTCATCAGCCATTCGCGGCCGATGAATCCGTCCACCGCCACGATGTAGTACGCCTGATGCGGGAATGTGGCGACGGTGGCAACCATAAAGTCATAAAATGCGTTGTGGTTGCAGAGAAGGATATACGGCGGCTTGATTCCGTCCATCGTACGGTATATTTTGCTGCGGTGCAGCCAGAATATAGGGAAACATATCAGCCAGACAATCGGTCTGAGATACCATTTTACCGGGATAGGGTCCTTCATAAGGTCAAATCTCTTGACTTCCGGGACCGGGAACATTGCAGGCATAAGGTTTCGTTGAGAAAGGATATGTCTTGCAAAGATAAAAAACTTTGCCGAATATGTACGGTTACCTGTCTTTCCGTGAGGCCCGGCATCCATATCATTGCTCCGGATTATCATAATCTCATTGATTTTATGTATGTTTGTACAAACTCCGGTTCACCCGGATCCGTTTTTCCAAATCTGGCAGAATGATGGCATATACAGAGACTGAAATATCCGCAATCGTGTCCGCCCAGCGCCGGTATTTCCGGACGGGCGGGACGCTCGACGTCAACTGGCGCATCGCTCAACTGAAGAAACTTAGGGATGCGGTCACCGCATACGAAGGGGAGTTCACCGCAGCGCTTGAGGCTGATTTGGGCCGCAGCGCAGTGGAGGCCTATCTGTGCGATATCGGGCCGGTGATTGTGGAGATCAACGAGATGATCCGCAATCTGCACCGCTGGGCGCGACCGGAGCGTCATTTCAGCGGGATGATGTGTTTCCCGAGCCTTTTCACCAAAGTCTACAAGATACCTTACGGTGTCACGCTGGTCATCAGCCCGTTCAATTTTCCGGTACTGCTGACCCTCGGCGTGGTGGCGGCCTCCATCAGCGGCGGCAACACCGTGGTCATCAAGGCGAGTTCAAAATCCGCGGCCTGCACCGCAGTGATGAAGCGTTTCATTGCGGAGATCTTTCCGCCAGAATATGTCACTCTGATTGACGGAGGCCACGATGTGGCGGATATTTGTCTGGCACAGCGCTGGGACAAGATATTCTATACGGGTTCGCCGGCCGTCGGTAAGCGCGTACTGGCGGCAGCCGCCCCCAACCTGACTCCGGTGGCACTCGAACTCGGCGGTGAGACCGGCAACTGGTGTATCATCCGCAAGGATGCCGATCTGAAAGATGCGGCCCGCAAGATTGCCTTCTTCAAGGCCTGCAACGCAGGGCAGATATGCATTAATATCAACCAGATTGCGGTCGCAAGCGAGGTGGCCGGGGATTTTCTGGTCGAACTGCAGAAGGCTTTCAGGCGTCAGTTGGGTGACACGCCGCACCTCAATGACGAGTATCCGAAACTTATCACCGATGCCGCATATGCAAAGTGCGCGGATCTGGCGGATGAATACAGGGACCGCATCATTTACGGCGGGGAGGGGGACCCGCAGACGCGCCGCTACGCCCCGACGGTCATCTATCCCGTATCGGAGGACGAGCCCCTCGTGCGTCAGGAACTTTTCAATCCGCTGCTGCCGGTCGTTCCGTTCAAGGACAGCGAAATAGATTCTGTCCTGGATACGATAGCCTGCCGCGAGCATCCGCTGGCGCTTTACCTTTTCACGAAGGACACCCGCTGGGCGGAAAAGGTGATGGCCACGATGCAGTATGGAGGCGGATGCGTCAATGAAGTCTGCATCCATCTGATGGTCAAGGGCGTGCCGTTCAACGGCACGGGCCATTCCGGGATGGGCGCATACCACGGCGAGTGGGGTTTCCGGGAGTTCACCCATCCTTCCACGGTGCTCTACGGCCGCACGCGGTTCAACCTTACGCTGCGCGAGCACCCTTATGGCGGCATCCACAAAAAGGCGAAATTGTCACTTCTGCGGAAATTCGAGCGCTAGGCCGGCTCGGAATCTGTTTTTAAACAATCCAATTTTTCTTTTACGTATCTTTTCCGCTGTTTCCGCCGGATCCCTCAGTCACAATGGAACCCCATTGCTTCATCGGAATCCGACGAAAACATCTGGAAAATCTCCAGTAAAATTTTTAATCAATCATTTCAAAACAGATTCTCATTTTTGCAAATACTTTCTTAAATTTGAAAGTTAATCCGAATATTCACATTAAAACCAATATTATGAACAGATTCATCAAAGCAGCGTTAACGCTCCTTCTTTTCCTCAGCGCAGGAATCTCGTACGTGTCCAATGCGTGCACAAGTATCATCGTCTCCGGCAAGGCTACCGAAGACGGCCGTCCGATTATGTGGAAAAACCGCGATGCAGGCGGACAGAATATGATGTGGTTCTTCAACAAGAAGGATGTAAAGGGTGCGAAGTACTCTTTCATCGGTGTCGTCGGATCAGGCGCAACCAAGACTCCGGGCTCCCTCTGGGGCGGTACCAACGAGAAGGGTCTCTGCGTGATGAACACAATGTCATACAACGTTGACATCCAGGATGTCAAAGGAAAGACAAGCTCAGGAAACGGCCCTATCCAGAAGAGCCTCCTCGCATTCTGCGCAACAGTGGACGAGGTCGAGGAATACCTCAAGAACCTCCCTCAGCCGACAGGCCTCACCACAAACCTCGGCATCATTGACGCACAGGGCAACTGTGCATACTTCGAGTGCCACAGCTACGGTTACACCAAGTATGATGTCAATGACCCTGCAGTCGCTCCTGACGGATATATCGTACGCAGCAACTACTCCATCTCCAACCGCCCGATCCTTGAAGGCCACGGCCAGATCCGCTATATGGAGGCAGAGCGTCAGATCCGCCACGCAATCGCTGACAAGACCGTCAACGTCGACTATTTCTTCAACAACATGGCCCGTTCATTCTGCAACCCGTTCCTCGGCGTTGACCTCAAGAGCGGCAACTTCAACAAGCCTAAGACCAACGGCTGGTATGTCGACGAAGACTTCATCACCCGCTACTCTTCACTCAGCAGTATGATTTTCCAGGGCGTTCTCCCTACCGAGAAGCCGGAACTCACCACAATGTGGACCATCATCGGCTACCCTGCAGCAACAGTCTGCGTCCCTGTATGGGTAAAGGGCGGCAATGAAGGTATCCCTGCACAGCTCGCTCCTAACGCTGACAAGAAATCCACAATGGCCAACAATGCCAAGACCCTCCGCGACCGCGCATATTCATTCGCAGTCGACACAACCGACAAGAGACCTACCAAGTACTTCGACTGGGAGCAGATCTTCAACCTCCAGGGAACAGGCTTCATGCAGAAGTGTCTCGCCAAGGAGGCTGAAATCCTTCCTCCATACAAGGCAGCCCTCGAGGGATGGCGCAAGGCCAACAAGGTCAATGCAAAGGAAATCATCGAACTCAACAAGGTTACCGACGAAGCCCTCGCAGCATTCTACAAAGAAGAATTCGGTCTCTAATATCGTTATTTGACTTCTAGATGAAGAGATCATTAATCATCACAGCCCTGCTGCTCGCCGGTCTCCAGGCCGTCGCGCAGCCGGGCCTTGTCAATGATACGAAGACCAGGGCGGACCTTGAGTTCTTCTATCTTGCAAAGAATTCGCAGTACAATCCGGATGTTCCTGCACCGCAGGATGTCCTGAACTACTTCACCGGCGAAAGGTTCGTGGAGTGGGGTGACGTGCTGCGCTATGTTGACGTGCTTGACAGGACGTCGGCCAGAGTGTCATACAAGCAGTTCGGCAAGACCTTCGAAGGCCGTCCGTTCATCCAGGTCTACATCACATCGCCTGAAAACCAGACCAAGCTCGAGAGCATCCGCCTGGAGCACCTCAGAGTGACAGATGCAAACGTCTCATCGTCCATCGCACTTGACAATATGCCAATCGTCATCGACATTATGGGCTCCATCCACGGCAATGAGGCATCAGGCGTCAACGCCATCGTTCCGCTGATGTACTTCTATGCCGCAAGTGAGGACAATGCCGTCAAGGAACTCCTCGACAATGCGGTCCTTATCTTCACTCCTGGTCAGAACCCGGACGGACTAAACCGCTTTGCGACCAATGTCAACAACTACTCCAGCTACAATGCCTTCATTGCCAACAACAGCATCAAGGAGCACAGCCTCCCGTGGCCTTCTCCGCGCTCCAACCACTACTGGATGGACGTCAACCGCGACTGGCTCACAGCCCAGATGCCGGAGGGCAGGAATCTGGTGAAGATGTACGAATACTGGATGCCTAACGTTGTCCTCGACCTCCACGAGCAGGGAGCCGGCAAATCCGGCGAATACTATTTCAGCCCGGGCGATGCCAACCGCACCCACTACTGCATCCCACAGAAGAACCAGGACCTTACGGAGCAGATTTCACACTACACCGAGCACGCCATAGATTCCGTAGGTATTACCTACTTCTCAAAGAAGGGTTACGATGATTTCTTCATCGGAAAGGGCGCCTGCTACGGTGACGTGCAGGGTTCGGTCTGCATCCTCCACGAGCAGTCCGGTACATACGGACACGTACGTGATTTCGGTGAAAGGGGCATAAGGACATTCGCACAGACCGTCCGCAACCAGGCCATCGCTTCTATGGCGGTGATCAACGGTGCATACGACCTCAGAAACGACATCAAGGCTTATCAGCGTGATTTCTATGTGAATGCCGCCAAGGAAGCCGAGAAAAATGCCAACAAGGGTTACACCTTCAGCGCGCGCGGCAACAAGGGTATTGCATTCCATTTCATCGAGAACCTCCTTCTCCACGAAATCGACGTCTATCCTGTAGCCGGTCAGAGCGACACCTGGTTCGTTCCATTCAACCAGAGGCACTACAAGAAGCTCCTGACCATCTTTGACGATATCACAGAATACTCATCTTCGAAGTTCTACGATATCTCCACCTGGGGTCCGGTATACGCATACAACCTCAAGCGCGAGCTCGTTGCCACCGCACCTGAAACGGGGGCGAAGATTACGGTCAACACCCTTCCTCAGGGTGAGGTCACCGGAGGACAGAGCCCTGTGGCATATGTATTCAGCCTCGCTGAGTACTACACTCCTTATATGATGTCCGCCCTTCAGAAGAAGGGTGTCAACATCAAGGTTGCAGTCAAGCCTTTTGAATACAAGTACAAGGCCGAGAAGATCAATAAGACCTTCCCAGCTGGTACTGCAGTCATCACGGTTGCAGGTCAGACCATCTCCGCAGAGGCCCTCTACAGTGCTGTCAGCGAAGTGGCTGCCAAGTGTGCCGTGAACGTAGAGGCCCTCAAGGTTGACAAGAGAAGGGGATTTGACATCTCATCCGTCAAGATGAAGGATGTCCGCGACCCGAAGATCATCCTTGCCGCCGATATGGGAGGCTCCCAGTCAATCGGTGAGACCTGGTACATCTTAGACTACCGCTACGATCTGAGGCACTATATGATGGATATCAGAAAACTGAACAATCCTCAGTTCCCGATCGACGACTATGACGTAATCATCTTCACCGGAGGTGCACCTTCAAAGAAGGAGATGGCAGCAGCTTATGCGAACATCGAGAAATGGGTCAAGAATGGCGGTACTCTGATTCTCCAGCAGAACGGTTCATTCCGTGCAGCGGAGAACATCGGTGCCGGCAAGAGCACGATTGAAGAGGCCAAGGGCATCAGCGGACTCATTATGAACGCGGATGTCAAGAAAGCAGACAGCCCTCTTCTCTGGGGCTACGATCAGGAACAGATCCCGGTATTCAAGTCCGGAGCGGAGACATACAAGTTTCCGGACAAGGCTTCTGTAGTCCTCGCCTGGAACAGTGAAAATCCATACCTTACAGGTTATGTTTCCGAGGCAAATCTTGCCCGTATCAAGAGTACACCGGTTGTCGCCACTATGTCGGTCGGCAAGGGCAGCATCGTATTCATCGCTGAGGACCTGAACTTCCGCTCCTACTGGTACGGAACGACACACATCCTCACCAACGCGATTTTCTTCGGAAATATGCTGTAATATAAACTGCTGATATTCAGCTGATTGATTGTTCGGCCTTGCGCATTTTTGCGCAAGGCCGAATTATTATATCATTGATGGTCAATCAGTTATATTTCAGAAGGTAACGATTATCCGATGCGGAGAAGTTCATCGGCGGCACTGGTGACAGCTTCGCGGTGGCTGATGAAGAGAATAGTCTTGCGTCCGCTGAAGCGGGAGGCGAGATTTTCCAGAAGCCTCTTTTCGGTTTCAGCATCTACGGCGGAGGTGGCCTCATCAAGGATGAGCACTCCACCGTTCTGCAACAGGCTTCGGGCGATGGCGATGCGCTGTGCCTGTCCTTCGCTCAGACCTGCACCCTTCTCGCTGCATTCGGTATCCAGACCTTTCTCTAGATTGAAGACGAATTCCGCCGCTGCGCATTCAAGGACATCGCGCAGTTCCTCGTCCGTGGCATCGCTCTTTGCCAGCAGCAGGTTCTCGCGGATAGTGCCGCTCATAAGGCTGTTGCCCTGAGGAACATACATAAAGTTGCATCTGGTAGCGGCGCAGACCTCCTTGCCGTCGATGAGGATCGTGCCCTTCTGTGGCTTGAGGAGTGCGAGGATGAGCTTGGTGAGCGTGGACTTGCCGGCTCCCGTCAGGCCCGCGATGGCGGTCATCCTGCCGCCCTTGAAGGTGTATGAGAAATCTTCGAATACAGGCTTCTCCTGTCCCTGATATGCGAATGTGACATTCTGAACGTCAATCTGCGGTGCATCGCTGGCAATGACATTCTCATTCTCTGTCTCGAGCGGCAGGTCCTGGAGTTCCATAAGCCTCTCGACCGAAGTGAGGGCGTGGATGAATGCCGGTATATGCCTCGATATATCTGCGATAGGGCGCTGTACCTGTCCGACGAGCTGCAGGAATGCGGTCATCATACCGTATGTCACGGATCCGTCGCGGATGCCGAATACGCCCCAGAGAAAAGCCGAGCCATAACCAGCCATAAATCCGAAGCTCATGAATGTTCTGGCGATGGCGTTGTAGTTGAGCCTTGTGACCGTGTTGTCAAGGACATCCTTCTGAAGCCAGCCCAGCTTGGTAAGCACCTTCTCCGTACCGACAAGCGTGAGGACCAGGATGCGGTTCTGGAGATTCTCCTGCATATAGCCCTGGATCTCGCTGTCCTTGGCGCGGATGGCATCAGTGAGTCTGCGTAGAGTTCTGAAGAACAGTCTGCTGCCGACTACGGCCACGAACATCAGTATCAGGAGCACCCAGGCGAGGCCGGGAGCGAGTGTAATCAGGAAAATGGAAGCTGCCACCAGCTGGCAGAGCGTCACTATGACTTCCGGAACCCTAGAGCAGAGCAGATCCACTACCACGCGGATATCCTCTTCGAGCCTGTTGACCATATCGCCGCTGTGGAATGCCTCCCGGCCGTTCCAACGGCTTTTTATGACGTGGGAGAAGGTATCGAAACGCAAACTGTTCTGCGTCCTGACAATAGTCAGGTTCTCCCAGTATGAAGCGGCGATTCCGGAGATGAGTTGCAACAGCATAATGCCTATCATTATGCCGGCATTGAGCATAATGTCGGCGGACAGGGTGCCAGTGGCGATATCTACGAGGCGCTTGCATATCCATACGAATCCGAGTGACGCAGTTATGCGCACCAAGCCGATGAGAATGCTGATGCATACTCGCCAACGCACGGGTATGAACATTCCGTGCAATCCTTTCAGGCAACTCCGGAAATCCTTCATCCGTGATGTATTATTCAGTAATCAGGCCGGCTTCCAGCCACTTTTCAGCAAGGGCTCCGGCATCCTTGGATGCGGTCTCCCTGTCAACTTCATAGTTTTCGAGGAGGAGATTCGTGAGGTCTTCAACAGTGAAATCCTTGCCGATGACAGATTCCCACAGGAATGCAGCAGTGCTGTTGAGTGAAACCATCTTGTTGAAATTGACCTGCTTGAGTCCTTCGCCTACGATAATGTGTTCCTTACCGAGAGAGCGGATTTTGAATCCTTCGATTATTTTCATAATTATATAAATATTCTTCTGTATATAGCCAATATATAACGTCTTACAGGTTTGAGCATTTTCCAGAAACGGCCTTTTCCCGGCACAAATTCCTTGCCGGATGCCTTGATGATGCGTACAACCGTACCGGAAATGTCCTTTTTGGTGCATTTCTCAGTGCCACGGATATTCCCATCACCCATAAGGGTGAGCTTTTCCCCGTCAATGGCGATGATACGGTGAAGCACATAATGGCCTTCTGATATCTGTGCAAGGACTATGTCTCCGATACTGACATCCTCCTTCTTTTGTAGTGCCACACTGTCTTTCTCACTGTGGAGAAACGGCAGCATACTGTTGCCTTTGGCCAGAAGTATGACCTCCTGTCCGGCAGCCAGAATCTTTGTTACCTCGCCCAACAGAATATCGTTCGGTATGATTTTTTTCTCCATTATTCTGTTACAGCATTATGGCATATTACCGCAGCCTCTTCGTCAGGAAGACAGTTGAGGGTGAAGCAAGGCACGTGTACCGCAATGTGCTCTATAGCTTCGTGCATACCGTCTGCAATACTTTTGATGGCGCGGAAGCCTGAGCAGGACGGATAGACAGCCGCGTATGCCTCGATCACCGAACTGCGGGTGATGATATTCTGCTTGAACTGTTTGAGTCTCACGATGGCTCCTACAGGGACGGAGTCGTTCTTGTAGCAAGGGGTCTTGCCGCTCCACGGTGAGCCGTAAACCCTTGCGATGCCGTCATCTCCCACCCGGAGAATCGGGTTGTCATCGTTGAGCAGTTCGCTGCCCGGAATGTATTTGAGCCACAGATTGCTGTGAGTGCTTTTGCCGGTGCCGCTCTTGCCGAGGAACAAGTATCCCTTGCCGCCGTTTTTGATGACCGAAGCGTGCATCTCGAGCGTTCCCAGAGGAGCGGTGGTGAATGCGTAGAGGATCATCATTGCGTTGTTGATGGCGAACTGGCCGACGCTCATACCTGCGACAGCAAGCTTGGCGCTCTTGAAATCCGGGGATGCAAGGATCCTTGCGCAGATCGGCATCTTCTGGACCGGGGCCATTTCTATGATCCAGTCCTTGCCCTCCGGGTCGCCCTCATCCGGCGCCCTGTGGTAGATTTCGATCCTCGGCTGGTCTTCTTCCTCCGCCTTCTCGATATAGACGGGGATTTTTCCCATCCTATCCATACTGCTGACGAATTCCAATGAGAAAAGAGGTTCTCCCTGGCATTCCTGAGTTTCGAATGGCTTGTAATTGTCCAGGCGGTCCCACAGCTGGCAGTCATCCGCCATCGTGAATTCAAACCTGTTTCCGGCAACTATGAAATGTTTTGTCATAAGAAAAGTGCTATCAGTTTATAGAAAAGTCCGGAGATGACTATCGTCGCCGGGATGGTGAGCACCCAGGCCCAGACTATATTTTTGGCGGTCATCCACTTGACGCTCTTGACCCCGTCCGTGAGCCCAGTGCCTATGATGGCGCCGGTCACGGTGTGGGTGGTGGATACCGGGATGCCGAGGAATGCGGTTGTTATGAGGGTCAGCGAGCCTGCAAGTTCGGAGCAGAAACCTGTCACCGGAGTGACCTTGGTGAGGCCGCTGCCCAGGGTCTTGATGACCTTCCAGCCACCTATGATGGTGCCGAGGGAGATCAGCAGGTATGAGAGTATCATCAGCCAGTAAGGCACGAACTGTCCTTCATCCACATTGTAGAGCAGCTGCAGCAGGCCGTTGTCCGGATTCTGCGCCAGCGCTGCCGAGAGCAGAATGGCCACAATGCCCATAGTCTTCTGACCGTCGTTGAGGCCGAAGCTGAAAGAGAAGCTTGCTGATGAAAATATCTGCAACCAGCGGAATGCGGTTTCAGACTTCTTGTAATTGGAATTCTTCAGCAACTTCAGGAAGAAGCAGTGCATGAAGAAGCCCAGCACCATGCCGATGAGAGGTGAGAGCACAATGAAGAGCAATATATTGCCTATGCCGCTGGCAATGAGGTATTCGCTGCCGAAGCCGAACCATACCGGGCCGATGAGGCCGCCGATGAGGGCGTGTGAGGCCGAGATAGGCAGACCCAGCTTGGTGCAGGCAAAGGTCCAGAATGCAGCGCCCACCAGGGCTGCGAATATCACGATATGGTCTATTTTCGCTTCGGATACGATGCCCTTGCCCATGGTCTCAGCCACAGAAGGCGGGATAAAGAAAAAGACGAAGCAGGATACAAATATCCAGAATCCTGCCCACCATACAGCCTTCTTGGGCGTTAGTGTTTTGGTCGCAACAAGTGTGGCGATGGCGTTGGCCGCATCGTTCATTCCGTTCATATAACTGAACGCCAGCGCAATGACGGCTGCTATGATAACGATGGTCACCATAGACTATCCCATTTTGATGAGTATGCAGCGCACTGTGTCGGCAAAGTCCTTAGCTGCGTCCGTCACGTCTTCAAGGGCCTGTACAATGCTCTTCTTCTTGATGAGTTCGATGGCATCCTTCTCTTCCTTGAACAGCTTGCTGATGAAGGAGGCGTAAATGACATCCACTATGTGTTCTATCTCCTTCAGTTCGTTGCAAAGCTTGTCAATCTCGCTGACATCCTTGCGTATGGTCTCGAACTTGTTGGTAATGTCGAGTATACAGTGGGTGGCCTGGTCTATGTATCCGGCCATTTCTTTGATCTTCTCATCAGTACCCTCAGGCTGGTAGATGGCAATCTTCTTTGCCGAATCACGGATGATGTCAAGCACGGTATCAATGTCCTGTGCAAGTTCGTGTATGTCATCGCGGTCGAAAGGGGTGACGAAAGCCACCAGCAATTCGTCGGAAATCTTTGTAGTATAGGTGTCGCCGGTGGTCTCGCATTCCTTGATGCGGCCGGAGAGTATTTCACGGTGATCCGGATTCTCTTCTCTGGCGAGTTCCATCAGCAGGCCTGAGGCTTTCACGAGATTTTCGGCAGCCTGAATGAAAAGAGGGAAGAACCTCTTCTCCTTGACTACGAAAAGTTGCAGGAAATTGTCAAGTTTCATACTTCTTAATAAGTTTAATCCGCAAATATACAAAAAAACAGAATTATTTGCAGGACAGCCCTCACCTGCCACCCCAACCACCTCCGACAGAAGCCCGCCGCAGAAACCCTCCTGCAGAAGCTCGACGCAGAAGCCCGGCACCGAAGATCCGTCTGAGCCCACGCAATCACGAACCCTGCTAAATTCACCGCCTAGGTACACAAATGTTCACTAAAAATGAGTAAATTTGCATAAAGTACATAGATATAGCCGAAAATGATCGTAAAAACATTTCATACAAGCCTCGCCCTGACCGCAGCAGCGGTTCTGATGGTGTGTGCAGCGGCCTGCTCGCCGAAGCAGGCTCCGCAGAACGAAAGCGCCAATGCGCAGAATACACAGCCGGCAGCAGTTGAAGAACAGGCTGTCATCCGCACCGACGTGCAGAACAAGGCATATTTCAAAGATATTTTCATCGATGCCGGCATCGAAATCAACGGATTCCCGACAATGCCGGCCGTCACGATGCTCGGAATGACCTACGAATGGATGCGTATCAGCAACGACACACTGCCGAGCCAGAACCTCCAACGCGAGATTGTCTGCGGCACGGCTGACGATACCAACGGCCGTCTGCTTTATCCTGACGGAGAGCCGCGCTTCAGGATGATCTACGTCAACGGAGGACTGGCCGAGGATCACGGTGTCTCGCTCGAGATGCGCGGAAGGGATGCCTTCAGGACCTTCCTCGCCAACGGCGGAAGCTATACCGGCAGCTGTGCGGGAGCATACGTCGCCACCAATGGCAGCCGCTTCCAGGGCGCCGGCTATCTCGGCATCTGGCCTGCAGCGGGCCAGGCGGCCACCATTACGAAGATTTACCCTAACTATATCATCCCGAAGGAATCCCCGCTTCTCAAATACTATGACTTCGGCGGTGACAACAAGGTGGATAGCGTCAAGCACTGGAACGGTCCGTACTTCGAGCAGTATCAGGATGTTCCCGGTACCGAAGTGCTGGCCTACAACGACTGGCCTTCATACAAGTTCCACAATCTTCCTTCCATCATAGCCTACAAGCCTTCATACGCCACGGGCCGCATCATTCTCATCGGCGGTCATCCGGAGCAGGTCGTTGACGGCGAACAGCGCGACTTGATGGCGGCGGTGCTCCTTTATGCAAAGGACGGCAACGGCTGCGCCAAGGTCAAGGGACAGCTCCGCAACGGCGAGCTGCGCAGGATGACGAAATCCACTGAGGACAACGATCCCGCATTTACGAAGATCGGTGACAGGCAGTGCCACCATTTCGTAATCGCCCTGCCGAAAAAGGCACGCAACGTCAAGGTCCGTCTCGAGGCGCTCGAAAACTACAACCTCAGTCTCAGGATGGCAAAGGAAACATACGCATTTGCCGAAGACGCGCAGTACAAGGTCGAGAACGGCAGCCTCATCAAGGAATTCAGCTTCCCTGAACTCGAGGCAGGCACCTGGTACATCGGCGTGCAATGCGAGGATACGGTAACTGCAACCGAGACCGAAGGCTGCGACATTTATGAGAATACCGGCGTGCTCAATGGTGTGCCTTACACAGTATCCGCTTCCTGGGATATAGCAGAGACCGGCACTGCGCTGTTGCGCAGGTCATCCGACGTCAATGAGACCATCAAGCTCATCACGGCTCCTGTCACCCGTATGACAGCCCTCGACAGCACAGTGACAAAAGTAGTGTTCGCCACCGGCTCAGCAGCCACGGAAGGCGTGCGTATTGACGCCGCTGAATCGGAAGAGCCGATATACGCATCCCTCTCCGCAGACGGCGTCCTCACCATCGCCACTCCGGCCGCATCCATCAAGGTGAACGAGGGCAGTTCGGCACTCTTCGACGGCTTCGCCACCCTTACAGGAATCGAGAATTTCGGTGCACTGGATTTCTCCAACGCCATCTCACTCCTCGGCTGGTTCAGGAACTGCCGCAAGATGGAGAAAGTGGACCTTTCCGGCACCACGATAGAGGGGTCCCGCATAGTTGGAATGAACACGATGTTCCGCTTCATGCCGAACCTCAAGGAGATTGACTTCGGTACCAAATGCTTCTCCGACCCGCTTGTCAAGAGCCCGTCCAACCTCTTCACCGGTTCTTCCGACAAGGACGGCGAGAGGACCTGCTCAGTATCCGGCGAACTGACTATCCGCTGCACTCCGGCTGCCGCACAGTGGCTGACCGGTACGAGCCTGAAGCTCCTTCACGACGGTAACAAGACCATCGAGCCGGTGAAGATTAAGTTCGTGGATACATTCACCGGAAATGAAATCAAACCAGAATGGAAATAATGTCATATGTCATACTATGAAAAAGCATAACATTCTCTCAAATGCAGCTGGTCTGGCAGCAGTGGTCTGCCTGGCAGCCTGTACGCCTAAGGCCGCGCCGCAGCAGGCGGAAATAGCTGAAAATAAAACCGTAGCAGTGGCGGAAGATCCGGTGCTCGTCCGCACGGACGTGCCCAATAAGGCATTCTTCAAGGATCTGTTCATCGATTCGGGAATCAGGATTAACGCATTCCCGAATATGCCGACCACTTCATACCTGGGTTTGTCCTACGAGTGGATGCGCATCGGCAAGGACACTCTTCCGAATCAGGAAAAGCAGCGCGAGATCGTCTGCGGCACTGCTGATGACACAAACGGCCGCCTGCTCTACCCGGACGGCGAGCCGCGGTTCAAGGTGATCTACGTCAACGGCGGACTCTCCGACGGCCACGGCCTGACCCTCGAGATGACAGGTCGCGAGACCTACCGCAAATTCTTCGAGAACGGCGGCAGCTATACCGGCAGCTGTGCGGGCGGATATTTATGCACTGCGGGTTTCGACAGATATTATCAGGGCCCTGGTTACCTTGGCATCTGGCCGGGAATGGCAGATGAGGCTGCCATCACCAAGATATTCCCTAATTACATCATACCGGAGGAGAGCCCTCTGCTCAAGTATTACGACTTCGGCGGCGACTTCAAAGTTGACAGTGTGAAGCACTGGAACGGTCCTTTCTATGCACACTGGCAGGACGTTCCGGGCACTGAGGTGCTTGCCCGCAATGAGATTCCGGGACGCATTCTGGACGGACATCCGTCAATCATCGCCTGGAAGAAGGATGCATTCACCGGCAGGGCAGTGCCTTGCGGCGGCCATCCGGAGCAGGTGGTTGACGGTGAGAAGCGCGACCTTATGGCGGCCATACTCCGCTATGCAATGGACGGTGTGGGCTGTGCCAAGGTCAAGGGCCAGCTCCACAACGGTGAGCTTCGCAGGATGACCAAATCAACGGAGGACAACGTCCCTGCATTCACCAAGGTCGGTGACAGGCAGTGCCATCACTTCGTGATTTCCGTGCCTAAGAAGGCCCGCAACATCAAAGTACGCCTCGAAGCGCTGGACAATTACAGGCTCAGCCTGAGAATGGCGCAGGGCACATTCGCCTTCAAGGAGGACGCTCAGTACAAGGTGGAGAACCGCGAACTTGTCAAGGAGCTCGTCTTTGACGAACTGCCGGCCGGTGTATGGTACATCGGCGTACAGTGCGAGGATACTGTCAATGCCACCGAGACCGAAGGCTGCGACATCTACACCAATACCGGCGTGCTCAACGGTGTGCCTTACACGATCTCCGCAGAATGGGAGACCGCTGAAATGGGCAAGGCCGTCCTCAGCCGCGGTGCGGATGTCAACGAGATGATCAAGCTTCTCGCCGCTCCTACGGCGCGCGCTTCATTCCTCGACAGCGCCATCACGAAGATTGTCTTTGTGACGGGTTCAGCTTCAAAGGAGGGCAAACGTATCGACGCTCCTGAATCCGAAGAACCGATCTATGCTTCAATGACCGCTGACGGCATTGTCACCATCAGTACCCCGGCTCCTTCCATCAAGGCCGGCAAGGCTACGTCAAACCTTTTCGCAGGTTTCACCAGACTCACTGAGATTGAGAATCTCGCCGCACTTGATTTAAGTGGAGCGATTTCTTTGATGTCCTTCTTCAAGGACTGCCGTTCCATCGAGAAACTTGACATTTCCTGCCTCAATACATCGAAGATTGTCGGTATGGACAATATGTTCAGATATATGCCAAAGCTTCGCGAACTCAATATCGGCACAATGTGCACCATCGACAAACTCACCGAGAAGCCTTCATACTTCTTCTGCGGCACGTCCGACGCCGATGATGTCAGGACATCCGCAACTACCGGCGAACTGACAATCCGCTGCACGAAGGAGGCCGCCCAGTGGCTGGCAGGCACCACTCTCAGACATATGCACAAAGGCAATGATACCATTGAAGCGGTCAAGATAAGATTCATAGATTACCTCACCGGGGAGGAATATTTCCCTGATTGGCCAAAATAATCCCAACTTGCGGGCATCTAGGTTCCCCGGAAATACACTTTATTGGATTTTGCACGAAAATTATGAGAATCGCATTTTTATCGACATTCTATCCTTTCCGCGGAGGCATAGCGCAGTTCAACGCCAATCTCTATGAGGCTTTGGGCAAGCAGGGTCACGAGGTCAAGGCATATACATTCACCTGTCAGTATCCTTCCTTCCTCTTCCCCGGAAAGACGCAGTATGTCACGGAGCAGGACAGCGCGAAGGTGGTGGACAGCACGGCGCTGCTCAATACCGCCAACCCGTTCACCTATTTCTCCACAGCCCGCAAGATTGCGGCCTGGAAGCCGGATGTCGTGATAATTAGGTACTGGATGAGCTATCTTGCGCCGTCTCTCGGAACGGTGGCGCATCTGCTGCGCCGCAAGGGCGTCAAGGTGGTGGCGGTGCTTGACAATGTGATCCCGCACGAGACTAAATTCTTTGATAAACCATTCTCCAAATGGTTCCTGAAGCAGAATGACCTCTGCGTTGTGATGAGTGATTCAGTGCTTGCCGATATGCTCTCGCTTGCCCCGCAGGTGCCGTATATCCTCCATCCGCATCCGCTCTATGATCATTTTGGGACGAAGATGGAGCGCGCACAGGCTCAAGCGCAACTCGGCCTTGATCCGCAGAAGAGGACGCTGCTCTATTTCGGGCTGATCCGCGATTACAAGGGACTCGATTTGCTTATTGACGCCTTCGGCAAATTGTCCGATGAATACCAGCTGGTCATCGCCGGCGAGAGTTACGGTCCGTTTGACAAATATGAGCGACAGATTGCTGCATCACCGGCGTGCGGACGTATAAAAGCGTTCAACCGCTATGTCTGCGACGAGGAGGTTCCGGCCTTCTTCTCGGCGGCGGATGTCTGTGTGCTGCCTTATAAGAGTGCCACCCAGAGCGGCATCACCGCTATCTCATTGCATTTCGACCTGCCGCTCATCGCCACACCTGTCGGTGGCCTGCCGCAGAGTATAGGCGGGGTGGGCATCGGCTTGATGACGGTGGATATTCCTGCCGAAGCTCCCGGCGGACCTGCTCCGGCAGTGTCCCCAGAGGCGATAGCGGCTGCCATCGAGGACTATTTCTCCGCCCCTGCGGACAGATACCTCAAGGCCATTTCTGACTTCAAGAAAATCGCCACCTGGGACAATCTGGGCAAGGCGATAGTCAATGAAATACAACGATAAGTCTCAGAATCTGTTTTGAAATGATAGTTTCAAAACAGATTCTCAATATGGGAAAATAGTCGTTCCGGATACGGTTTGTCAATCACCTCCTACGGAAAGAGCATAACAAAAACAGTAAAATCCGCAGAAACCTTCATCTGTACCGGTTACTATGCTTCTCTGTTTCCGGTGATGATATCCGCCATCACGCAGGCGGTGAGTGCCTCGACGACGGGCGGGACGCGGAGGGCGAAACAGGTGTCGTGGCGGCCCGGGACGGTGAATTCAGTCATCCCGTTGAGGCTGAAATCGAAACTGCGCTGGGCCTTCCGGATGCTGGAGGTCGGCTTGACGGCGATGCGGAATACAATCGGATTACCATTGGAAAGGCCGCCATTTATGCCGCCGCAACCGTTCTTCGCAGTGCGGCCGGATGCGTCGACGATAGGGTCGTTGTGCTCCGAGCCCTTCATCGCGGCAGCGGCGAATCCGTCGCCGAATTCGACGCCGCGGATGCCCGGAATCGAGAACATGGCGTGCGAGAGCATTGATTCCAGCGAATCGAAAAAAGGCTCCCCGAGGCCCACCGGGACATTGCTGCATATGCATTCTATGATGCCCCCGAGCGAATCGCCCTCCGCCACGGCGGCGGCAAGGGCTTCGGCTACGGCAGGGTCATCGGCAGGATTTGTTGCTGCCGGGTCAATGCGGCAACCGCCGATATGGGTCAGGCGGGCGCTGACTGTCATCGGTTCTATGAGTTTCTTCGCTATCACGCCTGCGGCCACCAGCGGAAGGGTCATCCTGCCGGAAAACCGGCCTTCCAGGAGCGATCCGTAGCGTGCGAATGCGGTGAAATCGGCGTGTCCCGGACGTGGAACCGCCTTGAATCCCTCGTAATCCCGAGGGCGGATATTCTTGTTGGCGAAGGAGATCACCACCGGTTCTCCGGTGGTCACGAGGGTGCCGTCCGCCTCAAGCGAGACTCCGCCTTCGAACTGCGGCAGGTCATCCTCCAGTCGCGGCGTCGTGCCCGGGGCTCCGCTCTTGCGGCGGAGTATGTCAAAGGCGAAATCATCCGTTTTTAAACGTTTACCGACGGGTAGACCCTCAATTGTCACAGCGACAAATTCCGCGTGTGAGGCGCCGGAAAGCGTGATTTTGAAGTTTCTGCCGAATGAATCCATATTTATTTCACGATTCTGAGTTTTTCGAGCTCTTCGAGGAAACCTGGGAAAGATTTGGAGATGCACTCCGTATCATCGATTTCCACGGGCTCCACACTTATAAGCGAAGCGATGGAGAGCGCCATAGCGAGACGGTGGTCGCCGTGTGAGGAGCATTTGCCGCCTCGGAGCCTGAGCCTTTCGCTGCCCTCGATGTATAGTGTCCCTCCGACCGTGAACATATCCGCTCCGATGGAGCGGAATTCCTGCAGGAATGTCTTCGCCCGATTGCTCTCCTTGTTCTTGAGTCTGTCAATGCCCTCGATGCAGCTTTCGCCGCAGGCCCTCAGGGCCAGCAGCACCAGTGGCGCGAAGAGGTCAGGAGCGTCGGTCAGATCAAACGAGAACGGGCAGATGATTGATTTGCGGACATTGATGTCGCCATTTTTTCTGCGCACTATATCCACGTGGCACTGATCCAGGAAGTCGTATATCACCGAATCCGCCTGTTCCGAATCGATTTTCAGGCCGCTGATGGTGATATTGCCCATCATCGCTCCCGCGACCAGGAAGAATGCCGCAGAACTCCAGTCCTTCTCGAGCTGCATTCCGCCGACAGGCTTGAATTTCTGACATCCGTCGATAAAGTATGTGCGGGTGTCATCTCTTTCATCTTCGGGGAATGAAGGGTCCTTGAGACCAAAATACGAGCCGATGGTCGCGGTCAGGTCGAGATACGGCGCGCTTGTCAGATGCTCGACGTGAAGGACGCTGTCAGCCGCGCACTGCGACAGGGCCAGCATCATTCCGGAAATCATCTGTGAACCGTGGACACCGTTCAGCTGGATGTTCGCCCCCTTGAGGCCGCCTGAAACCGTCACGGGCAGGAAATCCCTGTCTGTGTATTCCACCTTGAGGCCGATGCGTCTGAGGGCGCCGCGATGTTCGCTTATGTGTCTGGTGAGCAGGGTCTTCTCTCCGATGACCTTCACCGGTTCTCGCGATAGTCCGGCGAGCGGGATGCAGAGACGTGCAAGAAGTCCCGATTCGCCTACGAAAAGGGTGTTGTCCTTGATTCTCAGGCCGTTTTCAGCAATGTTCTGATGGCCTTCAATTGTCAGGGCCGTGCCTTCGACGGTCACATCCGCACCGAGCTGGATTGCAATGGAAAGCGCTGATTCGGTATCCGCACAGGTGGAAAAATTGTAGATTTTCGTCTTTCCTTCGCTCATTGCGGCCAGTAGGATCGCCCGCTGCGCCATACTCTTCGATGCCGGGATCTTCGGCTCGCCCTTGAGGATTTTGCTCTGCGGTTTGACGAAATCGTAGTAACAGAACTGTCCGTCGGCGGTCTCGAATCCGCGACGTGGGGTGAGATAGAAGAGCGGTGCTCCCAGATGGTATGACTCCAGGCGTGATTCGACCCCCTTGAGGCCCATTGCGAAGGCTATCAGGGTTTCCGGCTTGTATCGTTTGTAGAGTGAGATGACGGTATCATTGTCCTCTTCTTTTTCGGCAGTGGTGACGATTTTGACAATGTCCGCGCTTTCGCGGAATGCACTGTCGGCAATCATCGCGAGTTCGTCGGCAGAAGGAGTACACTTGTAGTTGTGATATGACAGGATGATGCGGCAGCCAGTATTGAGCGCCAGCGAAATGAGCCAGGCGCGCGACGGCTGGTCCATATCGAGCGATATGTCCACATAGTCCGCTCCAGCCATTATTGCAGCGGAAAGTTGCCGTACGGCCTTCTGCGAATCATATTCCCTGCTGATATGGGCAGCGGCGACCAGATAGGATTCCCTTGCTATGGAGAAAATCTCCTTGATTTGCGCTTCATTGAAATCACTCAGGTCCAGACGGATTTCCACGGCATTACCTGGCCTTCCTTCCGCAAAAAAGCGGCAGTAGAAGGGGTCGATCCTGCTGAGGCTATAACAAATCAGTCCCATATCACTTTTCGATTAGAGTCTTTATCTCTTCAGGTGAGAGCGGCTTGATCACAGCCTTCGCTCCCGGGCGCGGCAGTATGAAATCAATCGTCTCCCCGTTTTTCTTTTTATCCCTGCTGATTGCCTCAATCAGATTGGCTGTAGGAATATCAGTCGCTGTCGGCAGACCGATGGCTTTGAAATCCCGTATGAGCGTTTCTAAATCTTCGTGCTGCATCAGACCAAGTTCCGTGGATATCCTTGCAGCCATTATAATACCGGTCGCTACTGCGAGGCCGTGAGGAATGCCGCCGCATTTTTCCATTGCATGGCCGAAAGTGTGGCCGAGATTCAGCAGGCGGCGCTCGCCTTTTTCGTACGGGTCGCGCTCCACGATGGAGAGCTTGATGTCGATTGCGGCGCGGATGAGATTCTCAAGCGTCGTTCCGTTTCCGCTAGACTGGCAGCCTTCCGCGTATCCTTCCTGAACAGGCTGACGGTTGGATGCTTCGCTGAAATATTCCACCGCTCTGCGGTACATATCCTGATTTCCGTCGAGGATGAACGCCTTCAGCATCTCTGCGATGCCGCACAGATACTCGCTTTCCGGCAGGGTCTGTGTCAGTGCCGGGCAGATGCAGATGAAGTCGGGCTGGCGAAACGTGCCGAGGATATTCTTGTATCCGTCGAGGTTCACGCCGTTCTTGCCGCCGATGGCCGCATCGATCTGCGCCAGCAGTGTTGTAGGCACCAGGCCGCAGCTGATTCCGCGCATATAGGTCGCCGCAAGGAAGCCGGTGATGTCCGTCGTGATGCCTCCGCCGATGCCTACCAGCATCCAGCTGCGGTCCACCCCCTTCTCCAGCATGGTGCGGCCTATGGCTTCCACGCATTCCAGACCCTTGAGCCCTTCGTCGGCTTCCAGCCAAATGACGTTGTCCCCGAAGAGCCCGGTCCACGGGTCGGATGGCACACCTGCGGTCTCTCCACCTGCGGCTTCCCAATTTCTTGCTTCCATCACGTTGACGGCAGTCCGAGCCAGGGCGCTGTCGATGATGGCAAACGCCCTGAGTCCGCCGATTAGCTCCCTGAGGCCCTCTGTCAAGCCTCCGGCATTGTCGTATAAGCGGATTTCAGACATATTCTTACTCGTTATAGTCTCTGACATTATGCTTCGCTATGATTGCAAAAGTAACAATTATTGGCATAATCCTATTTATCCTATGTGCGTAATTTTTAATAACCTGAACTTCAGTGTTTTAAGCCTAAGCCCTTGTGCCATTTGACGCAAGGGCTTAAGCTTAAGTATTTGATTATTAGGGACTAAGAAAAAACGCAATGATTTTCATTGGACTTCAATCGGAATTCTTTAGCTTTGTCCGTATTTCGAAAGTGAAAGGAAGATATGCGAAGAAGATTTCGAAAATTCGTGGAGGGAGCTCCATATCATTATTGCACCAAAGGCCTTAACGGCTTCTGCATTTTCTATAGTTTTAAGGATTATCTTTTTTTAATAACGCTTTATTCCATCGTGTCGAAGGATATGGGTATAACGACATTGGTTTTCACACCGATGATCAATCACCTGCATTCTCTGATAAATGCTCCTGTTGTACATCAGTTGTCCTCATTCGTGTGCAGGTTTGAATCTATATTCGCTGTGCAATACAACGAGTATCATCATCGAACCGGACAACTCTTCAAGCATAGGTTCAGCGGAGCATCGAAAACAGTGGGCAAAGTTCTGCGCGGAAGCATCATTTATGTCCTGAATAATCCCGTCGTTGGAAAAATAGTATCCAAAGTCATGGACTATCGATGGAATCTTCTGGCTTATGCCACATCGACGCATCCCTACTCTGAGCAGTTGATTATACGCAATGCCTCCGCTTCTATGAAAAGGGCTGTCAAAACTGTCGATGCAATGCATCGCTCCGGACTTTACCTCAGTTATTCTGTGCTGGACGAGCTCTTCTCCTCATTGAATAGAATCGAGACCAAACAACTTATCGACTATATTCTGTCAACTTACAAAATCATTGATTATGATGCCCTGGCTTCGATTTTCGGCAGCCTTGAAGATGCAATCATTTCAGCAGAAGCCGGTCAAGGTGGCGAATATGACATTCAGGATGACTGGGATGACTATGGTGTATATACAAAAATGATCCGGGTCCTTGATCAGTGCGGCTTCGAATCGGATTTCAATCCGGAATCCCTGGATAGGGATACTCTTTCAGATTTGTACAAGCATCTTGCCTGTGAAGTGGGTGCATCTCCAGCTCAATTGAGAAAATTTCTGCACCTGAAAACCAAATTCAAAAGTTAGCTGTAATTTTTAATAGGCTGATAATGAACTATTTAATCCAAAGCCCTTGTGCCATTTGACGCAAGGGCCTTGGGCTAAAAGATTGAAAGTAAGCTATTTACAAATCACGTAAACGGAGATCTTGAGAATTTCACGAACAGCATCAGCCCGATAAGCGTGCAGACGATGGCTCTTCTCGTTGGAGATGAGTCGCTGGAGAACAGTCGCTAGGGGATCTGCTGCTGGACAACAGCTGCTGGAGGATCAATCAGCCGCAGGAGAGCAGTCGCTGGAGAACAGTCGCTAGGGGACCAGCTGCTGGAAAACAGCCGCTGGAGGATCAATCCGCCGCAGGAGAGCAGTCGCAGGACAACAATCGCTGGGCGACGACCGCCGGGAACGGTCGCTGGGCAGCAGGCTGGCGTACAGGGCAGACCCTACTCGACAATCGCGCCTGCAACGATGTTCGCTATGCGGGCGCGGAGGTTGGCGACGCCGCCCTTGTCCTTCGGATGGACGCGGTGGGCGAGGATGATGACGGCGGTACGGGACTCCATATCGATGACCATCGAGGTGCCGGTGTAGCCGGTGTGGCAGATCGTTGATGTGCGGCTGAAGAGATCTCCGCGCAGAGTGGCGGAGGAGCTGCGGTTGTCCCAGCCGAGTGCGCGTCCGATGGACGGTTCGTTGCATTCCGGGACCGTGCACATAGTGCTGATTGTCGCGGGACTCAGGATGCGGGCGTTTCCGATCGCTCCTCCGTTCATTATCGCGGCGGCGATGACGGCCAGATCCTCTGCGCAGGAGAAGACACCGGCGTTGCCGGAATTGCCGCAATTGACAAGACGCGCAGTGGGGTCGTGCACCTCGCCGAGCAGCGGCAGTCCGTCGGACTGCACTTCGGTCGGAGCGACGAGCGGCAGGATTGAAGGGTGCTCCTTCGGGTTGTAGCAGGTATGCTCCAGACCCAGTACGCCGAAGATATTCTTCTGTGCGTAATCGCAGAGCCTTTCACCGGTCACGCGCTGAAGTATGTTCTGCAGGGTGATGAAGTTGAGGCAGCTGTAGAGATAGTCGGAGCGGGGCTCGAATTTGCGTTTCACCTCAGTCGCGATGTGCTTCATCAGCGAATCCGGTGTTGCCGGTCCGTAGCGCTTGATATATGAATCCACGTTGATGTATGCCGCCAGCCCCGAACTGTGGGTCATCAGATCTATGATCCGGATATGAACTTTCCGGCCTGTCTCAGGGTCGGTCCAGGGTGCAAACCCCGGAATATATGTCCTCACCTCATCGGTAAGGCGAACCTTTCCCTGCTCCACGAGTTGTAGGAAAGACAATGTAGTGCCTACGCATTTGCTGACGCTCGCCAGATCGAAGACGGTTCCGGTGGTCATCGGAATGGTGTCAGGCACCACCTGCCTGTTGCCGTAGGCCTTGAGATATATCATCCTGTCGCCGCGCACGACGGCCACGACGGCTCCCGGAATCTCCCCGTCAGTGATGCTGCGGTTCACCTCCCTGTCTATGAGGGTCAGCCTGTCCGGGTCCATTCCGACAGATGCTGGCGATGCCTTTTTCAGAGTGCGTGCCGATGTGTATTCCGAGAAGAGCATCAGGATCAATGCCGTGAGAATAAGGGCGGGTCTTTTCATATTTTTTTGCCAGAAATCGTTTCAATCAATTCAATGAAGCATCCAGCCTGTCTGGTTGTTGAATAAGCGGTAATGTACTCCTGCCGCACGGCCTTGATCCGTTCTTCGTCGCGGTTTGCCAACGCCTTGAGTATCAGCTCTGCGAGCGCTTCGGCGTCTTCTGCCGGGCTGTAATAATCGACAAGGCCGCGGGTGGATTCGCGAAGCGCGGGGAGGTCATTGCATATCACCGGTGTTCCGGCGAGAGCCGCCTCTATCGGGGTCATTCCGAAGCCCTCCATCTCCGATGGCGAAACAAACAGGTCCGCATTTGCGAAGAGTTCATTCATCTCTTCCGGGTTCATCCTTCTGTCGAGCAGCCTGACGCGCGGACCCATTCCGTGTGATTCGGCGTAAGGCCGTACTGTCCGGTGCCAGTAAGGGCTCTCCGCCGCCTTGAATACCAGGTCGTGCGGAATCCTGTCCTTTATTATCTCAAATGCCTTGAGCAGCGTCATCGGGTTCTTGTGCGAGATCATTGTGTTGACGTCAAGGATATACGGCGTTTCCTGCACTGTTTTTCCGACACATTGAGCATCGGAAGGAATGCTGACATATATCACTTCAATCGGGGTATGGATGACCCCAAGGGCATTTATTTCTTTTTTGGTAGCCTCCGATATCGCCACTATCCTGTCAAATGAATTTGCCGCAGGTATCGCTCCCATCCTGAACCGCCAGTAGAGTAGCAGGCTGTGCCTGTCCCTGAACGGGAATACATCGTGGATCACCCCGATTGACGGCACCAGCGAGGTGGTGAGCGAACGGTCGTATATGTATGTGGTCAGGAATAAATCAATCTTCTCCTTACGTATGATCCGGTCGAGCCTGCCGCGGTTCAGGAATCTCCTCGTGAACGGAAGATATTTCACCATACAGGAAGAGAATTCAATATTGCGGAAATCGCTGATATACTCCTTGAATGTCTCAGCGCAGCCCTGCTCGGTGAGCAGCACAAATGAATCAGCGGCACCGTGTAGCCTTATCCCATTCAGGAGATTGAATGCGAAGTTAGCGATGCCGGTGGCCGGATACCGGCCGATATATGTAAGGTCGACAAGAATTTTCACAAATTCAAATGTACACAAATAATTTGAGTATCTTTGGTGCTGAAAAATAAATATACCATATGTTGAACCGAAAGATAACTCTGATGCTCGCTGCCTGTGTTCTGACAGCCTGCGGTCAGACTGTGGAAGAAGCACAACTGAAGCTTACCATTAAGGCAAAACAGGACAATGCCGATACCAGAACCGTGCTTGGAGAGGGCAATTCCGTATCATTCGTCAGCGGAGACAGCATCGCCATATTCGACGGTGCCGCTGCAAAGCGTGAATTCACGACATCGGCCGTCTATAATGACGGCAGCTCCGATTTTACGGGCAGCATCAGCGAGCCTGCAGACAGTTATATCGCCGTTTATCCATATCATGACGGATGCTACCTTTATGGAGACTATGTCCATGTCGTCATACCTGATATCCAGACTGCCGTTGCGGGCAGCTTTGATCCCGCAGCGAACATAAGCGTGGGAAGCACGACAAGCATTACCGGAGATACGCATTCGCTGACTCTGAAGAATGCCTGTGCGTTGCTGAAGTTCTCCGTCCCGGAGGGGCAGAGTTATTCAACCGCCATTTTCCTGTCAATGAACGACTATATGGCCGGCGGGATGTTCTGCACTGTGGGTGATAATCCTGCACTTCTTCCGGCCGCCGAGGAAACGTCCGCCTTTGTTACCCTTCAGGGCGACATCACGGGCGGCAACTGGTATTATATGGCCGTCAGGCCGGATGTGCTGGCAAACGGTTTCGCACTTTATCTCTTTGATGGACAGGCGACTCCTGCTGAACTTGAAACATTCTCGATGGTCAAGTCTACCGGCAAGACCGTAACCCTCCAGCGCGGCCATATCCTCAACCTCGGTATCATAGGAGCCGAACCTGGAGCGGCCTTCGAACCGCTTGACGGAGAAATAATACTTGACTGGTAATAATGGATATGAATATGAAGAGATATACATCAGTTATCATCCTGGCCCTCACGTTGGTTGGATGTACGATAGATGAACCGGCTGCACCCCTGGACGGTGGGACTGAAGTGACGATGCGCATACAGCGCGAGCCGGATGCTATAACCCGCGCAGCACTCTCCGGCAGTGCGAATATTGCATTCCAGGCTGGGGACAGTATATCAGTGTTCGATGCTGATGGCAACAATTGCGAATTCATTCAGAGCGGTGAGATTGGCACGGACGGTTCAGCAACATTCACCGGCAAAGTGCGTGTGGTAGCGGATTCCTACCTGGCGTTGTACCCGTATATGGCCGAAGTGAAAGTCGCAGACGGGAAAATCGGTACCATCGGCGCGGATGACGCGCGTCGGCCTGTGAACATACCTGATCAGCAGCAGGCTGTGGCCGGCAGTTTCGATCCGAAGGCCTTCGTGAGCGTCGCCCAATCTGTAAAAGTAAGCAATTCCGTACACAATATCACCTTCCATAATGCCTGTGCACTTGTAAAGTTCACAGTGCCGGAAGATCTGGACGGCCTGACTTTCGAGAAGGCTGTGCTCAAGTCCGAGTCGCAGATGCTTGCCGGTTCAGTGACCATCACCCCTGACGGGGCCGCAAAATATGTCGGACCGGGCTCCGGCAGCATCACTTTGAACGGAACGATGAAGGCGGGGCAGAGTTACTATTTCTGTGCGCTTCCTCACGCTATCAAGGGACTGAGCATCAGTCTCTTCCATTATCCGACAGATGAGACTCCGGTAGTGGTCAAGTCCGTTGCGGCGGACAGGGAGGTCAAGCTCGTGCGCAATCAGGTTCTCAATCTGGGTGCAATTGATGTGGCGGAGATGCCTTTAAAGGAAGATGGATGGTATGGAGAAGGCACTGCCGCTAATCCTTACCAGATAAGTACGAAGAGCGATATGGAGCTCCTGCTCGACCGTCTCGCCAATGGAGCGGACCCACATTACAGGGGACTGAACTACAGGTTGACCGACGATATAGACTGCGAAGGCGACTCTCTTATCGCCGATGGCAGGAAGGTCGAGTTCTGCGGCGTGTTCGACGGCAATGGTCATACCATCTCCAATTACGAGCTTTCCACCTATAGTGAGCAGTCTTCTTCTAATACTTATGATTACTGCGGACTCTTTCACTGTGTCTATCGTGCCACCTTCAGGAATCTGACCCTCAGGCCTGCCAACGATACCGTGGTGCTGCATAACCACAACTATGTCAGTCCATTCATTGCGCAGGTGGATAATGCAAACGGCGTTGCACCAACTTTGATAGAAAACTGCAGGATAGCGGGCGATTTCGATCTGAAGTTCTGCAATTGGGGAGGTAGTGTGTCTTTTGGAGGTTTTGTGGGGAACAACTACAGTGACGACCTTGATTTCGTCAATTCCTGCAACGATGCCAACTACACGTTTTCGGAGAATGATTTTATCGAAATCGATGAGGATAATCATTGGTACGAGCATGGTATACAGCCGAACACATCTATGTATATAGGCGGCTTCATAGGGCATATGTACAACAAGGACAATAACTCGACTACTGACTTTGACCGCTGCCGCAATCGCGGCGACATCACATTCAATGTGTCAGTCGAAGAAGGATATGTGCATTGCGGAGGTTTCATCGGATATGGCAACTGGGGTTTCCTCTATGCCAATACATATACCTTTACCAACTGCGTCAATTCTGGAGATATAACAATGAAGCCGGGTGACATAAACTATTCTGTCTATGCTTCCGGTTTTGTCGGATTCAGCCAGATTGACGGCTGCAATCACAGCACATCCAGTGCGGGTACACCGGAACAGCATCTTGCCGTTCCGCATTTCTATAACTGTTTGAACAAGGGTGATATCACCGCGCAGGGCAACGGCGCGCACGCCGCAGGATTTGTCTTTTACAGCAAGTCGACAGGCAACAATGGCGTCGACCGCCATACCGACAATGCCAATGAGTTCAGATTGTGCATCAATATAGGTGAGATATCAGCCAAGGCACCTGATCAGGCCGCCACTTATGCCGCGGCCATAAGCAGTGGTTACGGCGATTGCAAGTGGTGCTGGTGGCTGGAAAAGGACAAGGATCATCCCGTCCTCTCCTGCACACTCGACGGCGTGGCTACCAACTGCTACTGCTATCCGACAATCAATGCTGATACACCGAACAACAGACGTCTCGGTTCCGATGGAAAGGGAGGTACAGACATTGTGCTGAGTCTGAGCAACTCCCAATGGAGTGAGGCCTGGTGGAAGCAGAAGACAGTAGAATGGATCGGCGGCAGCCGCGACAGCTCTCTCGACCTCAATTTTTAATCGATACCTGATTCGAACAGGTACGAAAAAAGGAGCCGGTCAAAAATTGACCGGCTCCTTTGTAATATAACCTGAAAGGATTATTCTTCAGTGCGAGGACGACGTTCGCCACGGCCACCACGACGGTCACCGCCACGGCCGCGACCACCACGACGCTCACCGCGCTCGCGGCGCTCACCCTGTGCAGGATTTGCAGCTACGCCTGCAGCTGTACCGGCGTTAGGGGAGAGGTCACGCTTTCCGTAAACTTCACCGTTGCAGATCCATACCTTAATACCGAGAACGCCTACCTTGGTGTGAGCCTCAGCGAGTGCGTAGACAATGTCAGCACGGATTGTGTGGAGAGGTGTACGGCCTTCCTTGAACATTTCGTTGCGAGCCATTTCGGCGCCGCCTACACGACCGCTGATCTGTACCTTGATACCCTCGGCACCCATACGCATTGTGGATGCGACAGCCATCTTGATGGCGCGACGGTATGATACGCGACCCTCGACCTGACGGGCGATGTTGTTTGCAACGATATTTGCATCAACTTCCGGACGCTTTACCTCGAAGATGTTGATCTGAACGTCCTTGTTGCAGATCTTCTTCAACTCTTCCTTGAGCTTGTCAACTTCCTGACCGCCCTTTCCGATGATGACACCCGGACGGGCTGTGTGGATAGTAACGGTGATGAGCTTCAAAGTGCGCTCGATGACAATCTTGGAGAGTGATGCCTTTGCGAGACGTGCGTTGAGGTATTCACGGATCTTTGAATCTTCAGGGATTCTTGTTGCGTAGTCACCGTACCAGTTGGAGTCCCAACCACGGATGATACCAACACGGTTGCTGATAGGATTGGTTTTCTGTCCCATATTACTTTGCCTCCTCTACTGGTTTGGTTTCTGCCTTGACAGCTTTCTTGTCAAGGATGATAGTTACGTGGTTAGAACGCTTGCGGATACGTCCGGCACGGCCCTGCGGGCAAGGACGGATGCGCTTGAGCTGGCGGCCGCCGTCGACCATAATGGTCTTGACGATGACGTTGCCGTTCTCGAGTTCTTTGCGGTCAGCTTCATTCTTGGCCTCCCAGTTGGCGATTGCGCTGCGAAGGAGTTTCTCAAGACGGGTTGAAGCCTCTTTCTTTGAATATTTGAGAATATCCAGAGCGTGGTTTACTTCCTGACCTCTGATGATGTCAGCGACGAGGCGCATCTTCTGAGGTGAAGTAGGAACATCATTCAGCTTTGCGATAGCTGTCTGCTTCTTTATTTCTTTAAGCCTGTCGGCCATTTCTCTTTTACGCTTTCCCATTGTAATCTTCCTTTAAATATTAACGATTACCAGAATGGCCTTTGAAGGTACGTGTCGGCGCGAATTCTCCGAGCTTGTGACCAACCATATTCTCTGTAACATAAACCGGAATAAACTTATTGCCGTTATGTACAGCGATTGTGTGTCCTACGAAGTCCGGGGAGATCATGCTGGAACGTGACCAGGTCTTAATAGCCTCTTTCTTCATGCTGCCTTCATTCATGGCGAGCACTTTCTTTTCCAAGCTGTCCTGAATATAAGGACCTTTTCTAAGTGAACGACTCATAATCTACTTGTTTTTATTCCGTTATTTATGTCTTCTCTCGATGATGAACTTGTTGGAAGTCTTCTTAGGGTTACGAGTCTTGTATCCCTTTGCAGGTAAGCCCTTGCGTGAACGTGGATGTCCACCTGATGCGCGGCCTTCACCACCACCCATTGGGTGATCGACTGGGTTCATAACGACACCGCGGTTGCGAGGTCTGCGACCCAACCAGCGACGACGGCCGGCCTTACCGTGAGATTCCAGATTGTGGTCGGTATTTGAAACGATACCGATGGTAGCGCGGCAGGAAACGAGCACCATTCTTGTCTCACCTGAAGGGAGGCGGAGAACGGCGTGGTTGCCTTCGCGTGCTGTGAGCTGAGCGTATGCACCGGCTGAACGTGCCATTACGGCACCGTTGCCAGGGCGGAGCTCAATGTTGTGAACGAGAGTACCGAGCGGAATTTCCGCAAGTGGAAGTGAGTTGCCGATTTCAGGAGCAACACCTGAACCGGAAGCGATCACCTGACCTACCTGAATGCCGTTAGGTGCGATGATATAACGCTTCTCACCATCTTCGTATACTACGAGCGCGATGCGTGCGCTGCGGTTAGGGTCGTATTCGATGGTCTTGACAGTAGCCTTGCAATTGTCCTTGTCGCGAAGGAAGTCAATTACACGATACATCTTCTTGTGACCGCCGCCGATGTAGCGTACGGTCATCTTGCCCTGGTTGTTACGTCCGCCTGAGCTCTTGAGAGGCTCGAGGAGGGACTTTTCAGGGGTGCTGCAGGTGATCTCTTCAAAAGTGCTGATCGCCTTATTTCTAGTACCGGGAGTCACCGGTTTGAATTTACGTACTGCCATGGTCCTTAAATGTTGCTATAGAAATCAATCTTATCATCTCCGGCCAGTGTAACGAACGCCTTCTTGTAGTGGTTCGTGCGGCCTGTCAGCATACCTGCCTTTGTGTAGCGGCTCTTGCGCTTGCCGTGATAGTTGACAGTGTTGACGTCCTGAACGGATACGCCGTACATCTGTTCAACGGCTTTCTTGATTTCAATCTTGTTGGCCTTGCCATCAACGATGAAACCGTAACGATTCAATTTATCGCCCTGAATCGTCATTTTCTCAGTTACTATAGGCTTAATTAATATTCCCATCGTTGTGTGTTATTTGCGTCTTTCTGCGATAATGTCCTGAACGCCGTCAACAAGTACGAGCTGATTTGCGTTGAGAAGTACATAAGTGTTGATTTCGTCAACAGTTATGACCTTTGCCTCAGGAAGATTGCGAGACGATAAGTAAATGTTCTGTGAATTTTCAGGAAGCACTACAAGGGTCTTGCGGCCGTTTGCCTTGATGGCATCGAGGATCTTGATGAAATCCTTGGTTTTAGGTGCGTCCATTGAGAAAGGCTCAACCATTGTGATGGCGCCGTCCTTTGCCTTGTAAGAGAGGGCTGAGTAACGGGCGAGCTGCTTGAGCTTCTTGTTAAGCTTGAATGAGTAATCGCGAGGCTTAGGGCCGAATGCATTACCACCGCCAACGTTGATGTTGGACTTGATGCTGCCGTGACGTGCTCCTCCGCCGCCCTTCTGGCGACCCATCTTCTTGGTTGAGAAAGCGACTTCGCTGCGGTCCTTGGTCTTGTGTGTGCCCTGACGCTGGTTTGCAAGGTACTGCTTTACGTCGAGGTAGATAGCGTTATCGTTCGGTTCGATAGCGAAAATGGTATCATCGAGCTCGGCCTGCTTGCCGGACAATGTACCGTCGATTTTGTAAACATCCAGTTTCATAACGCTTAGTCCTCCACAATTACATAAGATCCTTTGGCTCCAGGAACGGAACCCTTGACAATTACGAGATTGTTCTCAGGGATGACCTTGATGACCTGAAGGTTGAATACCTTGACGCGGTCGCCGCCCATCTGGCCGGCCATTCTCATACCCTTGAAAACCCTTGAAGGCCAAGATGATGCACCCAGTGAACCAGGATGACGAAGTCTGTCGTCCTGACCGTGGGTCCTGCCACCTACGCCCTGGAATCCGTGACGTTTCACAACGCCCTGGAAACCCTTACCTTTGGATGTTCCGATAACATCAACCCACTCAATGCCCTCGGAGAGGTCACTGATGGAGACGGTGTCACCGACCTTGAGCTCCTTAGGGAAGTCGTTCTTGAATTCGACGAGCTTGCGCTTAGGAGTGGTTTCTGCCTTGTCAAAATGGCCCTTGAGGGCCTTGCTGGTGTGTTTCTCTTTCTTTTCGTCATAGGCAAGCTGTACAGCGGCATAACCATCTTTTTCAACTGTACGGATTTGCGTAACAACACACGGACCAGCCTCAATAACGGTGCATGGCAGACATTTGCCAGCGGCATCGAAAACGGAAGTCATTCCGATTTTTTTTCCAATTAATCCAGGCATTTGGTTGTTAATTTGGTGTTTTATAATAAGTTAACTAGTGTCTCCCCATTTTTCGGGGGACCGCAAATATACGGACTATTTTCAAGTAATCCAAATGTTTTTCAGATAGTTGTGCAGTCTTTTACCTCAGTTGTCCAGGAAGGACGAGTTTTTCCTTTGGCGGGAATGAGGCTTCGTATTCCTCATATCCGGCGGGGTCATTCATAGCCACATAGTATCCTTGGGGAGTATGGTAGGTCCCTTCGATGCCTGACAGGTATCCTGATTTGAGTTCCCGGCCGAGAAAATAGGGGACTTCACTTCCGCGGGGTTCGGCGTGGTAGTGGATATGGAGGCTCGAAGCCAGGACAAATCCGGCGTGCTTGTAGAAGTCTATGTTGCCTTCCATAAAGACGGCGCCGAAGCCCATTTCTTCCGCCTTTGTAAGAGCGTATCTGAGCAATGTTAATCCATAGCCCCGTCGTTTGTATTCAGGGGCTATGCTGATGGGCCCGAACGTCAGGATGGGGATATGCTTTCCATCATCCGAGATGATTCCGGCCCTGGAGAACATCACGTGGCCGATGATGCCCGCGCCGTCTATCTCCATCACGAAGTCAAGTCCGGGTATGAAATCCGGATTGTTCCGGTAGCGATGGAGGACATAATGCTCGGTGCAGCCGGGCTGATAGACATTCCAGAATGATTCTCTGGTGAGGTTTTCTACAGTTCTGTAATCTGATTCGCGCTCAAGGCGAATGGTATAATTCTTATTCATGATTTTCGGATATTGTAAAATTAATACGATTACTTTCCACACCCGTCGGTACGGGGTGGACTTACCGGTTCAAGACATCTTCGCCAACAGGCTGAAGATGTTACAGGACAATATCCAAACTAAGATTGCGCATCCAATAGTATTACGGATGCAAAGATACACATTGTGTGCCTGTCCGACAAATGAAACCGGAACTCATTGTGTTCTGCAAGAGTCCTTCGCAGCCGGCACCCTCGGCCCTGCGTCATTCATGCACGACCTTGGAGCCACCGCTGGTTGTGCAGCCCGACGTGCCTGCGTTTCCGCTGTAGTTGATAACGCTTCCTCCTGACAGGTTTACTTTCGCCATTGTGCAGGTCACCGGAACGCTGCATTCCGAACCGCCGGACAGTGTGAATGAGACCGATTCCAACTGGTACGGATAATTTGAATTCAGTGAGGAACCGCCGCTCAATGAAACCGAATCAAGGCTGTATGCCGGAATGGTGATTTCAGTACTGTAATTGCCGGCAGTCCTGTCCGGAAAGAAGAGATGAAGCGTGCTGCCTTCCATACGGACCTGCAACTGACGGAGTACGGCAATGTCCGACTTGACTGAGACTGCGTTTGCGCTTTCGCTGACCGTCAGCGAAAGTCCGTCATTTGCTTCGATGCTGGAAAGACGGGACAATCATACAGCCAGGACTATTCTGGACAATGTCCGTTTGGAGACCGGAAATTATTCCTGGGACTTTGCACGTGCCACAACGACTTTGTGGAATGCAACAGGCTGAGTGTCAGCCAAATAAGCATTCAGCCTTGCGCTTTTTTGCGCAAGGCTGAATGACTAAATCGCTATGCGATAGATAGTTGCGTTTCACGGGAGGCGCACCCCCCGCCGGCCTACTTCAGCCACTTGTCGAACCAGGCTGTGTACTCGCGGTTCCAGTGGACGGAGTTCTGCGGCTTGAGTATCCAGTGGTTCTCGTCAGGGAAGAGCACCATCTTGGACGGCACGTCGAACATCTGGGCGGCGTTGAAGGCCATCATTCCCTGGCTTACCGGCACGCGGTAGTCGAGTTCGCCGTGGAACACGAGGATCGGGGTGTTCCAGTTCCTGATCAGCTTGTGCGGCGAATTGGCGTAATGGCGCTTTGCCACAGGGTTGTCGCTCCAAGGCGAGCCTTCGAGGTATTTGCCGCCTGCGGCGCAGGCTCCGTTGTCCCAGTTCGGGAACCACATCTCCTCGGTGCTCATAAACATCGACTCCTGGTCGAAGATGCCGGCGTGTGCGATGAAGGCGCTGAAGCGGTTCTGGTGTATGCCGGCAAGGTAATATACCGAATAGCCGCCGTAGCTGCCGCCTGCCGCGCCCATCTTGCCCACGAAAGGCTTGGCGAGGAAATAGTCGGCCGCTGCTAGGTAGTCCTTCATGTTCTGGCCGATGTAGTCGCCGGAGATCTGCTCCTTCCACTCCTGTCCGAAGCCGATGTTGCCGCGGCGATTAGGGATGATCACAATGTAGCCCTGTGATGCCATCAGGCGGAAATTCCAGCGTGTGGACCAGCTCTGGCTGCAGGCCGTCTGAGGACCGCCGTTGCAGAAGAGGATTGCCGGATATGTCTTCGATTCGTCGAACTGAGGAGGGTAGAGCACCCAGGTCAGCATCTGCTTGCCGTCTGTGGCAGGCACCCATACCTCTTCCATGCGTATGTCCTCTATCTGTGCGAGTATGTCGTCATTCTCGTGGCTGATCTGCTCCCAGCTGCCGTCGGTTGCGGAGATGGATACGATTTCAGCCGAATGCAGCATCGATGTGGCGGTGGCGATGAGCCTGTCGCCTGCAATCTGAGGGCATCCGAAGTCCTGGAATTCATGCTGCGGTGTGACGCGGGCCATATTGCCCTCCAGGTCGGTCTTCCATATCTCCTTGACGCCCTCTACCACTGAATTGAAATACAGTCCCCGGGAATCCGGCATCCAGTTGATTTCCGCCACGTCGTAGGTGAAGCCGGTGGTGAGTTCCTTGCGCTCGCGAGTGCTCATATCCATAATGAAGAGGCGGACGCGGTCGGACTCGTAGCCGTCGCGCTCCATGCTCAGCCAGGCGAGGTATCTGCCGTCAGGCGAGAATGCAGGATCGGTGTCGTAGCCCATCATACCCTCGCTGAGGTTGACGCATTCGCCGCTGACGATGGTATAGAGATAGATGTCGGTATTGGTTGAGAAGGCGTAGTCCCTGCCCGTCAGCTTGCGGCAGGAGTATGCTATCTGCTGTCCGTCCGGACTGAAATCAAGTTGCTCCAGGCCGCTGAAAGGTTCGGTCGGGAGTTCGTACGGCTCATCGCCGAGCAGGTCGAAGTCAGCTCCGACCCTGCTGCCGGAGAAGTTGGCCAGATGTGTGTGCGGTATGTTCACCACGAAGTGGTCCCAGTGCCTGTACATCAGGCCCTCTATTTCGCGGGCCGTGGATTTCTCGAGGTCCGGATATACGTCCTTGCCAACCTTCCCCACCTTGAAATCAGTGGAGAAGAGTATGTTGGCCTCGTCCGGAGATATCTTGAACTCGTTGATGCCGCCCTCGTAATCGCTGATCTGCTCGAGCTTCTTCCCGTCGGGGTCCATCGCCCATATCCGGCCTTCCTTCAGGAACGCGATGCGCTTGCCGCCCTCTATCCAGCGGGCGTTGGACGCGCTCTTGGCGAAATGTGTGATCTGATGGCTGTCGCTGCCGTCAATGTTCATTATGAAGAGGTTGCGGACACCTTTGTTCTGCTCGATTGAAGTGTAGGTGACACCGTAGAGTATCTTTGTGCCGTCCGGCGATACCTGAATGTCCGTGACCTTGCCCATCTGGTGCAGCACCTCGGCCGTAAAGTGGCCGTCTGCGACCTCCAGGTCGGGTTTTTCAATAGTCTGTCCTTCTTCCTTCGGCCCGCAGGCCGCCAATGCCGCTATTGCCATAAGTGTTGCAAATGCTTTTTTCATATCGGGATATTATTTGTCGTCTGTTGTCTTGAATCCGTAACCGTATTCGATGCCCTTGAGTTCGGCCGGGACGCCTTCGGTCATCCATATCGGGGCCGGGGCGCCCTTGAGGAAGTGGTCGAAGAACTGCGCAAGCCTGATGCTGAGGTCCTTGCGGTTGCGGCGCTCCTTGAGGTTGTGGGCTTCGTCATTGTACTGGAGCATCCACGCCTGCTTGCCGCAGCGGCGCAGGCCGTTGAAGAATTCGATGCCCTGCCACCAAGGCACTGCGCCGTCGGCGTCATTGTGCATAATCAGCACAGGGGTGGTGACATTCGGCACGTGGAAGAGCGGGGAGTTCTCCACATAGAGGTCGAATCCCTCCCAGAGGTCCTTGCCGATGCGGCTCTGGCCGTGTTCATACTGACCAGTGCGGGCGCGGCCGGATTCCCAGCGGATCCCGCCGTAGGCGCTGGTCATGTTTGAGACAGGAGCACCTGCACCTGCGGCCTTGAAGCGGTTGGTCTGTGTGATCATATACGCCACCTGATAGCCGCCCCAGCTCTGTCCCTGGATCGCCATATTGTCGCCGTCGATCCACGGATATTCGCAGAGCATGTCGCAGGCCGGAAGTATGGACTTGAGCGCGCTCTTGCCCGGATGTCCGTCGGTGTAGTAGATGTCCGGGATGAAGCAGACGTAGCCGTTGCTTACGAAGTACGGGATATTGACCGTGGATGCGCTCGGGGCCGGATTCCTGACGCCGTAGAGCTCGTCCGAATATCTTTCGTAGAAGTAGATGATGACCGGATATTTCTTCGTCGCGTCGAAGTCCTCCGGCTTGTAGAGCAGACCTTCGGCCCTGATGCCGTCTTCGGTGGTCCAGCTTACGAGCTCGACCGTGCCCCAGTTGTAATCCTTCTGCTGAGGGTTGGCATCGGAGATCTGTGTCTCGGTCTTGAAGTTGTCCTTCGTGGTCCAGACATTGTTGCCGACTTCATAATTGCCTTTCACATAGGTATATATCGGCTTCTTGCCGGTATTGTTGACGCTCAGTGTGCCGTAAGTGTACGGTCCCGTCACAATCTGCTCGAGAACCGGCTTCTTCTTCGTGATGTCGAGCACGGCGAAGCCGTTCATCTTGGTGGTGCGGTCAAATGTGGCGAAATACATCGGTCTGTCCTTGAGCAGCGAAGTGCCGCGCTTTGCAGTCTCGCGGGTGCTGACGAAAGGATTGCTGAGGGAGTAGCGGATCCTGTTTTCGCGGCCCTGGGTGAGCCTGAACGGAGCCTTGGCGCCGGTGGCGTCGAATTGCCAGAAATCATACTGGTCCTGGAGGACGAATGTCTTAGAATCATCGAACCAGGTCGCGCTGCCGCATACGGGAGGTATGCACGGATGGTCATCCTCGTCATCGTAGAATACGACTTCCAGGCCGGATGTGAGGTCCCTGACTTCACCTGTGGCAAGAGTGTAGAGGAACCAGTTGTTCTTCGAATAATCGTAGAATGCCGTGTATGCGCCGTCCGGTGAGGTGCTGAATGATGAGAAAAGCACGTCCTTGAAGATGAGTTCGCGGCTGCCGTCCTTGAGCGAGATGAGATATACGTCGCGGTGCGTGCCGTCAGCCCACTGCTGCTGGATGCGGTACGGCTTGTCGGTGTATGCGAAGATGCGGTCCTGGTTGGAGTTGCGCTTGATCGATACTGTCGAAATCTCCTTGTCGGCGAGCTGGATCACGTTTCCGCTGCCGTTGAGGTTAACCTTGGCGGTGTATGTCTTTGCTTTCGTTGCGGCGACGTTGTTCTTCTGGATGGTCTGGATGTAATCCTCGTTCCATACCCAGATGTCGAGTCTCGGCTGCTCGAAATCTACGAGGGTGGTATCCTTCTCCCTTGGGATCGGGCAGGTGCCGAATGTGACGTATGAATCATCTGCATAGAATGATATAGCGCTCTTGCCGCTGATCTTCCAGCCTTCAGGGATGCCCTTGGCATTCCTGTCCACGAGTTTCCTGACGCTTCCGTTCTCGTAGAGCCAGATGTCGGTCACCTTGGACGCATCCTTCGCGGTGTCGAGGTTTGCGTAGAATGCGAGTTTGTCGCCGTTGTCATTGAAATATGCGCTGCCGAAGGTGGCCTTCTTGTCGCCGGTCAGCACTTCAGTGGTCTTCTTTGACGCGAAATCATAGAGGAAGATGCCTCGCTTTGTCGTCGAATCCTTCTTGGCGGGCTTGGTGACAAATGCCATACCCTTGCCGTCGTCGGTCAGCCAGCAGGTCTCGGAGCATTTGACCGTATCGATGGCGAGAGTCTTGACGTTCAATACATAAAGATTCTCCTTAGGCTGTTCCGGAGCCTTCTTTTCATCTTTTTTAGCCTCTTTCTCATCCTTCTTTCCTTCGGATGCTGCCTTTTTTTCCGGTGCGTTGGTGGTGAAGACTATATGGTCCACGAGCTCGAAGGCGACCTTCATTGATTTGAGCAGAGGATATTTCGTGACTTCTCCGCTGACGAGGTCCATTACGCCGAGGGTGTCCCTGGGCATCTGGTCCGGTTTCTTCTTGTCTATGCGCGCCTGGCGCGTCTCCTGATATTTCGGGGAGATCTTGAACACGGCCTTCTTGCCGTCCAGGGAGATACGGCACGACGTACCGCGGTCCACAGTGTATTCAGTGCCGGTTTTTGAATTGTAAACGTGAAGGACTCCATCCCCCTGCTGAGGATTGATCTCGTAGGTCACCCACTCTCCGTTCATAGGGTCGGACAGTCTGGCGACGGATTTCCAGCCGTCATAGACTGAATGGTCGAGTGCCGGCTTCTGCGCGGTGGCTGCAAATGGAATGGCCAGAATGGCCAGGATGATGATTGACAGGCGTTTCATATATGAATGTTTTATCAGTAATTTCCTTTACAAATATAATGTTTTTGAAATCGAAAAGCGCTATTTTCAGTATATTTGCATATTACGTGCATACGTGAAATCTATTCTGTACTATGAGATATTCAGGAACAACAATTCTGGCAATGGCTGTCGCGGTGGTATTCTGCGGCGCCTGTACGGAGGATGTCCGGCAATTAAAGGAATCCTCCGGCTTCGTGGCTTCCCTCGAGAAGCAGACTTCCGACACGAAGACTACTCTCGACAACGGCTCCGTGCTGTGGTCCGAAGGTGACTCCATCCGTGTTTTCAGCGTTCCGCTGATGACTTCCGGCTATGAAGGCCGTGCTATCTGTGTCAATCCTGCAGACAAGGGCAAGACCCACGGCCGTTTCTATGATCCGGCTTGTGAGGATTACTATACATCGGACTGCTATGCGGTCTATCCGTCATCAATGTGCACCGGCTTTGAAGGTACATCGCTCAAGGTTAATCTTCCGGCAGTCCAATACTATCGCGAGAATTCATTCGATGCCGGGGCAAATCCTTCAGTCGCTGTGTCATCGGGCACTCAGTTGAGTTTCTACAACCTCTGCGGACTGGTTTCCGTCTCATTCACAAATGCTCCGTCAATCACCGAAATCGATCTCACCACTCTTGGCGAAGAGGCTCTCTGGGGTGAAGGTTCGGTCGATATGACATATTCCGACAAGCCTGCATTCGTGATTCCGGCCGCAACCGATGACGCACAGAAGACCGTCAGGCTTATGGTCGACAAGCCGGCAGCTTCCGAGGACGGAATGTTCATCTCCACCGGCGCTGACGTAACGGTTCAGTCAGGTGTCATTTCAGGTGACCCGGACATCTCCACCGTATATTATATCGTTGTTCCTGCCGGATCCCTCGCAAAGGGCTTCCTTCTTACAGCGAAGTGCGCTGACGGTTCGTATATGCAGAAATATGCTCCTGCCGGCTCGAATACCGTTTTCCGCTCGACCTGCATTGCGATGCCGGATCTTGCGTTCGTGGATGACTCACAGGTGGAAATCCGCACCGACGTGCCGAACAAGGCATTCTACAAGGACCTCCTGATGGATACCGGTATCGGAATGTCCGATTACAAGACGATGCCTGTGACCACATATCTCAATCTCTCCAACGAGACATTCTACGCAACTTCCAACAACTCGACCAATCAGACTGCACAGAACAAGGTATTCTGCGGCAATCCTGACGACCTCAACGGCGTTCTCCTTTATCCTGACGGCGAGCCGCGCTACAAGATGATCTACGTCAATGGCGGTATCGCGACGACCCACGGACGCAGCTGGATGGTACAGGGCCGCGAGAACATACGCACATTCTTCTTCAACGGCGGCAGCTACGTGGGTTCCTGCGCCGGAGCATTCGTATCAACTTATGGTGTGATCGATTCATATATTGCGCACAATGGATATATGGGCCTCTGGCCGGGTTATGCCAACAATACGTCCATATACGATATCTATCCGGACTACATACTTCCTGAGGACAGCCCTCTGCTGAAGTACTACGATTTCGGCGGCGACCACCGCGTGGCCGGCGTGAAGCACTGGAACGGTCCTTACTTCGAGCATTGGGATATGGTACCGGGCACCGAGGTGCTCTGCATCAACGATTATCCTGCATACAGATATCATATGCTGCCGTCAGTCATCGCATATAAGCCTTCCATCTATTCAGGCCGCGTGATCCCTTCAGGCGGACACCCGGAGCAGGAGAAGACAGGCGAGAAGCTTGACCTTATGGCCGCATACTGCCTCTATGCAATGGACGGTGTCGGCATCGCCAAGGTGAAGGGTATCCTCCACAACGGCGAGGTCCGCAATATGACCAAGTCCACGACTGATGAGGACCCTGCATTTACCAAGATCGGTGACAAGCAGTGCCACCACTTCGCATTCGCCGTTCCTGACGGCGCGAAGAACATCAAGGTAAGACTCGAGGCTCTTGACTCGTTCAACCTCAGCCTCCGTATGGCCAAGGGCACCTTCGCATTCAAGGAGGACGCCCAGTACAAGGTGGAAAATGCCAACCTCGTGAAGGAACTTACTTTCCCTTCACTTGAAAAGGGCACCTGGTACGTCGGCGTACAGTGCGAGGATACCGTAACGAACTCTTTCGGAACATACGGCATCACCTACAGCGGCAAGACCGCGGTGCTCAACGGTGTTCCTTATACAATCTCAGTAACTTGGGAATAACAGGAGGGTACAATCATGAAGAAAATATTTTTCGCAATAGCATCAGTCGCAGCGGTTATACTTTCCGCTTGTACAAAGGAGCCGGTTGCAGACAACGATACCATCAGGGCTCAGATCGAGCAGGTCTCAACAAGGACCGCGCTTGAGAAGGCCGGTGACATCTACAACGTCAACTGGGTCGAAAACGATCAGATCGTCGTTTCCAACGGCAAACAGACCGCCATATACAAAGCTCTCACCGGCGGCTCATCAGTCACCGATTTCAGCAAAATGTCCTGGGGCACGTTCACAGGTACCGAATTCACTGCGTATTATCCTGCCGACATCGCAAAGGGCACCCTTCCGGCAGTGCAGGAATATGTCGAGGGCAATATCACAGGCCTGCCTATGTATGCAGAAGGCATCACGGACCTTAACAGCATCACTTTCAAGCCTGTAACGGGCATCATCAAACTCGATGTCAGCACATCTGTCAGCGGCGCCAAGGTATCTTCCATCGTCCTCTCTTCGGATCAGGGTTTCAGCGGCTCATTCAACATCAACAATGGCGTGGCCGCCCTCTCCGGTGTCGGTGATGACGTACAACTTAATTGCGGCGACGGTGTTGCAATCGCTTCCACAGCCGTTCCGTTCTTTATCTCCGTTCCGGCAAATGCCTACACAGGTCTGACTATCACCATAAACAGCGCTGACGGCAAGCGGTCCATTTCAAAGCTTGAGGACAACAAGACCTTTACCGTCCGCCGTGGTGAACTCCGTACAATATCCGTCAATATCAGCGAATTCACAAATGAGCTGCCACCGGCCAAAGGGGAGGCTCTTCTGATGATGGGTACGGACTTCAACGAGGTGCTCAAGCAGTTCGTCAAATCCACAGCCAAGTCTATAGACAACGACAATACGATCAAGAAGATCATATTCAAGACCAATGACCCTACTGTAGGTGAAAAGAAGGTCAGCTACTTCAATTCCCAAGTGCCTGTCTACGCATCCTGGAATGCTTCCACAGGCACCGTGACCATTACCACTGCCGCATCCGAGATTATGGCCAACGAGTCTCTCTCATTTGCTTTCTGCTATATGCACGCTCTTCAGAGCATCGAGGGTCTGACCTGCTTGAATACATCCAGGACGAAGTTCTTCGACAGAATGTTCATCATGGCCGGCAGGTACAACCCACAGCTCAAGGAGATCGACTGCTCAAGCTTCAATACTGAGAATGGCATCTCTTTCCAGTCTATGTTCGATTCCTGCCTCAACGCCACCAAGATTGACGTATCCAGCTTCAACACTTCCAACGGCGAAAGTTTCAACTCGATGTTCAATGCCTGCTACAAGGTTGAGAAAATTGACGTCAGCCATTTCAATACGGCAAAAGCCAACAGGATGTCATATATGTTCAATTGCTGCAAGGCTGTCGATGTGCTTGATGTAAGCAACTTCAGTACTTCCAATGTCACTACGATGGCATTTATGTTCACCCACTGTGAGAAGGTGAAGAAACTTGACGTAAGCAAGTTCGACACCAGGAAAGTAACTACGATGGACAATATGTTCTCCGACTGCTGGGCTCTTGAAGAACTTGACCTCAAGAACTTCAACACCGACAATGTGACCGACACCCGCAGTATGTTCAACCGCTGCAAGTCCATCAAGACCCTTGACCTCAGCCATATGACATTCCCTGCAACAGGCCGTATGACTTATATGTTCTACCAGATGGAAAAACTTGAGACTCTCCATATCGAAGGAATGGATATGACCAGATGGGCAACAGCCTCCAATCTGATACATATGTTCAGGTATGAGCCTTGCCTCAAGGATCTTTATCTGGGTGCAAAGGGATACAACAGTTCAAACATAAATCCGACATCATTCTTCACTGATTCAGCCGACGGCGTAGGCAAACGCACGGGATCTTACAGTGGTGGTTTCACTATCCACTGCTGCAAGAATGCGGTCAGCTGGCTTCCTAAGACTACTCTCCGCTGGATTGCCAGCGGCTACAGCGGCCAGACGAAGATCCCTGTAAAGTTCGTCGATTACATTACAGGCGAGGAATACACCCCGACCTGGGCGACGAACTAAAGTACTTTTACATATTTGATCAGGCGGTCCCGCAAGGGCCGCCTGATTTGTTATATTCGAGCGGGAATATATGTTCCTGGTGAGCTGCGGTGTCTAAAGACGCTCCAGCAGTTATCTGTGAACCGTAATTTCCAGATAGTTGATTATCAATGATTTAAGCCAAGCCCCTTGCGTCATTTGACGCAAGGGGCTTGGCTTAATATGCTGATAATCAGGTGCTTAAGAATTACGCTCGGGCGTCACCATAAAACAAAAGAAGTGCAGGACGCGGGCCCTGCACTTCTCTGGATATAGTGTCGTTGATGATTAGTCGTCAGCGAGTGAGCAGCGGAAGAACTTGAGGATCTTGATGTCCTTGTCGATGGCTGCGAGAGCCTCCTTTACGGACTTCTTGTCATCGCTCATCTGGTATTCCTGCTCCTCGAGGGTATTCTCCTTGAAGAACTTGGCGATACGGCCGTTTGCGATGTTCTGGATCATCTGTTCAGGAAGGTTGGCTGCCTTCTGCTCTGCAACGGTGACCTTGATCTCGCGAGCCTGCTGAGCCTGCTCAGGGGTGAGCCAGCCCTTTGCTGTGTTGGACTCGATATGATCTTCGCTGTCGCAGTGTGCAGGGTTGATGCCTGCCTTCTTGAGGGCTGCGTCACCAGCCTTCTGGATCTGCTCTTCCTTGGTCTTCTCGATAGCAACCTTGCGCTCGTTCTCAACAACTTCTGCAGGGCAGTCGTCAGCTGAAACGGATACAGGGTTCATAGAGACGATCTGCATACCGATACCCTTACCGAGCTCTTCAGGAACAGGCTTGTTGAATGCCACGATAGCACCGAGCTTGCCGTTGATGGTGTGGATATAAGTAGCGAGACCTTCTGCCTCGAGCTGTGCATAGAATACGAGAGAGTGCTTTTCGCCGCTCTTGCCGGTCTGCTGTGAGATAGCATCTTCGACAGTCTGACCGTCAGCCATCGTGCAGGCCATGAGGGCTTCCTTGTCTGCTGGGAAGTTCTTGATGGCAGTATCTGCGATAGCCTTTGCGAGGCTCTGGAATTCAGCATTCTGAGATACGAAGTCAGTCTCACAGCCGAGAGCTACGAGGATGGCCTTCTTGCCTTCGATTCTTGAGAGTACGGCACCTTCTGAGGTCTCACGGTCAGCACGCTTTGCTGCCACAAGCTTGCCCTTCTCACGGATAATTTCCTGTGCGCGTTCGAAATTGCCTTCAGCCTCTACGAGAGCCTTCTTGCAATCCATCATGCCGGCACCGGTCATCTTACGGAGTTTTGCAACGTCTGCTGCTTTGATTTCCATAATCTTTATTCTTTAAGGGTTATTCGTTATGCCTCTTCTGCAGATGCTTCTTCATCTTCAGCCTTCTTTGCGTTCCTGCGAGGGCGGGTCTTCCTTACAGGAGCCTCATCCTTTGCAGGTTCCTCGTCCTTTTCCTTCTCCTTCTCGAGCTTGCGCTCCTCGAGGCCTTCTGCAATTGCCTTGCAGAGAGTGTCGGTGATGAGGGAGATGCTCTTTGCAGCGTCGTCGTTTGCAGGGATCACGTAGTCGACCATAGTCGGGTCGCAGCAGGTATCAACCATTGCGATGACCGGGATGTTGAGGCGGTTGGCCTCTTTGACTGCGTTGATTTCCTTCTGAACGTCAACTACGAAGAGAGCTGAAGGAAGGCGGTTGAGGTCGGCGATTGAACCGAGGTTCTTCTCGAGCTTTGCCCTCTGGCGTGAAACCTGGAGGCGCTCACGCTTTGCGAGAGTGTCGAAGGTACCGTCGGTGATCATCTTGTCGATGTTGTTCATCTTCTTGACGGCCTTGCGGATTGTAGGGAAGTTGGTAAGCATACCACCTGCCCAGCGCTCGGTGATGTATGGCATATTGACGCTCTTTGCGCACCCGGCAACGATCTCCTTAGCCTGCTTCTTTGTAGCGACGAAGAGGATCTTGCGGCCTGAGCGTGCGAGCTGCTTCATGATGTCGGCAGCCTCGTCGATTTTTACAACGGTTTTGTGCAGGTCGATGATGTGGATGCCGTTCTTCTCCATAAAGATATACGGAGCCATTTTAGGATTCCACTTTCTCTTCAGGTGACCGAAGTGTACGCCTGCATCAAGTAAGTCCTGGAAATTAGTTCTAGACATTTTCTTAATGTACTTTTTAATGTTTTTAATTCTCTACCCTCCTTCAAAGCGAGGGTCCTCTTTTCATCAACCGGGAGTAGCGGCCTGGCCGGTCTCCGCGGTTTTCCGCAGTCAGGCAAACAGGGGGTAGCCACGAGGGATCCCCAAGTTTTGACACCGGACTGTGCCTGTAAATCAGTAAGACATTAACGCTTGCTGAACTGGAAGCGTCTACGTGCACCAGGCTGGCCAGGCTTCTTTCTCTCGACCTCGCGGGCATCGCGGGTGAGGAAGCCGTTGGACTTCAATACAGGGCGGTATGCCTCTGCATCAACCTTACAAAGGGCGCGGGCGATAGCGAGGCGGAGAGCTTCTGCCTGACCTTTGATTCCACCACCGTCAAGGTTAGCCTTGATGTCGAATGATGCGGAGGTCTCTGTGAGCTCGAGAGCCTGCTTTGCAATGTAACGGAGGGTATCCTCTTTGAAATACTCGTCGAGGGTGCGGCCGTTGATTGTGATGTTGCCTTTACCTGTGCTTAAATAAACGCGAGCGACAGCTGATTTACGTCTTCCAAGGGCGTTGATTACTTCCATGCTCTGTTTAGATTTCGTTTAACGTAATAGTTCTAGGTTTCTGAGCCTCGTGAGGATGCTCGCTGCCTGCATATACATACAGGTTGCCGAAGATTTTGTCACCGAGACGGTTCTTAGGGAGCATGCCTCTTACAGCGTGTTCTACTACTGCTGTCGGCTTGCTTGCCATCAGGGCCTTAGGGTTGGTGAAACGCTGTCCTCCCGGATAACCGGTGTGACGAGTGTAAACCTTGTCTGTGAATTTCTTGCCTGTGAGGCGAACCTTGTCTGCGTTGATGATGATGACATTGTCACCGCAATCCACGTGAGGAGTGAAGTTCGGCTTGTTCTTGCCGCGGAGTACGACGGCAACACGGGAAGCCAGACGTCCAAGGACCTGATCGGTGGCATCGATTACCAGCCACTCTTTGGTGACGGTAGCTGCGTTAGCCGAAATGGTCTTGTAACTTAATGTGTCCACTTTGTTGATTTTTAGGTTAATACGTTAATTTTGTTCACAATTCCCCATTTTGGGGAGCCGCAAAGATAATCATTATTTCCGAATATCCCATAATCCTTTGATTTTTAGAATCATTTTTGAAATGATTGATTTAAGATATTACTTTAGATTTTTCAGATGCTTTCGCAGAATTACGAAGGAGCAATGGGGTTCCATTGTAACTGAGGAATACTGCGGAAACAGTGAAAAAGATATGTAATAGAAAATTGAATCATTTCAAAACAGATTCTAGAATCTATTTTGAATAAAAACTACTCCCAACCGTTCAAAACCCGTGAATATCTTTTGCCGTGGCACCGGCGCTGCGCCCTGATTTTCACTTTATATTTGTAGATTATGAAAATTGGACAAATAGACCTTGGCGAAAGGCCGGTGTTCCTGGCCCCGATGGAGGATGTCACCGACCCGTCGTTCAGATATATCTGCAAGGAATACGGTGCGGATATGATGTACACGGAGTTCATCTCGTCCGACGGGCTGATCCGCGATGCGGCCAAGACCATCGCCAAAATGCAGGTGTACGACTATGAGCGGCCGATAGGCATACAGCTCTACGGCCACATTCCCGACGCGATAGTCGATGCCGCAGTGCGTGCGGAAGCCGCCGGCCCGGATCTGCTGGATATCAATTTCGGCTGTCCCGTCAACAAGATTGCGCGGCGCGGTGCGGGCAGCGGGATGATGCGCGAGCCGGACAAGATGGTGGAGATCACCCGCAGGGTGGTGGAGGCGGTCACGGTTCCGGTCACCGTCAAGACGCGTCTCGGATGGGACGAGGATTCGAAGATCATCGTGGAGTTGGCGGAGCGCCTGCAGGACGTTGGCATCGCCGCCCTGACCATACACGGCCGTACAAGGCAGCAGATGTACAAGGGCGAGGCCGACTGGACTCTGATCGGCGAGGTGAAGCGCAATCCGCGCATGCATATCCCGATCATCGGCAATGGCGACATCACGACCCCTCAGCGTGCCAAGGAGTGCTTCGACCGCTACGGTGTGGACGGCATAATGATCGGCCGCGCAAGCTTCGGCCATCCGTGGATTTTCCGGGAGGTGAAGCATTATCTCGCCACTGGCGAAATCCTTCCTCCGATGAGTGTGGCGGACAGGGTGGAGCTGGCGAAGCGCCATCTGTCAAAATCGCTCGAGACAAAGGGGGAGAAGGTGGGCATCCTAGAGATGCGGAGGCATCTCTCCTGCTATTTCAAGGGTCTGGACAATTTCAAGGAGACGAGACTCAAACTGGTAACATTGACATCTCCGGAGGAGCTTTTTGCGACCCTGGACTACATAAAAGACAATTGGCAATAGAGAAATGATAAGCAAAGCACTGTTTTTTCCATATTACGTCACCCTGAAGATCAGACACAGGCTTTATGACAAGGGCAAGATCAAGTCGTATTCCTACGACGTCCCGGTGATCTGCGTCGGCAACGTCACCGTGGGCGGAACGGGCAAGACTCCGATGACCGAATACGCCGTCAGGGTGTATTCTGAGAAATATGACCGTATCGCAGTCCTTTCGATGGGCTACAAGCGCAAGGGAAGGGGATTCAGGCTGGTAAAGCCGGACGACGCAGTCGAGGATGTGGGCGATGAGCCGCTCCAGATCAAGAAGAAGTTCTCGGATATCACCGTTGCAATCGACCGCAACCGCCGCCGCGGCATAGAGAATCTTCTCGCGCTGGACGAGAAGCCGGATGTCATCATCCTGGATGACGGATTCCAGCGCAGGGAGATCACCCCTTCGAAGAACATCTTCCTGGTGGACTACAACCGCCCAATATTCAAGGACGAGCTGCTGCCGATGGGCCGTCTCCGCGACCTGCCCGACCAGATCCGCCGCGCCGGGGCCGTGGTCATCACAAAGTGTCCGGAATACATCGACGAATGGGATCGTGAGAAGATGCGCAAGCTCACCCGCGTCAACCCGGAGCAGGATCTCTATTTCGCGAAGATCAAATATTGTCAGCCGAAGCCGATATTCGAGGAGTTCGGCGACAACAGGTACATCTATTCGAAGAGCGTCTTCCTTTTCACCGGGGTCGCGAATCCTCGCCCTCTCGAGGAATGGCTCTGCGGCTCGTATGACCATATCACCCACGAGAAATTCCCTGACCATCACAAATACACATTCGCCGACATACGCAAGATCCGCAGTTATGCGGAGCGCAACCCGCTCTCATTATTGCTTACCACCGAAAAGGACGCCCAGCGCCTCAAGGGCAACAGGCACATCACCGATGCGATGAAGGTCAGGATGTACTACCTTCCGGTCGAAGTCGAGTTCCTTACATACGAAGAAACTCAGCGTTTCAATCAATATCTCCTCGAAAAATAATATCTTTACAATATGTTTGACAAATCGGTTTATATAGCAAGAAGGCGGGTCCTCACATCAAAGGTCTCATCCGGTGTGATCCTCCTTATGGGCAACAGTGAGTCAAGTCTCAACTATGCCGCAAATGAATATCTGTTCCGTCAGGACAGTACGTTCCTCTACTATTTCGGCCTTGACAAGCCTGATGTCGCAGCCGTCATCGACCTTGATAGCGGCCGCGAGATAATGTTCGGCGACGACGTGGATATAGACGATATCATCTGGATGGGTCCGCAGCCGCTGCTGAAGGACCAGGCCGCAGAGGTGGGTGTCAGCGAAAGCGCTCCTTATGCCAAGCTTGCCGATTATCTGCAGGATGCGCAGAAGAAGGGCAGGAAGATCCATTTCATCCCGCAGTACCGCGACCGCAATATGATTTATCTCAACCAGGTGCTCGGCATCCCGTTCGCAGGGATGAAGGAGGCCGCCAGCCTCGAGCTCATCCTCGCTGTAGTAAGCCAGCGCCTCATCAAGGAGCCTTGCGAGATTGCGGAGATAGACAGGGCCTGCGACCTCGGATATGCGATGCATTACACCGCAATGAAGATGATGAAGCCGGGAATGGTGGAGCAGGAACTTGTCGGCGTGATGGAGGGTGTCTGCCTCTCCGGCGGATATATGACCTCTTTCCCGACAATCCTCTCACAGCACGGTGAGACCCTTCACAACCACTGCCACAGCGGCATTCTGACCGACGGCAAGCTCTGCGTCATCGATGCCGGCGCCGAAATCGCATCGCATTACGCATCCGACTTCACCCGCACCCTCCCTTGCGGCGGCAAATTCACCCAGAAGCAGAAGGATATCTATACAATCGTTGCCACCGCCAATAATTTCGCACGAGAAATGGCCCGTCCTGGCCTTACGTACAAAGACGTGCATCTGGGCGCGAGCAAGATTATCGTCCAGGGCCTCAAGAACCTCGGCCTCGTGCACGGCGACGTTGACGAGATGGTCGCAGCGGGCGTACAGGGCCTCTTCATGCCTCACGGCCTCGGCCACAATATGGGCCTCGACGTACACGATATGGAGAATCTCGGCGAGAACAATGTCGGTTATGCCCCGGGTCAGGAGCGCGCGAAGCAGCTTGGCCTCGGTTCCCTCCGCATGGCACGCGAACTCGAGCCGGGTCAGGTCATCACCGACGAGCCTGGCATCTATTTCATCCCGGCCCTCATTGAGAAATGGAAGAATGAAGGCACCAATGCACAGTACGTGGACTTCGCGCGTCTGGAGTCTTATTACGATTTTGGCGGAATCCGCCTCGAGGACGACATCCTGATCACTGAGAATGGCGCCCGCCTGCTCGGTCACAAGCGTCTTCCGATCACCGTGGAGGATGTCGAGGAAGAGATGAAAAACAACTAACAACACTACGATATGAAAAAAGCAATACTTATCGCAGCCGCTGCGCTCCTGTCTATCGGAGCCGGCGCACAGACCATCGGCGAGAATGAACTCAAGGAGATCCAGGGCAGCTTCGTCAAGGACCCTGCAACCGTGGCAATCCAGAACATCCTCAGCCACAACACCGATATCAACACCCTTGCCTCCAACCTCTCCAACGAAGGCAAGCTGGATACTTACTTCAAATACAACGTTGACGTGAAGGGCATCACCAACCAGCGCAGCTCGGGCCGCTGCTGGCTCTTCGCCTCACTCAACGAGCTCCGACCTATGGCAGCGAAGAAATTCAACGTGAAGGAATTCTATTTCTCACAGAATTTCTGCTCATTTTGGGACCTCTTCGAGAAATCCAATCTCTTCCTCGAGAACATCATCCGCACTGCCGGCAAGGAAGCGACTGACCGCGAGGTCGAGACTTACCTCAAGTCCCCTGTGGGTGACGGCGGCGTATGGAACCTCTTCGTTGACGTGGCTGAGAAGTACGGCGTGGTGCCTGCAGACGTAATGCCTGAGACAGCGCATTCCAACAGCACCGGCAACATGCGCAAGATACTCAACGAAAAGCTCCGCGACGGAGCGTGGACACTCCGCCAGATGCGCGCTGACGGCGCAAAGGAGAAGGCCCTCCGCGAAGAGAAGATAGAGATTATGAAGCAGGTCTATCGCATCCTCGCCCTCTCGCTCGGCGAACCTCCTGTGGAGTTCACCTGGAAATACGTTGACAAGGACGGCAAGCAGCAGGTCATCAAGAGCACCCCTAAGGAATTCTACGCAAGTGTGGCTCCTAAGGACTTCAATATGAAGACCATGGTGATGATTATGAATGACCCTACCCGCGAATACTACAAGCTCTACGACATCCAGAACTACCGCAATACCTACGAAGGTTTCAACTGGATATACCTCAATCTCCCTAACGATGAGATCAAGGAGATGGCGCTCGCATCCATCAAGGACAACAGACCTCTCTACATCTCCTGCGACGTAGGCAAGTACGCAAGCCGCGAGGACGGCTGGCTCGACCTCAATCTCTACGACTACCAGTCACTCTACGGCATCACCATCAATATGGACAAGAAGGCGCGCATCCTCACCCGTCAGAGCGGTTCTTCACACGCAATGCTCCTCGTGGCATGCGACACTGACGAGAACGACAAGCCTGTGAAGTGGAAGTTCGAGAACAGCTGGGGCGCATCGTCCGGCAACAACGGTTATATGATTCTTACCGACGAATGGTTCGACGAATACCTCTTCCGCATCGTCGTGGACAAGAAATATATGCCGGAAAAGCTCCTCAAGCTCCTCAAGCAGAAGCCTGTCCAGGTGCCTGTATGGGATTATATGAACTAAAGCTTCGCGAGAGCGGCTCGGCTCGGTCCGGCCCGGTGCGGTGCGCTGAGCGGCCCGGTCCGGCTCTGCGTTGGCTCGCTGAGTGCCGGCTGACAGCCTTTTGACATAGTTCACCCGCGTCGTCTGGCGCGGGTGAACTTGTTTTTGTGGGAGACGTGGATATGCGATGCACAAAATCGCCGTTTTTGTGCGGGAAAATCCTTGCAAAAGCCGATACTGCCAGCGTTCCCGATCAGCAGGGCTGCAGCCTGCGGCTATGAGTGCTGCCGACGTGCAAATCCGCGCCTTTTTGCACTTTGCCAGTCAATAATATGGTGATCGAAGTGCGAATCAGGGGGTATTTGCACTTGACTGCGCGTTCCTCACGCCGGTAGTGGGGCTGTGCTACCTGATATCAAGGGTCCTCAGGCGAGGGTTCTTGGGGCCCAGGGGCTGAAATCGAGCATTGGGTGACGGCTACCGACCGTGGATGGTCTTCTGGCGAGGGTGCTTGGAACCGAAGGGCTGAAATCGAGCTTTGGGTGTCGCTGACCGGCCCTGGATGGTCTTCTGAGTGGGTGTGCCGCGACCCAGGGGCTGAAATCGAGCATTGGGTGCCGCCGACAGGCCGTAGAGGGCCTTCTAGCGAGGGTTCTTGGAACCCAAGGGCTGAAATCGAGCATTGGGTGTCGCTGACCGGCCGTAGAGGGCCTTCTGGCGAGGGTTCTTGGGACCCAAGGTCCGAAATCGAGCATTGGGTGCCGCCGACCGGCCCTGGATGGCCTTCTGGCGAGGGTGCTTGAGACCCAAGGGCCGAAATCGAGCTTTGGGTTTCGCCGACAGGCCGTAGAGGGTCTTCTGGCATGGGTCCTTGGAACCCATATAATGAAGTCTACTTCTATATTGACGACATATTAATTAAGAAGGCTAAGAAATAAATCCTTAGCCTTCTTCTTCCCCACCTTCGCAAGGTGGTCTCAGCGTTATATCTCCCGCACTGCAAATATACAAATAATTCTTAAATCCAAACAATAATGAATGAAAAAATTATAAGTCTACATCTTGCTTCATAAACTTAAAGAAACCGTTGAGTACAATTGCAGCAAGCCCGACCACATTGGCTGTTGCAGTTCCTAAAAATGCGCAAATAGCGGTATCGCTCAAATGATAACATCTGTTATTCCTTAGCAATACGATGGAGATTAGAACCACCCAGAAAATTATCAATAATGGAGTTCATAGGACAGAAACAGCAGATATATCTTCAGTGAACTCCCTTCGTGCTCAGGCGGGCTAAAGCCCTGCTGCTCGGGCCGCGGGCATCAAAATGCCCGCTGTAAACACCCTCGCGACCGGCGGGCTAAAGCCCTGCTGCTCGGGCCGCGGGCATCAAAATGCCCGCTGTAAACCCGCTCGCGACCGGCGGGCTAAAGCCCTGCTGCTCGGGCCGCGGGCATCAAAATGCCCGCTGTAAACACCCTCGCGACCCCGCAATCGTTTTCGCCTCGAATGAGTCCGCGCCGGGCGGCCACAGAATACGTGTAGGCTGCTTCTGAGCGATTCTGTGTCCGAAAACAAGCCAATTTTGGCAGAATTGCTGCCACAGAATCATTCCTGGGCGCTTCAGGTGTATTCTGTGGCGAAAAATGGAATCGGTACCGCCAAGTAGAACTTGCCGCTAAAAAACTTCAATCTGTATTATCGATTCCTTAGTTTCTTCATCGAAGATCAGCAAATTGTAGTTTCTGGTGTCAGTGCTGTCAAGTTTGATGATATAATATCCTTTGTGGAAGGGCTCCCTGTATGACTCAAGACTTTTCAAAAGGGCAGTTGACTGAGCAGTGACAGGCAATTCATTCGCCCCGTTGTCGAGCATCTGCCTGATGAAATCATCAACCGCCTCTTCTGATGCCGCAGAAAATGACAGTCGAGCGTAAAACTCGCCGTCTCCATTCGGTAACCATTGCTCATTGCGTTCCACCACGGTGTACTTTATGTTCCGCAAATCCAGACCCATACTGCTATAGGCCGACTCCATCCTTCCCTGGCAGGAACACGCAAAAACAATGGAAATGAGAATCGACGCTAATCTATTTATATGAAAAATCTGTTTTGAAAAGCCGTGAGTTTTCAGGGGAAGATAACGGTTTACAGGTTGAGTCTCAATCCGATGCTGGCGGTGACGTGGGCCAGGCCTTCCTCTCCGTCAACGCGCTGGCTGATGTTGTTCTCCCCGATGTATTCAATACTGTTCAACTTTCCGAGAATGCTTTTGACCGATACCCCTATTGCCACCTTCGGGGTGATGAAGCAGTCATATCCCAGGCCAAAGTTATAGGCGGCCGTCGCTCCCTTCATTGTAATAGGGACAACAAGGGTCGCGGCATTGCGGAAGGCCAGATAGCCTGCACCTATTTCGCAATATAGCGAGTGCATGCCATTACGGCTGAACAGCCGCTCCGCCAGATGTGCACTGACATATGTTATGTCTATCTTGTCTTCCATCAGACCCGAAAAGACATTGTTGTAGTTATCTGTCATGAGGATCTGATCGGCACTGTGAGTGCGGAAGTTGGATGCACTCAGGCCAAGTCCGTAGTTGTCCGTGATGAAATATGACACTCCGCCATCGTACTCGAATCCGCTTCTGAGACGGCTGTTGTGCGTTTCAATACCAGCATCGTCACTTTTTGCAAATTGTCCCAGACGCCAGCCATAACCGCCGTTGATATCTATGCGCCACCGTGAGTATTCTCCGGACCAGCCCGGTTTCTGCAGGTCTGAATAATCGGGGCGCGCCGACTGCGCCGCGAGGTTAATGGAAAAAGCAATAATCGAGATTGCTGCAATGAGTAATCGTTTCATAAGGGTACAAATTATCGGTATATCAAGTTTGTCTATGCCAGGTGGTATCTTCCGTCACGCGATGTACACGTAGCGATAGCAAAGATAAAATATTTTGCTATTTTTGCATAACGTCGAAATAATATCAACTCTTTCTATATGAAATTACAAACCACCCTTATGGCTCTCTGCATCTGCGCAGGCGCATTCGCTCAGAGCATCGGTACCGCGGAACTCAAGGCCATCCGCGACAGCTATGCGGCCAACCCTGCAAATGCAGCGGTCCAGAACATCATTTCCCATACTTCTGACATTCAGGGCCTCGCCCTCAACAAGGCTTCGGAAGGCAAGCTTGATGACTATTTCAAGTACAAGGTGACTCCGCTCAAGAGCGCTCCGAACCAGTACACCTCAGGCCGCTGCTGGCTCTTCGCTTCGCTCAACGGCATCCGCCATTTCGCGAATGAGAAGTTCAATGTCACAGACTTCCGCTTCTCGCACAACTTCGACTCCTTCTGGGATCTCTTCGAGAAGAGCAACCTCTTCCTTGAAGGCATCATCGCCACCGTCAACGAGGATATCGACAGCCGCGCCGTGGCCACATATTTCAAGTCACCGGTAGGTGACGGTGCAGCGTGGAATTTCTTCGTGAACCTCGCCGAAAAATACGGCGTGGCCCCTGAAGGCGTGATGCCTGAGACCGTTCACAGCAATGCCACAGACAACATGCGCAACGTCCTCAAGCAGAAGCTGCGCGTAGAGGGCTGGAACCTCCGCGAGAAGGCTGCTGCAGGCGCAAGCGTGGACGAGCTCCGCGCCTATAAGGTAGAGGTGATGAAGGACGTGTACAAGATTCTCGCATACTGCCTCGGCGAACCTCCGACAGAGTTCACCTGGAGATATACCGACAAGGCCGGCAAGAGCCACAGCATCACCACGACTCCTCAGGAGTTTTACAAGAGCATAGTCCCTGCAGACTTCGGCTTCAAGTCAATAGTGATGATAATGAACGACCCTACCCGCGAGTATTATAAGGTGTACAGCATTGCCGGTTATACCAATACCATCGAGGGTACAAACTGGGTATATCTCAATCTCCCTAACGATGAGATCAAGGCCGGTGTACTCGCATCCATCAAGAACAACGAAGCCGTATATACGTCCAGCGACTGGCGTAAGGGCATGAACAAGGCCGCCGGCACCATTGATATGGACACCTATGACCTCAACTCCCTCTTCGGAATGAACTTCGACATGGACAAGAAGGTACGTATCCTCACCCGCCACAGCAGCTCTGCCCACGCAATGCTCATTGACGCCTGCGACACTGACGAGAATGACAAGCCTGTGAAGTGGAGATTCTTCAACAGCTGGTTCGCCAATGGAGAGAAGAGCACCTACGTCTTCTCTGACGAATGGTTCGACGGATATATGTTCCGTATTGCCCTTGACAGGAAGTATCTCAGCCAGAAGGCTCTCGATGCTCTCAACAGCAAGCCTGTCGAGCTTCCTATGTGGGACTATATGAACTAAGGCTGCTATGCCCTGGATTGACATTATTGCCGTAATCCTCGGCCTGGTCGGACTCATTGGATGTGTGGCTCCGGTAATTCCGGGGCCACCTTTCAGCTGGGCCGGCATGCTCGTGCTATATCTCTGGGGCGGTGATGACATCTCGACCAGACTGCTGGTGATCTGGCTTGTCGTCACGATAGTTGTGACGGTGCTGGACTATATCGTACCGGCATATTTCACCAAGATAACCGGCGGTTCCAAGGCTGCCGGCCGCGGTTCGCTGGTCGGTCTCTTCGTGGGCCTGATTTTCTTCCCTCCATTCGGAATGATTGCCGGAGCATTCTTCGGCGCCCTGCTTGCCGAAATGTTTATCGAAGGCAATGAACTCAAGGCATCCCTCAAGCCGGCGTTCGGCTCGTTCCTCGGCTTTCTTGCCGGCACTGTCATGAAGCTCGCCGCTTCAGGTGTGATGATGTTCTATATTATAAAATTCCTTTAGGCAGAGCAATCCAGAAGACTTGTTACTGCACTTTGATGCTGAATTCGTGGCAGCCGGGACCGAATGATTCGGGTTCCGGCTGTCTTCCTGTATGGACGCGGGCAGTGGTGCCTTCCGGGACGCTAAGAGTGGCGCTGATGATTCTGCCCTTGCGGGAAAGGGTGAGCTCTATCATGCCGTAGGATGTCTCCATACCCGTCTCAACCTTCTTCAGGTTGCCCATCTGCGGTTTGACTTCGAATACCCTGTAGCCCGGCTCGACTGGGGATATGCCGGCGACGCGGCTGCATAGTTCTATTGCGCCGCCGCCGGTCCAGGCGTGGTTATTGGTTCCGTCCCAGTTCCAGTGCTCCCAGAGCGTACTGCAGCCGTCCTTCATTACCGTAGGGTAGAGCTTGTGCACACGTTCGAGCGCCATACCGGCTTTGCCGGCAATGAAAAGTGCGTCAAGCACGTAGCGCTCCATATAGGTGGTGGCGTGGTACTCGCTGCCTATGACCTTGACCAGGGCGGGATACTTGTCCGCCGTGGCGAGACCTGAGACTATGGCCATTGCCTGCACGCGGTCGTCATCCGCACCCGTATAGTCGTCGGAACGGTACTTGTCCCCCTTCCAGAACTTCTTCTCATAGGCGGTGGCTATCCTGCTCATAATAGCCTCGTCCTCCTGAGCGTCATCCGTCCTGCCCAGCTCGCGCGCAAATGCCGCCTCGCCCTTTAGGGCAAGGTAATACCAGGGATGCAGCAGCGCTTCGGCGTCGCAGTCCGTGCCGGCGTCCGGCCAGTTCCAACCGCCTTTGCGGTAAATCGGCAGGCCGTCTTCGTCAAGTTGCCACACTTCGTGCAGGTAACGGTGCACCGCCGGATATACCAGCTGTATGATGGAGTTGTCACCGCTGCCCATCCACCAGTCGTGGAAGCCATACCAGCCCACGGAGGCAAGTATCTGCATAGGGAGCTCCTTGTACCAGTTGCCGCAAGGTATCGGCGAATACATCACTCCGTCAGGCTTCTGCCAGTTTACAAGTTCGAGAATGCCTTTGCGCCCGAGAAGGGCGGAGGAGGGACTGAGCATACGGAATGCCTCGGCCATCTCGTTGACCTCGTCACCCCACCACTGTGCCCTCTCCCGGTCCGGGCAGTCATAATATGTGTCGCGCATACAGACATAGAGCGAGCGTGCCGACTTGTTCCAATATTCGTTGAGGAATGGGTCGTCGCAGCGGAAATACCCCGTGAAAGTGCAGTCGTAGCCTGTTTCGCGATAGCCGAGCCTCACCACCTTCACATCCTCAGGCATTTCGTAATATACCGTTTCGCCGTTCATCCAGTCCCAGCACTCGAATTCCTGGATGCCTTCCCTTGTGACATATTCGGCGGTGACGCACTGCTCACCTGTCACTACGCTGTGGTCGGTGTATATGCGTATAGTCCTGCCCGCAGGGGCATCCACTTTAAGGTATGGGTGGACCTGGGCGTTGTATGGCAGGGCGCAGGTGTGTATGCTGATTTCCGCCGAGTCTCGCGTTTCGACGGTGCGGTAATCAGCGGGCCCGTAATCCTTCCACATCGGGATAGGCCTCTCCACGAGCCTGCCGAATGGCGCTTCACCAGGCTTGACGCCAATCTCGATGGCAGGACCCAGCTTCGCGTCAGAGCGGTACCAGTCGTCCTTCCATTTGCCGGCCTCATAACGCAGGCTGCTTTCCGGGAGTCTGCGATTGACAGGCGGCAGAGCTGTGCCGAATCCCTTGTGGACCGAGCATTGCCAGCCCTTGGTCTGCGAAAGAATCTCCACTCCCTCGCCTTCAGCCTGAAACAGCAGGGCAGCTGTGCCGCTGTTGAGGTGGCTGAAGCCGTTCTTGCCGAAATGCCATACCAGTACGGCTATCATATTGTCACCGTTGTGCAGGTACGGCGCAATCTCGACCCTGTCGAAATAGCTGTCGCCCGGCGCCGGGCCGCGCTTGAGGCCGCCCTCCCGCACCACCGGCTCACCGTTGATCCAGAGCCAGTAGCGGGAATCCGCCGCTATGCTGGCGACAACCGACGACGGAACAGAGTCGATATGGTGTATATGCTTGAATGCCAGCCAGCTGTTGGTTGTGCTCTGGCAATGTTCCTGGCTTATCCACCTGGCTTTCCATTCCAGGGCTCCGGCCCTGAAGCAGCAGGCAAGTGCAAGGAATATGGTCAAAAGGAGTCTCGCTTTCTTCATAGGGTGCAAGTTAGTGATTTAGAACTTGTTTTGAAAATGAATGCCCGGACAATTGCGCTGTCCGGGCATATTCCGTTATCTCATTACCGGTTTTCCGGCTGGATGGATACTATTTGAGTACGCCGAGTTCCTTGCCAATCTTGGTAAAGGCTGCGATGCACTTGTCGAGATGCTCGACTTCGTGTCCTGCGGATACCTGTACGCGGATACGTGCCTGGCCCTTAGGAACGACCGGATAGTAGAAACCGGTTACGTAGATGCCTTCTTCCTGGAGCTTTGCTGCGAAATCCTGAGAGAGTTTTGCATCATAGAGCATAACTGCGCAGATAGCTGACTGGGTAGGCTTGATATCGAAGCCGGCTGACTTCATCTTGCTTACGAAGTAGTCTGTGTTGCTGTGAAGCTTGTCCTGGAGGGTATTGGTCTCGCTCATCATATCGAACATGCGGCAACCTGCTGCTGCAACCATAGGAGGGAGGGAGTTGGAGAAGAGGTTTGGCCTTGTACGCTGACGGAGCATTGCGATGATCCCCTTCTTGCCGGTGGTGAAACCGCCGATAGCGCCGCCGAATGCCTTGCCGAGTGTGCCGGTGAGGATTTCGATCTTGCCGCGGAGGTTGTATTTTTCAGTTACACCGCGACCTGTCTCACCTACTACACCTGCAGAGTGTG
>JAZRZH010000025.1:0-30439 GCA_045601245.1 Bacteroidales bacterium
CAGCCTGGGATGCCACCAACAAGGGCCGTTACATGCAGTCAGTAAGCGGGGAGATATGGTTCCCGGCCACCGGTTATCTGCAATCGTCGGACGGCGGTACCAGCAGCATAGGCGCTTGTATGTTCTACTTCTATGATCAGAACAGTTCTCCGGAAGGCCGCTGTACCTGGAAGGGCACCAGCACATCCATGGCAATGAACACCAGCACGAGTCCGCACGCCAGCGCATACTCGCTGCGCTGCCAGAAGCGTGTGGCTTCGGGTGTGAAGCAGTTCGTGACAATCCTCCAGGACATACCGGACTATGATCTCGCTTCGGCGGGGGCTTATGTCGAGGGCGTCGGAGCCGGCACTGTGGGAACTTCGGCCTGGGGCGACGATTCATCCGATTTCCTCAACCTTAATAAATGGCTGTGGCACGGCTACAAGTCTGCCGGTACATATTCGCTTGTGGTCGAATGCAGCGACGTCGAGACCGTCACCATCGGTCCTCTCCGTCACACCACTGTCATAGATTTCAGTAAATTCTAACGATATTCTATATGAAAAAGTATTTTGCAATCCTTATGGCGGCCCTGATGGCGCTTCCTGCATCCGCACAGAAGACTCCGGAGAAGGAACCTGAGAAACTCGTTGTGATGTCCTACAATATCAGGGTGGTGACATCCAAGGACACTGCCGACCATCACTGGAATGTCAGGAAAGTCGCGACTCCGGCTATGCTGGACGACATCAATCCTGATATCTTCGGCCTCCAGGAGGCGACGCAGAAGCAGATATCCTACATTACCGGCAACTGCCCGCGTTATGTCACCTTCGGAGTGGGCCGTGAGGATGGCGCATCGAAAGGCGAACATATGTCCATAGTTTATAATCACGAGGTGCTGGAGATGCTCAACGGCGGCACGTACTGGCTGTCCGATACTCCGGATGAGCCTTCATTCGGCTGGGATGCGGCCTGCAAAAGGACCGCTACCTGGGCTCTCTTCAGGGTGAAGAAGAGCGGCCGGCATTTCTATTATGTCAACACCCATCTTGACCACAAGGGTGCCGAAGCACGTCGCAACGGCCTGGCCCTCATAGTGGAAAGGATAGCGAAGATGAATACAAAGGGCTTCCCGATGGTGCTGACAGGAGACTTCAACGTGACTCCGGACGATCCTTGCCTGACCGATCTCGATACGAAGATGTTGAGTGCCAGGGCGACGGCGGCCTCATCGGATGCTACGCATTCGTATAATGGCTACTCTGAGCCAAAGTCGGACATAGACTATATCTATTATTCCGGATTCCCTGCTTGCCCTGAATTCAAGGTTGTCCGCAAGACCTATCTTGACATACCATACATCTCGGACCATTATCCGGTGACTGCGACGCTGGTGTTCTAGTATAGCGCTTTGTTCCCGTGCCTTGAGCAGTCTCTCAAGCTCCTTGTACACCTTCGAAGCAACGAAACAGATGCACACGTGCGCTTCGATTCTCCTCTCCGTGAAGTGGACATCGGTCTGACTTCCAGCGTCCCCTTCGTGATGCGGAACGCCCGCTCCACATTCCTGGGTTGCTGGTAGTTATCATACGTGCACGTTCTTCAGAATATCCGGCAATGAGACTGTCCCTGTCCTTGCAGAGGATGTCTTTGAATACTCCCATCCCGTGCGGTGTGGACAGGATTCGGTCCTTCATCACTCCATAAGTACATAATTTGATAGCGGTTATTTAGCAGATATTGATTCCGTATCTTTTATTTGAGGATGATATGGAAATCTTCAAAAATGCTTACAGTCGCCGAAATGCATACAATTACGACGGGGATGAGAACGTCTGACCAAACAATTGCAATCGGCAGACAGAACAGAAGAATGCCGGTCAGCCTGTTGGTTATTGAATGCGGAATCGAGAGTTCCCGAAGTCTGCATAAACTGGCAAGAATGCCAACGATCTTGACTGATCCAATCACTATAATCCATGCCCACACCCATACGGGCAGGTCAACCGATGGCAGAATCAATACGGCAGTGCAAACCACGAATATCAGATCCGCCCCGCTGTCAATCTTAGAGCCGATTTTGCTTTCTGCATTCATCTTCCTTGCAATCATACCGTCAATCATATCGGAGAAGCCGCACCAACAATACAGCACCCAGAATCCGGGGCTGAAGGCAGGGGAAAGCAACATTACAAGTGCAGCAAATCCTCTGGATGCAGATATGATGTTTGGTATATAGTTCATTCCTGGATGGATGGAATTTCGATGAGATTACCGTCAGGGTCTGTGATATAGCAGGTGCGCTGTCCACATCTGCATTTATTCGGTATCTCTTTTTTAGAATCTGTTTTGAAATGATTGATTTAAGATATTATTGTAGATTTTTCAGATGTTTTCACAGGATTACGAAGGAGCAATGGGGGTTCCATTGTAACTGAGGAATACTGCGGAAACAGCGAAAAAGATATGTAATAGAAAAATTGAATCATTTCAAAACAGATTCTTAGTCACAAGCATAATAATTGACTGCTGGAGTTTGATGCTGTTCTTGGAATATCAGCACACTGAGTATGATTGAGAAAACTTTTGTATAGGACAAATAGGCACCATCAACAATCCTTTTTCGGAGAATCAATGTAGGCGTTCTAGTACTCCAGCAACGTGATGATGCCGTCCATCGTGGAGACGAGGAGACGCCCGCCCTCAAGTGGGACAATGGAATTGATGAGTCCTGTGGAGACTTTGTGAATCCACAGGGTTTCTCCGTCCGATGCATTCTTGCAGATGATATTGCCCTTGTCCGTCGGGACGAATACGAGCGATTCCGTGGCGGCGCAGGGGGTCGGGGAGATGTCATACTGCGCATCGCTGCTTACCTCCCAGAGCAGGGCTGCGGCGTCGGTTGCCGGATCGGTACGCGAGAGGTCGTATGCTCGCATCGTGCCGAACATCGCCTTGACATAGAGCCTGGTGCCGTCAGGGGAGAGGGAGGCGTTTTCGCGGCCGCCGGTGGCGTTCCAGAGCTCTTTGCCGGATGAAGCGTCGAAGCAGTATGTGAGCCTCCGCGGTGTGCTGATATAGATGCGGCCGTTGTGCTTCACCGGATTTACCGCCGCAGGCGAATACATCCTCGAGCCGGACTTGTACCAGCTCCACTGCAGTGCGCCGCTGCGCGGGTCAAGCGAGTAGAGCGTGTTGGCCCAGTCTCCGAATACGACCTGGTCGCGGTCCACGTATGGTCTGCATTCGACGAAGCCTTTGACTTCGTCATAATGCCACCTGATGAGGCCCGACTTGATGTCTATCGCGCGGAATATGCCGTCCGATGCACCGCAATATGCCGTGCCGTCGAGGATAGCGGGCGTCGCGAGCACGCTCTTGCCGCATTTCACTCGCCACATCAGCCTGCCGCTGCGGAGTTTCAGACAGTAGATATATCCGTCGGTGGAGCCGATGACGACGCGACCGTCCGAGACGGCTGGGGTGGAGAAGATTTTACCTTCGGTGGCGAAACTCCATTTCTCCCGGCCCGTGGATGCGTCCAGTGCCTTTATGTAGCCGGATTCGTCGGCATAAAGCACATATTTGCCGGCTTGGACAGCTCCGCATCCCACGTCGTTGCTGTTCTGGATTTCCCAGACGGTGCGGACCTGCGGATACTGAAGATTGACGTCGTATGTCAGCCACGGGAAGTCGGCCGGCAGGAAATATCTCTCGTCGCAGCCCGCAGCTGGCGTGAACTGCGGGCGCCGGCTCAGGTTGAGGGAGAAGAATGTTTCCGGCTCCTCTGCCTCGAATCCGCCGTCCTTGCGTATGAAACGGTGCTCGGTGGAGGTGATGCGGCCGTCTCGTATGTCGAAGATATAATAGTTTGTACGCATCAGTCCGTCGGCTCCGCGCTTTTCCAGCGAGCATCCAAGCATATAGGGTATGCTGTCGCATCTGCCTGTGAAGCGGGTGTGCCTGTGACCGCCGATGAGCATCTGTATGTTGCCTTTTTTCAGGGAATTCGTAACCTTGAAGTAGTTGAGTGACATAGTATCCTGTGGGTAATGGTTGAGGAACACCACAGGAGTCTCAGTCGGGGTGTGGGTCATTACAGAGTCCAGCCAGACGAGGCTTTCGTGCGGCACCATTGCCGGCGCCATCCTCATATTCGGCCCACAGTTGCAGCCGAGGAATTTCACGCCGCCCTTCTCGAATTCGAAATGCTCATATCCGAATACCTTCGCAAAGGTATTGCAGCCGCTTTCGGACCACTTGGCGTCGTGATTGCCGGCCACCACATAGCAGGGCATCGACAGATTGTCGAGCGCCTTTTTTGCCGCCGCTATCTCGCTGTCGGAGCCGAAGTCCGTGATGTCTCCGCCTATCAGGACAAAGTCCACGTCGCCGGTGGAGTTTATCCTGTCAATGCAGAATTGAAGCTGTTCGAATCGCGGTGACCCTTCGCTCAGGTGAAGGTCCGTCATAAATGCGAACCTCACCGGCTCCGCTGCGTTGCACAGCAGGGTCAGCATCAAGGCGAGTGCGAAGGATACGGCCCGTCTACTCATCTTCCGGGTTTGTGACCATTTCGCGGAACTTCGCCATTCCGACAGTGGCTGGTTCCTGGATCTGGGTAAAGAGCTTGTAGTTGAGGTTGATCGGCTTCGGGTCGATAAGGTAGACCGGGGTGCCGTAGCGTGCGTACTGGTAGAGCCCGGCGGCCGGGTAGACGTTGAGGGATGTGCCGATGATCAGCAGTATGTCACATTCCGAGACGGCTCTGGCGGCCTTTTCCAGCATCGGGACAGCCTCGCCGAACCAAACTATGTGCGGTCTCATCTGCACTCCGCGATGGTCGCATTCTCCGAGGTTGAGGTCGCGGTAGCCTATCTCTACCACGCCCGAAGTCTCCTGGTCCTCCGGTCTCGCCTTGGTCAGTTCGCCGTGAAGGTGGATGACCTTCGATGAACCGGCCCTCTCGTGGAGATTGTCGATGTTCTGCGTGATGACGGTGACGTCGAACTGCTTCTCAAGTTCGGCGATTATCTCGTGAGCGCGGTTTGGCCTGCAGCCCTCCAGCTGCCTGCGGCGCTCATTGTAGAAGTCCAGCATAAGTTTGCGGTTGCGCCACCATCCTTCTATTGAAGCGACATCCTGGACCGGGTAGTTCTCCCAGAGTCCGTCGCTGTCGCGGAATGTCTTTATTCCGCTTTCGGCGCTTACCCCCGCGCCGGAAAGTACTGCGAGTTTTTTCATTTTCCGGATTGTTTGAAATAATAATTCCTGAGCCAGTATTCGAAGAGCGGGTCGAGGATTACCGCCGAATCGTCCCTGTCGAATGTGAGGACCTCCTTTTTGCGGAGCGCGTCCTTGAGCCTGAATACGTTGGCAGAGGAGTTGAGGTGGTATGTGTCCAGGACCTCCTGGCTGCTGAATCTCTGCACTCCGTCGAGCGCCGCCCTGAGGAAATTGATCTGGTTCGGCGTGAGGTCGAGCATTGTCTGGAGGAAATGTGGCATATTGTTGCTGATCAGGGCTTTGACGGCCTGCTTGACTGCCGGCATCGTGATGTATCCGACAGGGAAGGCGTAGCAGTAGGTACACAGTTGCTTGATGTACCATATGCTGCCGCCTGTGACGTTATACATCTCTTCGGCCTCTGCTTCTCCAACGACTCTTCCTACATTGAGGCAGGAGCTGACAATATAGTCCACCGCTACGCGCTTGTCCACTGGCTTGAGCGTGATCGGGACGGTCATATAATAAAACAGCTTCTTTTCATCGAAGATGTGTTTCATCACATTGACGGATGATCCGGTCAGGATATAGCGGACGCCGCTCTGTTTAGTCCAGATGCGGTCCAGATCCTCGAGCTTGAATTCCGGGTCGTCAATGAAAGCGAGGTTCTGGAATTCCTTGATGTATATAATGATCTTCTTGCCGGACTCTTCGGACAGGAGCTGTGGTACATCGAGTATCTTGCCTTCCGGAATGGAGTTGAAATCAATCGAGAACGGAAGGAGAGTGTTGCGGTTCACGTCGTTGAAGCATTTTGTGACCGCCTTCCTGAAGCATTCGGTGAACTCAGCGCGGGTGCGTACGTTGAACAGGTCGATTTCGCAGAGCGCAAAGCTGAAGTTGCGCTCCTTGAGTGTGGCCAAAGCATTGCGCACGACGGTTTCCTTGCCACTTTTCGGCGAGCCGTAGATTACCGCGCCCCTGCGCTTGTCCACGATCGCCGACACGAGTTGCCCGATCTCTTCGCGTTTTCCTATAAGCGTGTTTCCTGTCGCCGGTTCGGCAAAGTCAAACAGAAGGTTCATTTGGTTCTCCTTGGATTTGTAACAAAAACATTAGTGTTACAAAATTAGTCAAATTTTACTATATTTGTAGAGATGGAACTGCGCCAGCTCAAATATTTCGTCGAGGTTGCGAAGACTCTGAATTTCTCGGAGGCAGCAAGAAGGCTGTTTGTCACTCAGGGGACATTGTCGCAGCAGATAATGCAATTGGAGAACGAACTGGGCGCCAGGCTTTTCGTCCGCACTCCCCACAGTGTCGCACTGACCGAGGAAGGACAGGAGATACTGCCGATAGCCGAAAGGACTGTCGCCGATGCCGCTGACTGCGTCTCGCATATCGCGGACCTTCGCAAGATGCTGACCGGCACCCTGAGCATAGGTCTGACGCATTCGTTCAGAGTGCTCCTTTCGGATACCGTGCCTGAATTCATGAAGAAATATCCGGGCGTGCAGTTGAAGATTCATTACAAGACCGCATCCGAACTCTACGATATGCTTATGAACCGCGAGATAGACTTCGCCCTGGCATACAAGTCCGCGCGGCTGCTGGATGAACTCGATTCGGAATGGCTGTTCGATAGCGACCTGAGGGTCATTATGCGCAGCGGACATCCGCTTGCCGGCCGCAGGACGCTTACGCTCGAGGATGTGGACCGCTACGGTATTGTACTGCCTGGCAGCGGACTTCAGGCCCGCAAGGCGTTCGAACGTTTCATCAATCTTGACGTCAGCAACCTTAATATCAAAGTCGAGCTCAATGACCCGAATGTGATCCTGGATATCATCGAGTCGACGGACGCGCTCACAATCCTATCCACCCTCGCGACATATTACCGCCGCAATCTGGTCTCCGTGCCGATGGAAGGGGTGAGCCGCAAGATGCAGGGCTGCATACTCTGGCTGAAGAATACGGCGCACAAGCGCAGCGCTGAGGCGTTCATCGGGATGCTCCGCAATTCCGCGCAGATGCGCAACCTGATGCAGACGCTCTGATTTGATCAGATATAGTTTCGGGTTTCAGCATTTGTTTTCCCGACGTAACTCCGCGGCGACCTGGTTTCGGGACTCATCGCCGGAACTTGCTCTGCGGGCAATTCTTGTCGTTCAGGCATCACCTTTGGTTCTGGGTTCTTTCATTAGAGTGCCGTTTGAGTCCGGTTGCTCGTATTCAGGCTTTGATTTGCGGCTTCGGGTTACGAGACTAGTCGCCAGAGTACCTTTTTGTGGCTGCCCATGTTTCCCAAGCTCGAAATTTGGCTTTTGGGTGACAGACACCTTTGCTAGAATACATTCTGCTAGCTATCACTGTTTCCCAAGCCCGATTTTTAGACCTTGGTTCCAACGGTCCCCGATAGAAGCCGCTCCAGGGTACATCGCCTGCACCAAAGCCTTGATTCTGGGCCTTGGGTGCCGCTGACCCCTCTCAAATGGCATCGGGGCTGTCCCTTGTTACCCAAGCTGACTCAATCGCGGCGGGCTGGGGACAGAGGTGATCAATGGCGGATTCGGTAGTATGATGTTGGTCCATTCCATAATGGCGGCACATCCAACGATATATGCCGATATGCTTTTGTCACGAGTCGGCTGTTTCTGGCATTATTTGCGACTCGTGACAAGAAATCCTTGCATATCGGCCGATTTGATGTCACGACTCGCAATTTTTGCTGGTTTTTTTATCCGTCATGACATCCATAATCAAAAAGTATCGCGGCATCAAGAGTCATCGACCTGTTGGGCCATTTCGGCTCCGGGCTTGAGGCGGAGGCGGTTGGGGCTCAGGCGAGAGTTGTCTCGAGCGGGGCGTCTTCAGAAACGCCAGGAACACCTCCAAAGGATGCGATTGAACGGGGCCAACAGACATCAGCTAATCTTCTTTTGTCACGAGTCGGCCGTTTCTGGCATTATTTGCGACTCGTGACAAGAAATCCTTGCATATCGGCCGATTTGATGTCACGGCTCTTAATTTTTGTCATTAATTTGCCAGTCGTGACATTATGTTATCTGATTCCGGAGGACGTCCTATCCGGAATCTCTGAGATCTGAGCGATGGATAATATTGTCTGCGGTGTATCTCGGCTCCGGGCTTGAGGAGGAGGCGGTTGGGGCTCAGGCGAGAGTTGTCTCGAGCGGAGCGTCAGTTGCATAACGGCGGCCCCTCGAACTCCTCCTTTTTAGGCATATCCTCCGCTTCACTACGGCTATGCCTAACAGTCGTCATACAAAACGAGGGTGCTGATCGCCGTTATGCCGCCTGCCGCCTTTATCCGCTCTCGCAAACCGCCTTTCGCCGCCAGCCGCCTCCTCCTGCGACGCCCGCTTTGGGATGTGGCTGCACCGTCACGAGCCACGACCCTATAGGCTGTTCCGCTGTTGCTGTGGCGTCTCTCGCTCCTCTCGGACAAAATGCTCCAGCGCTCTTCGCTCGAGAGGCTGTGAAATTGCCTCTTTCATCGAAATCTCTGCCGCTCGATCAATGTGTATTGTCGGTTTTGGGTTGAGCGGCCAGACAGATGCTATTTTTTTGCGGCTGTCTTGAAGTCGCAGAGCTTCAAGTTCTCATTATTCGCCACAGAATACACCAGGCGTGTAATAGATGGATTCTGTGGCAGCCTTTCGCCCGGAAACGCCAGTTTTCCTGCCACAGAATCACTCTGACGGCCTCTACTCGGATTCTGTGGCCCGGCTACCGTTTTGGGTGCCCGCCATCGGCCACGGATGTCCCTCTGCGAAGGGTATCAGGCACCCAAGGGCCCAAATGTAGTTCTGGGTTCTGCTGATTGGCCTTAGACGCTCGTCAGGCAGAGGTATATGTCACCCAAAGGCCTAGATGAAGCATGGGTTCCAATGATCGATCTCTCGCGATTGTCAGGCAGGAGTATCCGGCACCAAAGGGCCGAAATGAAGGTCTGGGTGCCAAGCCCACCTGCTAGAGGTTCTTCCGGGACACATTACTGGCACCCAAAGCCGCACATAATCACCTCCATATATTTTTTTGCGGCCGTTCCCCGTCTTCCCGGATAATCGTATGGAAGCTTTGATGCCGACAACTGACGCAATAATGGTGGTTTATGCGGCTATTATGCGAAATAATAGTCAAACAGACGCGATTTTGGCTGAAATGCGGCAATTTTCCTCATTCACGGCATTGCCGCCAAGTTGTTGCCGCCAAGTTGTTGCCGCCAAACTGCTGCCGCCAAGCTGCTACCGCCAAATTGCCGTTGCCAAGTTGCTACCGCCAAGTTACTGCCGCCAAGCTGCGTTCGTCAAGTTGCTGCCGCCAAGTTGCAGCCATCAAGTTGCTGCCGTCAAGTTACTGCCGCCAAGTTGCTGCCGTCAAGTTACTGCCGCCAAGTTGCTACCGCCAGATTGCCGTTGCCAAGTTGCTGCCGTCAAGTTGCTGCCGTCAAGTTACTGCCGCCAAGCTGCTTCTTCCAAGCTGCCGCCGCCAAGTTGTTGCCGCAGTTGTGAAACAATGGATTTTTTGTAATTTTGTATGTTTATAACAAAAACAATCTGTCAATGAAAGGCATAGTTCTCGCCGGAGGCTCCGGCACCCGTCTGTATCCTATCACCAAGGGCGTCAGCAAGCAGTTGCTCCCTATTTATGACAAGCCTATGGTTTACTATCCGATCAGCGCGCTGATGCTGGCCGGCATACGTGACATACTCATCATATCCACACCGCAGGACCTTCCGGGCTTCCGCAGGCTTCTCGGTGACGGCAGCGACTACGGGGTGAATTTCCAGTATGCGGAGCAGCCGAGTCCTGACGGACTGGCGCAGGCTTTCATCATCGGCGAGGAGTTCATCGGTGACGACAGCGCCTGCCTCGTGCTCGGTGACAATATATTCCACGGCGCCGGATTTTCCGGGATGCTCAAGGAGGCTGTGCGCGCTGCGGAGGAGGACAGGAAGGCGACGGTGTTCGGGTACTGGGTCAATGATCCCGAGCGCTACGGCGTTGCCGAATTCGATGCCGAGGGCAACTGCCTTTCAATCGAGGAGAAGCCGAAGGCACCGAAGTCCAATTATGCCGTAGTCGGCCTTTATTTCTATCCGAACAAGGTCGTGGAGGTGGCGAAGAATGTCAAGCCGTCCGCACGTGGCGAGCTTGAGATCACATCCGTCAACCAGAAGTTCCTGGAGGACGGCGAACTCAAGGTGCAGACCCTGGGACGCGGATTCGCCTGGCTGGATACCGGCACACACGACAGCCTATCCGAGGCTTCAACCTTCGTCGAGGTCATCGAGAAGCGTCAGGGGCTCAAGATAGCCTGTCTCGAGGGCATCGCATACCGCAAGGGCTGGATTGACGAGGATACGATGAGGCGCCTCGCGCAGCCGATGATCAAGAACCAGTACGGACAGTACCTTCTCCGCGTGATCGACGAATGCAAGCGCGAGATTACCAGCACCACTTTTGCGGACAACAACTGATATGAATATCCTCGTGACCGGAGCCAACGGACAGTTGGGCAATGAGATGCGGATTGTGAGCCGCGATTCGGCTGACAAATATATTTTCACCGATGTCGTCTGCGGCGAAGGCGACGATACCGCCATATTGGATATCACCGACACTTCCGCCGTCCGCAAGATGGTGGAGGACAATGATATCCGCGCCATCATCAACTGCGCCGCCTATACCAATGTCGAGGCTGCCGAGGACAATGTTGAACTCGCTGAGCGTCTCAATGCCGACGCGCCGGCCATCCTTGCGGATGCGATGAAGGCCGCCGGCGGCCTGCTCATACACATCAGCACCGATTACGTATTCGGCGGAGAGCCGTACAACACTCCCTGCACAGAAGAGCGCACCGGTACTCCGACAGGCGTCTACGGCCTGACCAAGCTCCACGGAGAACAGAAAATCCTCGCGTCAGGATGCCGTCACATCATTATCCGCACATCCTGGCTCTACAGCGAATTCGGCAAGAACTTTGTCAAGACGATGCTCGCACTCACATCCTCGAAGCCGCAGATCAAGGTCGTATTCGACCAGGCCGGCACCCCGACCTATGCAAGGGACCTGGCTGAGGCGATTTTCAGGATAGTGGACGGCAGGCTCTACGGACAGCACACCGGCATCTACAATTTCTCCAATGAAGGTGTATGCTCCTGGTATGATTTCGCACGCACTATCGCTGTGCTGGCCGGCAACACCGCCTGCGACGTTCAGCCGTGCCATTCTGACGAATTCCCTTCAAAGGTTGTACGTCCTGCCTATTCCGTGCTTGACAAGACAAAAATCAAGCGCGACTTCGGCGTCGATGTCCCTTACTGGACCGACAGTCTTGCGAAGTGCCTGGAGAGGATGAGGTAGGGGAGACGTCAGGTTGCATAGTATGAAACGTATCCTCCCAATCTTTCTCGCTCTCTTCCTGCCGCTCTTTGCCGGGGCGCAGGAGACAGATTTCTTTGGGTCCTGGAACAGTATGACGGTCGCGAAGAAGTGGGACAGAGTGTCGGCGATGCTGTATTCGGAGTACAGGTTTAAGTATGACCTTAATACTCTGGACTGCTGGTTCGTGCGACCTGTGTTGGGGTATCAGGTGCTGACGTGGCTCAAGGGCGAGGCGGCGTATGAGTATTATGTGGATCCGGCGGGGCCGCGTCATCGCGCGCTGTTTTTCCTGACAGAGAGTATCAGGGAGGGAAGACTGTCCCTGTCTTTGAGGCAGTGTTATATGTACGGATATTCAATCGGCACGGCTCAGACTTCTAATACTTTCAGAAGCCGTGCGCGACTTCAGTATGCCGTCCCGGAGATCTGTTTCAAGCCGTATCTGATGACCGAGACATTCGCGTGGACAGGATGGCAGAAAGTCAGGCAGTATGTAGGGACACAGATTTCCCTTGGCGAATACGGCGCGCTGGATATGTACTATATGTATCAGTCATTTGCGGGCAGAGCCGCTGCCGAGCACGTGGCCGGATTGGGGTACAGGTTCGATCTGTAGCATTTATGACAATCCGGGAAAGGAGTATTGGACCAGCAGCAAGTATGGTATGTCAAATCCCGCTTCAATCTGCGAGGCGAGGCCGCCGGTGAAGCGAGGGTTGGCTTCGAGGAAGAGAAGTTGTCCGCTCCGGGCGTCGAGGCGGAAGTCCATCCCGCAGATGCCCTGATAGGCTATATTATTGAGGATTCTCTCCGCGTGGCGGGCCATTTCAAGGCTGAGCGGATCATCGTTGCCGAGCATCTGCCTGCTTGAAGAGGGGCCGAGGCCGGTTGAGGCGAGAGAGCGGTAGCAGCCGTATAGCATATTGCCGTCGCAGCGCAGCACGTCGATGCTGTAATCTTCGCCTTCAATAAATTCTTCTATCAGATACGGCGCGCTCTCGTGCGCGAGGATGTTGTCGAGCGCATCGCGGCAGGCCGGTTTGCGGACTCCGCGTCCGCCGAATGAGCCGTCCTTCTTGAATATCACCGGATAATTCACCACCTCGTCCGCGCTGCCGTAAACCCGCGGTGTGGGGATCCCGAGCCCGGCGGCGAGGCTGGTGCAATATGTCTTGCTGTCAAGCAGTTCGATTCTATCAGAATCTTCGGCCGCCAGAATGGTCCCGGCCGGGATGATGTCGCGGCATCGCGCTGCTGCGATCTGGCATCCAACGGGCATTATCACGCGCGGAGAGCAGGATTCGAGCGTTCGTGCCAGTTCCCGCCTGTATCCCGCTTCATCGCGCAGGGTCTCCTGCTGGAATGGCATCGTTTCCACTAAGAGCCCGTGCGCTTCCAGTGAATTGCGGACCATCTCCCCGATGTCGCCCATCGTTCCGGTAAGAAGTATGTCGCAGGTGTATTCCTTCACTGCGGTCACAGTAACTGATTATTCCGATAATTCGTCAGAAATTGAGGTCCAGGGATACGTATTGGTGACCGTCCTTGATTCCCCAGCTGCCTTTCCATTCGACGGCCTTGCTTGCCCATTCGCTTGTCGTCCAGCCTGAATGTTCGGATCCGATTCCGTGTATGAGGCTGTTCACATCCTGCGAATCTATGTATTCCAGGTTGAAGTTGACATTATCGCTGTCCTTCTGGTCATAGCAGATCGGCAGGCCGTTGGTGATCCAGAAACAGCGGTAGCAAGTGCCTCCCTCATAGCTGAACAGTCCCCCGCTATAACCCATACCGCAGATAGCGCCGTTGTGAGGGTCATTCCCTCCTGAGACAGAGCCCGTGTTGATGCATCCGGCAAGCTGCGTGTCATAGTCATAACAGCAACCGATGATTCCGCCGCTGCTGGCGTCATCTCCGTATGCGTAGATTGTTCCCGTATTCAGGCAGTTGTGGACCCAAGGCGTGTCGCTGTTAAATCCGTCGGATCCGTTGTAGCCGATGATGCCTCCCGCAAATGCGTCCGTGTCGGAGGTCGTCGCAGTAGCCGAGATGCTGCCCTTGTTCACGCAGTTGGAGATTTGCGGACTCAGCGCCTGGTATGTGCCGTCATCCCTGTCATATCCGAGGATTCCGCCGGCGTATGCCTGGAATCCGGTATTCCTGACTGTGACGCTGCCGGTGTTGCGGCATTTGTCCATACGGATATGCTGGCATTCCCATTCCCAGCCTGTGGTTCCGGACCATTTGTTGTCTTTAAGGGTGTTTTCAGCGAATCCGAGGATGCCGCCGGCTACCGCAGTCTTGCCGCTGCTTGTCTCGAATGTTAGATTGCCATTGCTGGTGCATCCTGTGAATGTACAGCTGGCGTCCGTGGTCCCGACAAGGCCGCCGAACGCAAGGTAGCTGGACAAGGTGTCGGCGCCGGAGAGATTGCATTTGTAGCCGCCTTCCAGAAGCGTGCAGTTGGATATGGTACAGTTGCCCCTGGCGATGCCGGCAAGACATCCCACAGCGGCGTACGGTCCTGATATGACGTTGCCTGAGGCATCGGTGGCAGGCTTCACGGAAAGGTTTTCTATGACACAGTCGCTGATATGTGAAAACAGGCCGGCATAGGCATTCCAGCTGCTCAGGGCGCCTGCGACCTTGTAGTTCGATATTGTATGTCCGCCCCCGTCATAATGTCCGCGGAACGTACGGTCGGCCCCGATTCCCATAGCCCTGCCCTCGCAGTCGATATCCTGAGTCTGGATGAAATATGTATCATCTACGGAGTACTCGGCCATAGTCTTCATCGTAATGAGGTCATATACGTTCTCGATCAGGTATGGGTCCCAATCATATCCGCGACCTTTCAGCTCTTTGTAGCCCATTACGCCCAGGTTCAGGATCTGGCTGCGCTTCAGCGTGACGTCCCTGTTTGTCAGGACCTCGCTGATCTTTTTATCTCCGTCATACAAGGTTACCTGCATTGACTGAAGCTTTATAGGAGCTACGACGAAATAGTAGTCACACCCGCCTTCCATCTCGCCCTCGAGAATGACCGTGTCTTCGCTGTCGTATGGTCCTCTCCCTGATTGCAGGTCAAGGCTCACCTCTCCGCCGCTCGTTATCTTGATGTCCACGTTTCCGGCAAGGGTCAGGTTGTTGTAATCCATAAGATTGTCGCAGAATTCCGCCCTGGTTGCGTGGCATCCCTCGGGAACTGTGAATTTGATCAGGCAGCAGAGATTGGTCAGGGATATGCTTGTCCGCTTGTTGGACAGCGGGGAGGCCTTTCCCGCGCTGAGTGCGGCGGCTGGGTCATACGAACCTTTCACCGCCTTCTGAACCTTGGGTATCGTGACGTGCATCGTTATTCCGCTGCTGTTGCAGCTGCAAGTCACATTCTCCTGATACGGATACATTGCGTAGATGTCCGGATTATTCGACAGGGTGATCGTACCTGCGAAATCTGCCGATCCGTCGGAATATGGATTGCCGGATAACTGGAATTTGACATTGGCCTGGCTGGATCCAAAATCATTTACGGTTGTCTTGTAGGTGCAGACGGACAATGCGTCGCCTTTCGTGAAAGTGACATTGTTCCTGTCCTGTCCTGAGCCTCCGACCAGAGAAGAACGCGTGCCGGTGTCATTGGTCGCAGAGATTGTGATAACGGATTCGTCCTGTCCGCAGATTCCGGTCTCCTCGAATGTTTCATTGCAGGCGGAAAGGAAGGTTGCCGCACCCATCGCGGCTGCCGCGAATATCATATGCTTCATGACAATCACCATTCGTAGAGTTCTTCAGTGTATTTCTCGTTGTCTGTTGATCCCAATACGCTTCCGCAAAGGATTTCTGAAACTCGGGTCGCAATTTCCTTTGCCTTTGGGGCAATGTATGCAGATTGATTGGTTGTTCTCATTTGTATTTGTGTACCTAATTGGTTAACTGCGCGTAAAAGTATCAAAAAAATGGTAATTAGTGAAGATATGCGCCAATTTCATTGTTTGACCGGTTATGCAAATTGTATAAATTTGCGAAAATAAATGCTTTCCGTATATGAAACGAAGCCGGATGTTACTCCTCGCCGCAATGCTGCTATGCCACACTGCCGCGGCTCAGACTAATTCCAATCTCTATACTCACGTCGAGCGTACTCATCAGGAAGTGCTCGACAATCTTGATGCTTACTGCCGCCAGATACAGAATGACTGGAAATTGCCGGGGATGTACATCCAGGTGGGCAACGGCTACGAGACGATCTTCGCGAAAGCATATGGATACAGCGATCCCGAAACAGGCGCACCTATTACAGACAAATCGATATTCCAGATCGCTTCGGTGACGAAGTCATTCACCACATATCTGCTCGCCACGCTTGTGGATGAGGGACTGATCAGCTGGGATGACAAGGTCTGCGATATCCTTGATGATTTCAGGATGTACGACCCGTGGGTGACGGATAATATGCTGATCAAGGATGTTACCTGCCACCGGGCAGGCCTGGCCAATGAGGCCGGGACGCGGTTCCAGCGCCTCGGGTACAACCGTGATGACGTATATCACGCTATCGCCGCAATCAGACCGAATTATCCGTTCCGCGCCGGATACGAATACAACGACGTGATGTTCCAGATTGCAGCGCGCATCATTGTCAATGTGACTGGCAAATCCTACGAACAGAATCTCCAGGAGCGCATATTCGACCCGCTCGGAATGAGCGGGACGATCCTCCTTGGCCCGGATTACACCAAGGCCGTGAAGGAGGGGCGTGCAGCCCGTCCGTACCGCTTCGGCCGCAGCGCGGATACGATGGCGCTGAGCCGTGTGCCGGATGATTATCTCACATATAAAACATATTCGACCGGCGGTCCGCAAGGCGGCATCTGCTGCCCGCCGGGTGACCTTATGAAATGGGCACAGTTCCATCTCAACGGCGGCGTTGCCGGTGGAAAGCGCCTTATCTCCAAGGAGCAGATGGACTTCCTCCACACCGCGATGAATATCATCTGGCAGAACGAAACAGGTATCAAGTCCTATGCGCACGGATGGTTTGTGGAGCAGAGCCGCAAGGCGAAGATCATTTTCCACACCGGAACCAATGCCGGCATCATTGCGCTCTGCGCCTTCATTCCTGACCATAATCTGACATTCACGCTTCAGGCTACAGGCAGCATCGGCCCCGAGCCGCGCTTCGCGATAATGTACCGTCTCGTTGACCTTGTGCTCGGTCTTGAGGATTATGATTATGATGCTGATTATCTTGCCCGGTGGTACGCCGGGGCTGCTGCGGCATATCAGGATGAGCTGCGCCATCGGAGCGATCCGGACTGGTTCAAGCCGGCTCCGGCATCTGAACTGCTGGTCGGGAAATACCGCGGCCAGGATGTCTTCGGCGATATGCAAGTTGTGGGGCGCAACGGACGCATTTGGCTCAAGGTGCTGAAAAACAATGCCGAATATCCGCTGAAGCACGTCAACGGCAAGCGGTTTCTTATCGAAGCATCAGCCGAAATGTATGCCGAATTTGAATTCGGGAAAGGGGAGGACAATAAGGCTACCGCCCTCAACATCGACTTTATGCGCAACGAACATCTGGATCCGTGGGTCCGCAGCGAGGTGACTGTCATCGGCCGCATTACTGACAGGTCCACGGGCCGCGGAATCGCCGGGGTTCCTGTGACGGACGGATACTCATATGTCAGGACGGATTCCTTGGGAAGATACAGCATCACGCCGGACAGCAGGGCGCAGAAGATATATTATACCACTCCGGCGGCATATGAGGTTGCTCTCGATGAGCAGAGCCATCTGCCGGCATTCTACAGCGCGAAGGATATCAGTGACAAGCGCAGGCAGAGGATCGATTTCAAGCTGACTCCGCTCAAGGATGGCCCGGAGAAGGATTTTACGCTTGTAATGATCGGGGATCCCCAGTGTACAATGAGTAATACTGTGGCGCGCTATAGCGCGGAGACGGTTGAGGACATCAAGGCCACGGCCGCATCCTGCGGCAGCCCTGTCTATGCGGTGACGCTCGGAGATGTTACCTATGACAGTGCCGGAATCTGGGACGAGATGGCCGCTTCGATGTCCAATGTCTCTGTCAACGGCAGGTATCTGCCTTTCTTCCAGTGTATGGGCAACCACGACCACAACTCGCTCGTCGAGGATACGGACAATGATGCTGACGATGACTACAGGGCGCACGGTCTCTTCGTGAAGACCTTTGGCCCGTCCGACTATTCGTTCGACAGGGGAGATGCCCATATCGTCGTGATGGATGACATTATGGTCACTGGCAAGCACGGGAGTTCCAAGCCCAACAAGTTCACCTGGTCATATTCGGGCGGCTTCTCACCGGAACAGTTGGAGTGGCTGCGCCAGGACCTTGCGTGTGTGGACCATCCCGAGGACAAACTGCTGATTTTCTGCGTGCATATTCCGTTCCGCGGGGCCGATGCCAAAAATGACAGGCTCCACAAGGAAGTGGTGTCAATGATGAAGACATTCAGGGAGTGCCACATTATGGCCGGACATTCACACCTTCAGGAAAACTATATCCACAAGGCGAAGACCGTCTCCGGATCTGCGATATACGAGCACATCCACGGCACTGCCTGTGGCGCCTGGTGGGCATCCAACAGTTGCCTCTGCGGCACTCCGTGCGGGTACAATGTCTATTCGATAAGCGGAGCGAATGTCCGCGACTGGCGCTTCAAGGGGACGGGACGCGACAAGGATTATCAGTTCCGCGTCTATGACGGCTCGCAAATCTACACCGGCAAGGCCGGTCTGGAATTCAACTGGTATGATCCGGCGCAGAAGCACGGTGATGCTCTCACGAAGGGATTCCCGGAGGCGAAGGGAGCACTGGTGGCCGAGGTCTTTGACAATGATTCGGAGAACTGGCGCGTCGAACTCTGGGTCAACGATGAGAAGGCTGCGGATTTCATCCGAAAGGAAGCCAAGGTGTCCAATGCGGCGCTGGCTTCATTCTGGCAGAATGAACAGGGACGCACCGGCAGGCACTGGCGCGGCTCTGAGACGAAACGCTACTGGTATTGTCCGCTGCCTGAAGATATTACAATGGAGGATATCCGCCGTCACGACCAGCTGACGGGCAACGCCTGCGGAGTCAACTGGGAGGTCCGTGCCATCTTCACGGTTCCGACCGATCCGTCGGTCAGCCATACATATACGGTCGCGAAACTGACAACTGATTATTCGGAGTTTTAGAGCCTGTCCGTATTGCCATCAATTCGACTGCGACTGGAAAACTTCTTCTTGCTTCTGCTCCTATTTCTTTATGGCTTCCGCATTGCTCGGAAGTTTGCTTGAATCGTACTTGGTATTGACAAAATTCAGGGTGGCGGTCGTTCCGGCAGGGACAGTCGTCATATCCTTGGACTGCTTGATGAATCCGTTGGACTGCGGCGTTTCGGTCGGTTTGTAGGTCCAGCTCCAGTCCGTGTGCTCGGTGACGTTATAGGTTGCAGCGGGATTCAGGAAATAAACCTTGTGTGAGACTGCCGTGCCTGTATCGTCAGCGCCCGTCAGGACAATCCTGTTGACTTTGACGGCGGCTGTCTCACTTCCGAGCGGAGCCCTCTCGATTTCGAAAATGGCGCTTTCGCCCGTGAGAAGACCGCTCTTGGTGATGATAAGTTCGACGAACTCAGGGGCGGCGGGTGGCGCGGCAAGGGCGTATTGGTTGCCATCTTTGGTAAAGGCGGGGGCCTTGTCGTCAGCGTAGATATCGCTCAGCTTGTCATCAAGGGATGTAGGGATGAAGTTGAACGGAATCTTGATGATCAGCTCCTTGCCGTGGACTGTCGAACCGTCCTGGCCGCACCAGTTCTCGGTATAGTCGAAGCCCTCTGTCGTTATTTCGTTTGAGCTGACATTAATGGTAAGACCGGTCAACTCTGTCTGTGTGCCGAAGGAGAAATCTCCTCCGCTGACTCCAGTGCAGTTGGCGGTGTAGGCTTTGATGTCAGAAGCACCGCTCGGCAGGTCGATCTGCAGGGTGGAGGAAATCTCGCACTGCACCTCGGAATCAGTACCGAATTCCAGCATCTGCGAATCAAGGTTGCTGGCAATCATTGCAAAGATATCTCCAAGGTCGGAACCGTTGGCTGTTTCAAGGTAATAATCAGATGACGTCTTCGTATCGCCAAGATACTCAAACCAGTCATGACCTGCGGCATATTGAATTTGAATAGTCGGATAGTCAGATGAGACATAGTCCATTATTGTCCTGGCCCAGTCACTCATACCTGCGGTCAGACCAATACTGTAAACCGTCCCTCCCAGAGATTTTATGGCATAGCCTGCATTGACGGCATTCATCTCTTCATCGCTGTTATTGGCATCGCCGTCCGTGAACAGGATCACATACTGTTCCCTGTCGCTAAGTTCGGTGCTGCTGAGACCTTCAATTATACCCTGTGCCGCCATCATTCCTTTGCCGGTGGCCGTACCACTGCCGAAATTCAGTCCGCTGATATAGCTTTTCAAGGTACCGGCACCGCTGTACACGTCAATCAAGCCGCCGCCATCGTGGGCGCTGCCATCGAAAGGTACGACGGCAATTCGGTTGTCGATGGTTGAGGAGGACTTGCCATAGATGATATCCACGAAATGCGCTGCACCATCCTTCATTACATCCAATCGTGTCTTTTTGCCCTGGGTGTACAGGACTCCTGTCCAAATAACATCCTTGTCATCTGTAACTGCATCCGGCATTGTTGTTGTGGGGTCTCCGGTTCCCTTCAGATAGAGATAGCTTGAGCCTCCGTCTGGCGTGAATCGAAGAAAAAAATTCTTTTTGGATGGGCTATATTTTTCAACCTTATAGTATTCACCATTATAAAGGTAGTATCTATTGTCGGGAAAATCTTTATACTTGTACCCAGTTGAAGACTGTGGAATATACTTGGGAATATCAACCTCGCCATCCATTGAACTGGATATGTCCAGCACAAGGACTATGTCAAGAGGTTTGACAGTGGCATCAGGGTCCACGATGTCTTTCTCGACGAACGATTCGATGGCGACGGTACCGGTCATTGTCTCGTAGTTGAATGACTCAACGTAGGTTCTGACATGCACCTTGTCGATGCCAGGGGTCTGTGAAAATGCGTTCAGCGACGCTGTCAGCAGCACGGCGGCTGCAGATACTATTCTATGGAGTGATTTCATTTCTGTTTCAATTCTATTCCGATTCTGTCCGACATTAATTGCTTACGGTGGCCGCTCCGGCCCAGTTGGTCTCGCTTCCGGCAGCGACGGCCTGGCCGACGACGGTCAGTTTCAGCGATGTCCCGGCAGGGTGCGTGGCGCTGCTGTTCGCTGAATATCCGGCAAACAGCGGCACCTCCACGCCCGGATCTACAGGCTTGGAGTAGTACCAGTATCCGTCAGAGGTGTTCAGTACCCAATGGCCGCCGGCTCCGGTGATGCTGTCGTCGGTGGTGTTGTGGAGAGTGGTGAACGTGATGTCCGAGGTCGGGCATTCGGAAACAGGATAGAGCGAGCCGGATAAATTCATACACCAGTTTCCCACGATGGCGACTCTGAGGAATGCCTTCGCACTTCCTGTGTTTTTTACATTGACGGTCGGAGAGGTCCCGGTGAACGCGAGGTCAACTGATCCGCAGGTCAGCCTATAGGTGTAGTATTTGCCAGCATCCCACGGCGTAGCGTGGTTCAGGCTTGCTGTAAGGGTCTTATCCGTTCCGGAAGCATTAGTAAAAGTAAGTTCAACGGTTATATCTTTGCCTTGAACATCCTGCGGGATCAGGAAGAGGAACTTGCTGCTGCTCATAGGCATCAGGGCATTGGCGATGCCGTCTGCAGTCTCTGTGAAATCAGTCGAGGCCAGAGCAACGGTGAAGTCGGCTTTGTTGGAAGTACCGGTCTTCGGTGTCCAATCGAATGACAGCGGGAATGGATTGTCGGTAGTGGCGGTTCCGACAGTGATTTCGCAGTCGGCATAGTTCACGACTCCCTTGAATACGATGCTCTTGATAGTGAGTCCGTTTCTCTTGAGACCAGAAACGTCGAAACGCACGGCGGCAAGGGCGTGATAGAATTTGATGTCCATTGCATCCTTTGACCCCGATTTGTAGGTGCCAGAGCCTTCGGTGATATTCCCCTTGCTGTCGAATTTTCTCTTCTCCCGGTTGAAGGCATATATCAAGTCCTGCGTGCCATTGTTGGTGTACGAAAATGTTGCCTTGTTGTCGGTGGGATCATCATCGACAGGGTCCGGTCCCGGCGCTGGTGATAGAAATCCTGACCAACTCCAGAAGGTCATTCCGATGTCATTTATCCAAGTGGGGCTGTTCGCTATTGACCATGCACCAGTACCGCTGTCCTTTGTGACCACCTTGGCTTCGAAATACTTCGAATTGGCCGAATAGTCTGTATTCGTTGCATTGTCATGCCAATCGGCGTTGCCATAGGCTGTCATCCAGAACTTTGATATGCCGGTGGTCGTAATTATCGATCCCCTGGTATCAGCTCCCCAGCCCTCCGGACAGGAGTCCGAGACATATCCGTCAATCTTGAGCACCTGATCTCCGATGCTGTCGACGACAAAGGAGTCGAAAAGTTCACCGTCTCCGGACTCTGATCGGGTCATAACGTAATTACACCCGGATACGTTCACGCCGATAGTTTTTTTATCGCCTCTACCGGCTTGCCGGAATGGCTCTTTGGTACAGGATGTTACCGCAGTAGCAATGACCAATAAGAATACTAATCTTTTCATACTCGCCTAAAAATTTCAGGTTGCAAAATTAATACGAATATGCTAAAATTAGTCATAATATGTAATGTAATATTTGATATTTGCTATAGATATGAAAGTAATAGAGTCTGTTTCTTATCACTTATTAATTTGAAGTTCTGCTCTTTACGGTTGCCTTGGAAGGCGGCGGGCAGGATGTCGAATCCGTCCTGCTTTTTGTTCAGGTGACCTCAGAATGTCCATTAGCCAAAAAAAAGAATAGCGCCATCAGGCGCTAGCGAAGTCGCGAGTGGGTTCACAGCGGGCATTTTGATGCCCGCGGCCCGAGCAGCAGGGCTTCAGCCCGCCGGCAAGGGATGAGGGGCTGCGGCCCCCGGATTTACATCTCCACATAAAAAGGGAACTCGCAGCTGCGAGTTCCCTTTTTATGTGGAGATGGGCGAACTATCACCCTTTCACATCTTTGTATAAAATATTGCTATATATCAATTGGTTACGCGATTGATATTGTTAGGTTTATTAAATTTATATATCTTTGATAAAAAGAATTTGGGCCCAAATTTGGGCCTAAAAATAATCTCAGATATCAAAGAGCTATGATAATTCGCCGTAACATTCAGTTCGCCCTGAAATCGCGTTCATACAAAGGTAAGCAAATATCTCAGAATTTGGCCATCAGAATGAGGGTAACGTACAACTCTCAAAGGCTTGAAATTCTTACCGGATTTCTTGTTGACGCTGACAAGTGGGATGAAGGGCAGCAGCGTGTAAGAAAGAATACCTTTGGGAAGAACAATGTCCCAGCTTCTACAATTAATGCCTACCTGAATAAAGCATCTTATGAAATAGAAGAAGCATTCAAGGAGTTTGAATTGCTCGAAAGATACCCAACAAAAGCTGAACTTGAAGAAGCATTCAATTCCAGGATGCTTGACAAGGCAGTGAAATCGGTTCGAAAAGTAAAAACCAAATTTTGGGATGCTTTCAGTCTGTTCATTAGTTCAGAATCATCGAAGAACTCCTGGCAGTATAGCACGATACAGAAGTTCAACACCCTTGGAGAACATATAAAGAATTGGAAAGTACAACCGCGATTTGAAGACTTCTCAGAAAAGGGGCTTACTGCTTTTCTTACATTCCTACGCGAAAAAGAGAACTTGTCGAACGAGACTATTGTAAAGCAATTTGCCAACCTGAAATGGTTCCTCAGATGGGCACTACGCAATAATTATCATAAGTCATCAGTCTTCGAGAACTACAAACCAAAGCTCGCTACAACAAAAAAGAAGATCATCTTTCTCACCATCGATGAGATTCGAAAGCTTAAAGCCTGTGAACTTCCAGAAAACAAAGCCTATCTTGAACGCGTCCGGGATGTTTTCATCTTCTGTTGCTTCACCGGCTTGCGCCACTCGGATGTCTATAATCTACGTCGAAGCGATGTAAAGGACGATCATATCGAGATTACGACCATAAAAACTGCAGACACTCTCAGCATAGATTTCAATGACGAGGCAAGAAGGATACTGGACAAGTATAAAGATTGCGAGTTCCCTGACAACAAAGCCCTTCCTGTCATTAGCAATCAAAAGATGAATGATTATCTTAAAGAACTATGTAAACTGGTTGGATTTGATGAGAAGATACATTTGACAAAATATCGCGGTAGCGAGAGAATAGATATGGTTTACCACAAGTATGAACTTATTGGGACACATCAGGGCCGAAAGTCGTTTATCTGCAACGCCCTTGCTGCAGGAATCCCGGTGAATGTCGTGATGAAGTGGACAGGCCACAATGACTATAAAGCCATAAAACCGTACATCGAGGTTGCGGATACAATAAAGGCTAAGGAAATGAACAAGATGAATAATTTGCTGTAATATGGAGTACAAAGATTTCATTGACATTATCTCATTCTTTCACGACGACAAAATAATCATTCATCCTGGGGATGTCCGTAAAACGATAAATTCCTTGGCAGACTATTGCTCAACCTTAACAAAAGTGGACATCAAAGGGTACTTGTCGAAGATTGGTAGAGAAAAGCCGTCAGAACTTCATCGGTTAAGTGATATGATATGGGAGTGCAGTTGCTATATATCGGAAAATAGAGAAAAGATATCACAAGACTATGCTTATGGAAAGATAAAAGATGAGGTCTTTTTCGCCAGGAATGACGTGCTTATTATGGCGGACGAAGTTATCACTGATGGTGGACTTGAGATCGGATCGGGAAAAGAGTGGCAGCATCATTATTCTGGGATAAGATATTTTGATACTGAGGATGACGAACCACGCGATGACTATTACTCTGACAACGAGGAAGATAGTATTGGCGATGATGCTCAACTATTTAATGCCGAAATGGGTATGGATTGGGAAGACAGTTACAACTTATCCCCGTCAGAAATGGATGCGCTGGGAATTCCATATATTGACAATCCATTGAATGCAAGTATGAAAAAACGCATCAAAGAGAAGATTGTTACAATTGACAGCGCTCTTGAGATGTCTGAAAAGATTATTAAATTATTTATCGATAGGATCAAAATGCCGGATAATGACGCTTTTATGCTGACCAAAGCACTTCATTGTGCGATTGGATATGAATTATTTGGGGATGTTTCTCCGGAGTCGTTTATTTTTGGCATTTTCCTTATGGATAGAGAACTCGTAGGGAAAGTGAAGAACAAGAGTGCATGGATCCATATTCTCCTTTTATTATCAGAAGATGGGCCTTGTTTTTTTAAGAAAGGAGGTTGGTTCAAAAAAGCTTTATCATTCTGGAATCTAGAGAATGATAGCAACAAACGGATAGGTGAATTGTTTGGGAAACCAACCGAAAGTCTCATTCTAAAGGCGAAATATGTCATTGAAGAATGTACGGGTGTCACACCTGAGAATTATGATAAATACGTTGAAGAACGGTGTGACAAAAGAAAAAGAAACCGCGAGAATAAAGGATATTGATTAATGGGGGTTAATATCATGGAACTATAGTCAGGATTGACAATTATGATTAAATTTGTTGTAGAATATGTTTGACTATGACAAAGGAAGAATTGCTATTACATCTGCAGGACATCGAATGGGATGACTTTGAAGCCAAGGAAGCTCAATGCAAGGTTCCGGCCAATGTGTGGGAAACGGTGAGTGCTTTCAGCAATACATCTGGTGGATGGATTGTCTTTGGTATCAAGCAGATTGGAAAAAAATTCGAAGTTCAAGGGGTTTCTGATGGCGAACATGTCGAGTCGGATTTCCTTAATACACTCAGAGGCGGTCAAAAGATGAACTGCAAGATTTTTCCTCGTTCTGAAAAATATGACATTGACGGTAAAAATGTATTCGCTTTCTTCGTTCCTTCCTCACCTGACAAGCCTATATATTTTGGCGGCTCCCTGAACAATGTGTTTATTAGGTCCGGTTCCGGAGACCGGAGGGCAACCAATGAGGAAATTTCTGCCATGCTCAGAGATCAGATGTTCGGAGTCAAGTCAGAGCAGTTCATAGATGGTTCTTCCTTTGATGAGTTGTCTATCGACTCCCTGCATGATTACAGATCCTATCTGACTGCCATAAAGTCCAAGCAGGCTTTCGAGACAGATTCAGACCAGGAATTCTGCTTTAAGACAAACATCATCAACAAAGATGGACAGTTGAGCTATGCCGGTCTGATGATGTTCGGCAAGGGATACAGGGTGACCGCATATATCCCAACTTTCTGCGTTGATTATGTTGAGATAGCTGGCCGGAACATAGAAGAGGCCGATGATAGATACAACTACCGTATCCCCGAGCAGGAGAATCTGTGGAATGCCTACCGTGTAATTAACCGCCGTCTCCAGACAATTGTTGACATCCCGTTCAAGTTGAACAGCGAAGGCCGCAATGTCGGGGACACCAGGCAGTATGACATACTGCGTGAAGCATTGGCAAACTTTCTCATGCATGCCGACCAGTTCAACTCGCTCAGGTCTTGCATCCATGTTTACACCAATAGTATAGAGTTTGTCAATGGCGGAGCCATCCCGATTGACTTGAAGGAGATTGAAGGTCGTGCATACACCAATCCGAGGAATCCTACCGTAGCGAAGCTGTTTCGTTTTGCGGATGTCGCCGAAAATGTTGGATTCGGGTTACACAAGATGCAGGGATGGGAGACCTTGACTGGCCGCAAGGTTGAGATAAACCGGAACATTACTAGTACAACGGTGTCTTTTGAGCTTCGTTCATCTTTGGATGGCCACACAGAAAGCAATGTAGAAAGTAAGGTAAAAAGTAAGGTAAAAAGTAAGGTAAAAACGGTTGATAGCATAAAAACGCTAATGGAAAGCGAGCCAACCATCACTATACCCGAAATCGCCGTGGCGCTCGGCATGTCAATAGGTGGTATTGAAAAAGCTATCCGGAAAATGAAATCTGAAGGCTTAATAGAGCGAGTGGCTAGCAAGAAGGGCGGTCACTGGAGGGTCATCAAATAAGCTTGATTTCAATCAAATAATGTAAGCGGTTCCACACACTAGTGTAGGAGCCGCTTATTATTTGAACTTGTTCCATTCTCCCCCATCCTCATATTTTGGTCAGCGCTTTTATTATGAAATTCAACATGTTAAACTATTGATGCATCTGGTCCCCGCAAAACCCCGCAAAATAATTTCCATCCTATAGCTAACTAATTTATCATCAGTGTTTTATGTGCTGAAAATAATTTTAATTTTCCATGATACCCCGCATAAGGAGTTCTACCTTTGCACTGTAACAAACGTAACAAAGTTCAATATAGATAATTTAACGTTTAGAAAAATGGCAAAGGAAGACAAAGACAAAATGATGATGCTTCTCTTACTCTCGATGATGTCCATGATATCAGGAGAGGAACAGAAGGAACCGCTAATGCAAATGGCCGCGTCTGTTTCGGGGCTTAATCCTAGTATGATGACAAATGGGGATAAAAATATAAACGATGGTGGCGTCAAGTACCTTCATGGGATTCGCCAACTTGCAGATTATCTGGGCGTTAGCATTCCTACCGCTCAAAAATACAAGGATTCTGGAATTTTGGATTCGGCTATACGGCGAGTTGGCCGGCAATTCAATTTCGACGCACAAAAGGTAGATGAGGTATTCAATCCGCAGAATAAATAAAAACACACCCACGGCAATGGGTGTGTAATATATCATTTACAAACAGGCAATCCTGAATGCGTTTTCACAAGAGCAAAGATAAGGATTGCCATGGATTTTAACAAATAATGGCTAAAGATTTCATTCCTATTAAAATATCCACGGCGGTTATGCGAGCTATGGCACAAGTGAGTTTAAATGAATCCTTTTTTCAATCGATATTACAGATTGGAACCGGCCTGTATGATTGTAATAACCCGATCTGTGAAGATAAGCAGCTCGCAACGCTTCTAGACATAATTAATAGCGAGTCCACCGCTGCTCATGAGCGTAGAGCGAAGGCTGGCATGGCCAGTGCCGTTTGCCGGTTGGGTACAGCGAATAAATCTCATATCGCTATCCCGGAGATTATTCCACCTCTTTTTATGAAAGCACGAACAATTGGTGGCGTGGATTTTTTGCCAAAAACAATTGCTCAGATCCGATATGTGATGCTGGTTCGCAATTATGGAATATCCGAAACAGATATATTTATTCGAGACACTCTAAAAAGATTCGAAATAAAGCTTCCTAATGATGAACTGGTTGCGCGGGCAATGTCATGGGATAATTTCAATAGAGGTTGCAGATTCCCCCAATGTCCGGAATTTCATAAGTATTTTCTAAAACTATTACATGTGGTATCACCGCAGGAGTTAGGATATCTGGTTGACACCTCTGTTAATGTAGTTGCTAATGAACATGAAGTACGGATTTCCTGTACTCAAGAAGTTTTTGACATTATAAAAAGAGAAAAAGCCCTTGCGGAAGAATTCAAAGCGTGTTATCCATCGCATACCTTTACTTTCAGAAAAACGACATTCCGATGATAACTTATCTTCATTGCACACATAAGAACATTGTTCTTAGAACAATTTCAACAATGTTCTTATTATATAAATATATAATATATAATTATTTAATATTTATTTTTTATAAGAACATTGTTGGCCTTGTTCTTAAGAAGATTGCCTTTTAGAACACACCTCTTAGAACTGAGTTTTTAGAACAATGCTCTCAAGAACAATGTTCTTAGAGCAAAGTTGACCACGCTTGTACAAACTAAATATAGATCGAATATATGACTAAGAAATCCAAAGTAATAGCGATAGCCGCCAACAAGGGTGGCGTTGGTAAATCCACCACAGCCGGAGCAATTTTGGCCAATCTTTCTCAACGAGGCTATTATTCTGCAGGGCTATCCTTGGATTCACAGGGTGATGTTGAAACTATCTTTAATGCTAAGATTCCGGAAACATTCCCATCGATTGTTGAACAGATGAAAGATTGCTCTGCATGGAAAGGATACACTATTGATAGCCGATTCCCTACAAGAATCATCCCTGCGGATCAGGGAATCGAGTTGCTACCAGCAGCGTTGAAACAAGAAAGTGTTGATTTTGCCGAACGTTTCATCCTGAAATCAAATTCGACTCATTGGGAAGATTTGGACTATCTCATAATAGATTGTCCGCCTTCTTTGAATGTTTTTACTAGAGCAGCCTTGATGGCGGCAGATTGGGTCATTATCCCGATGTGGCCTGTACCACTTGACATCAAAGGGACCTGTGCAACTATGGAATATGCCAACGCGATTGCGCGTTCACAAGGGCAGAACTCAAAAATTGCCGGAATTCTCTTTACGCTCGACGAGCACCTTAAGGTTAATGAACAGACAAAGGAATCGGTAGCCTCATATTTCCCCGGATTGCCTTTTCATCAGACTATCCGCAAGACCGTGATGATGGAGGAATCAATTGGCCGTGGACTGTTCCATCCGTTGAGCAGGAATATGGCTGTAAAGGATTACGATGCTTTTGTTACAGAACTGTTAAACAGAATTAAGTAGACATATTATGGCAAAGACAAATCCAGCGGAACTCTTTATGGGGCAGATGAAGGAAGCTTTGAATTCCTTCAATGGTTACAAGGATGACGATAACAATAATCAAGTAGTAAAGACTTCAAGACCTCAAGAAAACAAGTCACCAAGAGACCAAGAGGGCGACATAACAAGAGAACAAGATTTCAAGAATACAAGAGACAAGGAGGACAAGAACTCAAGAGGGCAAGAGATGCGGGCAGATATCAAGAATCCTATAAGTTCTGAAAAAGCCACAGATGTTAAGAATGTGACTAGGCGTCGCAAGCCAAAAAAGAATGTAGATAATTCCAGATTGGTCGAATCCGATGGAATCCGGAGATTTCCGGTCAATCTCACGATGCGAGAGGACTATCATATCGCCTTAAAGGTACTGGCCGCTCAACGCCAGGTGCAAATGTGGACTCTTCTCGATGAGGCTATCGGGCGATATCTTAGTTCGGAAAAATGACATATAGTTTCATGATATTCAAATCCATAAATACATAAATACATAAATACATAAATGCATAAACCCATAAACCCACATACTGATTGTCAAATTGACAAGATGTGTTTATTCCCCACCTGGAACTAAACCGCCTGCGGTTCATCTTGCTTTTCAACCGCATAATCCGATATGAAAAGATACGTCCGTCGGACGAGTTTCGAGATTCCGCAGTCATCTCATTCTAGCAGGAGCCCTATAAATAAACAGCCAAATGGAAGCTAAACAGAAATCCAAAAATCTCCCGATACTTAGGGATCAAGAAGACAAAACACTCTACAAGAAAATCTACAGAGAAAGATCAATTAAGTTTCGCATTTCTCCAGAAGAGCAGACGTTATTGGAGAGAATGATGATCGAAGATGATTATATCAATATGTCCGAATGCATAAGAACCCGACTCTTTAAAAGTGGTGCAGGGCGTGAACTTCATCGACGAATCAGGAACCGTTCTCAATGGGATATCTTAATCGCCATCAAGAACTATATGAAGAAACTTGATGATGACTATCGCTACATTAAACAAGTAATGCCAAAGGAT
>JAZRZH010000026.1:0-71167 GCA_045601245.1 Bacteroidales bacterium
ATGCCCTGCTATTCTTTTGCCCTGCAGTCAGGAAGAAGGCTCCGAATATTTCAGTCCTCTGAACAGGCTGACTTCAGTCACCGAAAAACGATGGTTCATGCCTCACCACAAAACTTAATCGTTTAACGGCCCTAACTCTATACGAACCGTAGTATGTTTGCCGACAAAACTGTGTTGGCTCGGTAAATGTGATAGTATGCGTTCGAAGAAAAATATCAACCAGATATTTTGACCAACACAAAAGAAGGGTAAGCGGAAATGATGTGAACCCCGAAAGTTTTTTGTCTAACTTTCAGGGTTCGGGTCAAAATCCAACCACTTACCCTCTTTTCATCTTCACTGGAAATATATCTTTATACCCTAAATCCAACCAGAAATTTTGGATACCCCAATATTTCGCATTTATATCAATAATTTGACATTTATGCAAATTGGAGTATATTCGTGAAAAATGTGAACCATGAAAGATTCTGCCAGGATACGGCGTGCTGAAACGGCAGCGCAGATCAAGGACGCAATGGAAGCGGCCGGTCTTACCCGCAAGGAGTTTGCTGAGAAAATGGGCAAATCTTCATTGTATTTCAACCGTGAAATACCCTCTTCGCTCGATACAAAAAGAGTTGGCAAGCCATTCTGACAGGATAGAATACAAAGGAAGCAGTATAACTGGAAAATACAATATAAGAGCTTAATCATGGATTCGTACACTAATACCAGCCAATACGAGGCAATCTTCAAAAGGAAGTCCTTCCACCTTTTCCTAGGCTTAGGAAATGACAGACTTGTTCAGAGCGAATTGGAGGCCATAGTGGCGGCTTGGAAAGGATTCAAAAGGCTTCGACCGGAAATCAGGACCGCTGTCCGTATTGTCCCTGCAAGGGACGTGAATTTCAAGCGCGATGCTGAATACTGTATCCTGATATACAGTGAAAAGAAGGAAAACTATCTGATGAATGCGGGATACATCGGCGAACAGCTCGATCTCTGGCTGGTCAGTCACAATATCGGAAGCCTCTGGTTCGGCATCGGCAAACCGGATGAGCCCTCGTACGACGGGATGGAATTCGTCATAATGATAGCAATCCACAAAGTGACGGATGGCACCAGATTCAGGAAGGATATGTTCAAAGCGAAGCGCAAACCCCTCGACGAAATCTGGTCAGGTGATGATCCCGGCATCGCCGACATCGCCCGTTTCGCTCCGAGTGCATGCAACACTCAGCCGTGGTACGTAGAGAACAAGGATGGCATCCTGACAGTTTTCCGTTACCGCAAACCTGGCAAACGGGGAATTATGCCGGCGGCGTCAGTGTCGTACTATAACCGTATTGACATTGGAATATATCTTTGCATACTTGAGGTTTGTATGCTTGAGAATGGTGCCCGTTTCGAGCGGGAGATATTTCCTGATGCTGGAGGAGAGGACGAATTCACCAAAGTAGCAGTTTACAGACTGAATATGGCGAAGAACCTGTAAGACAAGGGCTATCCGTTTCGCCACGCTCAACGCTAACTTTACCCTAATATATTGCAATTTACAATAACGTATTCAGCATTTATCTGCGTTATATAAGCAAAGGTTACATACTATGAAGAAGATATCATTGTTTATCCTGGCCATCCTTGCTTTTGCAGGATGCTCGAAATTAGAAATTAACGAGGCAAATATCCTCGGCACCTGGGTGGATGACTATTCCGCTTATCCGTACTATGCCCCGGAAGGCGGCGAGACATACACCTTTCATCCAAACAATACGGTTGACATTCATTATTATGATGTCTTTGCAGGCGAACACGATGTCCAGAAAATATATTGTGTCGGGCCATTAGTAACTTTTTCTGGAGAAGAAAATGATGTGCTGTCTTTTGATCCTCAAATGTCCGATTTCTCCGGAGAGGACTTCAAGATCGTAAAACTCACCAAGAATGAGATGGAATGGCAAAGGCTCGGAACTACATTCCAGAAAGGCACAGTCGGCTCAGATTTCAAGCATTTTGTCAGGAAGTAATATTCCCATTTATCGAATACAGTGAAGCCCGGAACCAGATAAGTCCCGGGCTACCGGCGGCAATAGTTATTGCCAGCATTTCCCTGCACAAAAAAGGCGAAAATGTGCAGGGATTACTGTCCAAGGCCTGTTCCGTGCTCAAAAAACCATTATTTGTGCACGGATTGCTCACCGGAGCCTATTTGCTGCACAAAAACTAACTTTTTGTGCAGATCCATCGGTGCTTTCGGGCCAACTGGTATTTAATTCCCAAATTAGAATCTGTTTTGAAATGATTGATTTAAGATATTACCGTAGATTTTTCAGATGTTTTCACAGGATTACGAAGGAGCAATGGGGTCCCATTGTAACTGAGGAATACTGCGAAAACGGCGAAAAAGATATGTAATAGAATAATTGAATCATTTTAAAACAGATTCTTAGTAATAATGTTTCTTTTTGAAACTGCAGCAAAAATGGCCTAAATTGCTGCAAAATAGCGATTAGCTCCCTCCTTTGCCCGACGACCGTTAGGCAAAATCGCAGCACAGCGAAGATTCCGCCTAAAAGGGAGGAGTTGAAGTAGTCGCAAGCGGGCTATTTCGTCATCTTGAATCCCGCATACATCTTGTTGTAGGACTTGAGCAGGGTGCTGAGCGAAGCGAGTGTGGTGTTATTTGACTTGGAAGCGACGGCCTTGAGGAACTTGAGCATTGTGGATGCATCGAAGAGCACCTTCATGCTGCCGTTGGAGATAGTCAGATATCCCTTTACGGTCACAAGTTTGGCGAACTTCATCTTGATCTGCGCCTTTTCGGTGTCATAGGTCCAGGTACCGTTGAAATTCTTTTCACCATACTTCATCACCACAGTGCTGTCGCTGTTGAAAGTAAAGGCGAACTTGCCCGGAACGATGCCCACCTTCTCGAGATAGGTATTGAGCTTGCTCTCGATAGTGCCTTCAGCCACCGTACTGGCAACATTTGAAAGGGCGTTCTCCGACTTGAAAGAGATTGCTGAACTTGTATACGTCCAGGTGCCAGGAATCTGGTCCACGGAGGACTTGTTGTTGCTGATCAGGCTGCCGATGGTATTGAGGATGGATGTCGCGGTGGTGTCGGAACCGCCGAGCGCGCCGGCTACCTTGCCGAGGATACCTGAAAGATTGTTCTGTGCTGAAGCGGCAGTTGCGACGAGCAGAAGAGCCGCTGAGAGGGATGCGATATTCTTCATTTTGAATGGAATTTATTAACTTTGTTGAATTGTTCAAAAATACAAAAATATTTCAATTATGTCATTGATTGTTTCCATATCGGGTATCCGCGGCACTGTCGGAGGACAGACTGGAGATGCCCTCACCCCTATCGATATCGTCAAATTCACATCAGCATACGCCCGCCAGTTGAAGGACAAGTTCCCAGGCAAAGAGCGCCTCAGCGTCGTAGTGGGCCGCGACGCCCGCATCTCCGGTGAAATGGTGGATTCGCTTGTCACAGGAACCCTGATGGCCTGCGGCATAGACGTGATCAATGCAGGAATGGCCTCCACCCCTACCACGGAAATGGCGGTCCTCTTCAGCAAGGCCGACGGCGGAATCATCCTCACCGCATCCCACAACCCCAAGGAATGGAACGCGCTGAAACTCCTCAACGAAAAGGGAGAATTCCTCAGCGACGCCGAGGGCAAGGAGATAATGCGGATCGCGGAAGCCGGCGATTTCATCTTCCCGGATGTCAACGGCATCGGCAAGGTGACCCGCAGGGATTTCACCGACGACCACATAAAGGCGGTGCTCGAATATCCGCTCGTCGACACGGAGGCAATACGCAAAGCTGGATTCAAAGTGGTCCTCGACTCCATCAATTCCGTCGGCGGCATCGCAATGCCACGCCTCTTCGAGGCTCTCGGAGTAGAATGCATCACCATCAACGGCACACCTGACGGCAACTTCGCCCACAATCCGGAACCGCTGCCGGCAAATCTCACCGGTCTCAGCGCGGAGGTCGTCAAGCAGAAGGCCGACCTCGGTGTTTCGGTCGATCCGGACGTCGACCGCCTCGCATTCATCTGCGAAGACGGAGTTCCGTTCGGCGAGGAATACACTCTCGTGGCAGTGGCTGACCTCGTGCTTTCGCACCGCAAGGGCAACACCGTGTCCAACCTCTCCTCTTCCCGTGCACTGAAGGATGTCAGCGAGGCACACGGCTGCACATATCGGTTCTCCAGGGTCGGCGAAAAGAACGTCTCCACCCTTATGCAGGAATGCAACGCCGTCATCGGCGGCGAAGGCAACGGCGGCATCATCGTGCCGGACTTCCACTACGGCCGCGACGCCCTCATCGGCACCGCGCTCTTCCTGAGCCTCCTGGCACAGAAGAAGCTCAGCGCCACCGCCCTCAGGGCCACATATCCGGACTATTACATCTCAAAGAACAAAATACAGATCTCCGACCCGGCAATCATCGATTCGTTGCTCGAGGCGGTCAAGGAACATTTCAGCAACGAGCAGATCAACACCTCCGACGGACTTAGGGTCGACTTCGATGCCGACAAGAAATGGTTCGTGCTCCGCAAATCCAACACCGAGCCGATAATCCGTATCTACGCCGAAGCACGCAATGAAGCCGACGCCGACGCCCTGGCCGGAGAGGTAATCACTATCATCAACACGAAACTCTGATGTTCTCTTTCAGGACCACACCATTTTTCGAACAGCCGGACCTCACCCTGAAGAACGGACGTATCGCCGTCCTTTGCAATCAGGTGGCCTGGCATCCGGAATACGGCGAATATCTCTTCGAGACTGTCGCCAGGAAGATGAATCTCGTGAGGATATTCACTCCCGAGCATTCGTTCTACGGCCCTGTGGGCCTGGACGTGCCGCTGGTCGAGATAAGCACATCCATATGCGTGGAGGACCTGGCGGACGTTGACGGGCTCGTCATCGAACTGCAGGACGCCGGCTCGCGCTACAGCAACAGCACCCGGCTTCTCTTCAATCTGTTCAAGACCATCAAGGACGCGGAGCTGCCGCTGTCAGTATATATTATAGACCGCCAGAATCCTTCCGGACGCCAGATCGAGGGCACGATGGGCAGCATAGGTCTGCCTCAGCGCCACGGCCTGACCTACGGTGAACTGGCAAATATGATTTACAGCGAGATGAACGCAAAGTTCCCGCTGCACATCATCTCCGCATCCGCGGAACTTGTCAACAAGGAGCTGATGCCTTGGACCATACCTCCTTTTACGGATTTCGCAGGGCTCTTCGTGGGCCACTTCTACAGCGGTCAGTGTCTCTGGATGGGGGCCAATGTAAGTTACGGTCATGGCACAACGAGGCCTTTCGAGCAGTTCGGAGCGCCGTGGATGGAGTCCCTGGCGGACTATAACAGGCGCCACGGACTCAGCGGATGGAACGACCCGGCCAACCCTCTCTACAGCAAGGAGGTATATATGCGATGGACGCGTTTTGTGCCGGCCTACGGAATTTATGCCGGACAGACCTGTTTCGGGTTCCAGCTCATCTACACTCCCGGCGAAAGCTATCACGCGCTCATCCACGCGCTCAAGGCCATACGCTTCGTACACGACGAGTGTCCGGAGTTCCGCTTCGACGGCATGGAGAAGTTGCTGGACGATGAGGTCATAATGTGTTATGTGAACGGCGAGCTGGACTGGGATACAACACGCGAATACCTGAAGCAGGAGGAACAGAAGTGGCTCCGCAAGTCAAAGAAATACACATTGTACGAAGAAGATCCGTGGAGGGTGAAATAATGGAGGAATTATTGAGACAATACGCTGAAAAATACAACGATCCGCAGTATTTCACCGAGGATCCGATCGCGTTTCCGCGCAGATTCGTGAAACTGCTCGAAGAGGACAAGGCCTGCCTGCAGGACGTCGAGATAGCCGGCCTCCTGGCAGCGCATCTGGCCTGGGGGCGGCGCGCGATGATAGTCCGTGACTGCAACAGGATGTTTGACGAGATGGGCTGGAAGCCGTATGACTACGTGATGTCAGGCAGATACCGCAGCGACGACGCGTCGTTGCACCGCACCGTGAAATGGTCGGAATTCGCGGCAATATGCAGCAGAATGAAGGATTATTACTCTGAGAATGAATCGATTGAATGGCTCTCCCCGGACGAGGTCAGAGTCAGGATATTCGGCCAGAAGAGCGACATCAGGGCCGCGAACAAGAAGATCCATATGTTCCGCAGATGGATGGTGAGACGCGACGGCATAGTGGACTTCGGACTCTGGCGCCACACCGACCCGGCGGAACTCATCATACCGCTTGACGTCCACGTCCACACCACCGCGAAGGAGATGGGCCTGACTTCCAGGAATTCAGCAGACTTTTCAACAGCCGACGAGATTACCGGATACTTCAGGAAACTATTTCCGGATGACCCCTGCAAAGGAGATTTCGCCCTGTTCGGCTACGGCGTGACCGGAGGTTCCGGCAAGAATGTTGATAACTCTTGCGAAAACGTCGGACAAACTGAGTGAAAATGAAGTATATTTGCAATACGGAGAAAAGTGTATGCCTAGACTGTTCATCATAGCGGGATGCAACGGAGCCGGCAAGACGACAGCATCTTACACGCTGCTGCCCGAATTGCTGAATTGCGAAGAATATGTCAATTCCGATGAGATAGCCAAGGGCCTCTCCCCTTTCCGTCCTTCACTCGCAGCCATTCAGGCCAGCAAGATAATGATGGAGAGGATACACGAACTTATTGACGAAGGCAAGTCGTTCGGCATCGAGACCACGCTTTCCACCAAGACATTGGCAAGGATTGCAGTCGATGCGCAGAAGAGGGGTTACAAGGTTAACATCATCTTCTTCTGGCTCAGGATTCCGGAGCTTGCCATTGAAAGAGTGAAACTCAGGGTTGCCTCAGGCGGACACGACGTGCCGGAGGAGACAATCCGCAGGCGTTTCGGACTCGGGCTTGACAACCTGTTCAGACTTTACCTGCCCATCTGCGATTATTGGATGATATTGGACAATTCCAATACCCCAAGCAGGATAGTGGCGGAAGGCGGCACCAAGGTTGTCACCAAGATCCACGACAGAAATGCCTACAACCTATTATTGGATTATGAGCGAGCTAGAGACAAGAGAACTTAGAGAAGACATTCTGGCAGGACTCGACCTTTCGTTCGAGAAACTTGTCGCAGAGAAGAAGAGAACAAATTCGGAACTCGCCTTCGCCCAGAACGGGGAAGTTGTCAAAGTCAAAGCTGTAGAAATTTAGTTTTGCCTTGAAAGATTTTATGCCCCTTTTCGGGGTCAACCGCGAAATTCTCGAAAAATTGATTACGTTGGCGCTCTCCCGTGGTGGAGACTACGCCGACGTATTTTTTGAGTACAGCACCTCGAACGAACTCACGCTTCGCGACAATGAGGTGAATTCAGTAGAAAGTTCGGCTGATTACGGCGTAGGAATCCGTGTCATCAAGAATGGACGCACGGGATACGCCTATTCCGAAAGCACGGATTTAAAGGATATGGAGCGTGCGGCACTTACAGCATCCGGCATCGCAGACGGGGTATGCAGTTCAAATGGGCCCGCAGGTTTCAGGCCGGTGGACTTCATCGACCGCTATCCGGCCCGCAGGAACTGGGAGGATTTCTCCGCACCTGCCCGCAAGGAGTATCTCAAGGAACTCAACGACAAGGTTTTCGGCCTTGACGAAAGCATCACCAAAGTGATGGAGAACCTGGCGTTCGACAACACCAAAGTCCTGTTCTTCAACTCCCTTGGGGACTACTTCTGCGATGAGCGCCCTGTCGTTTCGATTATCGTCAGCAGCATCCTGGTCAAGGACGGGATGTCAGAGAACGCCACTGTTTCGCGCAGTTACAGGATGGGCAGCGAGATGCTGACTCCCGCTCTGCAGGACGAGATCATTTCGGAACTCAGGAAGAACATCGCCCACCTTTTCGACGCCGGGAAGCCGAAGGGCGGCAGGATGCCCGTCGTAATGGGCTCCGGAAGCTCCGGTATCCTGCTCCACGAGGCCATAGGCCACGCATTCGAAGCGGATTTCAACCGCAAGGGCATTTCGATATTCTCCGACAGGATGGGTCAGAAGATATGCTCCGAGAAGATCAGCGTGGTGGACGACGGCACCATACCTGCAAACCGCGGCTCCGTCAATGTGGATGACGAGGGAGTGCCGGGACAGAAGACCTATATGGTCAAGGACGGCATCCTGACATCCTATCTCCACGACAGGATCAGCGCAGCGCATTACGGAGTGGCACCGACCGGCAACGGCAGGCGCGAATCATTCAGGTTCAACCCTATCCCGAGAATGCGCGCCACCTATATGGAAGACGGCGACTGCACGCAGGAGGAGATCATCCACAGCGTCAGGAAGGGTATCTATGTGGACAATTTCACCAACGGACAGGTCGAGATCGGTGCAGGGGACTTCACGTTCTATGTAAAAAGCGGATATCTCATCGAGGACGGACACATCACGGCGCCGGTCAAGGACATCAACATCATCGGCAACGGCCCTGAAGCACTGGCCGACATCATTGCCGTCGCGAAGGACAGCCGCGTGGATAACGGCACGTGGACCTGCGGAAAGGATCAGGAATGCCTGGTCTCCTGCGGGATGCCGAGCGTCCTGATCAAATCTCTGACCGTGGGAGGATCATTATGACAGACTACAGAAACGATATAGTATACAAGGCCATCGAAATGGCGATGGAACTCGGTGCGGACCAGGCCAGGGCCATTTATGAGAAGGACATAGAGAATTCGGTGACGGTCCTCAACAATGAGGTCGACAAACTGATGAGTTCCGTGGGAAGCACGCTCTTCCTCTCTCTTTTCATCGACGGAAGGTACGGTTCGTTCTCCACCAACATGCTCCGCGAAGACGAACTTCGCAAATTCATCGCATCCGCGGTGGAATCCACCAGGCTCATCTCGCGCGACGAATGCCGCAGGCTTCCGAACCCGGAGATATGCTTCAAAGGCGAAGCCGCAGACCTCGGACAATATGACGGAAAGGCAGAGACCCTGACTCCGGATGAGCGCATAGCGAATGCACGCTCCGCATCTGAAGAGGTCTGGGGTAAGAATAAGAAACTCCTGTCGATAGAGACGGAGTGGGGCGACCAGGTGGAATATTCCGCCCTCGCGGACTCGCAGGGCTTCAGGGGTGAAACCCTCCAGACGAGTTTCACGCTCAGCGCAAACTGCTCCATCAAGGGCCGCGGCGACGAGAAGCCGGAGTCCTGGTGGTACGAAGGATCGATGTTCGCCGACCGGCTGAAGATGGACGGTATCGGGGCCACTGCGCTTCAGCGCGGCCTCAACGCCTTGAATCCCAAGAAACTTCAGTCGGGAAAATACAATATCGTAGTGGAGAACACCGTCTCGTCGAAGATGGTCTCCCCTATCCTTTCCGCCCTCAGCGGAGGCAACCTTCAGCAGTCCAATTCCTTCCTCAAGGATACGCTCGGCACAAAGGTCTTCGGAGATAATTTCACCCTCGTGGACAGGCCGCACACTCCGGGAATGGCGGGATCGCGCTGGTTCGATGACAACGGTGTGGCCACGGCCGACCGCGATATCATCCGCAACGGCGTTGTCAGCAGTTATTTCATTTCCGACTACTATTCACGTAAAATGAACATACCGGCCACTATTTCAGGGGCTTCGGTACTCAGATTCCCGGACTCTTCCGGAATTGACGGAAAAGCATTAAATTTGCAGGATATTATGAAGGCCGTCGGCAACGGAATCCTCATCACGGATTTCAACGGAGGCAACTACAACCGCGCTACGGGAGACTTCTCCTACGGCGTTGTCGGTTTCCTTTTTGAAAACGGTATGACAGTCCACCCGATCAGGGAGATGAACATCACAGGCAATTTCATCCGGCTGTGGAATAACCTGCTCCAAGTTGGAGGGGACGGCCGCACCTGCTCCAAGTGGATGATCCCTTCGCTGGCCTTCGCTGACGTTAACTTCAGTGGAATATAAACATTAGAATCTATATGAAAAAACCAGGAATTCTGTTCGCATTATTTCCTATCATCCTGATTATAGTACTGCTTTCGAGCTGCATCGCCGTATTTGGAGGTGATGCCACCGAAGGCCCTATCCAGGTCGCGCTGCTCGTGGCTGCCGTCATCACAGCTGTCGCGGGTATGGCATACCTCAAGACTCCGTGGAAGCAATATGAAGACTGCTTCAGTAAGAATTTCCAGGACACAGCCCCAGTCATCATGCTGCTTATGATGATAGGCGCACTGACGGCCACCTGGATGCTTTCCGGAGTAGTTCCGGCTATGATATACTACGGACTCAAGATCATCAGCCCGAAGGTATTCATAGTATTGTCCTTCCTGCTCTGTTCGGTGATTTCCATACTCTCCGGCAGTTCCTGGACCACTGTAGGCACCATTGGCGTAGCCCTCTTCGGGGCCGGCAGAATCATCGGCATGCCTACGGGCTGGATGGCCGGAGCCATCATCTCGGGAGCCTATTTCGGAGATATGATTTCCCCGGTGTCAGACATTGTCAACATGTCGTCCAACATTGCCGGCACGGATCTCTACAAGCACATCAAGTACGCCGCACTTACAGCCGTACCGACCTGCATTGTCTGTCTCGTTGTTTTCTCGATAGTCGGATTCTCCGTGGACACACCGGACAGCGTGGAGCTCGGCGAGCAGCTCGACCAGATCAGCAGTACTTTCAACATCTCACCTTGGCTGATGCTCATACCGGTGTTCACATTCATTCTCGTCATCAAGAAAGTGCCTGCCACCATTACCCTGTTCTTCTCCGCAATTGCAGCCGGCATCGTGGCGTGTCTGGCACAGCCTCAGCTTGTGGGCCAGATAATCGGTGACGCAGAAGGCTTCAAGGGCGTTTTCATGGGTATGCTCAAGATGATGTCCTCCAAGGTCAGCATCGAGACTGGTTACCCTATGCTTGACTCCCTCGTATGCACCAGCGGCGTATCAGGTATGATCAATACCATCTGGCTGCTGATGTGTATAATGATAATGAGCGGCGTACTGACAGCCTGCGGCTCGATAGAGGTCATCACCAACGGCCTGCTCAAATTTGCGAAGAATACCACATCAATGGTAGCCACTACGGCAGTATCCTGCATATTCTGCAATCTCGTGCTCGCAGACCAGTACATCTCCATCCTGGTACCTGCAAATATGTTCAAGAGCGCATACCGCCGCAAGGGTCTGGCTCCGGAACTGCTCAGCCGTACCCTCGGTGACGTGGGTGCCGTGACCTCAGTGCTGGTGCCTTGGAACACCTGTGCAGTGGTCCAGTCCTCCGTGCTCGGCGTCGCCACTTTGGCATACCTGCCTTACTGCACGTTCTGCCTCGCCGCACCTGTGATTACCATACTCATCGCAGCCATCAACTTCAAGATCCACCGTGTAGATCCGGAAACAGGCGAACCGGTGGTGGCATAATGACAATAAGAATCAATAGAAGAATATTATGAAAATCGAAGCAAACAAAGTAGTCGCACTCACCTACGAACTCGAGGTGGAAGGCGCTGTCTGCGACAAGGCGACAGAAGAAAACCCGCTTGAATTCATCTTCGGACAGGGATATCTCCTCCCGAAATTCGAGGCGAACGTAGAGGGCAAGACCGTCGGTGATGACTTTGAATTCACCCTCACACCGGAAGAAGGCTACGGTGCATACAACCCCGAGTCCGTCATCGACCTTCCGAAGAGCATCTTCGAAATCGAAGGCAAGATCCGCGAAGACCTCCTCATCGTGGAGAACATCATCCCTATGATGACTCAGGACGGACGTATGGTCCCGGGCAAGGTGCTCGAGGTATCAGAAGACAAGGTCAAGATGGACTTCAACCACCAGATGGCTGGCAAGACCCTGCATTTCACAGGCAAGATTGTACGCGTACGCGAAGCCACCGATAAGGAAATCGAGGAAGGACTGCACGGAGAGCGCGTCTCACACGGCTGCAGCGGTGACTGCTCAAGCTGTGGCGGCGGCTGCCACTAGAATTCCGTCAACGGCGCTGGAGACAATTCCTCCGGCGTAGCCGGCCCCCTCTCCGCAAGGATAGATGCCCGGCAGATCGATATGGGACATCGTTTCCGGATTGCGGGGAATGCGCACCGGGGACGATGTTCTGCTTTCACAGGCCAGCAGCAGCGCGTCATTGGTATAGTACCCGCGCATCAGCCTGTTGAACTGCGGGAACGCTTCGCGCATACGCACATATACGAAGTCAGGAAGAAGTTCGTGTAGCGGGGCGGATACAACGCCTGGATGATATGAGCTCTTCGGCAGGGACGAGGACTCGACCTTGCGGCAGAAATCCATCATACGCTGTGCGGGAGCCTTTATCGAGTCCGAGAATTCGAACATCCTGCGCTCCACGGAGGATTGGAACTCCAGCAGCGAGAAGACGCCGTATCTGTCAAAATCCGGCACGTCCCCCGGTTCCACGGAGCAGACTATGCCGGCATTCGCCCACTGTGAATTGCGTTTCGAATTGGACATTCCGTTGAGAACCGTTTCACCCGGCGCTGTCGATGACGGCACCAGAATACCTCCGGGACACATACAGAAGGAGAATACTCCCCTGCCCTGCGCCTGCGTCACGAGAGAATACTCCGCAGGCGGCATATATGGCTGATATTTGCCGTGATACTGAATATTATTGATGAGTGTCTGCTGATGTTCCGCACGCACTCCGAGAGCGAATCCCTTGGCCTCCAGAGCCCAGCCTTTTTCCGCAAAAAGGCGGTAAATGTCGCGTGAGGAATGCCCTGTGGCGAGGATCACGCTGCGGGATGTATAAGATGCGCCGTCAGAGCATATCACCCTCCATTGCTTCCTGTTGCCCTCATTGACCGGCTGGATATCCACGACTCTGGAGTCGAAATGATACTCTCCGCCGTGTTCTGTGATGCAGTTGCGGATATTCTCCACAATCTGCGGAAGGCAGTCGCTGCCGATATGCGGATGGGCGTCGGTCAGGATGCTCTCCTGCGCACCGAAGGCCACGAGCTGATACAGGACCTCACGTATGTCACCGCGCTTGTTGGAGCGGGTAAAGAGCTTGCCGTCCGAGAATGTACCGGCCCCGCCTTCGCCAAAGCAATAGTTCGAATCATCATTGACCGAACCGGTCTGCGAAAGCGAGGCTATGTCACGCTTCCTGGAGTGCACGTCCTTCCCGCGCTCGATTATGACCGGCTTGTGGCCTTCCATCAACAGGCGCAGCGCAGCGAACATTCCGGCCGGACCGCTGCCGACAATGATGACCGGCTCAGCCTCTGCAACATACCTGTACTCCGGCAGGCGGTAAGGCTCGATATCCGGCTCCCCCGCCACCGTGGCGGCAACTCTGTAACGATATACTATCTGTCCCCGGGCATCCAGAGAACGCCTGAGCACAGTAAATGAACCGACTTTTGCGGCTGAAACGCCGAGTGCGCGGGCGGCCGCACTCCTCAACTCATCGTCCGTCGGGACGTGACGGATGTCGTATGCAACTTCGAACTCCTTCATCCGTATCAGTCTCCATATTCGGCTGAGCGTGATATAGGCGAGATGTCCAGAGGGGCGAAAAGCCCGCGCTGATAACGGAAATATCCGGTGATGGCAATCATTGCGGCATTGTCCGTGGTGAAGCGAAGAGCCGGAAGGAATGTGTTCCAGCCGCGTTTGCGACCCTCCTCCTCTATGCGGTTGCGCAGTCCCGAGTTGGCCGATACGCCACCGGCGATGGCAATATCCCTGATGCCGGTCTGTTTGACGGCAAGGATTAGTTTCTTCATAAGGATATCGATAAGATCCTTCTGGAATGATGCGCAGAGGTCCGCCTTGTTGTTCTCCATAAACTGCGGATCTTCCTTGAGCTGGTCGCGCAGGAAGTAGAGCAGCGAGGTCTTGATGCCGCTGAAGCTGTAGTTGAGATCCGGCACGTTAGGCTTGGCGAAACGGAACTTTCCGGCGTCGCCTTCCTTTGCGAGCCTGTCGATGACAGGGCCGCCCGGGTATCCGAGGCCCATTATCTTGGCACATTTGTCAAAAGCCTCTCCTACCGCATCATCGATGGTATGGCCGAGAATCTCGAAATCCAGGTGATTGTCCACCCTCACGATTTGTGTATGGCCTCCGGAGACGAGAAGGCAGAGGAAAGGGAACTTCGGCTGGCGGTTCTCACCGCCGGGGACTTTCACGAAATGGGAAAGGATATGACCCTGAAGATGATTGACTTCAATGATCGGCTTCTCCGCCGCAACGGCGAGTCCCTTTGTAAAGGATGTCCCCACCAGCAGGGAGCCGAGCAGGCCCGGGCCGCGGGTGAAAGCTATGGCATCCACCTCGTCCATAGTCACGTCAGCCAACTTGAGAGCCTGTGAAACGACCGGGAGGATGTTCTGCTGGTGCGCGCGGGACGCAAGTTCCGGAATCACACCGCCATACTGCCGATGGACCTCCTGCGAGGCCATAACGTTGGAAAGCAGAAATTCGTCGCGTATGACGGCAGCGGAAGTGTCGTCACAGGAAGATTCGATGCCTAGTATTGTCAATGCCATATCAATTATCCTTTCTATGACGCAAAAATAACCATTTCTCGTGAACATTTGTTATCTTTGAAGATTAATATTATGCGGTAATAGCGAATGAAAACTCTGCGGCGGATAATTGTAGGCATATTGCTGGTGGCAATCCTGCTGCCGTTGGCAGTTATCGTGGCGGTGCAGATACCGTCAATGCAGACATTTGTATCAAAAAAGGTCACGCAAGCACTTTCCGACAATATCGAAGGCAATATCTCAGTCGGCAAAGTATATATACTCCCTCTCCATACCGCAATCATCACAGATTTAAGTATCACAGAACCAGAAGGGGACACAATCCTCGCCGTCAGGAAACTTTCAGCCAACATAGAAGGCAAGACTCTCTTCAGCAGTGAAGAACTGAAGGTCAACCGCATCATATTGGATGGCGGCGTGGCACATATGCGCTATGTCACACCAGATGAAACCAACATCTCACGGTTGCTCGCACAATTTGCATCAAGCGAAAAAACCGAATCCAGCCTGCCATGGAAGAATATCTCAGTCGGAAAAGTAAAGGTCAATGGTATTGATTTCACGCTGGACAATCCATTCGTTGAACAGCCTAAATGCGACATCAAGGCAGGAAGCGTAGATTTTAACAACCTGGACGTACAGAAACTGCATCTTTCCGCCTCAGACCTATTCTACACAAAGGAAGGAGATGCCGGCTGCCGTATCGCAGATCTTTCATTCACCGAACGTAACAGCGGATACAATCTCAGGACATTCAAAGCTTCCATTTCAGCAGGGAATGACGGAATCAGTGTAAAAAACCTGAAATTCGACGACGGGTTCTCAAAACTGACTGCAGATTGCGAACTGACCACGGAATCATTAAAAGACCTCTCCTCTTTCGCGAAGGAAGTTCCATTCTCTTTAAATATCAAGTCTTCCGCAATCAATGCAGCCACATTGAAAGCATTTCTTCCGAATGCAAATATACCAAACTTGAAATTGAAAGTCGCCGGAGAAATCTACGGTATGGTGGATGACCTGGTAGTTGACGGACTGTATGTCGAGTCCGAAAGCGGAATAACTGTACTTGACCTGGACGCAAAAGTCAACGGACTACCCGATATCGACAATGCGCGGGTTGACCTGCATCTCAATGACTGCCACACGACAACCGCAGATATATCACAGATCATCAAATCTGTCAACGAAAAATTCAAAGAATCGACCGTATCCAAGTACTTGCCGGGAGAAACGATTACCATCAACGGCACCGTCAATGGACTGCTGTCAGACCTGATAGCCGTGCTTGACGTTGACACTGGAGAGTATGGACGCATTGACACCGACATAGAATGCAAGGGCCTCACCGATAACATTCCAAGGCTCGGCGGCAAGGTATCGGGACAATCAATTGCCATAGGCAAATTCCTGAATGATACATTATTTACGGATATTACCTTCAGTAGCGCCGTAGCAATGGAACTGGGCAAGAAGCCAGCCGTACTCATAGATAATCTCAACATTGAGAGCTTCGGATTCAAGGGCTACAACTATAGCGGAATAACAGCCTGCGGAGCATTGGAGAGCAATCGGCTATGCGCCATTCTCGAGAGCCAGGACCCTAATATTCAAATGAATGCCGACATTTCCGCGATACTTGATGACAATGCCGTAAACTACTATAAAGCCAACGTAAAACTCGGCCACGCAGACCTTCATTCACTCAAATTTGACAGTCGCGACACATCCATTGTCAACGGAGAGATCATCGCTGAGATCGAACAGACAGAAGACAATGTAATCCTCGGGCAAGCCAAGCTCAAGGACATACGGATCCTGCTCGCCGACGGCCGCCACGACCTTGGTAATATCAACGCCAAAGCCTATTTCGACCGCGAAGAACAGTATAACATCGAAGTTACATCATCGCTTGCAGATGCTTCCTATCGCGGCTCATCATCTATAAAGGAGTTAGCCTCCGACGCAAGGGTCCTGCTCAGCAGGGAACTCGGAAATATACTTGAAATCGACCGCTCCACCCTTAAGGAGAGCGAAGGCAGCAACGGCTGTACATTTGCACTTAAAACAGGCAATATCAAGCCGTTGGCAGCATTCATAATGCCTGATCTCACCATCAGTGAAGGCACTACCGTCAATGCCGCACTCAACGGCAGCAAATCTATAGACATTGAAGCGAAATCCTCGCTTATCAGCCTGGGTGACAATCACATAAAGAACCTCAGGCTTGTTGCGGCCGATGACAGCGGCCCTATCAGGGCGAAAATCCATGCCGACATCATCCAACGAGGAGATATTATTTTGAAAAACAATAATATAACTACAGATATCGAAAATAATACTATAGATATAGGCTATCGGTTTGACAATGGAGAAACAGAGAATTGGGACGGTTCATTCAACGCCGCACTTCTCTTCCCCGAGAAAGTTGAAGGCGGCGACCTTTTCATTGCCGATATAGCCAAGTCATATATCAATGTAGAAGGTAGCAAATGGCAGTTCATACCTTCGACTGTCAGATACAGAAACAAACATATTGGTATTGAAGACTTCCGGGCATACTGCGGCAACCAGTTCATAACAGCAAACGGCGTTGTATCGGACTCAAAACTTGACACACTCAATGTCAAGATCAACCAGGTAGATATCTCCGTCATCAATGAACTGACCAAGACTCCGGTTGATATCCAGGGCATATTCACCGGCAAGGCATCCGCGTTCGGCCTGCTGGCAAAGGACCGCGGCATGCTCCTTGACCTCAACGGCGACGGGCTGGCCGCCAATCAGGAACCACTCGGCTCCATCCATCTGCTGTGCAAGTGGGATGAAGCGAAAGAGCGTTTCAATATGCTCATAGACAATAGATTGAATGACCGGAAGCCAATCAATGCCATAGGTTATTTCAAGCCTTCGGACAAGACCATCAACGTACAGGCATCCCTTGACGAACTGGCTGTCTCATGGCTCGACCCCCTTCTCACCGGCATAGTTTCCGATATGGGAGGCTCACTCTCAGGCGAAATAAAAGTGAACGGACCTCTCAACAAACTCAGTATCTCCGGTTCCGACACAAGATTCAACAACCTTGCCTGCAAGGTCGACTTCACGCAGGTACCATATATCATCAACGGACCGTTCAACATCACCGACAGAGGAGTCACATTTGAAAATGACACCATCACCGACCTGCTTGGCAACACCGGCAGGGTCAACGGAGGCGTTTCATATAATAACTTCAAGAACATTAATCTTGGTGTCAAGTTCCGGCTTATGGATATGCTCGCCCTCAATACTACCGAAGCTGATGCGGACAACGGATTCTACGGCCGCGCATTCGGTACAGGCAGCGTATCGATCACGGGGCCGCTCGACAACATAATGCTCGGCATAAACGTCAGGACCGGAGAAGGCGCGGTGCATATCCCGCTCAATTCCTCCGGATCCGAGAAGACATCCATACTGACATTTGCAGACATCGAACAGCCCATATTTGACGAATATGATTCACTTCTTGTAAAAAAGGCATTGAAAGCCGATGAAAAGAGCAAGTCATCCCTCGGTGTCAATGTGAAGCTCAATGTTACGCAGCTGACCGAGATCGGCCTCGACATCAACCGTTCCCTCGGTGATATGCTTAAAGCGCGCGGCACCGGAAATGTGGAAATCAACGTAGGGCGCGACCTGTTTGACATCAAGGGCGGATACAATATCGACGAAGGCAGCTATAAGTTCGCCCTGATGGGAATCACTTCAAAAGACTTCATTATCAATCCTGGCGGCACCATCAACTTCACCGGCGACATAATGCAGTCGGACCTCAATATGACCGCCACATACAGGACAAAGGCATCGATGGGACCGCTGATCGCCGACACGACATCTGTAAGCACGCGCCGCACCGTAAACTGCGGCATCGACATTTCCGGCAAGTTATCGAACCCGCAACTCGGGTTCAATATAGACATCCCTGACCTCGACCCTGCCACAAAGGGGCGCGTCGAAGCGGCCCTCAGCTCGGAGGACAAGCGGCTCAAACAGTTCCTGGCTCTCCTGGTCTCCGGCAGTTTCGTGCCTGACGAGCAGTCCGGCATCGTAAACAACACAACTGTGCTCTATTCGAATGCCTCCGAAATTATGGCCAACCAGGTCAACAATATATTCCGGCAATTGGAAATCCCTCTTGACCTCGGATTCAACTACCAGCCTGGTACCGGAGGCGTGGATATCTTCGACGTGGCCATATCCACTCAATTGTTCAACAACCGCGTGACAATCAACGGAAACATCGGCAACCAGGATTACCTGTCATCCAGCAGCAACAGCGAAGTGGTCGGCAATGTGGATATGGAGGTAAAGATCAACAAGAGCGGAAGGCTCCGCATCAACCTCTTCTCGCACGCCGCAGACCGTTACAGCAACTATCTCGACCAGACACAGCGCAACGGGGCAGGTATCGTTTTCCAGGAAGAATTCGATACATTCAGGGAACTCTGGATGAAGATATTCCGCCGCCGTTACTCCGCGACACCGGGGACGATCCCCGTCACAATGCCGCGCGAGTCCGGCTATAGGGTCATCCGCCCGCTCTCAGATACACTCAAGATCAGTCCGACCGAGTTCTAACGATTTTTCAATCAGATTTCCAATTCGACCATTTCCCCGATGAAAGCCGGGTCATATGGCCGCTCGACGCGGATGTAGTTCTCCGTATATCCGAACATCATACCGCCTTTCTGCGTACTCTCGAAGAGGACATTCGCCGTCCGCCCGACATTCGCAGCGCAGAATTCGGCGTGAAGTCTGTCGGAAAGTTCCTCGAGGCGGGCCACGCGCTCCGCCTTGACGGCGGCAGTCAGCTGGTCGGGCCGCGCCGCAGCCTCGGTGTCATCCCTGCGCGAATACGGGAAAATATGCAGGAACGCCGGACGCACGCGGCTGAGCAGGTTGTATGTCTCCATGAAGTCCTCCTCCGTCTCACCCGGAAAACCGACTATGACATCAATGCCGAAAAAGACGCGGGTGTATCTCTCCTCCGCCGGCTCGAGAATATCCCGGACCAGTGCGATCTTGTCCTCGAACATCTTCGACGTATATCTGCGGTGCATAGCCTTGAGAGTCTTGTCGCAGCCCGACTGTATCGGTATATGGAAATGCGGCAGGAATTTGGTGCCGGTTGCGATCCAACGCAGTATCTCCTCCGTCAGCAGATTCGGCTCAATGGATGAAATGCGGTAGCGCTCTATGCCTTCAACGGCATTGAGAGCCTTGAGCAGGTCGAGGAATGACTCTCCGGTGGATTTGCCGAAGTCACCAATATTGACTCCGGTCAGGACTATCTCCTTCACCCCTTCCACCGCGGCTTCGCGGGCCTGGGACACAATTGTGGAAACTGGGATGTTGCGGCTCCGCCCGCGGGCGAGCCAAACCGTACAATATGAGCAGTGGTAGTCACAACCGTCCTGGACCTTGAGGAAGGAACGCGTTCGCTCGCCGGTGGAGTACGCCGGAAATATGCAGTCTATCGCCTTTTCCGGACAGCTGTACGCCTTCGGAGCCGGATTGAGGCCTGCGCGGCGCTGCTCCAGCAACTCCGCCACCAGTTCATATACGCGCGGCTTGTCCTGGGCTCCAGTGACAATGTCCACCCCTTCGATATTCAGTATCTCCTGCGGCTTGAGCTGAGCGTAGCAGCCTGTAACCGCAATGACCGCATCCGGAGATATCTTCTGCAACTTGCGGATTATGTTGCGGCACTTCTTGTCCGCCGTCTCCGTGACGGAGCAGGTATTTATAACAAACACGTCAGCACCCTCGACGGGCTTGACAGCCTTGAATCCGTGCTGCACGAACTCGCGGGAGAGCGTCGAACTCTCCGAATAGTTCAGTTTGCAGCCCAGCGTCGCGAACGCCACCCTCATTTGCTCTGCTGCCATATCAACGGTCAATTGTAACTGATGAAGACTCCACCCTGCCTTCAACCGGAGGGTTGTATTTGGTGACTCTGACACTTAGATACGTCAATGCCGGAAAAGCCGAGAGTACGGCTTCGCGTATGCGCCAGGCAACGTTTTCGAGAAGATTGGAAGGTATGGCCATCTGCTCCTTGACGATGTCATAGACTTGCGCGTAATTCACCGCATGGACGAGGTCATCGGTGCGCGCAGCACGCTCCATATCGTAGTCGAAGGCGATATCCACGCTGAAGTCATTGCCTTCACGTCTCTCCTGCTCCAGGCAGCCGTGATAGGCATAGAACTGCATATTGTCGAGTCTTACCATTGTCGTAAGTATTTCTGCAAAGGTAATACTATTTTGTTGACTATGGTGTCAATATCCACGTCCGGATCCTTGATATCGATTTTCAGAACGAAAGAGAGACACCGCATTGGAGGGAACGTGGAAGCGAAGGCCCATAAATATATCCGGAATCCCTGAACTCACCGACATCGAAATCCCGCTGATAGGAATTGAAGATATTCTTTACCGCGACCGACACTTCCAGTGAGCAGGTATTCATCATCCTGAAATCATAGCCGGCTCTGGCACCCACATCCCAGAACGAAGGCGTAGTCACGGCTACGTCAAGCGGTGTGCCGCTGCCTTCCATATGCGGCGTGAGCATCGGTCCCGTATATGTACCGTTGAGGCTAAGGTTCAGTTTTCTGACCGGAGCATAATTCGCCACGAGATATCCGTATGAATCCGGAGAGCGGAAGACCTTCAAAGTCGGCCCGACATCCGGATTGGAACTCCAGACTTCCGGTTCGGAATAGCGGCTTCTCTGGAACGTGATGCCGGCCTGGATGCTGAATTTGCTGCCAACCGAAGCCTGGGCCTCCAGATTGCAGCCGAGCACACTCTCTCCGGAACCGTTGTATCTTTCCATCACGCTGCTCATTCCCTCATCGGCTCTTTCGTCCGTCTGACGGAGCGCAAAGGTATCTTCAAGCAGGATGTAGAAGCCTTCGGCCATCAGGTTCAGTTTCACTGTACCGAAGCTGTGGTACCAGTCTCCGGAGAGGCTGAATGAATGGGACTTCTCTTCCTTCAGATTGTCAGCTAGACGGATTCTGACCCTTTCGCCTCCCACGACGGAGATATGCAGGTCCTCGTCGAAGGCCTGTGGAGCCCTGAATCCGCTGGCATATACCGCCCTGAATCCCAGGTCGCGGAAAGGGCTGTACCGGACGTTGACTCTTGGGGACCATATAGGAGTCTTTATCAGATTGTGCCTGTCAAACCTCACTCCCGCGAGGATGGACCAATGCTCGTTCTTCCATTCGTTTTGGGCGAATGCGCTCACAATCCTGACGGTCTGGTCCGTGGTTTGGTCATATCCTAAGGAGACATCGTGCAATTTGTCAAAATTGTACTCCGCCCCCACGAGAAGCTGCGACGGCATAAACAGGCACTTCAAAAAACTGTATGAATACTGGCCTCCGGTCACAGCTGTAATGTCCGAAGTCTTCCCGTATGCATTGGGGTCCATCTGACTACCATAGTAGCTGTTGCGGTTGATGAGCTGTGCTGACGTATATGCGCTGTAGTGGTGCCTGTTGTCGGCACTCTGGCCTTCGTAGCAGATGGAGCCGCTATTGTTCACGTGCTCGGTCTGCTCCGCAATCAGAGCCTCGTGAACCGGTCTGTCAAGCCTGTCACCCCCGCGGCGGTATTCCTTCACGCCGTGGTACTCCAGGCTCAGTTTTGAAAACGGCGAGACAAGAAGGTGCGCCCGTGTCCCGATGGTGATTGAGTTGATGGTGGGAATGTCGCTGAATCCGTCAGAATTGGCATCATAGCTGTCGCGCGAACGTTTCTGCCCGAACACATAGGCCCCCGCCTTACCATTGTCCGCCACCATCGAGGCATTGACATTCGTGACGTTGTCAAAAGTACTGCCGCCGCTGATTGAGGTGAGGCTGTGACCGACATTGGCACTTGGTGCCTTCGCTTCCTTGGTTATAATATTGATGGTGCCTCCGATGGCGGATGCGCCGTAAAGCGCCGAGCCTCCGCCGCGGACAACCTCCACCCTCTCTATCATCGAAGCCGGTATCTGCTCCAGCCCATATACTCCGGCAAGAGCGGAGAAAACGGGGCGGGAATCTATGAGAACCTGGGAATAATGCCCGCAGAGGCCGTTGATACGGGCCTGGGCGAAACCGCAGTTCTGGCAGTCATTCTCCACCCGCACACCTGGCTGGAAGGCCAGACCATCAGCCAGCGTCGGAGACGAAGTCGTGGCGAATATCTTAGGGTCCAGCACATTCACAAGGATAGGGGATTCTTTTCTGGAGGTATGGCTTCTGGTGGCGCTGACCACGACTCCATCAAGCGACAGCTGTTCCTCCGAAATGGAGATATTCACTTCCTGTGACTCTCCGCTCTTCACCTCGATGCTGACATAACTGTCCGAGTAGCCTATAGCCGTTGCGATGAGTTCATATTGTCCTGTCGGGACATTCCTGAGTGAATAATGTCCGGAGGATGAGGTCTGTGTGCCTATCTGCGTTCCTTTCAACATCACAGTTATGTATGGAAGGTGTTCGCCGGTCTTTGAATCCGTTACGTGCCCCTGAATGCTTGAATCAGTATTCGACTGCGCATATGCGCCGAATGCTCCCGGGCTCAATACGAGGGCGAGAGCACACAAAATATGTTTGAATTTCATGTGTGATTTTGATGTTTATATAATACGACAACAGGGCCGCTCATCGTGGGCGGCCGTAATGAAACGGTATTATACAGACATCGGAGGACCACGGAGGGATATCGTCCCCGGATGGATTCCAGAAACAAAAGCGCTTTTGTCGGAATGCGCCGACTCCATCAGCGGACACTGCGGACAATCGATCCCGTCCGCAGAATCGGACAAATCGAAAATGTTCGCCGAAAGGAGGCTTATCGCCTGGAACTGCGCAGTGTTATGAGTATGGGATTTCGCGCTCCAGGGATGGGAGTGGACAATCTTGCCGGAAACGCCCTCGTGAGTATGGACAAAGAGATTTGTGGACGCAAAGAAAAATGCGAACAACAAAAGCAGAACCACACTGCTGTGCTTTGAAAATCTCCTGCTCATCAGCTGCAAAGATACGAAAAAACTATAGCAGCACAAAGACGCACGGCCTCTTGCCGATTGTCAGTTTTTCCTTTTTCCACTGTTCGACCGTCCTGGTGCGGATGAACTGGTCCGGGCAGGATATCTCGGCCGCCACGCAGATGCGTGTGGAAGACTTGCATACAGACAGCAGGTCAGCCATCAGGGAGTCGTTACGGTACGGTGTCTCGATGATGATCTGCGACTGATTGAATTTCTGCGCACGCTGCTCAATCTCGCGTATTGCCGACTTCCGGGCGTCCGGCTTGACCGGCAGGTAGCCGGTGAAAGCGAAACATTGGCCGTTGAGGCCGGAGGACATCAGCGCCATCATAAGCGATGATGGGCCGACCTGAGGCACCACCTCCACCCCTTTCTGATGGGCAAGGGCTACCAGCTGCGCGCCGGGATCCGCCACTGCGGGCAGACCGGCCTCCGAGATCAGGACCGCATCTCGCGTCCCGAGAAGCGTCATATATGAGGATATCTCCTCCGGAGTGGAATGCTCGTTTATCTCGTGGAACTCCAGCCCTTCGATGCGGCCCTTCAGGCCTGCCGCCGAAAGGAATCTGCGCGCGGTGCGCACCTCCTCCACGAAGAAGAGAGTAATGCCCTGCAGCAGAGCCAAAGTCGGCGCCGGAAGCACCAGCGCCGGGTCGTATTCCCCGAGAGGGGTAGGTATGAGATAGAGTTTGCCGTCCATATCAGAATTCGACCGTCAGGCCGTCATAAGCAGGTTCGATACCCTCGGGAAGTTCGGCCGCCAGCTCTTCATAGCACGGCAGCTGATGCGAGAGATGTGTCAGGAAGGTACGCTTCGCCCCCACTCTCTTCGCTACCTCGAGAGCCTCCTCAAGGGAGAAATGAGATATGTGATGCCCGCGCCTGACCGTGTTGATCACGAAGATGTCAAGGTTGCGCAGCTTGTCGAACTCCTCTTCGGGAATAAGGTTCGCATCCGTGACGTATGCGAGGCTGCCGAAGCGGAAGCCCAGCACCGGGAGTTTGTGGTGGAAAGCGCGTACCGGCTGTATCTCCACGCCCTTTATCTCGAAAGGCCTGTTCTCTATAGTGACGAGATTGTACTCCGGCACACCGGGGTACTTATTTTCCGCGAAAGCGTAATAGAACACCTTGTGCATCGCGTCCTGAACCTTCTGCTCGCAGAAGATGGGAAACGCCGTGCAGACCTTGTATGAAGTGTCCTTATTGTAATTGAAAGCGCGCACGTCATCCAGGCCGCCGATATGGTCTATGTGGTGGTGCGTGATCAGGATGGCGTCAGGTCTTGACACACCCGCGCGCAGCATCTGCTGGCGGAAGTCCGGCCCGGCATCGATGACAAGTTCCAGCCCCTGATATCGCACGAGCGCAGAGGAGCGCAGCCGCTTGTCGCGCGGGTCCGTGCTCCTGCACACCGGGCAGTCGCAGCCGATCATCGGCACGCCCTGGGATGTTCCTGTTCCGAGGAATGTAATTGAATTCATCAATGCAAAAATACTCAATTATCCGCAAAGAAGAGCGTCATCTATTAGCATATTGTCGGAATAAGCCGTAAATTGCGACTTTGTCAGACAACAGACAAATAGACAAAACAAATGACAATCAAAGGCAAGGCATACGGATATCTTCTTGGCGCGATAGCGGCGGCAAGCTTCGGCCTCAACCCCACCTTCACACTGCCGCTGTACGGATGCGGAATGAATCCGGATTCGGTGCTTCTGTTGCGCTACGGACTCGCAGTGCCGATAATCGCTGCGCTGATCCTGCTTCGAGGACGGAGTTTCAAAATCCCGAAGAAGGGCATCCTGCCCCTGGCCTGCATCGGAGTCGCAATGACAATCTCATCGCTGGCGCTCTACATCAGTTACAATTATATGGCCGCCGGCATCGCCTCGACGATCCTCTTCGTATACCCGCTGATCGTGGCGATAATAATGGCCGTATTCTATCACGAGAAACTGACAATGCAGACCATCCTCTGCATCCTGCTGGCCACCAGCGGCATACTCCTGCTCTACAACATAGGCGGCGGCGAAACCCTGAGCCTCTACGGGACGGCTATGGCGCTGGCCTCGGCGCTGGCTTATGCCATCTACCTGGTCGGTGTCAACCAGAAGCAGCTCGCAGGCACCGCAACGCTGACAATCACCTTCTGGGTACTGCTGACAGGAGCTGCAATCTATGCCGGCAGGATAGCGCTGGGCATCTCCGAACTCACGCTTCCGGACACCTGGTATCTCTGGCTCGACGCCGTGGGGCTGGCCGTCATACCGACCGTCATATCGCTCTTCTGCACCACGAAGGCCATCCAGATCATCGGCTCCACACCAACGGCTATCCTCGGCGCGCTGGAGCCCGCCACCGCCGTCATTATGGGCATACTCCTCTTCAATGAAGGAATGACCGGCCGCGAGGCATTCGGCATCCTGATGATCCTCATCGCGGTGTCATTTGTCATCGCCGGCGGAGCGATGAACGGAAGCGCTATCACCCGCCATCTCACCCGCATACGTCATATGTTCCCGAAAATAAGCAGGAAGCGGAATTAAACACTCCGCACTTGGACAGACGCGATGAAAAAGAAAGACAACAGAGAGATATATGACGGTGACGCCGTCTTCCGCGGAGAAGCGCCGGACACCGGAAAAAAGCGCAGACGCAATACCATTGCCGCCGTAGTTTGTGCGGTTGCGGCCATTATCATCGGGGGCTTCCTTCTCGGAAGGACTTCGAAGGTGAAGTTCAACCCGGACTTGAGCGTCCTGCCGAAGAAGGTTGTAGAAAAGATGGTTACTCCGATGATTGACTCCATTGTATACGATAATTTCAATGTCACAACAACGCAGAAGGCAACTATATACGAGCCGGTGGCCAAGCAGGTACCGGTCCGCATCACAGATTGCACCGTAAGCGGCGACAAGGTGACATACCGGTTCGAATCCACCGGGAGTTTCGGCGATTACGGCGCCATAGGCGGCGAGATGACGGTCAGCGGCAATCCTGTGCAATGGCAGGGCCGCAACGGTTTCCTCGCCGACATTCAGGGAACTGCCTCTATCGGCATCGGTACCGTGACGAAAGGCTCAAGCAGCGTCAAGCACCTCGCCGAGGACATAGTGAAGAGAATCCCGATCGACGGAGATGAGGTCGCCCTACCGTCCGGCAAACTCGCCTACGCATCGATAGGCCGCGACTCTTCCGGCGAATATTTCATTGTTTCAAGCAAGAATCCGACGACATTCGACGCCCTTTCCGATGCACTGCTGACCGCCGGCGCGGAGTACGCGATATTCGTCAACGGCCACCTTGCATACAACTGGCACATCGGCGACAGCGGAATTGAGATAAAATTCGCTTCTTATACCGAAAACAAACCGGAGGGGCTGAGCCTCAAGCTTTGGTAATCAACCCGCTACTACAATTGATCAGGAATTGTTCAGGTGTGGGCGATACATACTTGAACTTATCCCGCAAATCACTGGTTAATAGTTATGTGTGGAACCAGCAGCCTGCTTGCGTTTGAACTCACCACATATCAGATTGTCAGTAATGACTGATAGCTGGCTTACAGACTGTTACAGAAATTTCATACAAGCAACGTTCTTCAGAGCTGTCAGGAAGATGAGCCGATCATCATCGTCCAGCCCGTCACCCCTTGTCGGCCAGGCAGAATAGCTTGACATAATGTTATTCCTGATGGCCGCATAGTCGAACTTCGGATCCCGACTGAAGGTATCGGCGGTAACCTCCGCAGATCTTATGCGGTCAAGCGCGTACACTCGAAGATCAGTGTCCCCAGGCAGTACTCCGATGACGAACCACCAGGTCTCAAATGCCAGGGCATAGGGGCAGAACTCAATGATACGGTCGGTGTCCTCCGCCTCCTTCGGATCGTAAGGCATGCCAGGGTTCTCCTCGGCTATGGCGCGGAAGACGGATCTGTCACGCCAGTAGCGGAACTTCACCGTGCATGACCTGCTTATGCCTTCGGCGAAGACCATGGCGAAGCGGTTGCCGTAGGCGGAGCTTATGTACATCCGGTCCATCGGAAGCCTGTCATGCGAGAGCTCGTTGCCGAGCAGGAACGAGTTCAGGCTGGCGAAGGCTATCTTCCGGGCCGGGGACGTTTCCTCGGACGGGCGCAGACGGTACCGAGGCACGCCGCTTTCCTTTGTGCACTCTATCGTGACCGGGAACACCTCCCCTATCGCTTCCCTCTGACGGTGGAAGGTGCGTGACTGGAACGAACCGAAGCGGGCGTTCCACTTGTTCTCTATCTGCGCCAGGGTGAGACCCGTGTCACCGGCGTTGTTGAGTATCGACAGAAGGAAGGTGTACCGTTCAAGGAGGTTGGCCGCTGTATCCATGGTGAATGCGTTTTACGCAAAATTAAAGAAAAATTCCTTTTCTATGACGCATTTTGTCATAGAGATGGGGGTACTTTTGCCGCAGAAATCAAGAAAGACATGGCTACGCTGCTCATACTTGTCCTCGGCCTCGCGGCATCGCTGATCTACCTTGCGGTCAGTATCGTTAGGCTCATCGTCGCCCTCTTCATACGCTCCGTCGAGGCGGTACGGGACGGCGAGTGGTGGGGTCTGCCAGCCACACTGGGCCTTTCAGGCGGAGCCGTCTATATTATAGGACTGATCTTATTCTGGTGGTGATGAGCATACGTGACATATACAGGCAGTGGTGCATGGGCAGGACCGTCAGGGCCAATGTCCGAAGCTGGAGACAATATATCAAGGGACGCGGTGAGGCGGAGGAACGGATGCGTTTCGTCGTTTTCCTTGCGGGGCTGGGGCTCTTCATAGTCCTTCCAGCAGCCGTGGCCATAGCATGTCTCATCTTCGGGCGGGATTATCCTTTCTTTCTCGCCGTGTGGCTGGTGGTTTCCGCCCTGAACCTTCTTTGGCTGCTGCCCATGGCGCTCAGGTACGGATTCCTGTTGGTCAGGTACACCATCGACCACATCGCCGAGAACGGCCTGGACGCCCCGAAGGAGCCGTTCGACTTCCTGGGCTTCAAGAGGGCCAGGTATCTCAGGCAGCACCCGCTCGACATAGACGGATTATTTACTGACAATACAGATGACGAATATGAAGTACTCGAATACGATGAATAACCCCCTCGTCGCTGAGGGGCAGCGTCTCTGGAGGGAGACACTCTACAGGCGCGACTATCCCAGGGCATTCGCGCTCTTCAGCGAAGCTGCGGAGCAGGGCGATGCCGACGGCATCAACATGGTGGGGATGTCATATTACCAAGGGTGCGGAGTTGAGAAGGACCGTCACAAGGCTGCGGTGCACTTCCTCATGGCAGCCCGCATGGGCCATCCACAGGCGCAGTACAACCTCGGCCTGCTGCTGTGCGGCGAGGGGAAGGCATGCACTCAGGGGCTGGAGCGCTCCGTATACTGGTTCCGCAAGGCTGCGGACCAGGGAGACGTGCCCGCCTTCTGGGAGATGGGGAACGCATACCGTGAAGGGCTCGGAGTGGAGAGGGATTTCTCCGAGGCGGCAGAGTGGTTCAGCCGCGGCGTGCAGGCCGGGGACCCGTCATGCATGACGTTCCTCGGGCTGATGCACTTCCGTGGCGAAGGGATGGCCGAGGACGAGGAAACAGCAGTGGAGCTGTGGCGGGAGGCAGCGGATTTGGACAACTCCGACGCGATGCTCTATCTCGGCGTGTGCTGCGAAAGGGGCCTGGGTGGTGTAAAAAGGTGCGGCAGGAAAGCGGCCGAGTGGTACAGGATGGCCGACTATTTCGGAAGCGCCAGCGCAGCTGAAAGCCTTGCGGAGCTGTACAGAAGAAGCCCTCTTCTGAAGCTACGCATGAAGACGATGGAAAAGGTTGAACATTATAAATGCAAACGTCATGGAAAAAGTGTGTTTGGGAAAGCTCGGTGAGACCATCACCGCGTATCTGTCGCACCCGGAGGCCGTCATGCCCCTGGTGCTCGCCGGGAAGCCCGGCATAGGCAAGACTGAGGTCATCAGGAAGGCCCTCGGCTCGATGTGCCTGCGGCACAGGGAGCTCTGGGAGCTGCTGGACAATGATCCCGGCAGCGTGGACGAGGCGGACGTGGTCCTGGTCCACACGCTGGACCCCGACAGGGTGAGGCTGGACCTCGGCTCGGCCGTGTCCTTCCAGGCACGCTTCGGAATCCCGGTCATCGTCAGCACACCGGTTGCCGATGAGACCGACCCCGTATGGAGGCAGTTCGAGGGCAAGGTCATCCCGGTATTCTGCCAGCAGGTCTTCGGGGAGTTCGCCGCCTGGGCCGAGGACACATGAAGTTGGGAAGGCGGACGGAGGCGCCAGAGGATCCACCCGCTGCTGCTTGAGTTCCTGAGACGGAACCCCTCCTTCTTCGAGAAGGACCGGTGGCACTCACCCTTCATGATGGAGCAGATATCCCGCCGGTGGTGGGAGGCCACCGACATCATGCTGAAGGCCGTCAGTGAGGAAATCGGGGACGAGGGGATGGCTGGATGTGTCAGTAGGATGTTGAAGATAAAGGACCTTATTCCCAATAAATATGAAGAACATCAATATATCGAAAAGAATAGATGAAGACTACCGCAAAGAGGCAAGAAGACTGCTCATTGAAGTGGTCGCAACAAAGAAGGCGATATACCCGGAGGAAGATGCGGAATCGTTGCTGATAAAGTATCTCCCATCCATAAAGAGGAAACTCTACTACTACGCACGCAAGCGCAGGATGGTTAATATCTCCAGGATACGTCCTCACAACGGCAGCGAGGTGATCTTCCACAAGGAAACACGCACACCGGAGTACTATGACATGCCCAAGGAGTTTCTTGACGTGGAGACGCTTGTGTCGGACTTTCAGATTTCAAGCATATTGCATCATCCCTACAGTGGAGAATATGAATTATCCAAATAAATCAATATTTTTGTAAAAATGGTTATCAATATGGATTACAATGATTCTTTCGACATTGCATACTACTGCACGAGGGAGGTATTTTCGTGCAATCTAAATCCCAAAGAATACGAGAGTATGCACGACTGTCTATGCGAGGCTTTACATACTTCACAGCATTCTTTGGATGCCTTATGGTTATTCGACTTATGTGACAGAGAACAGATGCAAAAAAATGAGTTCCTCTCTAAATATTCGTCACTACCGCTATATTCATATGGAAATTACTACAATCATAAATTGAGGATAATCAGTACCGAAGTTGAAAAAGCCTTTGCCGTAATCAATGCCGTTCTGTTGGAATCTGACGACGATATGCTTGGTAAGTTGAGAGAATCCCTATTCATACAGATAATGAATATCCAACCGAATATATTAAAGCTCATGACTCCTGGCGACTCCTCAGAATTAAGAAAAGTAACACTTGACCCTCTCGGATTGTACTACTATGGCGAACTTCTATCTGGAGATGATGATACCATTCCTCCGAAACATTGCGTCACCTATGCCAATCCGGAATTCAACGAAAAATCAAGAATTGTGATTGACGACAGAAAGATAAGGTGTCTTTCAGGGAAGGAATATCCGAAACTCCTTGCAGTAGTAGTGCTTCATGAACTCATGCATGCGTTGATGGACCCTCATAATTATGGCGAAGCCATTAAGTATCCCAGAAACAGGCTCTACTATATCCAAAAGGAGGAAGCTATGGCCAATGCCCTTGTACTTCATTTTCTTAACAAGTCAGAATCAGGAAAACATCTGCTCGACTATGCCGAACAATTTATGCTTTCTCAGTCTCTGGAATGTGGGTACAAATATGGCGTTGAACTTTACAAATCAGGAGAAATAAAATCTAACGATTGGTTAGCCGAGAAAATTTCCGGCATAATTGATATCAGAAATGAACAGGATTTTATTCAAAAGGTTATGAATGAATAAGAATCTGTTTTGGAATGATTCAATTTTACTATTATATATCTTTTTCGCCGTTTTCGCAGTATTCCTCAGTTACAATGGAACCCCATTGCTCCTTCGTAATCCTGTGAAAACATCTGAATAATTTACAATAATATCTTAAATCAATCATTTCAAAACAGATTCTAAAAGTATACAGTTAGAAAAAATATGAGCGATATAGAATCATTGATAACAGAATTCAACATCAATCCTGAAAACAACCGCCTTCGAAATTATTATTCCGCTGATAACGTATGGAAGGCATTAAGGATAGAACGTGATGAGAACAGGCATAGTGATTTTCTCCAATGGCTGTTCGGAATTAATGATAGACACGCTTATTCACCTTTAATTCAATTATTGAACGTATTAATCAAGCACGACACTAACCTCGTAATTGATCCCACAATCAAAGGCAGCATTCTGCTGGGTAGCCTATATTTATCAAATGTTACCATCTGCAGAGAAAAACTGATTTCTGAATTGAGTTCAATCAGATTCACTGATAGATTAGATTTATATATTGATTGTCAGATTATAGGCCATAATCAATTTTCTCATTTGGAAATAATCATTGAAAATAAAATCGATTCTCCCGAAGGAAAGCCCAAATCAAACACAGAGTTGAATCAACTTCCATCTCCTCCTACTCAATATGAGACCGACTATGCTAAACTTTGGCAAACTGAAAGATACTATTTCGCATGCAATTGCAGTGGTGGTCTCCGTTGTCCAAAAACATCTGACACTGCCCAGATATTTGTCTACCTGTCCCCTGATTCTGACGCAAAACCCAAAAGTGATAGATTCATTACCATCACTTATCAAGATTTAGTAGATTACGTACTCGAGCCACAACTCTGCAGAGCAGACATTGATGACCACACCTCTTTTATGATTAAAGATTATTTACTCAATATGTCACAATCAACAAATAGCAATGATTCATCATTAGCGACTACCAAAGAAGAAAAAGAACTCTTACTGCATTTTTATAAGAGAAATGAGCAATTATTCTTCCGGGCAGCTCAGGCCGCATTAAATAATGCAGACACGGAAGAGGAGCGCAATGCGCTATCCTCAATAATAGTGTCGATGAATAAAACGAGAGTTGCAAACCGATTTTTCAGCATAAATGGAAGTGGCCGATATAAGATGTACGAGGTATTAGCTGAATTCGTCAAATACAGGTGCCAAAGCTCCGCCGACATCCCTTTGGTTGATAAAGAAATCAGTAATGCTGCTAATCAAAAAAATAGATGTTTCGTTTCAGATAACTACACTAAAGTGTATAGGTACCTGTATCAAAACCGCGACCATTTCCACACATCAAAATTAAAGGACAACGAAACCGAATTCTATGTTACAAAGGAACTTGGCATGGGTGATAGCTCGAAAAATTTTGGAAGTCTGTTCAAATACTTCAACGACAATTATCAGGGACGTTTTGATGTTGAGCAATTGTAATCTCTGATTACCAACCAGAGAGAGAGTTTACGAAAGCAATATTTTGACAGGCTATAAAATATCCCGACCTACTCCCTCCTGAACTCCGCGCGCAGCGGGTCGTCGACGATGACGGAGGCCATACTGACGGGGCAGGCGGCGAACCAGCCCATCGCATCACCGCCGGTTATGTTTGTAGGGCAGTTGGCCGGCTGGGAGGAGAAGAACGGGATGGCGGAGCCGGTCATATTGGATGCGAATGAGAAGAAGAAATCAAAGCATCCTTTCGGCAGAGTCAGAGCTGTGAAGGTCAGGATATCGCCCTGCTCCAGAAATTTGCAGCAAGGCCCGTACACCTCCTGATTGTGCTCTGTCTGCATCAGTACGGATACCGGGAACTGCGTGATCTTCTGACCCGCGAAATATTTGTCATCCAGGATGAGCGAAAGGTCATAAGGATAAGGATGACCGTTGACCGCCATCGATGCATAGTAGAATCCGTCGCCCGGATTGTCCTCGCCCCACATTGCAACAGTCCAGGTGCTGTCTGCCTCCATAAGCCCGGTGTATGCGTAGTCGATGGCATCGATCCTGAAGCCCGGCTCGGGCATCGTAGCCTCGGCCTCATAGTGGCGCTCCTCCCCCGCTACCGTCGCGTCGATGGAGAGGTGATAGGTATTTCCAGGCTTGCCACGGAAACCGAAAGGCGCCGAGTAGACGCCAGGCGATGTCTCCGTGTAATAAACCGGCCCCGTGCCGTCATCCACGCTGACCACCGCCCCGCACACGGCAGGGACAGCATCCTTCTCGAAATAGCCCGTCGATTCGGAGAGCGTGAAAGTCTGCCGTTGAAACGCCATATCGGTCAGGAACCCCTCCAGCACCAAATATGTGCGGTCGGCATCCTTGACCTTGACATCCATCTCCTCGCTGCAGGAAACCGCTGCCGCAAGGCATACAAGCATATATATCAGATATCTCTTTTTCATAGTCATCAGAACTTGAGGTTGTAGGACAGCGACGGGATAATGGTGAATAGATAGACCTTGCGGCACTGCATCTCACCCGCCTCGCGGTTGTATCCGAATGCCAGCGACCAGGCATTGTGGCGGGCATAGGCATCGTATAGCGAAAGATTCCACTCGCCGCTCCAGCGCTTGTCGGCAATGCGGGCGCGGGTGCGGTAAGTGACGGAGAGGTCGAGCCTGTGGTAGTCCGGCATCGAATCCTCGTTCCTGCCGGAGTATATCGAGGCATAGGTATCGCCGAAACGGAATTTACCCACAGGGAAGGTGGTCGGGGAGCCGCTGTAATACACCCAGGCTGCGGAAGCGTTCCACTGCTTGTTGAAATCATACGTCAGCACGAAATTGACCGCATTCTCGTGGTTAAGCGGTGAACGGTACGGCTTGCCGCCGTTGATCTCAGGGATGTCATAAGTCGCCTTGGACCAGGTATATGCCAGCCATCCGCTCCATTTAGCGAAGTCATATTTGAGCATCAGCTCCGTGCCGTAGGCATTGGATTTGCCGAAGCGCAGAAGTCCCTCGCGGTTCACGTCATCGATGACAAGACCGGGATTGTCCTTGAAGTCCATCGTGTTGCTGTTGTCCTTGTAGAAGAGTTCAGCGGAGACCTGGAGTGCGTCATCGCAGAAGAGTCTGTTCGCACCGAGCGAGAACTGGTCGGACAGCTGCGGCTCGACATTCGGCGAAGCGGTGAACCAGGTATCGACCGGGCTGCCGGATATGCTGACCATAGCCTGCTGGATATACTGATATGTGCGGGCGTACGATGCCTTGAACGAGAGGTCTTCGTTGACGGACCAGGATGCCGATATTCGCGGCTCGAGGCCGCAGGACGTGCGGATGGCCTCGCCTTTCCCATAATTGCGGACCTCCGCGAGTTCGTGGGTCTGCGGGTCGAAGATGCGCTGCTCCGTCTTTCCGGTCGTGGTGAAGGTGGAGAAACGCAGACCGTAACGCAATGTCACAGGGCCGAGCTTCTGTTCGTTCTGAATGAATGCGGAAGGCTGCACGGCGTATGTGAGCGGCATTGCCACGCTCTGCACGATCGACCCTTCAAGCGGACGGGTCTGTCCCGGCTGAATGGAATATCCAGCCAGATTGACACCGAACTCTATTGTATTGGAAGCGTTGGCGTACCAGGTGAAGGAGGATTTGAGTCCGTATTCGCGCAGCAGTTGTTCATATTCGAAGGAAACGTCGGTCATCGCGCAGTTTGAAAGATTGCCGTAACGCGAGTTGTAGAGCGTGATATTCGAGAAGAGCTTCGGTGAGAAGACGTGGTTCCACCGGAGAGTCTCCGTGGTGTTGTTTAAAGTGAACTTGAGCTCATCGAGGTCGAACTCCTCCATACCCATACCGAATACGTCCGTGCCCGTGAATGCACTTAGATAGAGTCTGTTCTTGTCATTGACTATCCAGTTGACCTTGGCGTTGGCATCGTAGAAATACATCGCGGTGTTGGGCGGAAGTTTGTCGGTGAAGATTGGAAGTATCGCGTCCAGATAGGTGCGACGCGCCGCCACCATAAATCCTGCCTTTCCTTTGGATATCGGGCCTTCGAGGAACACCTTGGAGGTGATCAGGCCGACAGAGGCGTTGCCGCCGAAACTGTTTATATTGCCGTCCACGGTACTGACATCAAGCACGGAGGACATTCTGCCGCCATATTTGGCAGGGAAATCGCCTTTGTATAGATCGGCATTCTTGACAGCGTCTCCGTTGAACATCGAAAGGAAGCCGAGGAAATGACCGGAATTGTAGAGCGGCGCTCCGTCCATTATGATAAGGTTCTGGTCGACACCGCCGCCGCGGACACTGAATCCCGTCGAACCTTCACTCGGGCTCTGAACACCGGGCATCATCTGTATGACCCGCACGATATCGGTCTCTCCCATCAGGGCCGGGAGTTTCTTGATAAGCGCCCCGTCGACAGCCTGACGGCCCATCTGCGGCAATGCTATCTCCTCGCGCTTTGTCTTTGAGAATACGGTCGCGGCCTCGATAAGATTCTTGTCCTCCGACAACTGGAAATCATAAGTCAGAGACTTGCTCAGATCAAGTTCCGTCTCGATTGCATTGTATCCCATACAGGAGCATTTGATGACCTGGCGGCCACGCTTGATCTGCATGGAATAGAATCCGTAGGTATTCGTGCTCACACCAACGGATAGATCGGATGTGTAAATAACGGCTCCTATGATGGCCTCACCGCTTGACGCATCCTTCACATATCCTGACAGGGTGACATTCTGTCCGAATGAAGGCAGTGCGGAAAGCAGCAGGAACAATATCAGATTTATTCTTTTCATACGGTTGCCTTGCAGCCAAAACCGTACCAAATCAGCATCTGTCAGTGATAATGATCAATTCTCCGGAAGAGGACGTGGCGGCGCCGAAGATATGGGCGCGGCCGTCCGCGGATGAAGCGTTGACACCAAGGCGCCTGCGGAGTTCGTCGCTGGTCAGGTGGAGGCCACGGGCAGTCACTTCAGCACGCAGGGAACGGGAGGACAATTCACGGAACGACGCCTTGCCAAGCGGCAGTATCTCGCGGATTATAAACCATTTGCCGAAATCCGACAGTTCTGGGATGGCCGAAGATCTGCAGTACAGATGAGCCTGCCGTCCAAGTTTCTGCACCCCGAAGCGGGAGGAAATCAGATTGAATGCGCCGGACTTCATCAGGGCGCTGCCCGGCTCGAAAAGAAGCATACCGGCCGCCGGCGTCACTGACATATCAGGGACTGCGGCGGACTCCTCCGACGGACGGAACGACATATCCGCATCATCCGAGGCGACAATAATCATCGGCTCCCCTGCCTTCACTCCGGACTCCATTACAACCAGCAATTCCTTGCATTCTCCTGCGGCCCCAACGACGTGGACCTGCGTCACGGCCCCAACGGGAGTTTCGCCCGAATCGAGTTCGCGGACAACCTGCGTGATATCGGCCATCGGCGACAGCTTTAGCATCAGAATGCCTGCCTTCTGCAGGATGATATCTTTCATCCCAAGGACATTGGGCGTGCATTCCTCAATGCGGAAGACCTTGCTTCCGGATGCTGAGCGGCGGGCCGGATCTATATATACGATATCAGGCTTGCGTTCGTCGAGCATAGCACCGACATTCTCCGGCGTGACCTCGACGGAACTCACTACAATACTATCCGCGCCAAGCGCCTTGAAATTCGCGCCCACTGCTTGAGCGAGAGCTTGATTCATCTCATTGTATGACACGGCGAAGCCGGCCTTTCTGAACGCCCAAGAATCGACGCCGAGGCCGCCTGTGAGATCGGCGATCACCGGAGAGCCGATGCCGCGCGAAGCCGCGGCCGCAGCCGCCACGGATGCTTTGTAACGCGCGGTGGCGGAAGAACTGCACTGCTCCGTGCTCAATCTTGTCGGAAATGTCAGACCGCTTGTGTCTGACCATTCCGGCACCTTGAGCGCCATCCTCCGGCGGATTTCCGCCTCATCCTCCTTAAGAATATCTGCAAAGGATTTTTTCATCCGCTGTCACGCTTCCGTATCCGGCTCGATATGGATCGATATCTGGGTGGATTCGCCGAATTTGGCGCGAAGGCGCCGCTCCGCCTCATCCGCGAGGTCGTGCGCTTCAAGCACGGTCATATCCGGTCTCACCAGAATATGGGTGTCTATGATATAGTCCGGACCGCTCTTTCGGGTCTTCATATCGTGGGCGTCATCAATCCCTTCGACGGAAAGGATGATATCCGTGATATCCCGCTCCACATCTTCGGGAAGCGATGCCTCCACCAGCTCGCCGAGGGCCGGAAGAGCCATCTTGATGGCGATGTATATGATGAATATGCTGATGATGCATCCCACTATCGGGTCGAGCACGGCCCAGTTGCCGCCGAATGCCAGGGCTCCGCCGATACCGAGCGCCGCTCCGATTGAAGAGAGAGCGTCGGTGCGGTGATGCCAGGCATTTGCCGTGACAGCGGGGCTGTTGTATTTGCGGCCCACGGATGCCGTCCACTGATAAAGCAGCTCCTTGGTCACAATGGAAATCAGGGCCGCATACAGCGCCACTCTGCCCGGGATCTCGAGGTCGCCGCCGTTAACGACGAACATCACCTTTTCAACGCCTTCGGCCATCAGCCTCGCGCCCACCACAAGCAGCAGAAGTGCAACTATTACAGTTGCGAGGGTTTCATATTTGCCGTGTCCGTAATCGTGTCCCTCGTCCTTCTCCCTGTTGGAGAATTTTATCATCACCAGGACCACGAAATCGCTGACAAGGTCAGAAAGCGAATGAACCGCATCCGCTATCATTGCGGCGCTGCGGCCAACGATTCCTGCAGCCATCTTGAGCGCAGAGAGTGCCAGATTGACGATGACGCCACAGATAGTGACGCGAGACATTGCCCTTTCCCTTTCCTGCATATCATTAATGACGATGTTTCTTCTTCAGATACTTTATCAGCATTTCCGGGCGGTCAGTCTGAATCATCGAGACACCCTTCTTGAGAAGCGGACCGTACACGGATTCGCAATCGCCGGATATGAAGGCTGCGTCATCGTCGTGTCCGTTTCCGCCGCAAAGAGACGGCCAGAGGGTATTCACCCACACTTTTGAACCACTGGCGATGGCTTTGGAGCAGGATTCGGAGAACAGGTCACTGTCGCTGGCCCAGCAGAGTTCGTATGCGAGGGGCACGACACCTTTCTCCATATAGGAATCGAAAAGCGCCTTGCCGTCCTTTGACTCAAGGCTTATTACCGGCATATACATAGTGTTGACCGGATGAGCTGCTTCGTGGGCCGCCACAACATCCACCGGCTTGCCGCCCTTGATGAGAATCTGGTCGATGACACCGAGTTCGCCGGCAATCTCCAGTACCTGGTCATAATACTGATATCCCTGATCCACATTGACGCAGATGCGGTCCTTGCATACCGCCAGAGCCTCGCGAAGAGTCGGGATATGGACCGTATCCATTATGGCGCCATTGCCTTTTTTCAATGAGAATTTGCGGAGCTCTTCGTATGTATAGTCCCTGACATAGCCCTTGCCGGTGGTGCACCGGTTGATGGTAGCATCGTGCGAAAGAACCAGGACACTGTCCTTTGTCATCTTGAGGTCGAGCTCCATCATATCCGCACCCATCTTGATAATGGACTCGATAGCGGGGATGGAGTTTTCAGGAAAATTGCGCCAGTCGCCCCGGTGGCAGACCACAACTACATATTTCGAATGCGGGTCGTGAATCTGAGCCGCAATCATTTCAGCCCTGTTGGCGTATTTCGGTGCACGGGCCTCAACCGTGCCTGCGGCCATTATCACCGCAAAGAGGCAAATCAGCAGTCGTTTCATATCATTCATTCTGTTTGTCAATGACTGTGATCACATCGGAGAAGATCACTGTCTGACAGTCCAATAACAAATATGTACAACAAAGATAGTAATCATAATCAGTGAATCAATCCATCGAGCGTCCATTTTTCATAAATTTGTGGCCGTTTCGAAGGATTATGAACAAGTACAGGAGTTTCGTTTTGCCGATAGCCATCTCGCTGGGTCTGCTGCTGCACCAGTGGTGCGCGCTTGCGAAGCCGGTCGTGCCGTACCTGATATTTGCAATATTGTTGATGAATTATTCGGCAGTGGACGTACGCAAACTGCGTCCGGCACGGATGGACCTATGGCTCTCGATCTTCCAGATTGTCTTCAGCATCGGTCCGTATCTGCTCATGAAACTCTTCGGCGCTGATGAAATCATCGCCCAAGGCATCCTGGTGACGGTCCTCTGCCCTGTCGCGGCCTCCGTCGTGGTAATATCCTGCATCCTCGGAGCCAACCGCGAGCGGGTCACCACCTACACCATCATCGGCAACCTGATGGTCTCCATCGTAGCCCCGCTTTACTTCTCATTTATCGGCAACCAGCAGGAAATGGGCTTTCTGAATGCGTTCTGGATGATTTTCCGCAAGACATTCCTGATCATCGCGCTGCCTTTCATAGTGGCGGTCCTCGGTCAGAAATTCACACCCCGCCTCAACGCCGCCCTCTGCAGGATCAAGGGTTCATCCTTCTACATCTGGGCGCTGACACTGACCATCACGCTGGGCCAGACGATACATTTCATCTTCCTTCACGGGCGTGAAAATGTCCGCAGTATCGTCATTCTCGGCATCCTCTCCATCCTCATATGCGCCGTCCAGTTCGCCTTCGGCAAATGGCTCGGAGGCAAATACGGCGACCGGATGGCCGGCGGACAGTTGCTTGGCCAGAAGAATGTCGCAATGGGAGTCTGGATGGCCAACACATTCCTCTTCCCGCTCGCCTCTGTCGGCATCGCCCTCTACTCCGTCTGGCAGAATATCTTCAACAGCTGGCAGATGTGGCGCCAGGACCGCCGGAGTTGACAGTCCGGAGCACATTCATCCATAGGATACTACTTGATACTGATCCCGAACAGCGGACCAATGTAGAAGCTCGTACCGCCTTCTGGCAAAGGCAGTGTATTGGCGATACGCAGGCCGGCGTTCATCTCGTAATCTATCCTCAGCAGATTGATATCAAATGTAATGTCACTGCCTATCGAGCCGAATACAAAGCGTTCATTGAACGGATTCCTGTCAAACGCCAGGTCGAAGAACGGAATCACCTGCATCCTCTTGACATATAATACCCTCGGAAGGCAGAAATCATTGAGCCAGACAGGAAACGCATAATCCGCGGTCACTTTGGCATAATCCGACGAAGGCTGATACTTGCTGCATCCGCGCGGCATAGTGGCGATCGAATTGCTGAGAACCCTCGAGCCATAAGATGTGTACTGGCGCTGCAGGGACATCGAGAGCCTGACGCCCTGCGTCTGTGTGAAGCCCGGCAGATAACAGTATGCACCGAGATATGACAGAGGCGCAAAACGGCCTCCGGAAGCCAGAGGCAACTGCTCATATGCAGAGACACTGAATCCCCAACGCGGGAAAATCGCAGACTTCGGGACCGGGAGCATCTTGTAATATCTCGCGCCGAAACGCAGGTCACCGCTCAGATAATCCTCAACCTCACCGCCATCGACAGAAGGGAAACGACGGATATCATTTGAAAAACTGAGCTGAGCGATTGGAATCACCGCACTCTGCCATCCTCCGCCATAAAGATTATACGGATAATCCACGGTCAGTGAAGCCTTGAAATACGGCATATTCGTCGACACCGGTTTTGATGCCTCCTCATCCTCCGTCATCTGCTCCGAGACCATCCGCTTGCGGTCATTGAAATCCAGCGCAGCCTCGACATCGAAATCGCGGACCTTAGCAGTCACTTTGCCGTGAAGAGAATGAAAACCTTTGTGATAACCATAGCCGGCCATCGCCACCACCGTCCCGAGTTCGTTCTGAGAATATGCTGTCGCGCCGAGCGAAGCCAGGTCATAATAATGATCTCCGGACATATCCATAATCCTGTCCACGTTATAATAGAGCGGTGCCCAGGAATGGATATGGAACGCATTGCGCAACTTGTCATACTTCTCGGTCGGATATGCTTTGGTATCATAATAATCCCCGCAGTCAGCAGCCATACCGGCAAAAACACCGTCATACTGCGCAGTAAGCTCTTCAGCGACCTTGTATCTGTGAGGCTTGTCAAATGAAGCATCAGCCCATTTCAGATCCTTGTTCGATGCCTTGGCAAGATGATATCCTTCTGTATTGAATTCACTGTAATAAAGCATTCCGCCGAGGCCGTCCACATAAGGGGAAGCGGCACCGAAACGCGAGTTCGTAAGTTTCTTGAGCCCCGATGTTTGAGGGTCGAACCAATAGATATTCATCACGCCATCCAAATCACCAGCAAAATAAAGACCGTTGCCGCAGGAACGGAGATTGCGGATTTCACTCTTCTGGCACTGCACCGCACACTTCCAGCCGCCGTCAATAACACTGGAAATCGGTATGCTGTAGATGCCGACGCCGTCATCGGCGACCACCGTAGCGTAAAGAGTATCGGTGCAGAAACAGGTTTCCAGAATCTGACCCTTCTCCGGAGCCGGACAGGAAGCCACCACGGAGCCGTCTTTTGATGAGATGAGCACTAAAGACGTACCTCCGGCAGTGTGATATTCGGACACGGCGATGAATTTGCCGTCAGGTGAGACCGCCGGATTGAAATACTTTGTCCCGCGGGTCAATGAGCCGGATTTGTTGCTGCGGAGGTCATAATACCTGATCTCCGAGAAATTCTCGAGCGATGCGGCATTGTGATATACGGTCTCTGACCAATAGACGCGTCCGTCGCGAATATCGCTGAGTTTGGAGCCAATCTGGTTGTGATACTCGAGATGGCTTTCATTGCCGTAAGGACTGATGCTGACGAGTTCGCAGGCATACTCGAGTCCCTGCTTGACCGCAATCAGGGAACCGTTGAGCAAAGAAATCGAATCCCTGACCGGCACGGCGCTGGTGTAATCGCAATAAAGCTCCATCTGATGCGAAATACGCTCATAAGGGCTCTGCTCCCCGCGCTTACGCATATCGTCGCGCCACAAAGTCGCGAAATAGCGCTGAGTGCCATCGATCAACGAGTCCTGGGCCGGGTATTTCCACTCTTCTCTCGGACCGAGATATTTCGTGATGTCGTGCATATGTGCCTTATTCTTGAAGAACTTTCCGCCGTAATACGGATCACCCGAGCGCAGCGTCTCCTCTGCGAGCATCATATAGCCGATTGCATAAGGATTGATGCTGTTGTAGTGATAAGAACCCATCGTGGACTGCTCCCAGTTCCAATACTTGCCTTCGAGATAAAGAGCTCTCGGATACATGAAGAACGATGCGCTGCGGCCGCGGCCTGTACCGAGGACCTCCGTCTCGGAGATTACGGCATCACCTTCAAGGAATTTGGTGGAACTGAACAGCCCCATCGCAAGCCCGGCGCTCTGTTCTCCGAGACCGTAATAGAGATACGAGAAAAGTCCGCGGGTATAATGCTGAGTCTGCGCGATATGACGCATCTCGTGGCTGACCAGCTGATTGACCCACGGGTCAGGAGTAGCGTCATACGGATCCGGAGACGTAATGAGATTCACCACCTTCGGGGCCCAGGAGACACAGCCGTTGCTGGCGTTGGTAAATGGGTGCAGGACCACCGGAATCGGGTCCGGATCGATTCTCATCGGCATTGTCACGGCCGGACGGAGATTCTCCATCGAAGTGAGGTATTCCCTTGCAAGCGAGTCCATTCCTGTCGGGAATATCATCTTGAAATGCTCAGACCGGATCTGTGACCAGTTAACGGAAGACGGGTCATTGCCATAAGTAAAGAACTGAGCCGAAGCCTTCCACTGCATCAGCGATAATGCCAATGCCAATACCAGAATATATCTTGACACTTTGCCCATATTATTCGATTCTGTTCCTGAGTTCTTCGCCCATCTCCTCATACCCCGGCTTGCCGAGCAGGGCGAACATATTTTTCTTGTACGATTCAACACCCGGCTGATCGAAAGGATTCACGCCGAGGACGTATGCACTCAACCCGCAGGCCTTCTCGAAGAAATAGAACAGCTGGCCGAGGTTGTACTCGTCTATCTGCTCCATCGATATCGTGATATTCGGCACCCCGCCGTCTATATGCGCGAATTTGGTGCCCAATTCTGCCATCCGGTTGCAATGCTCCACATTGACATTCTCCAGGAAATTCAGGCCGTCAAGATTGTCCTCATCGTGCTCGATGACCACTTCGCGCCGGCTGTTCTCCACTGAAACGAATGTCTCGAAAAGGATGCGCGAACCATCCTGGATATACTGTCCCATAGAATGCAAATCCGTAGTGTTGCATACCGATGCCGGGAAAATCCCCCTGCAGTCCTTGCCCTCGCTCTCGCCGAAAAGCTGCTTCCACCATTCCGCGACATACTGGAGTTTCGGATTGAAGGAGGTGAAAAGTTCCACCTTCTTGCCGGCATCGTAGAGCAGATTGCGCATTGCAGCATACTTTATTGCCGGATTGTCTTCCGAAGGTTCGTCGCAGATGCGCTGCATCTGGCGGGCACCGTCAACCATCGCCTCGACATCCAGTCCGGCAAGTGCTATCGGCAGCAGGCCTACCGGCGTAAGGACGGAGAACCGGCCACCGACATTGTCAGGGACAACGAAAGTGCGGTAACCCATCTTATCGGACAACGTCTTGAGCGCACCCTTGCGTGCATCGGTTATCGCAACAATGCGTTCCACAGACTCCTCCACGCCGTAGCGCTGCTCGAGTCGGTTCTTCAGAAGCCTGAACGCAACCGCAGGTTCCGTAGTGGTTCCGGACTTGGAGATCACCACCAGCGCGGGATTGCGTAGCGACACAAAGTCCATCAGTTCGGCGATATACTCTTCGGAAAGGTTCTGCCCGGCAAAGACCACCTGCGGTCCGCCGGGATTGCCAATCTCCCTCGAGAAGGAATGGGACAGGGCCTCTACCGTAGCCTTCGCGCCAAGATATGAGCCGCCAATACCTATTACCACCACCAGATCAATCTCCTTTTCGATCCACTTGTTGACAACATCCATATAGCCGTCAATCTCCGCGCCTGTTATTTCTGACGGAAGTTCATTCCAGCCGGTGAATTCACTGCCGGCTCCGGTACCACTGTCGAGGGTCATCAGGGCTTTCTTAGCCATTGAAACATATTCTCTGTAAACAGCATTATCCGCAAACTGTGAGCATCCGCCCAAATCAATTCTTATCATATTCTTAATTAATTACCCGAGTAGAACTTGAATCCTTTCGTCGCACCTGCGACAACAGCATCCCAACGGACGATTATTCCGATAATACTAATCAGGCCGATCCAGATGAACGCCTTCACCGTATCATTCTGAGATGAATACCAGTCTTTGATTCTCCTAAACATACAATGTCTCTATTTTATTACAAATTTCCGCCAAATGAGGAACTTTTGCAAGAAAAATGTTGGAAAGTGATGCAGGATTTTTCCTCCGGCTGCGTTTAAGAGACAGAAAAGATAATTACATTTGTCCTGATGGACGACAAAGAACTGGTAAGTCTCTGCAGAAAAGGTGACTGCGCAGCTCAGGAAGAGCTGTACAGGCGGTACGCCCCCGCTCTTCTCGGCGTATGCCGCAGATACTCGCAGGACAGCCAGATGGCCGAGGATATGCTCCACGACGGATTCATCAAGATATTCCGCACCATAGACAAATATAGTTATCGCGGCAACGGTTCGCTTATGGGATGGTGCCGGCGCGTCATGGTCAATTCGGCCATCGACCGGCTCAGAAACGAGAAAAAACTCGACCTGAGATTCACTGACGCCATCCCTGAGACTACAGATCCGCCCGAAGAGAAGGTTCGACGCATCCCACCGGAAGTGCTGAACGGCTTTATCGCGGAACTTCCGCCCGGATACCGGACAATCTTCAACCTGTACGTCTTTGACGGGATGTCACACAGGGAGATTGCCGGAATGCTCGGCATCAGGGAGAATTCATCGTCATCGCAATTCGTCAGGGCGAAGAAAACACTGGCAGCAAGAATAAACAAATGGCTTGAAGATGCAGGAGAATGACAACAAATGGCTCGATGCCGTGAAAGACGCGGTTGAAGGCATTGAGAACCCGCTTCCCGAAGGGATGTGGGAGAGCATTTCGTCCGGCATCGCAGCAGGTCGGCGCAGACGCAGGATAATAGCATTTGCCGTTTCCACCGCAGCAGCCGCGGCACTGGCGGCACTGGCGGTCATTCTTCCGCTGGACAGCGGAACCGGTGCCGCAGACCCGATGCTCGCACAGAAACATAATGAGCCGGCACCTATAAGCGATGAGACCGTTCTTATGCCGGAAAATGAGGGTTTCATACCGGTTCCGCAAAATGATGCGACAGGTACCGTGCCGGCATTCAAAGCAGCCGCGACGGTCTTACTGGCAGCCTCGCCGGCATCCGGAACGGTAGCGGACAACCGCGCTGTACAGGAAGCGCAGTCGGTCATTGTTAAGACTGACGGACAGCCGGAGCAACGTGAACCGGCGGATAAGCAACCTGAAAAGCAGCAGACGGGCTCTACCCTGACGCAACGCACGAAAACAACCCCGACAACCTATACAGCAGACACTCAGGACATTCTGGCAATGGCTGAGGATACCGGCAGCCACGATTACGCCGAAATACTTTCCGCCGGAATCCACCTGTCCCTGGCAAATGGCAGCGGAACTCCATCTTCAAGTCTGCCCGCCGTTTCGACCATAATAGAAGATCCCGAATCCGGCACAATGATGCCGATGCTGCCGGAAGGCGATCCGACGGGCTTCCGTTCCGAATACGTCCATAATATGCCGGTCAACCTAGGACTCTCGCTCTCCATCGGACTCGCCCCCGCCCTATCGCTTGAGACCGGGTTCGTCTGGTCATACCACAGCGCCTGCAAGAACAATTGGTTCAATGATTACCTGCTTGGCAGCAATATTCAGCGGATGCACTACGCCGGCATTCCCCTCGGATTGAGATACACACCGCTGGAAGGCCGCCGGACCTCCCTTTATCTGTATGGCGGAGTCATGGCGCAGAAATGCGTCAGCGCATCCTGGAACGGAAGCAAGTTGAACAACATCAGCCCAGTAATCCTCTCATCACACCTGAGCGCCGGATTCCAATACCGGATAGCCGGACCGATAGCATTCTATATCGAGCCGGGTATCTCCCACAATTCGGTCACAGGGGACGAAGGTTTCACTATGTACGGACAACACCCCTGGCAGTTCGACCTGAAAGGGGGAATACGATTCAATATCAAATGACTATGAAAGAAATAAGAATTATATCAAGGCTGCTTTGCGCCGCAGCGGTCATCAGTCTGGCCGCCGCCTGCGCCAAAGATTATGTTGGAGAGCTCTGGCCGAACCCGGCAATAGAAATCAACGGCCCGTATATCCAGGAATACTATGACGGCCCGCTGAAATGCGATGTCCTCAACCTGTATGGAGGGATGCCGTTTATCTCCGTTTCGCTCAAAACCGAGCTGCAATCGGAGATAAAGAAATACAGCAACAAATCCACCGGCGATGAAGCCAACAAATACAGGAACCTGTGTCTGAAGCACAACGACCTCGACTTCCGCGGAGAGGACCCGCTTTTCAGCCACCCAGCCAAGCAGTGCTATGCAAAGGATATCGAATCGATTGAATTGACCTGCGACAGCGACTTTGATGCAAAACATCCCGCCGGATCATCCATTATGGATATAATGGAGTATCAGACCACATCCTTCGGCCCGTTCGTCACCAGCGGATACAAAGGTGATTTCCATAATCACAATGCCGCTTTAAGCACCATCGAGATATGCATAACCCCAGCAGATTCAATCGATCCGGAGTATATGATGCTTTTGAGCAGCATCAATCTGTTCAAGCTGTTTTTCAACTGCGCACCTGATCAAAAAAAGGAGATCGGGCTCACGCTCGCCATCACGTTTGATGACAAAACAGCCGTGACGTTCAACGTCACGGCCGATTTCAGTGGTTATCAGGGATAGTCGCTGCGTTATGCCATCCCGCCGGTGTTTCCCATAGGCGGGACGAATGTCTGGTCGCGGAAGCGGATTTCGCCGAACTGGCTCTCATACTTCTGTACGTTCTCCATCAGAGCCTTGAGGAACTTCTTGGCGTTCTCCGGGGTCATCAGCACGCGGCTGTTGACTGTCGGCTTCGGAAGGCCCGGCATCATCTGCACGAAGTCCACGATGAACTCGCTGGATGAGTGCGTAATTACTGCAAGGTTTGAATAATTGCCTTTTGCCACTTCAGGGCGGATTTCGATATCGATCTGCTGATTGTTTTCTGCCATAATTCTGAATTATTTAGCGAAAGCGACTGAGCGCGTTTCGCGGATTACCGTAATCTTGATCTGTCCAGGGTATACCATTTCGTCCTGGATCTTGCGTGCAATCTCGGAAGAGAGTTCCTCGCACTGCTGGTCAGTGACCTCTTCCGCACCCACGATTACTCGGAGTTCGCGGCCGGCCTGGATAGCGTATGTCTTGGTCACGCCAGGATAAGAGAGTGCGATGTTCTCCATATCCTTGAGGCGCTTGATGTATGATTCGATGACTTCACGACGTGCGCCCGGGCGTGCACCGGAAATGGCATCGGCCACGAGAACGAGCGGAGCGATGAGGGATGTCATCTCAACCTCCTCGTGGTGAGCGCCGATCGCATTGCAGATCTCCGGCTTCTCCTTGTACTTTTCAGCCATCTTCATTCCGAGCAGTGCGTGTGGAAGTTCCGGCTCCTCTTCGGAAACCTTTCCGATATCGTGGAGCAGGCCGGCGCGCTTTGCGACCTTAGGGTTAAGGCCGAGCTCGGATGCCATTGTCGCACTGATATTGGCCACTTCGCGTGAATGCTGGAGAAGGTTCTGACCATATGAAGAACGGTATTTCATACGACCGATCATCTTCACGAGTTCGATGTTGAGTCCGTGGATGCCCAGGTCGATGCAGGTGCGCTTTCCGGTCTCCATAATCTCATCGTCCAACTGCTTCTTGACCTTTTCGACGACCTCCTCGATGCGTGCCGGGTGAATTCGTCCGTCGGTCACCAGTTGGTGCAGGGCAAGCCTTGCGACCTCGCGGCGTACAGGATCGAACGCGGAGAGAAGGATTGCCTCAGGAGTGTCATCCACAACGATCTCAACACCCGTTGCAGCCTCGAGAGCGCGGATGTTGCGACCTTCACGACCAATGATGCGGCCCTTGATCTCATCGGATTCAATATTGAACACTGTCACTGCGTTCTCTATCGCGGTCTCCGGAGCTGTGCGCTGGATGGTATTGATGACAATGCGCTTCGCCTCCTTGCTTGCTGTAAGTCTGGCCTCGTCGATCACGTCGTTGATATAGGCCTGAGCCTGGCTCTTGGCCTCCGACTTCATATTTTCGATAAGCTGGTTTTTAGCATCTTCCGCTGTCATTCCGGCGACTTTTTCAAGTTCGTCGATTGCCTGGATGCGGAGCTTGTCATATTCCTCGCCCTTCTTGTTGACAACTTCCAGCTGAGCCTTGAGATTTTCCTTGATCGCTTCTGCCTCCTTCTGCTTTCTGCCGAGTTCGGAATTCTGCTGATTGAGCGACATTTCGCGCTGCTTCAGCTTGTTCTCGGTCTGCTGGATCTGAGCGTTTTTTTCGTTGATGAACGCTTCGTGTTCGCTCTTCAACTGAAGGAATTTCTCCTTTGCCTGGAAAATTTTTTCTTTCTTGATGTTCTCACCCTCCTGCTCCGCGTTGCGGATAATCTCATCGCCGCGGCGCTTCAGTATGATGTTTCTGACCAACCAGAAGGCGGCTGCGCCGATGATTGCAGAAATTAAAGCTGTGATAATTATGGTTGTCATAGCGTGTAAGTATATATAATGTATTAGTAATGCCTGTAATACAAATACTTACAATTAACAAAAAAAAGCCGTTAGCTTGATCAGACGAAAATCTTAATAAATAAGATTTGAGCTCCGAAATATATATCGCAGACTTCCAACGTCCTATAAAATAGAATCCCCCGGAGGGTCACCCAGGCCTGTCTTTGATGTCCGAGTAGGCTCGTTTTAGTTTTTAGTGTTGATTTTGGCAAAGAGCAAGCTAACGGCCGAGCAAATAATCTTCAAGTTGATTGTTGAGAGCCTCTATCTCCCTCATAACGTCACCGGCAGCGCCAGCATTGGCGCGCTGGAGTTCAAGCAGTTTCACCTCAGACCTCAACAACATCATAGTCAGCACCTCAGACTGCGACACGTTGCCATAATGGTCAACGATATAATCATACTCCTCATTAATCCTCTCCGCAGCCGCTCTCATTCCCTCCTCAAGCTCCGGGTTGACGCTCATAGGATACTCCACCCCACTTATCTTCAAAGTAATATTCTGCTTCATCGTATCAGTCGTTCAACAAGGATATGCACTTGTCTATCTCCTTCATGAGATGCGAGACTTTCCGCTTTGCCTCCGCCCTGTCAGGCGAAGAACCGTCAAATGCTAAAGTCAATTGTAAGTTATCCAGTCTTTCCTTTAATTCAGTTATCGTTTTATCTTTTTCAGTTATGGCGGCCTCATATTCCGAAATCTTCGCAGCCATCTCATCGCTGTTCTGACACAATGCCTCGTATCGGGCAATCAGTTCAGCGATATTCCCCTTGAATCTCTGTATCAGCTGTTCGTTCATATCAGTCGCACTGAATGCAAAGTTAATAATAATTATTTATATTCGTTAATGCTTTATTTCCTAACTTTACCGGATTAAATGTGATAACACCCCCAGAAGGTATGAAACTCAAAAAAATCGGGCTGCTGCCCAAGGTTCTCATCGCGATAGCGCTCGGTATCGGATGCTCGTTTTTCTTCCCGGTATGGCTCGTCAGGTGCTTCCTGACATTCAATTCGATCTTCAGCAACTTCCTCGGACTCTTCATCCCGTTCCTGATCATCGGCCTCATCGCCCCGGGTATCATCGAGCTCGGCAAAGGTGCCGGCAAATTGCTCGCGATAACGGTTGGAATAGCATATTTCTCCACAATCCTCGCGGGATTCTTCTCATACGGCATCTGCTCCTGGACCTACCCTTCCGTCCTCGGTGACTCGGTCGCAGCTCTGGGCAATATTGACATGTCAGGCGGACTCACGCCATTCTTCACCATCGAGATGCCCGCTGTGATGAGTGTGACCTCCGCACTCGTGATAGCTTTCATCATCGGCCTCACCCTCATAAACGTGGAGGGCCACGCGTTCAAGGATGTGATGACCGATTTCAGGGAAAGCATATTCCGCGTCATCAGCAAACTCATCATCCCGCTCCTGCCGCTCTTCATATTCGGCATTTTCCTCCAGATGGGAGCCGAAGGCAAGATAGCCCCGGTCCTCGGGATGTTCATCAAGATAATCCTCATCATCTTCGCAATGCACGTCACGTTCCTGGTATTCCAGTTCTGCATTGCCGGCGCGATTGCTCACAAAAACCCGTTCAAGGCGCTCTGGACAATGCTTCCGGCATACGTCACCGCCCTCGGCACCCAGTCGTCGGCCGCCACGATTCCTGTCACCCTGGCGCAGGCGAAGAAGAACGGCGTACGCGAAGAGGTTGCGGACTTTGTGATCCCTCTCTGCGCGACGGTACACCTCTCCTGCAGCATCCTCAAGATCACGGCCTGCGCATTCGCAATCTCCCTCAGTATGGGAATGGACACCAGCGTCGCCACATACGCCGGCTTCATAATGATGCTCGGCATCACAATGGTAGCGGCCCCGGGCGTTCCGGGAGGAGCGATTATGGCGGCACTCGGTCTGCTCTCCTCGATGCTCGGATTCGATGCTAACCTCCAGGGCCTTATGATTGCCCTCTACATCGCGATGGACAGCTTCGGCACCGCCGGCAATGTCACGGGCGACGGTGCTATAGCTTTGATAGTAAATAGAATAAAATCTCAAAATCAGAAATGAAGAATAATAGCAACTCCTCCAGGGCTGCCATACTCATAGCGGTCTGCGCCATCATCGGTTTCACCGCCGGAATCATTCTCGGGCGGAACTCCAGGAAGCCGAAGAACGGCGAGCACACTATCACGATATGCGCCACCACGGATATTCACGGAGCATACTTTTCGCAGTCATACACAGATGGAGAGGCCAATGAGACATCCCTGTCGAATGTCTCCACATTCATCGGCAAACTGCGTTCCGAAGGCATCGACCCGATACTGATTGACGTGGGTGATGCACTCCAGGGAGACAACGCTGCATATTACTACAACTATATAGACACCACCTCGGAGCACGTATTCGCCTCAATAGCAAAGTACCTCAAATATGACGCGCTCGTAGTGGGCAACCACGATATCGAGGCCGGACCGGCCGTATACAACCGGATGAAATCCTGTTTCAAGAGATCATATCTCGCCGCCAATGCCATTATTTCTGACGGTCCACAGAAGGGACGTTCCTATTTCCCATCATACACGGTCATCAAACGTGACGGACTGAAGATTGCCATCATCGGAATGACCAACGCCAATATCAAGAACTGGCTTCCGGAAGAGAAATGGAAGGGCATGGACTTCTTACCTATCTCAGAAATGGAACATCGCGTCATAGAGGTCGTCCGTACGAAGGTCCAGCCGGATATTGTGTTATTGGCCATACATTCAGGAACAGGCAATGGCTTCCCGGGCATCGAAAATGAGGCGCTGTATGTCGCAAGCAGCACAGAAGGCATCGACCTCGTCTTTTGCGGACACGACCACAAGGCTGGAACCCGAAATGCATACACAATCAATGGAACTTTCGTCCCTGTTCTTGATGCCGGCACCAAAGCATCCTCTGTAGCAGTCGCAGAACTTCACGTCAATGTCTCCAAGCACAAAGTGACCAGTATCACCAAGTTCGCCAGAATTGAAGATATGAAGGATTACCCACTGGATGCCGCATACGACAAAAAATTCGAAAAGCAGTTCAACAAAGTCAAAATGTTTGCAAATCAGCCGGTAGGTAAACTTACTGAGGATATTGATTTCGCAGAAGCGCTTACAGGGCCGTCATCCTACATCAGTCTCGTCCAGAAAGTCCAGATGGAGGCATCCGGAGCTGATATATCCTTTGCCGCACCTCTCACATCCAAGGGAGGCATCAGCAAGGGGGACATAGCGTTCAAGGATCTCGCAAAAATCTACAAATTCGAAAACCAGCTGTACGTCGCGAAGATGACCGGCACACAGATCAAGGATTATCTCGAGTATTCATACGACACCTGGATTGGCAATTCCGCACCTCCATTCAACTTCGACTCTGCCGACGGCATCATCTACGAAGTCAGAAAAAGTGCCGCCAAAGGCTCCCGCGTAAACATCATATCCATGGCTGACGGCACACCGTTCGAGCCCGGAAAGACCTACGAGGTGGCTATGACCTCCTACCGTGCCAGCGGCGGCGGCAACCTTCTCCGGCTCGGCGCAGGCATAGACCCGTCCACCCTGGAGATCGTCCGCAAGTATGACGACATCCGGGACCTCATCGGCAAGTACATCAAAGACAATGGAACCATCACCACTGCCGTTTCCGACAACTGGAAGTGGGTGGAATAGCAGACTATTTATATTTATATTTATATTTATATTTATATTTATATTTATTACCTTATTACCATAGCAACCGGGCCGGCCCAACTGAATTGAGCCGGCCCGCATTGCAGCTATCCGAACCACTCCCTCAGTTTGGCATCGGCCTGAGCCTCATACTCCGGAGTTATGGACTCGGTGATGGCCTTGAAAGCCAACATCAGCGCAGCCAGGTCATCAGTGAAACCCAGTGCCGGAATGAAATCCGGTATCAGATCCACAGGCAGTATGAAATACCCCAACGCGCCGATGATAATGGCCTTGTCACGGACATTCACCTTCTGTGATTTCAGTGTATAATAGAGAACGAGCGCCATCCTGATGACATCCCTGCCCGCCTTCTTGGCGACCTTGCGGATCTTCTCCCACAGCCCGTCATCGGAATAATGCGTCCCGTACTTCGTAAGTTCATTGGTATCCTTTACTTCCTTTTGCATAGCGGCATAAAAATACTAAAAATGAGTCATAGACGATATCCACTCATCTTCCGGCTCCTCCATCGCCTCCAAATATGCGTCCGTATCTCCCCCGTATGCTTCCGGCACAGGGGGAAGTTCTGCAAAGAAACTCATAATGATGCCGTCTCTGTTTCCAATGGGAATAAAGTTCAACTCCATACGAATGCGTTTTCTGCAAATATAAAAAACCGGGGAAATTTTTGCGAAAATTATAACATTATCTTTACCGACCTATGAGCGCACCGACCAGCGCAACTCCGCCGTAATGCTTCCAGTTGTCGTGCAGATACTTCGGGACGAGATACAGGGTCTCCCCGTCATAGTCCTCGTGGATGACGAGCGGAGTGTTGCGGACGAACTCTCCGTTGTGCATTCCGTCCTTGTATTCCCAGAAATCAGAATAACCTCCGGCTGCAATCTCATTGCGCAGCGCCTTCTCGAACAGAGGGGCCGCAATCTCCTGAATAGTATTGCCCGAGCCTCCCCTGTTGCGCAGCTTTGAAAGGTCGGAGTCCTCATACCTGATTTTCACTGCCGCCACCGCATACGGCCTGATATCGATGCGGCAATGCGAATAGCGCACACCTCCATCGACGTTCAGACCGAAATCCTTCCGGTACTCCGCAACCAGCTGTCCCCAGCTCATTCCATTGCGGGTATTCTTCTCCGCCGGCACGTAATCTTCATCGAAATAGAACACGCCGTCGCCCTTTTCGCCGACCCAGCGGCCGTTCTGCCCGGGCACCGGCTTGTGGATCTCCCAATAATTATCAAGGATGGTTTGCGTGACCTGAGGCAGCGAACGATAATAATCATCGTCAGGAGCAACCCGCTCCCACTCGTCCACCATCTTCAGCAAAGTCTGCGACTTCACGGCGATGGAAGCCTGTCGTGACGAAAGAATGTCACTGCACTGCAGGATAATATCTTCATTCTGATTCATAGCACATTGAGTTAGAAGCAATGACAAAATAAGAGGTAATGGTTTCATAAATACCACAGCAAGAAATAGAATCTTTTATAGGTCAGGATTCCCAATAGTCCAATCATCGAGCCTGATACCGTCAATCAGCGCGAAATGCCGGCTATCGTGGCTCACAACAGTCAAATTGTGCAATTTTGCAGTTGCTGCGATCAGCAAATCAAAGTCCGGCACTTTCCTGCCGGCGGCAATCTGCGCGGCCTTCATACGAGCAAACATATCAAGCACTTTGTCATTCACGGGCAATGCCCGGAATTTTGTGCGGCAGAATTCCAGGTTTGTCCTTTCTATCATATTTTGTGTCAGCTCGCAACCGGTCTGAAGTTCGGCCAGAGATATCTGCGACACAAAACAATTGTCAGGACCAGCCTCAACTATCCGCTCACGGATACCGTTGATTCCACGGCACATATCTATCAGCACATTGGTATCCAGCAGATATTTACTCATCTTCCGGCTCCTCCATCGCCTCCAGATATGCGTCCGTATCTCCCCCGTACGCCTCAGGCGCAGGAGGAAGTTCAGCAAAGAAACTCATATCTGTCTCCTTTTCTTTTTTTGATAATGTCAGTTCCACGTCATCCTCAGAAACGAGCAGTACATCCCCGCGCTTCAGAGAAAAGCGCTTCATCAAAGCCTTCGGCAGAATAATGCCTTCGCTATTTCCAATGGGAATGATGCTCAACTCCATACGACTTCGTTTTCTGCAAAGATAAAACTGCGTTATAACTTTTGCAAATATTATAACACAATTCTTCGCAGTTTAAAGCTGGGTCACACACAGAAGCAGGCTCACTTATTACATTTAAATCTGCTGCACCAATAAGTTTCCCACAGCTGCGACGTGTGAAATGGCGATTCCGCTGTGCAGTGACAGAAATGCGGCATTGCCTGGGGCGGTGCCTTAAGGCCTTCTGCCATCCGCTGTGCAAGGTGGCAAAAGACTAATATTCTGAAACGGGACGCACAGAGAGCCCGTGGAGCCGGGCGAATATCCAGTTGACCACGTTCACGCGGTCCGAATAGAAGCTGAGGTAGCGAGCTGAATCTGGAGCGTACCATAGCGACGAAGACCAGTATATGCCAAGCGAGCCGGCCTCGAAGAGGTCTGTGCCTTCGCGGTGGCCTGCGGCAGGCAAAAAGATGCTATTGCCGTTCTTATTGCTTGTCACATTGTATCCATCCACTCCATTCTGCGTTGTCCAAGTCCAAGTACAATCGTCCGCTAATTCTGACCATTCCGCTTCTGTCGGCATACGCCATTTGCCGCCCAACTTAACGTGGGCAACATCGTCTTCCGGATCGAGAACTGTCTTGTTGTCGGGACTGCCGGTGCCGGACCAATATGACGACTGATTCGATGGAACGTACTTGGTCCAACCGGTTTTATTATCTGAACCAGTATGATATGGGCAATTGCTCCAATCGAGATATATACTTGTGCTTGTTACATCCTCCAAACCGCCCCACTGATAATAACCACCGTATTGTTCCGGAGTGTCAGCGCCGAGGTTGCAGGTGGCCCACTTGACCGAGAGACCAAGATCGACGTACTCAGCGTAATACCAAGGATAATATTCCTCACCTGTCTTCCAGTCGAAGAACCTGACAGGACAAGGGATGCCGTTGTAGTAACCGTCGTTTACATACTTCACAGTCGCTCGGTTTGATACCCATTCCATTACTTCCTCGCTGCAGTAGATGTCAACGTAGCCAGGAACTATACCAGTCTGTGTGAGTGCACCGTCACCGGTCGGCTTGTTAGTGATACCGGCGAAGAAGCAGAGCGTAGAGCCTGTGCAGTTTGTACCGAGGAAGCCGTCACCGAGACGCAGTGTATGGAGATTGAGACAGTTGTAGAAGAGGTATGTCTGTGAAACTGTGTTCTCTGTGTTCCAGCCTGTGCAGTCGATCTCGCTCGCCCGACATCCTGAGAACATATAGTTCAACATAGGCAGAGTCTCAACGTTGATACCGGTGCAATCGAGCTTGAGATTCTCAGAAGAGTGATAGAACCAGTCTGAGCAAGAGGCGATTGATGAGAAGTCAACGTCATCAGGGAACACGACCTTTGAGCAGTTGGGACAATCTGCAAAGACATAGGCAGTACTGGTGAGGTTCTGCAGGTTCCGCCACTTGGAGAGGTCATAGAGAGAGAGTTTGGTACCTCTGAAGCAATATCCGATATCCTGAAGGTTCGCCATATCGATCTCTTCCGGCCAGAGGATCTGAACCAGAGAAGAGTCATAGGCGAAGGCCTTCATCATTGTTGTATTATTGGCAAAATCGAAGCTTGAGAGGTCGAGTGTTGTGAGAGCGTAGTCTGAAGCGAACATACAATACATATCTGTGGCAGCTTCGGTATTGAGGGCTGAGAGGTTGGTAATGCGCTCCATTGCTGTGCAACCGTAGAACAGCATTGACGCATCTTCGCCTGTTGCAAACTGGTCAGCAGGAGTGCTTATGACAACCAACCCGCTTGCTTCGCTGCGATCGAGGTAGATAGGGAACTCGGATCTTGCGTCCTGGATCTCGATACCGTCTGTGCAGCTGCTGTTATTCTGGAATACGATATCCCTGACTGAGGGGTCATTCACATTTACGTAATATTTGAGGGCCTCGATATCGACTGTTCCGCCAGCAGTGTATTGTGAAACATCGATGCCCTTGAGGTATGCGTTGAATACAGGACCAGCAGGGAGAATTGCATTGCCTTTTACAGGCGCAATATCAAAAGAAGCCTGAATTGGCTGCATCATATAAAAGACATTTCTCTCCACTGTCCTGGAACTTGTCACGCTCCTTGACATTGACCAGCCCTCGGCATTGGTAGCGGAAATATTGAAACCTTCACTAAAAACAGTCGGCGGGACGCAGAACCAGAATTCTGTTGGATTATCTTGTGACGGATTCAAATTGACACCGCTGCCACAATCAATCCAAATAGTATGGGAGGCTTCACCATCCATTTCGAGTATTGGATTCTGACCGGTCCTGGCCATAACATAAGCCGGACCGGCAATCTGTTCGCCATTATTACCTGTCAACGAGATGTTCTTGACAATGTCCTCTCCGTACATTCTGACTACTATATATCCACAGACATTCTTGAACGGAAGGAAATAATCATCGGAGCCGGAGGTTACAGCAACCATTGTGTTGGATTTGGGAGCAAAACTGTTTTCAGCATAGCTCTGCACACCCGGGAGATTCAGACATATCGTTCCATCAGATGAAATACTTGCATTATCGTCATAAGGATATATTGCATAGTTTGTATATATTGTACTTTCAGAATCCTCAGAACTACTGTCGCCTGTATACTCGAAATCCCCGCTTGTATCACCAGTGTTGCCAATGAAACTGTATTTCTTATTTGCAGTGGTTTCAAAGAAAACACTGATGTCATCACCTGCCATCCAGAGTTGCTTCTGATTCCCGTCAAGATATGTCCTTGTTTCAGGGACACTCTCCATACCTGCACTGAAAACAGGCAGTGGAATATCTTGTCCTTTGTCAACTGCGATATCATTAATTGTGCAGCTACTGATAACTGCAAATACAATAATGAACAATATTATCTTTTTCATCATATATCACATTTAATAATTACCAACCCCAATCACTGCCCTTCCGGGGACTTTCTATGCTGTTCCGATTACCGTTTCTTTCGTCAAAAACAGGGCGGACAAAAAATTGGCAACAAATGTTAATTCCTGCCATATATGGAGCATTGTTAGGTTTTAGAACCGTCAGCCATGCATCCCATCGAGCTTGCTTACATATAGAAGAAGACCAATACAAACATTCCCGATCGTCATTGGCAGGAAAAAATACGCTATTCCCATTTATTATACTTGTAAACTTACATCCTTCAACACCATTCATTGTTGTCCATTCCCAAGTACATTTGTCGCGAAGCTCATCGTATTCAGAGCTTGTTGGCATTCTCCAACTACCGCCCCACAAAACAGCAGCCACATCATCTTCCGGATCAAGAACATCCTTTGTTTCGGAAGGCTCATATTTAGATTGTTTATCCGGTCCGCCGATATAAGTACTTCCCCAAGCATAACTATCACCGAACTCCCACGGCAAATCAGCACCCACATTGAAGGTTGCCCACTTTACTCCGAGTCCCAAATCAACCATCTTATAAGCACCTGCTACAACTATTTCAGCAGCTGCAGGGATGTAGCTTGTACTGCGGTTTGTTGTAATGTGAGGTATCAACTGGCCCTGAGCGACATAAACGCTCTCCAAAGTCTCCATCGGAGAGCAATCCAGATAATCCAGTGAAGTATTCTTGCTAACATCAAGGCTAGTTAACTGGTTGCTATAGCAAGATAATAGAGTCAGTTCAGTATTCTTGCTAATATCGAGACTTGTCAATTGATTGTTAAAGCAGGACAATAACAACAGTTCTGAACTTTGGCTGACATCAAGACTTGTGAGTTGATTATTATAGCAATACAATGAATCCAATTGGGTATTCTTGCTAACATCAAGACTTGACAATTGATTATCGCGGCATGAGAGATAAGAAATCTCAGTAAAAGATTCTATACCTTTCAATGACTTTATTTCTTTAGAACTACATATCATCCTTTTCACATTCTTGGCCTCTGTATAGCTAACCTCGCCGTCACCGTCCCTATCGAAGTTGTCCACGCAATAGGCCTTGAAGTTTGCATCCTCGAACTCGATATTTCCCAAACGTGTATCAAATATCGCTTCCGTTGCAGGCATACTGTTGATAACGTTCCTTGGGAATGTCTTGCTTGAAGACACCTTCTTTATCATTGACATTCCCTCCTTATTCGTTGCAGTGACGGTGAAACCTTTGCTGAATGTGGTTGGTGGCACGCAGAACCAGAACTCAGTGGCTTCTTCTGCACTTTTGCCGAGGGCTAAGCCATCTTCCCCGCAATCTATCGTGATGCAGTCTGTTGCGGCATCCGACATTGTCATCTCAGGATTTTTGCCGTATTCGGCTACGACAGTTGCACTGCCGGCTATCTTCTCCCCTGAATTCCCTTTGAAGGTAAGGTTTATTACAGAACCTTCACCATAGAGCTTCACCACTAAGTAGCCGCAAACGTTCTTAAACGGCAGGAAATAGTCATCAGCAGACGAGGTGACCGCCACCATTGTATTTGCCCCAACTCCAAAAGTGCCTGCTGCATAAGTTTGCACTGCTGGCAATTCGAGCGTTATCACCTCGTCATTCGACATCTTTGTAACTGATTGATAAGGATATACAGCATAGTTGGTGCTTATCGTATTGCCAGAATGGAAACCACTCACTTTAGCTTCCTCGAAGTCTCCGCTCGTACTACCAGTCTCACCTTTGAAAATATATCTCTGGTTATAGGTTGTTGTAAAAATTGTAAGCTCGTCCTCCGAACTCCACAGGAGCCTGTGGCTGCTATCAAGAAATGTTCTGGTAGATGCATCAACGAACGAAGCCGTAAATACTGGTGACTCCCCTTTATTGATACCATCCCCAAGGTCCTGCTGAATACAACCTGTCATTAACAGCGCAGATGCGATTATTGTGAAAAGTTTTTTCATAATAGATTTAATACTTGTTCGTTAATCCCAGTTCCATATATCGCCGTCGTCCGGATCCTCAAGCGGCGAAGCCGCAAAAGTGAGCACAGTGTCCAAAACACAGGCCTCCATTTCAGGTCTCAAATACTGCTCTCTGTCATTAGATTTCATATTTTTCCAATTATCTTACATAATTAATATTGATAAAGTTCGCATATCGTATATTGTCCATCAAGGTCATAAAAGGTCATTTGCGAACAATCTATAAATCACCCCAGCGAAGGTGTCACCTAAGGCTTTTAAGACCAGCGCAAATAATTGGCTGATTGCAGTTATTTAAGCATCTTTGTACAGTCATTTGAAAATTATTGGATAATGGGGTGCTAACTTTCTATTCTGATCTTGATTCTGGCGGAGGCAGGATATATATCAGGCTTGTGCGCAGCAAATAATGACCTAATTTGACCTTGATAATGCGCATTAGTAAGGGTATCTTTGTCGCACTATGGCAAACAAACAAATACCGGAACTCTCGTATCTGCTGTCCGAAGTTGAAAAACGATACGGACGAAGGATTGCGACAAGCACCGATTTCGAGTCCCTGTCCGTGGTGATAGAGCATGAAATCGGAGAATTGGTTTCCAGTTCAACGCTCAAGCGTTTGTGGGGATATATGACTATGAAGCCCACGCCGAGAATAAGTACTCTTGATATTCTTTCAAGATATGCAGGATACAGGAATTTTGCCAGTTTCTGCGATAATCTGCGCAACCTAGAAATATTTCAGTCGCAATTTCTAAACATAAGATTCCTCAATCCCAAGGATCTTGAACAAGGCGCAACTGTCACCATCGGATGGAATCCCAATAGAATAGTCAAATTGAGATATCTCTGTGATACAGAATTTGAAGTAATTGAATCCATTAACTCAAAACTGGCCGCAGGGGACAGGTTCAGCCTTGGAACGATAATCATCGGTTACCCTCTGTACATACCATACATACTCAGAAACGGAGAGAAGACACCGCCCTACGTCGCAGGAATCAAGTCAGGACTCACTGTTATCGAAATAGATTAATATTCCTTGCAGCATCTGACAGGCAGCGCGCAGGACATATTATACCTTTGTTTCTGGCAGGTGCTGACACTGTCGCTCTGAATGATAAGAGAAATATCAACCCAGCCGTCATGAGGATCTTCGGTGCAGGTCCAGCATCCGGAAATCTCTCCCACTGACTTCAATACTCCTGACATATTGCAGAAACCTGAAGCTGGATACCAGCAAGGGGCAAGTGTGCCGAATGCAGCCGAAAGATCGATGCCGGCAACACTATTGTCCCATCTGCAAACAGCATTGTCATCAGTTCTGAAATCGGTATAATAAAGTGCCATCATCCAAATACCGGAAGGCCATTCGGGAACACGCCAGCCGGCCGGACATGGATCATTCACAGTCTTGAACGAAGACCATGAAGCATCTTCAATATATTTCATATGCTTCTTTATTATTTTGCTTGACTTGATATATGTCATTGGACGGGCTGTGACAGTGCTCATATATAAAGGCTCCGCAGTTGTCATTACTGGCGATGGCCAAGGCACAGTGGAAGCCGCAGAAATATTACCGAATAATGACGACGCACCCGGGAAAGGATCCTTACGTCCCCATTGAAACATCAGTCCAAGAGACCTGACATTGCCGGGGCTATTGCTTGTGGCACCTATATTCCTATCCATCATAGTACCTGAATTGCCGGCATACGGCTGACATTCGGCATCTGGGTCATATCCTTTACAACACCAAATATGCCAGGACCATACGATTGTTCCAGAAGAATCCCGGACAGCAATCAATGCATTGCCGTCACGCCCTGTAGCCCTGAATGTGACATATCCGTCTGAATATGTTGCATCACTGATTAAATCACAAGGAGAAATCTGCTCATCAGTACCGAAAGATTCCCACAGAACAGATGCAGATGACGGCAGCCCATCCAGGGGTTCCTTCGTGCTACCCTTGCAATCAGCTTTGAACTTATATCTTCCAGCAGAAGGTACAATATAACAATTAGCGCATCCCTTTAAAGACAGATCCGTGATCCGCTGTGAATTAATCTTAGCATTAGGACGCCCGGGGTTCACCGCAACGGTCTTTGATGATGAACCATCATTGACGACAGGTGCCGTATCAGCCACATTTGATGGAATATCAATCCCCGAATATTTGCCCTTTATTCTTTCAAATCTCAGACGCTGTTGCTCGGTCATTGAACCGGAACCATCCTGAATCTTGGATTGAAGTGCTTTCAATTCCTCAACGCAGGCAGAAAGTTCCCGCCTTGAGACGGTTTCTCCTCTTCCCATCCTATCCTTCAACATTTTACACTGAAGGATTATTGACTCATACTGGTCAAGAATTATTTCCCAGTTGCGCACCTGTGCGGATACCGCTATGGAAAACGCCAGAAATATCGGCAAAAAGACCTGGAGTGGATATTTGAACTTCATATGATATGCTATTAATTGGCAAATTTAGCATAATTAGATTAATTTTGTCCGGATAGAATAAGGTCAATATGGCATCCCAATCAGGATTCTTCACATCGACGGAGAGTATTCAATTTGCGACCGATATGCAATTGGAACTGCTCTATGAATCTTTGTATGGCTTTTCACAAATATGGAAAGCCTGTATTGACGGACAATATCGCATACTGAAAACTCTGAAGCCAAACATACGCGAAAATGCTGTTTATGAGGCTCTTTTACGCAAGGAATTCGAAATAGGGCACTCTCTTCATCACCCTAATATCTGTAATTACATAGCTTTTGGCAGCAATCCTGATATTGGTAATTATATCGAGATGGAATGGATTGACGGACCGAATCTTAGAGATTTTGCCAGCAGTCCTGAGTGCAGACGCGGCACTATGGGGAAATTGACTGAGCAAATATGTGATGCCCTTCAGCACATCCATACAAAGCAGATCATTCATAGGGACCTGAAACCTGATAATATCCTTGTCACACGTAACGGTCATTACATTAAGATTATTGATTTCGGATTCGCTGACAGCGACAGCCATTGTTATCTGAAGAGTGCGGCAGGGACAAAGGTGTATGCAGCGCCTGAGCTATTATCCGGTGGCACGGCAGACTGCCGGAGCGATATATATTCACTCGGCATCATTCTGGAAGAACTTAATATTTCAGGCAAGATTCGCCGCATAGCCAGAAAATGCAGCAATGCTGACCCTGAAAAAAGATATCAGGACATTTCAGAGGTTAAGAATGCTCTTGACAAGAAATCTTTCACTGGAATAATAATATCCCTGGCAATCATAATAGCCTCAGCCGCCGCTCTCATAATGCTATACAACGACCGCTCGCGCTGCAGCGCCGCCGATATCGACAACATTATGGAACAGGCCACCGAAATGATTGAGGAGGCCTGCCACAACGATAACAACACATCACTATGAAACTCCTCCTCATCCTCTCAATCCTCATCGGCAGCCTGACTGCCGGCAAAAAGGCTCCGTCGGAAGCGGAGATGACCGGCCGCTGGGGCTATGTCGCAAATGAATTCGTATTTATGGACAAGGAAGGCCCGACGCCGGACAAGAAGTCGGTGGACGAGCATCTGAAGGCAATGGGAGCAACAAGGAGCAACTGCCAGGTGACATTCTCCGAAGGGCGCAAGGGCAGCCTGAAGCTCGGTAGCAGGTCATTGGACTTCGACTGGAGCCTGGACTCCAGGACGAAGCAGTTCAAGGCCACTGTGGCGATGGTGTCTATCAAAGGTTATTTGGTACGGGACGGCAAGCGCATCGTACTTGTCTTCAAGCGTTCGGATCTGTTCCTGATAATGCGCTACCTCTGCACCTCCGAAGGCCGCAAGCACATCGCCCCTCTCGGGGAACTGCTGGACTCCACCAAGGGTCTGACCCTCGCTATGGCATTTGAGCCGCTCAACTGACGTCAAACCGCTCGACCGGTTCCGCCGGTCTTGAAAGAATATCAGCCGGCATAAACGGCAACGCCATCCTTGGAACATGCTCCAAGGATGGCGGCCATAATCAAAAAAAGAAATATGCGTTTTGTGCAAAAACGCAGCGCACTATTTAATAATCATCGCAAATCCTCCGCCTGGGGCCATATGGATCTTGACAGGTGTACCTGAGGAGACTTTCAGCTTCTCGCACTTATAGTCGTTGGCATTGCGGTCGGCGTTGACGCCGTCACGGAAAATGCTTGCAGTCTTATTGCCCTTGAGGAAGCTGAAATTGACGGTAATGTCACGCGCCTCCCAGTTGGTCAGGCCGCCGACGTACCAGGTCTTGCCGCTGCGACGGGCCTCCACGATGTATTCACCGACTTTGGCATCCAGAACGACAGTCTCATCCCATATTGTAGGTATCTGAGTAATGAAGCTGGTGGTCTCCTGCTCCCTCATATAATTGGAAGGAGTGTCGCAGAGCATCTCGAACGGAGAGTCGAAGATAATATATTCAGCCACCTGACGGCTGCGTGTGCCCGGTGTCAGAGGGTTGGAATAATTGGCCACATATTCCTTTTTGATGACATTGTGCAGACCGCCCTGTGTGTAATCGACAGGTCCTGAAAGCTGGCGTATGAACGGGAATGTCACGTCATAGTCAACCATCACTTCACCGTTCTTGATCCACTTCACCTCTTCGAGGCCGTACACGCCCTCGAAATTGACGACGTGCGGGTAAGTGTGATTCATGCCGGCAGGCGGATACATGCCGTGGTAGTCGAGCATCAGGTGATATTTGGCGCAAGCCTCGTTGATGCGGTACAGGCGCTCTACTGCAAGTTGGTCGTTGCGGTTGATGAAGTCTATCTTGAAGCCCTTGACACCCATTTCGGAATATTTCTGGCAGACTGCCTCAAGGTCTCTGTCGAGCAGGTATGCAACGCCCCAGAGGACTATGCCCACATTCTTGCTCTTTGCATGGTCGATTATGGCCTGGAGGTCAATTTCAGGGACTATCTTGAGCATATCCAGATGGTCGGACCAGCCTTCGTCAAGCACCACGTATTCGATGCCGTTCGCTGCTGCGAAATCAATGTAATACTTGTATGTCTCAGTGTTGATGCCGGCACGGAAATCCACTCCGGTGATATTCCAGTCATTCCACCAGTCCCACGCAATCTTGCCAGGCTTGACCCAGGAGAAATCGCCGATACGGTTGGCTGATGCAGTGAGGGCCACGATGTTGTTGGTAAGCAGCGCGCCGTCATTCTCCGCAATTGCAAGGATTCTCCAAGGGAAGAGATGAGGCTGCTTTGCACTGGAAGCGTCGCGGATGATGGCAATATCTTCAGAGTAGGCTTCCACCATCTCCTCGCCCCTCTTCGTGCCGACCTTGACCTCTGAAGGTATCTTGGCATAATCTCCTGCAAGGGAGTGCTCGCGGGCGCTGTTCTTCTTGAGGAACATTCCCGGATATGCCTCGATGTCGGATTCCGCAATCTCAACGTTGAGACCATTGTTGAGCTGGACGAGCAGAGGTGTGAATGCGATGGACTCTGCATTGAAGGTATCCAGAGTCTCGACCTTGTAGATATTCTGGAAATTGGTGGTATAAGGCTTTTTCTTACCTGTAGTGTAGCCAACGAATGTCTTGTAATCGAAGTCGAAATTGAATTCGGCCTGTTCTGCATTCACCTTCTCACCGCCCTTGAGGCCGGAGAAATAGAATCTGTATGCCACGCCTTCGTTGTCATATGCGCGGAATATCACGCCGAAGTCATCCTTGAAGCGTATGTCAAGTTCGGAATAAGCATAATCAACCGATGCGGCCTTGTAGATTGGGGTCTTGAAAGTACCCTTTTTCTTGTCGGTGGATGTCTTGGACACCTTGGAACCAGGGCCGTATGTCACGCCATCCACAGTCATTGATATAGCGGATGGCTGGATGACGGTCTGGCCGCCGTGCACTACAGACCAGGTGAAACTGTCACCGGTCTCTACGTTGATGACTGTTTTCCCGTCAGGGGATGTCAGGGAATAGGACTTTTCCTTCGCCGCCTGGGCGCTGCCGGCCATCATCAGAGCCAGCGAGATGAACATTAATAACTTTTTCATATATGATAAAAATTGATTTAATCTGAACTGAGTGCCGACGGTCTGTCATTGGCCCGGTAATGCGGTGCGTAGACAGACTCGATAACCAGAGCCGGGGTCTGGAAACAGCCCTTCTGCGTGACATAGAACTGCTCAGACACTGCAGTCCTGTCCTCCGGATAGACATCATACCAGTATTCGGTCGCATCCGGCAGCACGTTGCGGTAGCCCTGCGGAGTCGGGCAGTTCAATGCCCTGAACAGCCACGGACGCCATCCCATAGGGCCGGAGAGCTGTTCCACAGGCATCAGGTTTGCCGGACGGCTTGCCAAAAGCCGCACGAAACAGCGGTTCTCCTCATTCCAGACATTGTACCTGACGGTGACCTTGTCACCGACATGCAGAAGGTCCCCGTCCTTGAGTTCCGCATAGCTTATGCGTCCGTCGGCATCACGTGTCTCGCGAAGGTATTCGCGGGAGACGGACATTCCGTTGCCGGATGCCATAATCTGGCTGAAAGGCTTCTCCCACGATGCCGAAAGTGAGATGACGCGCGTCTGCTGCAATTCCTCAGGACATGAAAGCACCTCGAGCAGCGCATCCACGTATGCCGGATCCTTACCCCACTGCTGGGTCTCCTTCTGCACCATCATCCAGAGGCAGATGCGGTCATCGCCCAGCAGGCGGTGCAGCAGCGTATGCTCATATAGTTCGCCCTCGAGCAGACCGCGCCACGGCATGAAAGCATTAGGGAAATATGCACCGCCGGAAGGATGCTCCACCGCATATTCACGGAGTGAAGCGATGTCCTTCTCCATGGATTTTTCAAGCTTTCGTACAGTGCCGAGTTCTATGCCCCAGGCCTTCGCGAGAGCAGTCCCCGCCTCATCGGCGCTCAGACGGCGCAGAGTCAGGGCGCGTCTGGTCTTGAGGGCAATCTGCCCCTGCAGCCCGCGGTCCTTGCCGGGTGTAAGGTATTCGCGCACACTCTTGCGGAATTCCTTCAGAGCCTTCGTATCAGCATCTCCTGCATCAAAGGCGACACCGTCATACAGACTCCTGACATAGAGATATTGTGGCAGACTGATACCGCTCCACCATACATTTTTGGAATAATTGCCGAGCACCGCCCTGTCGAGCCACTGCACGGCCGAAGCGTAATCCTCCGCTGCATTGTCGAGTACGAAAAGTCTCTCGAGCACCATAGCCGTGACAACGGCACTGGAACTCATTGAAGGGAACCATCCCCACCCACCGTCAGTGTTACGGCAGGCGGCGAGCTTCTGAAGCAGTGCTTCGTAAGGCATTTTCAGGGCTGCGGCCACCTTGATTGAGCCGGAGAGCGCCACAGCATTGACTGCGGCAGTGTCCACCTCGGCAGGCAGAGCCTCAAGCAGCATATCGTGTATCGATATCTCCTTCATCTGCGCATCATCCGCCAACCCGTTGACGAACTGGCTGCGCAACTGCGCAATGATGGCGTCTCTGTCAGCTCCGCTAAGGACCAGGGCCGAATGGGATTCGGTAATGGTCTGGCTTGCCGGATATACCGGCACGCTGACAAATATCGCGTCCGCAGCATCGTTGCCACCTTTTTCCGTAACCTGAGGGATGAAACTGAGCTTTATGCCGAGGCTGTCAATGCCCTGCGGCACCGTTACTTCGTATTCGCAGTCCTTCTGTGAAGAAGCATCAATGCTGAGGCTGGCTTCCTGTGCGCTGATGAGACGAGCGGTCTTGTAATCTCCGCCGTCAAGCAGTTCTACCTTCACAATGCCGTCCACCTGACGGTCCAGGGAATTAGAGAATTTCGCCTTGACTACATAGCGGTCGCCTTCATAAAGTATCCTCGGCTGCTGCAATGACACTTCGACAGGCACTCTGACCACCATTTCAGTTGATGTCACAGCATTGTTCATCTGTGCGTCGTGAGCGAAGATCTGAACTATGAAAGTGGAAAGTTTGTCGGATGTACGCACGTCGAATGACATATTGCCGTCCGCATCCGCTTTCAAGAACGGCTCGAAGGCCAGCACAGTGCCGAAATCGCTGCGCACTGCAGGCTCAACGCCCGCGGCATGGTCTTCAATCCTGAACGCTGCTTCTGTCTGAACTGATGCATTTTCCGCTACAGCGTCTAACATCATCGGGGCAGCGGCCTTGGATGCCATCATCACGCGGCCCGCCGCGCGTCCCTTGCTCTTTCCGTAACCGACGACATAAATATCCTCTGTCTGCCCGCCATTTGCAGCATTGCGGACGAACTGAATATATGGCGCCGAAGGCACAGGCAGGTAGATGCCGATATACCTGTTGGAGCCGAAGGCCTCCATCGCCTTGTCATAGACCGAAGCGAGGCCCTCCACACCCGGGCGGGATTTCAAAAAGAAGGTATAGATGGACGCCGGGCCTGCCGCAGTGTGCATGCGGGTAAACTTCAGAGGCAGGAGATGTTCCTTCGCAGGGCGTACAAATGCATGGTCCCAGCAGAAAGCCTGGCCGTCGCGGAAATAGAGCACATAGGCTCGCGTCTCGTAAGGTATATCCTTCACATTGTCAAAACATACCCTGACTATGGAACCGTCAGAGCCTTTGACGCCATCAAGATGCACGAGACGCGTGTCAAGAGGCACATTGCCCGGGCCGTAAAGAGCGACGCATGCCCACATCGGGCCCGAAGTGGTGCCGATGAGAAATGCAGGCACATCGCCGTCTAGCGGCAGGAAGATATGCGCAAGGCTGTCGTTTATGACCTTGTCATCCTCTGTCATCTTGAAGAATGTGCATTCTGCAGAGCAACTGTATTTGCCCTTGGAGGACTCGGCTTCCAAGGTATAAATGCCTTGCGGCAGACTGCACAGATCTATAGTCAAAGACTTTTCTGAACTGCATTCCCCGCTGAGCAGAGTCCTGCCTTCGCGTGTCAGCCTGTACTTGATGGCAAGTTCTCCGTAAGAGCTGTTGATAGCAAACACAGCCCTGTCTTCTGTCAGTATGGACATACCGCCTCTCCGGTACAGCGCCTGGGTCGAAGCGAGGCTGAGTTCACCTTCCGATGGATTATTCAGGTTCAACGACATGCTGAAATCCGGGGATGACCTGCGATATGTCGAGAATTCCTTAGTCTCTCCTGTCAGGTCAGTGATCTTTACCCTGACCTGATAGCCCACATAATATTGAGACGTATCTGCGGCGAAGCTCAATTTGAAGCGTCCGGAAGGGTCTGTTGTCAGCGGCTGTTCGGCAATGCCGGACAATCCGCCTGTTATTGAATAAGAAATACGCGCTGAGGTAAGGTTATGTCCGCTGTAAGACTTTATGGTACCCGTGACTGTGATGTCTTCGCCAGGGAAGGCTATCGAATCGCATTCGTCGAAGATCAGTTCATAAGACGGCAGCACCACGTCGTCCACAATGAAGGATGCAGAGCCCGAGCAGCGGCTGTCAGTGGCATAGATACGCCAGCGACCGTTGCGCGAGCCCTCCGAGATGATGAAGCTTCCGCTTGCGGAGCCCATTGCTCCGGTCTTCAACTTCAGGCTGGCCCTGGTCTTCCCCTGCGGATCGCAGAGATTGAGGGTGAATGACGAACCGGAGAGTGTGGAAGCCCTGTAATCATCGTCTATGTTGTAATTTATAAGCTTGAAGCGTATGCTGTCACCCTGCTTGCATATTGACCTGTCAAGATAGAGTTCGCAACGTTCTCCGCTCGGAGCCTGATCAATCGACGACTGCGTCAGCCTCAGTTTGTCTGAGAGCCTTGCGCCTCCCCTGTCGTCAGTAGCGCGGCATTCCAAAGTATAGGAGAAGAGCTTATTGAGATTTATCTTCTTTTGTACAGCGTCAGGAAGATATACGAAACCGTCCATACTGACGTGCTTGACAGTTTCTATCACCTTATCGTCCCGATATAGGATTATATCCACATCTGACATGGGCTTTCCTGTCTTATAATCGGCGGCGAAAACAGAGAAGCCCCTTGCATCGTGGCGCTGTGCCAATGAAATTGAATATTTGTTGTATTTCTGCTCGCGATCGATGAAATCCGCCTTGTGCTCGATGACATAATTTCCGTCCTCGAGATAAGGTAAGTCGTAATACAGGGTATCCCAGACATAGAAGCTTTTTTTGTCATTGTGGAGAGTGTGTCTGCAGATTTCCTTCTTATCGCGGCTCACTGTGAAAGTAGCGGAGGACATATTGCGAAGAAGGGCTTTCAGATGCCCCTCCTTTACGCTGAACGTGACATTCTTTTCTGAAAGTGTTTCAACCAAGTTATCGACCTTGATGACTGTAGTCATGAGATCGGCATCCTCGCCACGGAAAGCCTTGCGCCGCGTCTCGTACCTAAGGCAGTCGTCGTACAGATTCTTGTACTGGGCGGAGGTGGTTGTGGCATCAAAAGCCTCGAAACGTTTCTGGAGGCTGTCCTGTCCGTAAAAATGTGCTATCGCTTCCTGTGAATAGTGCTCGGCAAGCATCTTCCGGAAACTGTCATCATTGCGTTCGTCAATGCTCCAGAGTACGAACTCATAGTCATTGTGTATGCACTTGGCAGTCTTCTTGTTGAAATGGGAAGAATAGAATTCTGCATTGTGTGCATTCCTCAGCCTTTTCTCGTTGTCACGTGCAAAGGAACTGCGGGAGGACCAATCGATATCACCGTCGAGAAACGTTAGAACAGGCTCATCGAAATCAAGGATTTCAGAATGCCTGCAATTGCTGAGCGAATCATAAAGTTTCCAGTTGCGGGATGTCTGCACATTGAGGTTCTCCTGCCAGTAGCGATGGAAATTCCAGGCAGAATGGCTGGCTTTGGCAGCCTTGCCTATCTGATCAAGTATCTCGAGCTGTTGTTTCGGGCGGTCCGCCTTCCT
>JAZRZH010000027.1:0-11801 GCA_045601245.1 Bacteroidales bacterium
TGTAAAGTGCCTTGAATTGGTAACATAACCCATTGATTTACAAAGGTTAAGTTACGAAAAATCGAGGAGATATCCAAATAAATTGAACATCTCCTCGATGATTTTTAGAGAGGCCTCAAAGGGACTTTTTCAGTGCCCTCCGCTGAAGCAGCCGGTTTTTTATTGTGCCCGGACGTATCAGTCACGCTTGAAAATATCGCGAGTATACACTTTATCCGCAACATCATCCAGGCACGGATCATACCTGTTTGCAATTATGGCGCGGGACTGGGCCTTGAATGACGCGAGGTCATTGACAACCTTGCTGCCGAAAAATGATGACCCTTCCTCAAGCGTCGGCTCGTAGATTATGACCTTCGCGCCCTTCGCCTTGATGCGTTTCATCACACCCTGGATGGAACTCTGACGGAAATTGTCGCTATTGGACTTCATCGTCAGCCTGTAGACGCCGATGGTGATATCCTGTTCCCTGCCCTCATCCCACTGGCTGTTGGCACTGTAATACCCGGCTTTGCGAAGCACCTGATCAGCAATATAATCCTTGCGGGTGCGATTGCTTTCGACGATGGCGGTAATCATATTCTCGGGCACATCCTCGAAATTTGCGAGCAGCTGCTTGGTATCCTTCGGGAGGCAGTATCCTCCGTAGCCGAATGAAGGATTGTTATAATGCTGACCGATACGTGGATCGAGTCCGATACCATCGATAATAGCCTTTGTATCAAGGCCTTTCATCTCAGCATAAGTATCCAGTTCATTGAAATAGCTGACTCTCAGCGCCAAGTATGTATTAGCAAAAAGTTTCACCGCCTCAGCCTCCTTCATACCCATATAGAGCACAGGAACATCCTCCTTGATGGCGCCTTCTTTCAGAAGATCGGCGAATGCGTGCGCCGCATCCTCGATATGATTGCCGGCGACAGCGCGGATGGCATCATTCTCCTCCGCAAATTTCGGATCGTCAATCAGTTTCGGATAGCCCACGATAATACGTGACGGATAGAGATTGTCGTACAGGGCCTTGCTTTCGCGCAGGAATTCAGGGGAGAAAAGGAGACGGAACTTAGCGTCCGCACCCCTGCCCTCCTCTCGGAATCTATTCGCATATTTGACATACATATTGCGACAGAATCCGACAGGAATGGTGGATTTGATGACCATCACGGCTTCGGGATTGACGCTCAGGACCAGATCTATAACCTCCTCTACGTGGGATGTGTCGAAGAAATTCTTCTCCGGGTCATAGTTCGTCGGAGCGGCGATGACAACGAACTGCGCATCGCGGTACGCAGACGCCCCGTCGAGGGTTGCGGTAAGATTCAGCGGCATCTCCTTGAGATACTTCTCGATGTATTCGTCCTGTATCGGGGATATATGTCTGTTGATAAGATCAACTTTCTCAGGGATCACATCAACAGCTGTGACGTGATTGTGTTGTGCCAGAAGAGTGGCGATTGACAGGCCGACGTATCCTGTGCCGGCAACAGCTATATTCATAAGTTTATCTATTAATTATCAACTGTTCAAACAAGATCTCTATGAGCTTTGAGACCATATTCGAGAATCTTCTCGACGAGGTCTTCGTATGACATTCCGACCGCTCTTGCCGCATCCGGGAAGAGGCTCATATCGGTCATTCCAGGGAGAGTATTGACCTCGATGATCATAGGGCCGCGCTTCTTGTCGATGATGAAATCCACGCGGGAGAGACCGCAGCAGTTCAGCAGACGGTACGCCTTGCGTCCCACCTCGCTTACCTTCAGGCGGTCCTCCTCGCTGATTCGGGCCGGAAGGATGTGATGGCACAGGCCGGAGGTGTATTTGGCCGTATAATCATAGAATTCGCGCTCGGAGGTGATCTCAATGACAGGAAGGACCACCGGCTCTTCATTGCCCATAATCGGGAGTGTCACCTCGACGCCGTCGAGGAACTGCTCCGCAAGGATGACATCACCATATTTGAGGGCGTCTTCAATGGCCGCAGGTATCTCAGATGCTTCGTGAACTATGGTCACACCGATGCTGGAGCCCTGACAAGGGGATTTCACCACCATAGGAAGCCCCACCTTCTCAAGGAGATGTGCGGAAGCGAATTCGAGGTCCGCACATTTCTCACGGCGCATCACAAAGAACGGAGCGGTGGGTAATCCAGCCTCGCTGAGCACGCGCTTTGTAAAGATCTTGTTCATGCAGATCGCCGAAGAAGCGACGCCGGGACCGGTATACGGGATACCGGCGAGTTCGAGGAAGCCCTGGATGCAACCGTCCTCCCCGCCCTTTCCGTGAAGACCGAGGAATACGATATCCGGATGGATAGCGGCGATTTCGCTGATATTTTCGTGGGTGAGATCAAAAAGCGACGCATTTACGAAACCGCGTCTTATAAGCGCATCGTAGATTGCCCGGCCGCTTCGGAGGGAAACCTCGCGCTCCGTGGAGACACCGCCGCAAACTACAAGTATTTTTATCTGTCTGTCAACCATATAAGGTCTGGATTGATTATTAAATTCAAATGTTGTGATGTAGACTGCAAAGTTACAAAAAATGCAGAGAATTGGAGAAGAAATAGTATTTTTGCAAGACATACTGAATTATAATAATACTACCATAAAGATGAAACTTAAAAAATCACTCCTTCTGCTCGCAGTCATTACCTCAGCATTGACATCCTGCAAGCACAAGGAAGCAGCTCCGGTCGAGAACATCCCGGTAATCGAAAAGGCACTGAACGACTCAACATCGGCATTCTTCGCCAATTTCAGCGAGTATCCCGAAGATCTCAGGGAACTTCCTATCGGCGTGTTTGACAGCGGTACCGGCGGACTCACAGTCCTCGAAAAACTGCTCTCACTCGACAAATTCGACAACATATCCGGCAACGGCGAGGCTGACAAAATCCTCGATTTCGCGGGAGAACATTTCATCTATCTCGCAGACCAGGCAAATATGCCTTACGGCGTGTATGATGCCGCAGGAAAGGCGGACTATCTCCGCGAACTCGTCGCCAAGGACGCTCTTTTCCTCACAGGCACTAAATACTATGAAAACAATGTCCAGACCACCCCTGCCGGCATCAAGCCTCGCGTGAAGATAATGGTCATCGCCTGCAACACCGCTACCGCATACGGTCTCAAGGACGTGCAGTCAATGCTCGCCCAGAGCAACACCGGAGTCAAGGTCATCGGTGTGATCAATGCCGGCTCGAAGGCGGTCCTCGACCAGTTCAAGGACGAAACTGAGCCATACGCAATCGGCGTCCTCGCGACCCAGGGCACCATCGCATCCGGCGCATATGAGCGCACAATCAACGAAATGCTTGCCGAGCGCGGCGTCAAGACACCTGTCACCGTCGTCAACCAGAGCGGCTACGGCTTCGCCGAATCAGTCGACAGCGAGCCTGATTATGTGAACCCGTACCTCACTGCACCGCGCGAAAGTTACCGTGGGCCTAAGGCCGGCACCGAAGATGCGGACCTCAAGTCCGATATGATGAATGTCTACAACTTCGACTATACCGAGAACAGAGTTCTCTTCAATGTGGATGAGAACGGCATCAAGACAGATGTCCAGCTGAACAACGCCATCAACTACGCACGATTCAACCTCGTCTCCCTCGTGGAGCGCCACCGCGCAAGCGGCAGCAAGGTACCATTGAAGGCCGTCATCCTCGGCTGCACCCACTATCCGTTCCTCCTCGAGACCCTGGATCAGGTTATCAGCGAGCTCCGCGTATACACCGCCCCTGACGGAAGCAAACCTTATGCTGCCCTCATCGCCGACAACTTCACATTCGTCGACCCTGCCCTCTACACCGCCATCGAGTGCTACAACACCCTCCGTGAAGACGGCAATCTCGCATTCCGCACCACCCCTACCGAGGTCAAGGGATTTATCTCTGTACCATCATCCGGCCTTGCTCCTGAAAACATCACCGAAGAGGGCGCACTCACTTACGATTTCAAGTACGGCCGCACTGTCGGAACTGAAGACATCACGACCAAGCAGGTTCCTTTCTCAAGGACGAACATCGACGAAAACAACCTCCAGCGCATCGAGAAACTCCTTCCTTACTGCTTCTCGCTGATCGCTCCTACAATGCTCTAGAATAGCACTGAATGTTCAAGGAAACTATCAGCCCGGATGAAATCGAGTCATACGAACTCATCTCATTCCCGGGTAAAATATGGATAATAGAGGACCGGGGACCGGATTTTGAATTCGCTGTAAACCACCTCGCATCACAGCGCATCATCGGATTTGACACCGAGACAAGGCCCGTCTTCACCCCGAATGCACCGAGGCGCAAGACCGCCCTGCTGCAGCTCTCCAGCGAAACGGACGCATTCCTTTTCAGACTCAACAAGATGGGGCTTCCGAAAGAAGTCGCGGACATACTTGCAGACCGCAGCATAACCAAGGTCGGAGCCGCCGTAATAGATGACATCAACGGCCTGTGCCGCCACCGCGAATTCATAGCCGGACGCTTCATGGACCTCCAGCGCATCGGCGAAGAATACGGCATCCGCGACAAGAGCGTCAGAAAAATGGCCGCAATCATCTTCGAACGCAAGGTATCCAAGGCGCAGCAGTGTTCCAACTGGGAGGAGGAGCCGCTTTCTCCAGCCCAGGAACTGTACGCCGCCACGGATGCCTGGATATGCCTGAGGATGTACAAAGTGCTCCTCGGCTCTCCGAAAGTCCAGTTGCCGCCTCTCGTAAACAGCAATCAATGACACACATTATACTCAAAAAAGGACGCGACGAATCGCTCCGCAGATTCCATCCGTGGGTCTTTTCCGGAGCCATTGCGACGCTTGACGGTCCCGAACCGGCCGAAGGCGACCTTGTGGACGTACGCTCCGCATCCGGAGAGACGCTCGGCTGCGGACATTGGCAGATAGGCTCCATTTCGGTCAGGATACTCAATTTCGGTACGGCAACGCTGCCGGAAGATTACTGGACAGACCGTCTGTCCGCCGCACTCAACGCGCGCAGGGCGCTTGGCCTCGCGGGCAACGGACCGATAGCCGCGACCGTCACGAACTGCTACCGTCTGGTACACGGGGAAGGCGACGGGATGCCGGGCCTGATCGTGGACTATTATGACGGAGTCTGCGTGATGCAGGCCCACTCTGCGGGAATGTTCAAGTCACGCGGAATGATCGCAGACGCCCTCCGCAAGGTATACGGCGGCGAACTCAAGGCGGTTTATGACAAAAGCTCCGGCACCGCACCGTTCAAGGCGGGTCTGGACCTGTGCGACGGCTATCTCTTCAAGCAGGACGGTTATGCCACGGCAGAAGATGGATTCGTACTCGAAAACGGCCACAAGTTCAGCGTGGACTGGGAGAACGGACAGAAGACCGGCTTCTTCCTCGACCAGAGGGAGAACCGGGCAAGGGTTGGAGAATATGCCCGCGGCAAGAATGTGCTCAACCTGTTCTGCTATACCGGAGGTTTCTCGGTGTATGCACTTGAAGGCGGCGCAAAGAGCGTGGATTCCGTTGACAGTTCCGCCCGTGCGATGGAGATGACAGACCGCAATATTGTCCTGAACGGCTACGGGACCTCGCAGGACCCTGCCGCAGATGCAATCCACCACAGCTATTGCTGCGACGCCCTGGACTTCCTGCACGACGCGCCTGACGGCAAATATGACCTTATGATAGTCGACCCGCCGGCTTTCGCGAAGCATCGCGGAGCCCTTCACAACGCACTGCGTGCATATCAGAGGCTCAATGCCGACGCCATACACAAGGTCGCTCCCGGCGGCATCGTGTTCACTTTCAGCTGTTCGCAGGCAGTGGACAAGCAGGCATTCGCGCTGACGGTATTCTCAGCCGCAGCGTCGACTGGCCGCAGCGTCCGCATACTTGACCGCCTCAACCAGCCTGCAGACCACCCTGTAAGCATCTACCACCCCGAAGGTGAATACCTCAAGGGGCTGATGCTGTATGTGGAGTAAACGGCCTCAGTTGTAGTCTGGGGTATGGTCTGGTTGGATTGGCCCAAAGGCTGAAACCGAAGCCTGGGTGCGGAACGCTCCCGTCAGAACGCGCTCTGAAGCCTGTTGGTGGCACCCAGGGGCCGAAACCGAAGTCTGGGTGCTGAGCGCCCCCGCCAGAACGCGCTCCAGAGCCTGTTGGCGGCACCCAGAAACCACAACAAGCAGACACAATAAAGGCAAATAGCCTGCAGCAATAGCGGCAAAACAATAATATGACCAAGATTCCCGAAAAATTCACCTACCCATTCTGTTATACGCCGAATCCGATGATTGTGGAGGCGGCGGAGGGGCTGATTGCGCGGATTGATGCGGATGAACAGCTGCACGCCCTGTTTGCCGAAGGCAAGATGATGGGTGTGCTGATGGTGCAGGACTCGGTGCTCTCAGGTGATGCGGGCAAAGCCGCGCCGGAGACCGGCAGTGAGACTGGCAGCGAGACCGGCCCTGAGCCCGGCATAGAGCCAGGCCCAGAACTAGGTCCAGAGCCCGGCGGCATTAGCTTCCTCTATGGGTTTTCAGGTCTGGCGGGCGGGCGCAGCATGGTCGAAGGCTTCGTGCCGCCAATCTTCGACACTACGGCGGTGAACATCAATGCCACCTCACATGAAGATTCGATACGCCTGCAGAATTGGCTGTTTGACCAATATGTCGTTATGAACGCCTGGGGCGAAACCCGCACCATACGGGAGATATTCGCCGACCGGGGGCTCATCCCGCCGGGAGGGACAGGCGACTGCGCCGCACCGAAACTTCTGCAGTACGCATACCTGCACCATCTCAAGCCCCTTGCCATGGGCGAATTCTGGTACGGGGCCTCACCCGCATCGGAAGTACGCCGGCAGGGATGCTTCTACCCATCCTGTACCGGCAAATGCGGTCCTCTGCTCGGTTTTATGATGCAGGGACTCGATGTCGAGCCCAACCCTCTGGACAATGACAACTTGTGGACTCTCTCCGAGCCTGTCGTACGCTACGAAGACTCCTGGCTAATAGTCGTGGAAAAGCCTTCCGGAATGCTTTCCGTACCGGGCCGCACGTCCCGCCGCTACCTTGTGGACTGGCTTGAAGATTATTGCAGGGCAGGAAATTCATCGACAAAGCCAGGGGCCGCAGAATCGGCTAATGCGACTTCAAGCGGCAGTCCGAACCCGGCTGGCGGGCCCGGAATAACCGCAGGCACAACGATTTTCCCAGTACACAGACTGGATATGGACACCTCGGGTCTTATGGTCTATGCAAAGAGCCCTGAAGCCCAGGCCGAACTGCGGAGACAGTTCGAGGAACGAGAAGTACGCAAGCAGTATCTGGCCTTGTTATGCCCGGCGGGCGGCGCAGGCGATGGCGGAGCAAGCGGAGCAATCGGAGCAATCGGAGAGGCCGGAGCAATCGGAGCAGGAGCAGCAAGCGGAGGAGTCGGAGCAAGCGGAGCAGCAGAAGCAGGCGGAGCCGCCGAAGTAGCCGGAGTAGCCGAAGAGGCCGGAGCCACTGGCGTTTCCGAAGCAGGCGGGAGCGGGAGCAGCTGCGCCAGGGCCTTCAAGCCGGGGGACAGTGGAAAAATATCCCTGCCGCTGATGCTGGATTATTATGACAGGCCGAGGCAGAAGGTCGATTTTGAAGAGGGCAAGCCAGCCGTCACCGGATATGAGATACTGCGCGAACTGCCAGGAGGCTACCTAGAAGTACGATTCACTCCATTCACCGGCAGGACGCATCAGCTGCGCGTACACGCCGCACACACACTCGGTCTCGGCCGTCCGATCGTCGGCGACCGCCTCTACGGAGGACAGATATACGGCTCCGCCGCCGGAACACCAGCGGACGGGGCAGCAGCAGGGGCACCCGCAGCAGGAGCCTCCGGACGACTGATGCTGCACGCCTCTCTCCTCTCCTTCCGCCACCCTATGACAGGCAGCAGGATGCAGTTCAGTTCCGGCTTCCCGGCCTGAATCCGGACGAAACCGCAATGCCGCAGCCTACTTCCGCCTACCTCTTCCCCTCTTTGCCGGGGCGGCAGGACGGAAGTCGCGGAGCGTGGCGTTCTTCATTTCGACCACGCGGAAATCATAGATGGTGCGGCGGCCGCTGACAGAGAGCGTGTCGCCCTGCTTGATGCGGTGGCGCATGTACGCGCCCATCCCCTGCTCGTCATAGAGCCCGAAGATCAGCACCTCGCCGGTCGCGTCCTTGATATAGAAACTCCCGTAATTCTCGTTGCGCACAGTACTGACTGTTCCGTTCAGGGTGTGCCAGGCCGTGTCACTGTCCGGCAGACTGCGAAACTCAGCCACGGTCATTCCGAGGGGTTCGGCGGCAGAACGGCCCCGTGTATCCCACGTCGCACGGCGCACCCTGGCAATAACGTCAAGAGTATCCGTTGTCTGCGACAATGCGCAAAATGACACGCACAACAAAGCTATTATCGAGAAAAATCTTTTCATTCGAAACAATTTTATCACAAAGGTAGCATTACTTGAAAACAATTATTTGCCCTTTACAAAAAAATATATACCTTTGCAGTCACAAATGGTGCTTGGGCCGGGAGGTTAGGCACTGGTCTGCAAAACCAGGTAGAGCGGTTCAATTCCGCTAGGCACCTCAGAGACCCCTTCGGAAGCATTCCGGAGGGGTTTTCTTATATATCAGGTAATGCTCAACTTCGCCGCCATAGATTTCGAGACCGCAAACGAATGCCAGTCAAGCGTCTGCTCCGTCGGCATCGTAGTGGTGCGCGACGGCGAAATAGCGGATGAATTCTACTCGCTGATCCATCCGGAGCCGGAATATTACCAGTGGTTCTGCAAGCGCGTTCACGGACTTTGCGAACGCGACACCGAGGACGCGCCGGTCTTCCCGTATGTGTGGGAGCAGGTCGAGCCGTACATCGAAGGTCTGCCGCTGGTCGCGCACAATGCCAGGTTCGACGAGGGATGCCTCAAAGCCGCGTTCCGCACATACCGGATGGATTATCCCGATTATCAATTCTATGACACCCTGGAGGCATCACGCCGTCAATTCGGCCACACCCTGCCCAATCACCAGCTCCAGACCGTAGCCGCCGCCTGCGGCTTCAACCTCACCGACCATCACAACGCCCTCGCCGATGCGGAAGCCTGCGCTGCGATAGCGGTGAAGATACTGTAGGGTGGCCCAATCTAAATATTTATTTTGGAATAATATTCCATTTATGATAATTTTCATATCTTTGCGATATGAGAATTATTGCGATTAATACTCTTCGTGAGTATTGGGAGAAACATCCGGAAACTCAACAACCGCTGAGCGAATGGTATGTGAAAGCAAGTAGAGCCGAGTGGGAATCGTTCAATGATATGCGTGCGGATTTCAACTCCGTTGATTACGTTGGAAATCAGCACTATGTATTCAACATCAAAGGCAACAGGCACAGGCTTGTCGTAGCAGTGAAGTTTACGCCGAAACTGATATATATCAGATTTGTCGGAACTCACGAAGAGTATATGAAAATAGATGTAGCAAGCATATAGACATGGCACAGATCAAAAGCAAGGAGCAATACGATGCGATAATGGCGAGAATTGACGAACTATTCTTCGCCACAGACGAGAACACGCCCAAAAGCGACAAGCGTCTTCTGGAACTGGATGCTCTTTCCGCACTGGTGGAAGAATATGAAAAGGAGCACTTCCCTATCGAACCCCCTACTCTTCCCGCCACCATCGTGGCCAGAATGAACGAACGGGACTATACACAAAAAGATCTGGCAGACTTGCTGGGCATTTCCGCTCCGAGACTTTGCGACATCATTGGTGGTAAGAAAAAGCCGACATACGATCAGGCCCGCACAATCTCGATGAAACTTGATATCGATCCATCAATTGTGTTGGCTCTATGAAAAAGAAACGAAGGGCCATCAGTCAGCGTGAATGTCTGTGATATCATTGTAGTCGATGTCTGAAAAATCTCCGTCCAGGCCATCGTAGTAATCAACTATGTCGTAATAGTCTTCCTTGTCGAAATCGGTTCCGGACTTGCCGCTGCCGATGCCTTTCCGGGTGCGTTGCCCGACACTTCCGGACTTCAGGTTCCGTTCCATCTCCTCATAGCGGTCCAGGCCGTACTTCTTCCGCTCCCCAGGAGAAAGGGTTTCTCTCCTGGTTGAAGTCGGACGATTGTTCAGGCGTTCCCGAGTCTTCCTGGCATCGATATCTCCAATGACCAGAAAGATGATTGTCAGAATCAACGGAGACAGAATGATCAGGAGCAAGATGATCTTTTCCTTGCTCATCCTGCCCTTGATATCCTTGAGCTTATCAGATGATTTTCCCATTGTTTAAAACAGTGGCCCGCATTGTCTTATTCGTCATTCCAGGTGTCGCCACCATTATTGTAAAATTCCCAGTATTCCATTTCATCTCAATTATGATGATGCAAAGGTAAACCCGGAAATTGACAAGTTTTGTCAACAAATTATGCCACAGAAAAATACCTAATCCAGAATATACTTTCCGGCATATTCCTGAACATACTCCGCAAACTCCGGAGAATCCACAATCTGTATCTCCTTTGCCAGTCCGCAGTAGAATCTGCATACACCGGCAAAATCATAGATATCAGTCTCAAGGATCCAGTAAGATCCTTCCTTGCGGATATCCTTCTCTGCAAGCGGATACTCCTCGACAAGAAGATTCTTGGCCCTGAGGTCGAGGCGGAGTTTCACCTTTCTGGCATTCTTGCCCGACATCCGGAACACGTCGGTGCTCTGGCGGCGATGGCTGCCCTCGAATTCCCAGTCCTCATCGAGCAGTTCGACCTCCTTGATGCGCGAGATCTTGAAGACCTTGTTATGCAGGTCGCTCAGGTCGTAGGCCCAGACATCGATTAGGTTTGTGGAGAATGCGAACGGCTCAACGAGCCTATCTTTCACGGTCTCGCTCCTGGCGGACTCATAGCCTTTGAGACGGACTTTTTGCTTATTCTTGATGGCTTCCGACAGAGCCCGGATGGTGGCTGTGTTGCTCTTTTTGTCGACATATTCTACAATGCTGGTACTGTTGTAGATGGTGGCCAGCTTGCGTTTGAGGTTGGCCTTCAGATTGTTCGTCTGATCCAGATTGTCGATGAGGCTGTTGACAATATAGGCTTCTTCTTCGCTGAAATATATCAGGTTCTCGAAGTCCGGGGCCCTCTTTGGCATCTTGCCGAGCTTATAGACATTGCCGTAGGGCTTGGATACGGCGGATCCGGAAGACTTGAACGTGTCGATGTACCGGTAGATGGTACGGTACGACATATTCAATTTCTCCGCGAGTTCGTCAATCGTGTAGTTGGTGTTGCTGGCCAGAAGCCTCATCAGGCGCAGCATCCGCTCTATTTTCGGTTGGTCCATAATAAATTTATTGTTTTTCAGGCCATTTAATGCTTGACCTCTTGATGTGCCAGGTACTGCCAATTTGATATGCCCACTCTCCAAATTCCCCGGCACGCAGAAGATCTCTTAATGGTAGCCCTTTTCGAAGGTCGCTGTCTTTAAGAAGTCCTGCTTTCTCCAGAATTTCTGCAGCTGCTGGTGCAGAAAGTTCGCTTATATGATTGAGGTCCATATAGCGGTCAAGGCACTTAATAAGGTTATACTTTGGCATGGCTAAAAATTATTCTCTATGTACTCAAGCAGTTCAGCAAATCCCGGATGAGACAAATTCAGGCTTCCTTGAGGCGGACGGTTCATTCCGTGTTCCTGCAGATGTACCATCGTCATCTTTTCAGAGTTTGTCTTCTCCAGAACCTTGAGCTTCATAAACCGATTATAGTTCCTGGT
>JAZRZH010000028.1:0-97947 GCA_045601245.1 Bacteroidales bacterium
AAGGTCCTGCATGGCAATGTTGAATCCGCTTCCGAGGTCAGAGAACTCTTCTATTGCTTTAAGGCGTCTTCTGGCATCATCGGTGATAGTTACAAGAGGAGGAACTATGAGATAGCAGAATGCCCTTCTGTTGGAACGGCCTACTCGACCTCTAAGCTGGTGAAGGTCGCTCAGTCCTATGTTCTGGGCCTGGTTTATTATGATGGTGTTGGCATTCGGAATATCTATGCCATTCTCCATAATAGATGTGGAGAGGAGTATATCATAATCTCCGTTGATGAAATCAAGAATCTTCTTCTCAAGTATTTCCGGCTCCATCCTGCCGTGGGCCACGCAAATCTGCGCCTGCGGCACAATCCTGTGGATGATATCATATACTGAATTGATGTCCTCGATCTTGTTGTGGACAAAGAATACCTGACCTCCTCGCTCGAGTTCCTTGTTGATAATGTCGCTGATGGTATCATCATCGAAATTGATAACCTCCGTATACACCGGAAGCCTGTTCGGCGGCGGGGTATTGATAATGGAAAGATCCCTTGCGCCGAGCAGCGAGAACTGCAGCGTGCGCGGAATAGGTGTCGCAGTAAGAGTCAGCGTGTCTACTGACGCCTTCAACTGACGCAGGCGTTCCTTGGCGCTGACGCCGAATTTCTGCTCTTCGTCTATAATCAGCAGGCCGAGGTCCTTGAATGCTATCTTCTTGTTGAGCAGTCGATGTGTACCGATAACAATATCTATCCTGCCTTCGGCTAGTTTTTGCTGTATTTCTTTTAGTTCTGTGGTGGTGCGCAGCCTGCTGACATAATCTATCGTGACAGGGAAATTGCCCAGTCGCTCGGAGAATGTCTTATAATGCTGCAGTGCCAGAATCGTGGTAGGAACCAGCACGGCTACCTGCTTTCCGTCGCAAGCCGCCTTGAATGCGGCGCGCACGGCAAGTTCAGTCTTGCCAAAGCCAACGTCCCCACAGATCAGCCTGTCCATAGGATGGATGCTCTCCATATCCTCCTTTATGGCCACCGTGGCCTTCTGCTGGTCAGGAGTGTCCTCATACAAGAACGAAGATTCGAGTTCCTGCTGGAGATATGTGTCCGGTGAGAATGCAAAACCACGGTACTGCTGTCGCTCCGAATAGAGTTTGATGAGATCTTGGGCGATATCCTTTACCTTGCTCTTGGTGGCGTTCTTGAGATTCTCCCACGCCTTTGAGCCGAGTTTGTATATCTTCGGCGGTTCTCCATCCTTGGATTTGTATTTGGATATGCGGTGAATGCCGGCTATCGATACGAATATGACGTCATTGTCCCTATATTCGAGTTTGACTGCCTCCTGGATTTTTCCACCGATATTCGTCTTGACGAGTCCTCCGTAGCGGCCGACTCCGTGGTCGATGTGGACTACGTAATCACCGATTTGGAATGAACTCAACTCATTGATTGTAAGTCTCTCGCTTCTTTCGACCTGGCGGCGCATCTGCACCTTGTGATATCTTTCGAATATCTGATGGTCCGTATAGAAGCACAGTTTGGTCTCCTTGTCGATATATCCCTCGTGGAGCGAAACCGGCAGGAATTCCGGGTGCACACCGGCACCTATATCGCGCAGGATTTGTTCCAGACGTCTGGTCTGGGCATCGTTTGGACTGAGGATTGTAACCCTGTAACCTTGAAGTATCCTGTCCTCTATATCCTTGGAGAGAATCTCGAAATTTTTGTTGAATGTCGGTTGGGGGACTATTCTGTCGGAATTATGCTGCATCGAGTCCCTGAAGTCCCACAATACCGTCCCCGACGGAAGTATGCTCCAGAGAGATACATAATCATCGTCAGCAAAATTTTCCGTAAGGTCAGGATATATGTCAACGGCATCAAGTTCTTCGATTGAGAGCTGGGTGTTTGCGTCGAATTTTCTGATAGACTCTACTTCGTCTCCGAAAAAATCTATTCGATAAGGATAATTGTCTGAAAATGAGAAGATATCTATAATACCTCCCCTTATTGCGAATTCCCCGGGACAGGAGACGAAATCCGCTTTTGTGAAATTGTGGGCGAACATCAATTCGCTGACAAAGTCATGGGACAATTTATCACCTTTTTTGATAGTGAGGATATTGTCCTTTGTCTTCTTCATCTTGAGCACCTTCTCCTGGGCTGATTCCGGATATGTGACAAGAATCAGTGGAGTGGAACTAACCTTTGCCAGGCGTCTCAGATTGAAATCCCCTTCAGTGAGTCTCGGAAGTATGTCGGATTCCCTGTAATTTCCCTTATATGCCGAGATAGCCGACAGGGCGGCGGTCCGCTGGACCTTGGAAGTCGCTGTCTTTGTATCACTGCGGGTATCGGTTTCGGGAAAATAAAAGACGCTGTCCTGTCCGAAGAAGTTGTACAGGTCGCTGGAAATGAAATATGCGCTCTTTTTGTCATCCGCAAGAATAACGGACAACAAAGGTTTTTCGAAACCTGAGAGCACAGACGCGATATAGACTGCTTTCGCCGAGGAGGTGAAGCAGTCTATACGCGGAGCTTTTATTATTTTGTCAGGGATTTCCAATTACTTGACGTCCAAACCGAAATCGACGGTTTTGTAGAGATTGGCAATTTCAGCCTTGTCAACCTTACCGTCCTTGTAGAACTTGTCCATTGCCTTGCCGAAAGTGCAGAACACTTTCGCGTCAATAGGAGCGAGACGCTGCATATAACCCTTTCCTTCAGCATTGTAAACAGCGTTGAAATACATATAATTCTTGCCGCTGCCCCTCTGGAGAGGGAATACCTTTTCCCTACGTGCAAGAGCGGCGTCACAGATCGCACAGTGCGGATCCTCTGCGCTGTTGCGCTTTACGAATGCCGGCTGGTCTTCACCCATTGCCACGAAGCAAGGTACTGCAACGGATACAGGAGGATAGCCAAGAATGGTCCACATAACGCTGAGGAGCGGATCCTCACCCTTCTTCACACCCTTGATGACAGCTGTCGAAGCTGTACTTCTGCGTGGGATGAAGTCACAGTCTGAATACCATCCGTTAGGGGTGAGTGAAAGATCCTTTGTAAGGTCGATTCCAAGAAGAGGTTGATAGAAACTTCTTGAAAGGTTGTTGAACATCCACTTCGGGGTAATTTCCTGTCCATCGAGGAACTTGTCCATAATGGTCTTGTCAGCATTGGTGTAGCGGATATAGCCGCCACCGCCGTTAGGAGTGCCGTGGAAGGAGAAGTTGGTGTACACGAGATAGCCGCAAGGTGCTACGGTAGGATCGTTGACATCATACTTGTAATAATCAAAGCTGTTTGTCTCGAAATATGCGGCATTGCCTTCAGCATCAATCACACCATAATTGGTCTCGACGCAGCGCGGCTGCTTCTTCTTGTTGTTGAGGTATTTCTCGAAATCTGCCATATCCTTGCAGCAACCAAGAACTTCATACATGATATCACCCTCGTGATCGGTTGAATCCGTAGGATATTTCCTCATATTGGAGGATGCTGTGTTGATAATGGCGAAGCCTGCTTCGTTCACACCCATCCAGGCTTTGCCATCACCTTCATTGGCGTTGACCACTGCAATGAAAGCAAATTTAGGACCTTTTACATAATCGACCCTGTTATTGAGTTCACCTGTATCCCTATGTTTCCAGAGAAGAGGTCGTCCGTCAGGAGTCAGTTTACCGGAAATGATTGCAGATGTGCAGGCTGACATATCTGGCGCAGCCATAAATACCATCGAAAACGCAATAGCGATGCTGTAGAATAATTTTTTCATATAATTTAAAATAAAGAATTTTCCGATTTATAGTGATTGATTCCCAAATGCTTGTATGCCAGTTCTGTGGCCACTCTTCCGCGTGGAGTTCTGGTTAGGAAGCCCTCCTTGATGAGGAACGGCTCATATACCTCCTCGAGAGTTCCCTGATCCTCACTTATGGCTGTAGCAAGAGTACCGGCACCTACAGGACCACCACTGAATTTCTCTATAATGGTGGTTAGAATCTTGTTGTCCACCGAATCAAGACCCCTTGTATCAATATTCAGGGCATTTAATGCTATTCTCGTAATATTCAAATCTATGATCCCTGATCCCTTCACCTGGGCGAAATCCCTTACTCGACGGATGAGGGAATTGGCGATACGCGGCGTACCACGGCTGCGAAGGGCTATTTCCATAGCAGCATCATCTTCAATCCCTATATCAAGAATTGATGCGCTGCGCCTGATAATTTTGAAAAGAACGTCGGCGTCATAATATTCAAGATGGCACTGTATTCCGAAACGCGCCCTGAGAGGAGCCGTAAGGAGGCCGCTTCTGGTGGTGGCACCGATCAAAGTGAAAGGATTCAACGCAATCTGGACGCTTCGGGCACCGGGACCCTTATCAATCATAATGTCAATTCTGTAATCCTCCATTGCGGAATAGAGATATTCCTCCACAATCGGAGAAAGACGATGAATCTCATCAATAAAAAGGACGTCACCTTCCTCAAGTGATGTGAGAAGACCTGCAAGATCACCAGGTTTATCAAGCACAGGACCGGAAGTAACTTTCATATTAACACCGAGCTCATTTGCCACAATGCTTGCAAGTGTGGTCTTTCCAAGACCTGGAGGGCCGTGGAAAAGCACGTGGTCAAGAGATTCCCCGCGAAGCATTGCCGCCTTCACGAAAATCTTGAGATTCTCGAGAATCTTGTCCTGTCCTGAAAATTCGGAAAACTCCTTCGGACGTATTTTACCGTCGAAGTCCTTGTCTTTATTCAAAGATTCCTCGCGCGGATTGAATTTCTGATCGGTTTCCATATAACGCAAATTTCATAAAAATTTCCAATATATAGATATATTCAATTAATTTATATCTTTACGGAGTCATATAATCTTTTATGGAATATTTCACTACAGCTGCCGGTATTACTGTACATCTGCTTGATACAGAAGAAAGTAATACTATAGAAAAAAAGAATTCCACTATTATTCTGCTCCATGGATATATGGAGACAATGAATATTTGGAATGAACTTGTTGACAGACTCAAGGATAAATACAGAATCATAACAATGGATATGCCCGGACACGGTCTTACAGATACAGCTCCGGCAGGGGAAGACGGGCAGTCCGTCAATACAATGGAATTCTGCGCTGATGTCGTAAAGGCAGTAATGGACAAATGTAATGTACAGAAGGCGTTCATAGGAGGCCACTCGATGGGAGGATATGTCGGCGAGACAATATGTATCAAATATCCAGAGAGAGTCGAAAAATTGATTCTTTTCAATTCTAATCCCTATGCTGACAATCCTTTGAAGAGCCAGGACCGTAAAAGGGAAATAGATATAATACGCTCAGGAAAACTCGAGTCTCTTGCTAATCTATGTATTCCTAAAATGTTCAGAACTGAAAATCTTCCTGATCATGACGATAAAGTGATGGAAACTATAGAACTTTGCGAAATGCATAATCCTGAAGGTATTATTGCTTCTATCATCGGAATGCAGAAGAGACCTGATATGCAGGAATTATTCAATAACCCTGTTGTCCCTATTCTTGTATTTGTCGGTGATAATGATAGATTTATGGCTGTGGATGCTGTAAAAGAGATGATTGCTAAATTTGAAAAAATCTCTTTTTATATGCTTGAAAATACAGGGCACAGTTCTTTCATAGAAGCTGAAGATAAGGTTTATGAACAATTATGTAAATTCATCAGTTGATAAAATCTTTTATAGGTGTTTATAAATCCCATCTATAATTATCTTATGATTTCTGATGAATTTTAAAAGTTGTGTTTTTATCTTTTTTCAATAGCTTTATCAACATAATTATTCATATAAAAAAGCGGACTGAATAGTATTCAAGTCCGCTTTTTTATATTTATCAACCATTCAACAGTGTAATAAATAATGAATAAGACAATATAAATACATCTTATTATATTATTAATACCCTGTTACAAGTTTCAGTAAATCTTCCTTCATTCTGTCAATATTCACTTTTTCCTTTGCTGATATGAAAATGCAAGGAGTATTCTCTTTGGACATCCAGGAGTTCTCGAATTCCTCAAGAGTATAATTCTTCTGAGTTTTATCTTCTAGTGAAAACTCGTCATACTCTTCATAAGAATAGCTGTCTATTTTATTAAACACCATATAGCAAGGCTTGTCCTTTACTCCTATGTCTGTCAGAGTTTTATTAACCACTTTGATCTGATCCTCGAAGTTAGGATGAGAAATGTCCACTACGTGGATGAGTACATCCGCTTCTCTGACTTCATCCAGCGTGCTCTTGAAAGATTCCACAAGCTGTGTAGGTAGCTTTCTTATGAATCCTACGGTATCACTGAGCAGGAACGGCGTATTACCAATGACAACTTTCCTTACTGTGGTATCAAGAGTCGCGAACAGTTTATTCTCAGCAAATACGTCGCTTTTGGCCAGCAGATTCATTATAGTGCTCTTGCCTACATTTGTATATCCTACAAGCGCAACTCTCTTCATAGGGCCTCTGTTTCCCCTCTGTGTGATCATCTGGCGGTCTATCTTCACCAGCTGAGCCTTGAGTTTCTTTATCTTATCCAGAACTATACGTCTGTCGGTCTCCAGCTGACTTTCACCTGGACCGCGCATATTGAGACCTCCCTTTCCGCCTCGCTGTCTCTCGAGGTGTGTCCACATACCTGTAAGTCTTGGAAGAAGATATTGATACTGTGCAAGTTCAACTTGTGTCTTAGCATAAGCAGTCTGTGCCCTCTGTGCAAATATATCCAGAATCAATCCAGTTCTGTCGATAACTTTGGCGCCTGTTTCTCTTTCTACATTGCGCATCTGAGAAGGGCTGAGTTCATCATCAAAAATTATATAGCCTATTTCATTTTCAGTTATATAATTCTTGATTTCTTCGATTTTTCCAGGACCCACATATGTCCTTGAATTCGCCCTGTCAAGCTTCTGGACAAAGAATTTATCTCCTCCTATGCCGTCAGTTTCCGCCAAAAATCGCAATTCTTCCAGATATTCGTATACCTGATCCTCTTTCTGATGCTGGAGGATTATGGCTACAAATACAGCCTTTTCAGTAAAATTATCCATCTATTTAATGATAGTTTGGGTCTTCATCATATTAACAGCCTCTTCTACAGGAAAAGCCTCCAGGGTCTTTCCGTTGCAAGTGGTCGTTTCCGCTGCGAACAGTGCGTTCCAAAGAGCCTCTTCGGTAGCCTCTACTGCTGCTTCAAAAAGAGGAGACATAGCATTATTGTGCAGCAGCGATGGATAATAATGCTTTGTATTCTCATCGATAAGATTATCTCTGTTCACGGACACTGCTATTACATAATCCCCGCTTCCGTTTGAAATGAAGCTCCCCGTTTTTCCTATACCCAATATGGCCCTTGATGCCATTCTTTCAAGGTTTCTGGCATCTACAGGTGCATCAGTCATAAGCACTACCATACAGGATCCGTCCGGTGTGTGATCCCCTTCTCCTTCTACTTTGGAACGGAATGAATAATTATTGAGTCTCTTTCCTGCAGGAAAACCATCTATTTCAAGTACTCCTCCGTAGTTTGTCTGTACAAGCACTCCTACGGTGTAACCGCCCAGTGATTCAGGAAGCACTCTTGAAGATGTTCCGATTCCTCCTTTATATCCAAAATGCTCGGTTCCTGTACCGGCACCGACACAGCCTTCCTCCACAGGTCCGCTCTTGGCTTTATTCAATGCAGTAAGTACATGTTCTTCAGTTACCACACGCTTTCTTATATTATTGAGTCCGGCGTCATTTGTCTCTCCAACCACGGCATTGACTGATTTTATCCTTTCATTTCCGCGCTGCTGCAGAGTATATGTGATCAAACCGTTGATACCTGCAGCAACTGACAGTGTATTGGTAAGAATGATCGGGGTTTCAATATTACCGAGTTCTTTGACTTGAGTATAGCCGGCAAGTTTACCGAATCCGTTTCCAACATATATGGCAGCAGGACATTTTTTCTGGAAAATATTGCCATCGTGTGGAATTATTGCTGTAACTCCCGTGCAAACTTCTTTTCCATCCTTTATAGTTACGTGTCCTACCGTAACTCCTTTTACGTCCGTAATGGCATTATATTCACCTGTTTTGAATATTCCTGGTTGTATGCCGTAATCCCTCAGTCTTCCCTTTGAGAAAGAACATACAGGTATTATTACTGCAAGAATGATTGAAAGTATCCTTTTCATATCAGAATAGTTTACGCAAAAGTACAAAAAAAGACGGTGGAAATCATTCCACCGTCTTTTTGATATGATTGATGAAAAATTATCTCAACTGGAAAATTACAGGGAATGTGTAGGTAACCTTTACAGGCCTTTCTCTTTGACGACCCGGCTCCCACTTAGGTGAGCTGGAAACGATACGGACTGCTTCCTTATCGAGTGATGCGTCAACACCACGAAGTACCTGCACATTGCTTACTGAACCATCGGTGTTAACAGTGAACTGAAGGGTTACACGACCCTGGACACCGTTTTCCTTAGCGATTTCAGGATATACGAGACGGCTGTTGACCCACTTTGAGAAAGTGTTTGCGTCGCCTCCCTGGAATCTAGGCTTTTCCTCTACCAATGCGAATGGGATTGCTTCTTCTTCAACGACCTCTTCAACGACTTCTGCTACATAGTCCATAATCTCGACACCGAGATTTGCATTATCCTCGAGGTTTACGAGAAGGTCATCCTTGATTTCGATATCATCGTCCACAATGTCGATGACGTCAGAAAGTACAGGAATCTTTGGCATCTCAGGAGGAGTCTCCTGCTGTTCCTGTGTGATAGGAATAATCTCTTCTTCAACTGCAGTTACGTCTCCTGTAAGGTCCATTATTTCCTGTTTGTCGGATGTAGACCATTCGAAAGCCAGAAGAACGATTCCGAGTACGGCAACGAGACCTATTTCTCTAAAAAGAGTTTTTTTGTTTTCAAGGTCTGCCTTAGGGGTTTTCTTGATTTCCATATGTGTGTGTTTATTATATTGTTTTCTATATAGTCTATCTAGCAGTTTGTAAAAGTAGCAAGAATATTTCTTTTTTTCACAATTTTTTGTTGATAAAATTTGATATTATTTATTAATCACTTAATAATCAATTAATTAACTAATAATATATACTCTTGTTTTTATTTTGCTATTTTTGTCGTATAAATTTATATCCGATGATCACTTATAATTCAGAAGAAATTTCTTTCAATCTCAGTCAGAAACGCCTCATTTCCAAATGGTTGAAGATCATAGCCACAAACAGCTCCAAAATAGTCGGAGATCTCAATTATATATTTTGCAGTGACTCTTTCCTTCTTGAAATCAATAAACAATTTCTGGGCCACAATTATTATACTGATATCATAACATTCGATTATTCAGAAGATTATAAAGCAATAGGTTCGAAAGACAAGATTTACGGTGACGTATATATAAGTATAGATACAATAAGTCATAATGCAGAGGAGTATGGAGAAGGATTTGACAGGGAGCTGCACAGAGTCATCGTTCACGGACTTCTTCATCTGATAGGTTTCGATGACGTCACACCTGAACTTGAAAAGGAGATGCACCATCAGGAGAATATTGCTCTTGACATCCTCCAGCAGTTGAGAAATGAAAACTGATTACGATATAATAGTAGTCGGTGCCGGACATGCAGGATGTGAGGCGGCGGTTGCAGCTGCGCGTCTCGGATCAAATGTTTTGCTCATAACTATGGATATGGGCAAGACTGCGCAGATGTCCTGCAACCCAGCGATGGGTGGAATAGCCAAAGGTCAGATTGTGCGTGAAATTGACGCACTCGGAGGTTACAGTGGCATCGTGACAGACGCATCGACTCTTCAGTTCAGGATGCTCAACCGGTCAAAGGGTCCTGCAATGTGGAGTCCAAGGGCTCAGTGCGATAAAATGCAGTTTTCCCTCAATTGGCGTTACATCCTCGAAACTACCTGTAAATTAGATATTTGGCAGGATTTTGTTACGGAGATAACTTTCCGAGAGTCGAAAATTTCCGGCGTCCGTGTATCAATGGGCGCAGAATTCTCCGCAAAATCGGTAATAATTACTGCCGGAACATTCCTTAACGGTAAACTTTTCATAGGACAGCAATCCGCTGAAGGAGGAAGAATAGGTGAACTTACTTCCCGTGGTCTGACTGAACAACTGGTTTCTCTCGGTATCACTTCCGCTCGAATGAAGACAGGTACTCCTCCGCGTATCGACATACGATCACTTGACACTTCACTTTTCGAAGTCCAGGAAGGAGATTCCAATCCTTCGAGATTCTCATATCTCCCGATCCCTTCATCTGTGCAGGCAACAGGAAAACAGAAGAACTGTTTTATTGTACATACCAACCCTACTGTTCATTCGATACTTGAGAGCGGTTTTGACAGATCTCCTCTTTTTACAGGAATGATCAAGGGTATTGGTCCAAGATATTGTCCTTCAATTGAAGACAAGTTGAGAACCTTTGCAGGTAAGGACGCTCACCAGTTGTTCCTTGAACCAGAAGGTTGGAATACTTATGAATACTATCTTCAGGGTTTCTCTTCATCACTTCCTCTCGATGTCCAGATGGATGCTCTTCGTGCTATTGAAGGTTTCTCCACCGTTAAGGTATTCCGTCCGGCTTATGCTGTCGAATATGATTATTTCGATCCTACGCTTCTAAATGCGACATTGGAGTCAAAAATTGTATCTAATCTCTATCTCGCAGGTCAGGTAAACGGTACCACCGGTTATGAAGAGGCTGCGGCTCAGGGTTTGATGGCCGGGATTAATGCTCATCTGAAAATTGCGGGAAAGGATCCTTTCGTTCTCAAAAGAGATGAGGCATACATTGGTGTCCTTATAGATGACCTTATTACTAAAGGCGTTGATGAACCTTACCGTATGTTCACTTCCAGGGCAGAGTATCGTATTCTGTTGCGACAGGACGACTCTGATCTCAGATTGACTGAAAAATCATATAAAATAGGTTTGGCTGATGAATATCGCTATAAGGTCACGAATCTTAAATATGATACTGTCGGAAAGTATGTTTCTTTTGCAGACGATACTTCAATCAAGCCTGAAACCGTAAATCAGTATCTAGCTTCCAAGGGTTCTACTCCTATTTCCATTAGCAGAAAGATATCAGAAATCGTAACAAGGCCAGACATATACCTAAGTGAAATTCTGGATTGTGTTCCACGTGGAACATCTCAGGAATTATTCGATTCAATTCAATCGAACATCTCTGCCATAACTGTTGAGGATATATCTGAAAATAGAATAATATCAGATATATATAATATCCCGTGGTCAGTGAGAGATAGAGAAACCATCAATTCTTTTGATTTGAATGGTGATCGTTCATCTTCAATACTCGAGTCTTCTGAAATAGCCATCAAGTATAAAGGATATATTGAAAGGGAGCGCAGACTGGCTGATAAAATATTAAGATTGGAAGATTTGAAAATTCCTGATGATTTTGATTTTTCAAAAATTACATCCCTTTCGATTGAATGTCGAATGAAATTGCAGAAATACAAACCCACTACGATAGCCCAGGCATCACGCATTTCAGGTGTTTCTCCGGCCGATATTTCTGTCCTTCTTGTATATTTCGGTCGATAATGTTCCACGTGGAACAATTAGAACCCGTTTTGATTAATACAGATTGTAAAAAAGGATGACTGTTTCAGTCATCCTTTTATTGATACTGGCATAGACCATATTAATTCGAATATATATCGTCTATAAGATTCTTATATTTTTTTACAAGAACTTTTCTCTTCAGCTTGAGAGTTTGAGAAAGCAGACCGTTTGATGGAGACCATTCATCGCAGACAAGCTTGAATTTTTTAACGTTTTCGTGAGGCGCAAGATGTGCGTTCACCTTTTCAACCTCGTCGTGAATCAGTTTGACAACCTCGGAATTATTGATAACATTATCTGGAATATCGTTAATCTTATTTTCCATCAAATATTCCTTGATTGCCTTGATATCAGGTACAATAATGGCGGCAGCAATCTTCTGATTCTCTCCGACAATCATTGCGTTTTCAATGAATTTTGATTCCTTGAGCAATGTTTCTATAGGCTGCGGAGCTACATATTTACCGGCAGAAAGCTTGAAAATCTCCTTCTTGCGGTCGGTGATCTTGAGATATTCACCCTCTACAAGATATCCGATGTCTCCGGTATGTAGGAATCCGTCACTGTCGATCATCTCTGCCGTGGCTTCAGGATTTTTGTAGTATCCTACCATCACATGGGGTCCCTTGGTGAGGATTTCACCGTCTTCTGCAAATTTCAACTCAGTTCCTTCGAGTTTCTTGCCGACTGTGCCAATCTTATTGTATTTGTCGGCAGGACTGTTTACCGCAATCACAGGTGATGTTTCAGTCATTCCGTAGCCTTCAAAAATGTAAAGTTTGGCTGCGTTGAATGTCTTGACTATCTTTCCCTGAATTGACGATCCCCCGGAAACAACAAGCATTTCGTGTCCGCCAAGATTCTCCCTCCACTTGCTGTAGACAAGTTTGTCGTAAATTTTCTGTTTTGCGAGATATATCGGACCGGTTTTGGTGTTGTCGAAACTGTTGGCGTAATCCCAGGCTTTTGTATAAATGAACTTGCTGAAACCTTTGAGTTTCTTGCCCGCAGCCTCAAATTTGCCGTACATCATTTCAAGAATCCTTGGAACCGCACAGAAACCGTCGGCGTGGCAGTCAGCAAGGTCAGCGGCTATTGTAGCAAGACCTTCAGCATAGTAGCAACTTATTCCGAGTTCCTGATACTCATAGTTCATAGTCCTTTCGTAGGAGTGGCATAAAGGTAAGAAACTGAGCATCTTACAGGAGCTGTCCTTGGTCTGCCTGATGGCGTGTCCGTGAGAGTCGAACATAAGGTTGCGGTGTGAAAGCATCACTCCTTTCGGTACTCCTGTAGTTCCTGATGTGTATATGATAGTGGCGACATCGTCGGGACTGATGGTCCTGACATTCTCCTCAACAACCGGTGCAAATTCGGTGCTATGTTCTCTACCAAGAGCGTAAAGCTTTGAAAAACAGAAGATTTCATCGCTATCATCCATCATTATGACCTTTACACTGTGCTTCATATTCTCTACGGCCGGCATAATTTTCCTGTAAAAGGAAGGATTGCCGACCACGATGATTTCAGCATCGGAATGGTCAAATATGAAAGAATACTCTTCCTGGCTAAGAGTACTGTAGACAGGGATATGTATCATATGCGCCAGATTGGAACCCATATCTAGAAAGTTCCATTCCGGACGGTTGTTACAGATGGAAATAATCTTTGTGCCCGCTTTATAACCGAGGGCGAGAAGTCCGTATGCTACGGTGTAGGAATAATCGATGTATTGGTCTATGCTGTAATATGTCCATTTGCCCTGATACTTACGCGCGAGGATATCGTCTTTCGGCGCGTATTGCTTCAGGTTCTCAAGAAGGTCAAATGTCCTATTTATCTGCATAGTCTATAAATAAGCAAAGGGGTTTACGCTTAACCCCTTTGCACACACCACATTTGATTTAAAATCAGATTTTCTCCCCGTACTGCGCAGCAGTAAGAAGATTATCAATTTCCGAAGCGTCGGAGAATTTGATCTTGATCATCCAACCAGCCTCGTATGGATCGGAGTTGACGAGTTCAGGAGCACCGTCGAGAGCTTCATTTACCTCTACGACTTCACCAGAAATCGGCATAAATGCGTCAGCAACGGTCTTAACGGCTTCGATTGTTCCGAATACTTCACCCTGTGCGAGGGTTTCACCTGCAGTCTGGATGTCTACAAAAACGATGTCTCCGAGTTCGCTCTGAGCAAAGTCAGTGATACCTACTGTAGCAATGTCGCCTTCGATTTTGACCCACTCGTGGTCTTCAGTATATTTGAGATTAGCTGGTACGTTCATAGTACTTTTTCTTTTTATTGGTTAATATGTGGCAAAGATAAAAAAATTCTTTTGTTGTTATAAGATTTTGAGTGCTTTTTTGATAAGTTCTTCAATGTTCACCAGAGGGTTATCTTTGAGAATCATATCAATAGCCTTTTGAGCCGCCGGTTTGGCGAATCCCAGCATAATAAGAGCGCCCAGGGCCTCTTCTGCAGCAGCAGATGATGGTGTACCGGTAATTGTTTGAATATCCGCAGACTGAGTTTTGTCCACCTTGTCCTTCAGTTCCAGTATCACCCGCTGTGCTGTCTTGAGGCCGATTCCCTTGACCCCCTTGATCTTATTGACGTCCTGACTGAGAATCGCGGTCCTGAGTTCGTCGGCCGACATCGATGATAACATCATCCTGGCGGTGTTCGGACCTATGCCCGATACGGATATCAGCTGTTTGAACAGGCTGCGTTCGTCGCGGTCAAAGAATCCGTAGAGAGACTCTTCCTCCTCTCTCAGATGATGATGGAGATAAAGTTTCACGAATTCCTCACCTGCATTCTGCAGCTTAGTGAAGGTGCTCAATGATATGAGAATGTCGTATCCGAATCCGCCGCATTCCACTATGGCGTCAGCGGGATTCAATTCAACAAGCCTTCCAGTAATGTATTCGTACATTTCAGACACGATTATATAACAACAAATTTAGCGAAATTTCTTAACTTCGCAATTTATATGAGTATGAACGAAAATAGTATAAGAAGCCTTTTCCCCGCCCTTCATCAGAAGGTCTACGGCAAGGAATGGGTATATCTTGATAATGCCGCAACATCGCAGAAACCGCTCCAGGTACTGGAACTCCAGCAACTTATGAGCAGTCAGGTCAATGCCAATATCCATCGTGCGGTGCATAAGATAAGCGGGGATGCGACCGATCTCTATGAGAAAGGCCGTGAGGCTGTCGCGCGGTTCATCAATGCTCCTGAGGACGGATGCGTCATCTTCACCTCCGGTGCCACGGCGTCATTCAACCTGCTTGCAACCTGTTTCACAGAGCGTTTCATCGGTCGTGGGGACAAAGTGCTGATATCGGAGGCAGAGCATCATTCCAATATTGTTCCCTGGCAGATTGCCTGCGCTAGAGTCGGAGCGGAATTGGTGGTCGTTCCCGTGGAGGAAAATGGTACACTGAATGTCGGAAAGTTTGCCGCGATGCTTGACGATAAAGTCAGGATCGTTTCCATCACGCAGATTTCCAATGTACTGGGTGTTGTCAACCCGATTCGTGAAATTGTTGAAATAGCGCATTCCAAAGGCATCCCCGTTGCAGTTGACGGAGCGCAGGGTGTGGTCCATTCGGAGACCGACGTGCAGGCTTTGGGATGCGATTTCTACATTTTTTCAGGTCACAAGATATATACTCCGACAGGCACGGGAATCCTCTACGGAAAACGTGCGCTGCTGGATGAGATGCCTCCTTATATGGGCGGCGGGGATATGGTGGACACCGTGTCATTCGCCCGCACGACCTATGCTCCGCTTCCTTTGAAGTACGAAGCGGGCACTCCGAACTACATAGGCGCATCCTGCTATGCTCCGGCACTGGAATTCGCGTCCCGGATGCGTTCATCAGCGGAAGTTAAGGCAAATGAGCGCAAAATGGTGGAGTTCCTCGTGGAACATCTGCTGAAGATCGACGGTCTTCATCTCTACGGACTTCCGGAGGACCTTTCCGCCAAGGCTCCCGTGTTTTCATTCACTGTGGACGGCACCCATCCTTCCGATATCGCGCAGATTATCGACAAAATGGGCGTTGCGGTCCGTTCCGGCCTGATGTGCGCCGAGCCGCTGATACGCCGCTTCTCCGATGTAGGTATGGTCCGCGCATCGCTCCTGCCATACAATACGATTGATGAAGCGGAGTATTTCATCAAGAGTCTAGAGCGTACCATTGATATGCTTAAATAGTTGATTATGAGTGAAATAATAAAATCAGTAGAAGAACTTGCCGCCGAGGTTGTCGATGAATTCTCGGTGTTTGAGGAGTGGCTCGACAAATATGAGTACATCATCGAACTCGGCAAATCCCTTCCGATGATAGACGAAAAGGAGAAGACCGATGCGAATCTGATCAACGGATGCCAGTCCCGCGTATGGCTCTCCTGCGAATACAGGGACGGCAGGCTATGGTTCTCCGCGGACAGCGACGCAATCATTACGAAGGGCATCATCTCACTCCTGATAAGGGTGTACAACGGCCAGAAGCCGGCCGACGTTGCGGCGTCGGATTTCTCTTTCATCGAGAAGATCGGCCTCAAGGAGAACCTCTCCCCGACACGTGCCAACGGCCTGGTTTCAATGATAAAGCAGATAAAGATTTACGCAGTGGCTTATGAATCCTAATAAAGAAGATATAATTGCGGCCCTCAAGACCGTGTATGATCCGGAAATTCCGGTGGACATCTATGAGTTGGGTCTGGTCTATGATATTGCCATCGATGAAGGCAAAGTTATCGTCACTATGACCCTCACGGCTCCAAACTGCCCTATAGCTGATGATGTCGTGGGTTTCGTGCGCAACGCTGTGATGTACGTGCAGGGTGTCACGGACGTGGAAGTGAAGCTGGTTTTCGAGCCGGAATGGACACCGTCACTTATGAGCGACGAGGCCAAACTGGCCCTCAATATGTTTTGATATGGTTTTCCTCGCTCTGGGCTCGAATATGGGGGACAGGCAGGCCAATCTTGAGACGGCCCGCCGCCTGATAGCGGAGAGATTCGGGGTGACGCTCCGGTGCTCCGCAGTCCTCGAGACAGAGGCGATAGGCTTTGACGGAGGGGATTTCCTCAACCAGGTCGTGGCGTTCGAATGTGGCGCGCAGCCGCTTGAAATATTGGATACCTGTCAGGAAATCGAGGCTGTAATGGGGCGGAAGAAGCATTCCGCAAGGTATGACGCATCGGGCGGAAGGATTTACGAGGACAGGATCATCGACATAGACATACTGACCGCCGACGATGTGTCAGTCAATACGGAGAGGCTCACGCTGCCTCATCCGCAGTGCCGCCTGAGGCCGTATGTGGCCGAACTGGTGGGCACAATGGAACAGGAAATAATAAACAAATACAAGATATGACACAGGAAGAAGTTTTCAAGAACCTTATCGCGCACTCCAAGGAGTACGGATTCATTTTCCCATCCAGCGACATTTATGACGGCCTCAGCGCCGTCTATGACTACGGTCAGATGGGTGTCGAGATGAAGAACAACATCAAGAAATACTGGTGGGAAGCAATGGTGCACCTCAATGACAATATCGTGGGCATAGACTCCGCCATCTTCATGCATCCGCGCATCTGGGAGGCGTCCGGACACGTCGGTGCCTTCAATGACCCGCTCATTGACAACAAGGACTCCAAGAAGCGCTACCGCGCCGACGTGCTGATTGAGGATTATCTCGCAAAGCTCGAGGAGAAGATGGACAAGGAGGTGGAAAAGGGCCGCAGGAAATTCGGCGACGCCTTCAACGAGGAACAGTTCCGTGCCACCAATCCCAATGTCCAGCGCAGTTTCAAGAAGTGGGAGGAGATTCACAACCGCATGGCCGAGGCCCTGAACAATAACGATCTCGCCGAACTCCGCCAGATTATCATCGACTGTGAGATCGCCTGCCCTATCTCGGGTACCAAGAACTGGACCGAAGTACGTCAGTTCAACCTGATGTTCAGCACCCAGCTGGGCAGCGTGGACGGCGAGGCAAGTACCATTTATCTGCGTCCTGAGACAGCCCAGGGCATATTCGTCAACTTCCTCAACGTGCAGAAGACCGGCCGCATGAAGATTCCTTTCGGCATCGCGCAGATCGGCAAGGCATTCCGCAACGAGATAGTCGCGCGCCAGTTCATCTTCCGTATGCGCGAATTCGAGCAGATGGAGATGCAGTTCTTCGTTCGCCCGGGCTCAGAGATGGAATGGTTCCGCAAATGGAAGGAGGTCCGCCTCTCCTGGCACAAGGCCCTCGGTCTGGGTGATGACAAATACCGCTTCCACGACCACGAGAAACTCGCGCACTATGCAAATGCCGCGACAGATATCGAATTCGCATTCCCGTTCGGCTTCAAGGAGCTGGAAGGCATTCACTCCCGCACCGATTTCGACCTCGGCCAGCACCAGAAGTTCAGCGGCCGCAAGATCCAGTATTTCGACCCTGAAACCAATGAAAGCTACGTGCCGTACGTCATCGAGACATCCATCGGACTCGACCGTACATTCCTCGCCATCCTCTCCAACGCATATACCGAGGAGAAACTCGAGAACGGCGAGGAGCGCGTCGTACTCCGCCTCCCTGCAGCCATCGCGCCTGTCAAACTGGCCATCCTCCCTCTCGTGAAGAAGGACGGACTCCCAGAAAAGGCCCGTGAAATCCTTGATACACTGCGCTTCGAGTTCAACTGCCAGTATGATGAGAAAGACTCCATCGGCAAGCGTTACCGCCGTCAGGATGCCATCGGTACGCCGTTCTGCATCACCGTCGACCACGACACCCTCAATGACGGCTGCGTCACCATCAGATACCGCGACACAATGGAGCAGGAGCGCATCCCTATTTCATCCCTCCGCGACATCGTGGCTGCGAAGGTCAGCATGAAACCGCTTTTCGAACAAATCAGCAAAATCCAATAAGTATGCGCAAATCAACTAATTTGACAATTATTGCATCGGCACTCTGCCTTATGGCATCGTGCAGCGTCCTGCCGAAATCGGCCGACCTGCTGATCACCGGCGGCACCGTGTATGACGGCTCCGAAAATGCCCCTCAGGTGGCTGACGTTGCCATCAAGGGTGACAAGATCGTATATGTGGGCAAGGCCAAGGAAAACATCGCAGATAAATGCAAGGCTGCAAAAGTGATTGATGCAGCCGGTTACGTGGTCTGCCCCGGCTTCATTGACCCTCACGACCACATGGAATCCGCCCTGCTCAAGGACAAGGCGGCCGAATCATATCTCCGTATGGGAGTGACGACAGTCATCCCCGGTATGTGCGGCGGCAGCCAGTATCCAATCAGCAAATTCTTCGAAAAGCTCGAGAAGCAGGGTATTGGTCCCAACGTAGCCAGCTTCACAGGCCACAACACCATACGCGCCAAGGTTATGGGAAACGTTGACCGTCTGGCAACGGATGATGAGATCAAGCAGATGGAAACAATGATACAGGAAGAGATGGATAACGGAAGCCTTGGCCTCTCCACCGGACTCTTCTATGTTCCCGGATGCTTCTCTGACAACCGCGAAGTCGTTGCCATTGCCAAGGCTATGGCCAGTCGCGGAGGTATCTACACTACACACGTACGCAATGAGAACAAGGATGGCATAGGTCTCTACAATTCCATCGTGGAAGCCCTCGAGATCGGCAAGCAGGCAGGTGTGCCTGTCAACATCTCGCATATCAAGTGCCTCGGCAAATCCGTATGGCACCGCTCTGACAGTGTCATCAACGTCATAGAGCAGTATCAGAAAGATGGTGTCAAGGTGACGGCAGACCAGTATCCTTACCTTGCTTCCGGCATTTCAATGAGTTCAGCCCTCACTCCTTCCTGGGCCCGTGACGGAGGTGTCAAGGCTCTCCGGGAGAGATACAAGGACCCTGAGGCCGTGGCAAAGATGAAGCCGGAGATAAGTGATATGATATATGAGCGCGGTGGTGCGGAAACTATCTTCATCTCCAAACGTGCCGGTGAATTCAACGGCATGACACTCGCAGAAGCCACAAAGAAGCTCGGTCTCACCGATCCTGCGGATGCGGTCATAGAGCTCACAAAGAAAATGTCCCCTTACCTCAACACCTTCGTTGCCAATGAGGAGGACCTTGCAAACTACATGAAGAAGCCTTGGGTAATGACCTGCACTGACGGATCCTTCGGTACACATCCGCGTGCAGCCGGTTCCTATGCCGAAATGATCCAGACCTATGTGCTCGAGAAAAAGTTCATCAGCTTCGACCGTTTCGTACGCCGCAGCACAGGCCAGGTGGCCGACACCTACGGACTTCAGGGCCGCGGATATATCAAGGTTGGCGGCTATGCCGACATCAACATCTTCAAGCCGGAGGAAGTGCGTGCGAATGCCACCTATTCAGACCCTGCGCTTCTCGCCACAGGATTCAAGGACGTCATTGTGAACGGTAAGGTAGCAGTGGAGAACGACCAGTATACAGGAGTCCTCTCCGGTATGGTAATCCGTCATGATACAAACAGAAAATAATATGAGAAAGACACTTATCACCCTGGCATTCGCCGCTGTTGCAGCGCTTGCCTTCTCCGTACCGGAGAGCTGTGCTCAAAAGAGCAAGACAATGTCCGACAAGCAGATAGAGAAGGAGATACTTTCCTATATGGCTGAATGCAAAACAGCCGGCATGTCCGTAGTCCTCGTCAAAGGCGACAAAATCATCTATCAGAAAGCCTTCGGCTACAGGGATGTGGAGACAAAGGAGCCGCTCGAAATCAACGACATCTTCCGCATCGCCTCCATTTCCAAGTCATTCTCAGGAATGTCCATAATGCAGCTGGTCGAGGCCGGGAAGATCAGTCTCGAAGATGACGCCAGCGATTATCTCGGCTTCAAGCTCCGCAATCCGAAGCACCCGGATATCCCGATCACTATCAAAATGCTCCTTTCACACACATCCAGTATGATGGATTACGGCGGAGCCAGCTGGTACCGTGACGATCACTTCGTCAATCCGGCCAAGACTTCGCAGGACACCATCAACATGATGTTCTTCGACTATGCTCCGGGACAGGGCTACAAGTACTGCAACCGCGCCCTCAACCTCATCGGAATGATTATCGAGAAGGTGTCCGGCGAGCGTTTCGACAACTATGTCCGCAACCACATCCTCACCCCTATCGGTGCCGACAATGCGGGCTACAATCTCGATTCGCTCAAGACATCGACCTTCACGACCCTTTATACCTACAACAAGAAGAAGGACACCATCGAACGCGCCAAAGGCTATGTCCCAAATAACGAATTCAAAGTGAAGGATGGCACATACCGGCTTGGCGTCGACGGGTGCTACTGGTCCCCGACCGGCGGCATGAAGATTTCAGCCCCTAACCTCGCGAAATGGATGATGACCCTCCGCGACGGCGGAATGGCCCCTACAGGAAAGCGCATCCTCTCGGAAGCCGGCGTGAAGAAACTCCTCACCCCTGTCACCCCTGCCGATCCGGGCATCTACTACTGCCTCACCACCCGCACCGAACCTCATTTCATCGACGGCGTGACCCTCAAGGGACACACCGGCAGCGCCCAGGGCCTCAAGAGCTGTATGTTCTTCAACCCTGAGTCCGACTGGGGATTCGTATGTCTCTGCTCGAGCACAAAACTCGACCAGATCAATGGTGTCTACAAGATTTATTACAACACGATAAACCTTCTCTATCAGCAGTTCAAGGACGAACTGGACAATTAGGCGCTACTTTCCGATGAACTGCTGATAAAGCAGACGGAAAGTCTCGACGCTTATTTCGCTGACGTGGAATTCTGCGATTCCCGTGGTGGCTGAGGCGATGCAGACGCAGCCCCATTTGCCCTTCGGATCCCAGAACATAGTGCTCTGGAGGCCGTATGCGGAACCGGTGTGACCGGTGAGCGTGCGGCCTTCGATTATGTTAGGGTTGGTCATCAGCGTGAGGCAGTATGTGTTGTTATGGTCGGTATTGACCACCGGAGTCGTCATAAGCCTGATGCTCTTCTTTGAGGCTATCCTCTTTCCGTTGGGAGCGACGCCCTTGTTGATGAACATCTGCATCCATTTCGAGAGGTCCTCCGCGCTGATTTTCATTCCGCCGGTAGGCGACTGGTCCGCAGCGTCATATCCGAGCCTGTATCTTCCCTGTGCGATGAGAGTGTCGGAGCGGTGCATATATGCCTTGTCCGATGCGGTATAAACGCCGGTTTTACGGTTGTATCCGTATATGTCGGCAAATGTATCGGCATCGAGGGAATCCACGTTGAAACCGGCGTTTCTGATGTCCATCGGGAGAAGTATGTGCTGGCGGATATAGTTGTCGAACCTTTCGCCGGAAATTTTCTCGATGAGGCATCCCGTGAGGTTGAGGGCGCGGTTGCAGTACTGGTATTTCGTGCCCGGGACCCAGTCGCCGAAATACGCCTTGCGTCCTTCCTCATCGGTTATGGCAGGATTGATATGGTCGAGGGTGTTGTATACTCCCCTTCCGTCAATCATACTGGATGTGTGCGAAAGGAGCATCCTGACAGTGATGGGGATGTCCGGATATCTCGGATTGCGTACGCTGAAGCCGATGATATCGCTCACGTCATCGTCCAGGGAGACCTTGCCGGCTTCGATTAGCTGCATCATCGACACTCCGGAGAAGGATTTGGAGATGGATGCGATGCGGAAGATATCTGTCGTCTCGAGTTTTTCACCCGTTGCCAGACTCTTCGGTCCGAAGGCCTGCGAATAGACTATCCTGCCGTCCTTTACGAATGCAACCTCGTAACTCGGGGTATTGTGCGCTGCCATTATTTCCTGAATGGCGCTGTCTATCTTTGTAATATCAGCTTTAGGTTTCCTGCCCCAGCAGGAAAAGCAGACAAAAAAGATGAAAATGAAAGCCGTAATCTTCTTCATGGCGAAATGTGTTACAGATTCTTGGTGTATTCTACAAATATAACGAAATCTATCCTCAAGTCAAACAGCGGACAAATAAAAAGGCCCCCGGAATCCGGAGGCCCATTTATAAAGGATGTGAATATTACCGACTAGTTGTGGTATGCTTCGTAACCGTAGTTCTGCTGATCTCTCATATTAGGGTTGGCATCCATCTCAGTTACAGGGATAGGAGATACTACCTTGTGGAAATCCGGTTCGTTGCGACCGTTTACAGGGTCGATTGAAACATAGGTTATATGAGAGTTGTCGCGCTTGAATGCACGGCCCTTTCTCAACCAATCCCAGATTGAGAAACCTTCCATAATGAGCTCACGACGGCGCTCGTTGAAGATAGCTGTCTTGAGGTCAGCTCCGGAAAGACCGCTGAGCTTGTCGGTTGTACGAGCCTCGTAAACCTTGTTGAGCCAGTTGAGAGCATCAGTATCCTTGCCGAGCTCTGAGTTTGCCTCAGCTGCGATGAGGTACATTTCAGGAACGCGGACTGCAGGGATGTTGTGAACGAACGGACTGCCTTCGAGACCACCGATGAACTTGTAGTAGTAACGGGATGAGTAGCCGTTTACGCCATGCTTGCACTCTGCCAATGGAACTTCTGCAGGGCATCTTGAAGACTTGTCTTCGTGGAGAAGGCCGAGACGTACGTCCTTAGGATTCTCACCGAGGAGCTCGATAAATGAGTCGCTCACGCCACCATTACCATAGCCCTTGCTCTCTGTGCTGCTCCAGCGGCCGTTTGAGCCCATAGTCTGGTTCAATACATAACCCGGCATACGGTCAGAGTTGTGGTCGTTGACGTCGAACTGCATTTCGAAGAGGGATTCCGACTGCTTGGCCTGATTTACCTTGTCTACGTATTCAGCATAAGGGATGCAGGAACCGCCCTGTGCGGCAGCCTCTGCATAACTGAGAGCTTCAGCCCACTCTTCCCTGTAGAGGCATACTCGTGCGAGCATACCCTTGACACCGTAAACTGTCCAGTAACCTACATCCTTGCGTGATGCATCGAGATCAGCGAGAGCCTCCGTGAAGAGCTGCTTGATATAATCCATTGTCTCAACTGCAGTGGCACGCTTAGGAGGATTGACGATTGCCTCGATGTTGTCCTCTCTTGACTTCATAAGAGGAAGACCAAGGTCATACTTGCTGTCGAGCTTTACGATTGCAGGAGGATAGCAGAAAGTCTTGGTGAGCTCAAGATATGCATAAGCCTTGCAGGCCTTTGCCTGAGCAATCATATCCTTGACATTTGCGGTCTGCTCGAGCTGTTCTGCATAGTAGATGAAATTGTTCGCGTCTTTGATGATCTCGAAACCAGGGAGCCAGATTTCACCTGCCTCACCATAAGTGGTGGAGCTTTCACGATATGCATATTCGACGGTGCAGTACTCACCGCCACCATTATTATAGAGCATGTAGTCAGGACCCTTGAGATCCTGACGCATCATTGTATTGCGGCCGCTGAAGGCTCCGATGGTAATACCGTCGTAAACACCCTTGAGTGCAGCGTCTGCTGTAGATTCGGACTCGAAGAGAGATTCGGCATTTACCTGAAGGGCAGAGCTTCTGTCCAGAAAATCCGTACAGGATGCCGCAGTTAAAGACAGTAAAGCAACAAGTGCGATTTTATATGTATTTTTCATATCTTCTAACAATTAAAAGTTAAAATTCAAACCGAAGATATAGGTACGCTGGGTCGCCCAGGTGTAGTGATAACGACCGCCGGAAGTGGATACTTCAGGATCGAAACCGAGTTCGTTCCACAAGAAGAGATTCTCACCCTGTACATAAACATTGATACCCTTTGCTCCAATGCTCTGGCATACCTTAGTAGGGATGTTGTATGCAAGCTTGAGATTCTTGAGTCTCAAGGTGTTGCCATTATGGAGATAACGGGATGAGTGGTTGGAACCGTTCTTTACACCCTGGAGAAGCAATGGGTTCTTTGAAGAAGTATTGTTAGGTGTCCAGCTGTCAAGAAGCGTGCGCTCGTGGATGTAGGTTGAGCTGTAACCGTCATCCGACCAGTTAGTAGGACCTGCATAGTCATATACCTTGAAGCCTGCGCTGAAACCTGCGAGTGCGCTGAGTTCGAAGTTGTAGAATGAGAGGGTTGTGCTGAGACCGCCTGTCCACTTAGGGTTGTAGTTGCCGAGAACCACTCTGGTTGCATCTGCATAGTTCTTTACGGCTGTCTTCTCGCCTGTTTCGTCATTGACCTTGTACCACATAGGTTCACCGGTGGTCTGGTCGATACCTGCCCATTCCGGCATATACCAGGTGTGAAGGGCCTCTCCCACGCGTGTGATGGTATAAGTTCCTACATCGTCAGCAGGATATTCGAGGAGCTTGTTCTGGAGATAAGCGGCGTTGAACCTCATTTGCCACTGGAAGTTCTTGCGCTCTACGATATATCCGCCGAGAGTCATTTCGAAACCCTTGTTGCCGAGCTTGCCGAGGTTGACGGTAGCTGTCGAATAACCGGTGGTTCTTGAAAGTTCCTGGTCGATGAGGAGGTCATCGGACTTGCGGTCATACCAGTCGGTTTCCAAAGTGATGCGGCCGTTGAGGAATGTGAGATCGAGACCTATATCGAAGATTCTGTTTTTCTCCCAGCAGAGGTTCTCATTTTGCACGCTATTGATTGTTGCACCGGAAATACCATAGTAGTTTGCACCGAAATCATATCCTGAAGAGTAGTCGAACAGTCCGCTTGGACGTGTACCTGAGGTACCGTAGCTTGCGCGGAGCTTACCTTCGGTGAGCCAGTCGAGGTCCTTCATGAATTCTTCCTTGGTGAAACGCCAAGCACCTGAAACGGAGTAGAATCCGCCCCAGCGGTGACCCTTTGCGAAACGGGACGAACCGTCACGACGGTAAGAACCGGAAAGGAAGTACTTCTCAGCGAAGTTGTAGTCGAGTTTGCTGATCAATGAGAGCATACCTTCACTGTAGTGGTTGCCCTTGAATGATGAAATCAGGGTACCGGCGCTGATGGCAGGAGTGTAAGGGGTCTGGTACTGGGTCATTGAACCACCCATCCAGGAAGTTGTCTGATTTTCAGCCTCCCACGCTACGAGAGCGTTCAGATTGTGGAGACCGAAGCCCTTGGTGTAGTTCAGGACCGTAGAAGAGGTTGTACGATCGCGTGAAGTATACCACTCATTATAGATACCGTTGTTGTTCTTGCCGGCTGCTACACCTTGCTGATACCAGCGGATTTCATCCAAAATACGTACGTCATATGCGAAGGTTTCCTTGAGGGTGAGACCCGGAGCAAGGTTCAACTGCAACCAAGGTGAAACCGTTGCGTGCTCGATGACATCGTCGAAGACGGCCTTCTCAAGAATCTGACCAGGGTTGTAACCTGACATTTCAGAGAAACCAACATTCCAGGAGCCGTCACTGTTCTTGGCAGGAATGACCGTAGGGAGCTGTGCGGCAACACGCCAAGGATTGGCGTACATGTTGTTGCTCTGAGGACCTGCGAGGGTCTGGTAAGAGAAGTTCATGTTGGTACCGAACCAGAAATACTTGTTCTGCTTGGAAACGATATTTGAACGGGTGCTGTAACGCTCCATTGCTGAGTTCTGCATCGTGCTCTGGACGTTGTAATATTCACCTGATACGAAGTAGGTCATCTTGTCGTTACCGCCGGAGAGAGAGAGGTTGTACTTCTGTGTGGTACCGAGGCGTGTGATCACGTCATACCAGTTGTTGTCTGCGAACTTGTCCTTGTCACCGCCCCAGTAGTCATAAATCTTGCCTTCCTGAGTGTAGTATTTGTTGAATGCGGTGCGGGCTGATGCGAGGTAACTGTCGTACTTGTCCTTGTCATTGTACATCTTGGTTACATACTTGTAAGGGTCCTCACCGGCCTTCTTGCCATCGTTGTACATAAGGGCGTGCATCTTTGCGGTTGTCCATATCTGAGCGTATTCCTCGGTATTGACGAGGTCTGGGAAGTATGTGAACTGGGAAACGCCGATTGTGGCACTTGCATCAATCTTGAGCTTGCCTGCCTTTCCCTGCTTGGTGGTGATGAGGATCACACCGTTAGCTGCACGGGAACCATACAGTGCTGCGGACGCTGCATCCTTGAGCACGGTGATGGACTCGATATCGCTAGGGTTGAGGCTGGTCATAGGGCTGATGGAGTGGTCACCGAGCTCTGCGAGGTCGGACATATCCATTGCAATACCGTCGATGACATAGAGAGGAGCGAGGGACGCGTTCATTGAACCGAAACCGCGGATGCGGATTGTAGGCATTGAACCGGTCTGCGAACCACCCATTGACACCAGACCAGGCATGTTCGAACTGAGTGCGTCTGTAAAGGAAGCGTATGGACGCTCCAGCATCACATCTTCACCGATTACGCTTGCAGATCCTGTGTAAGATGATTTCTTAACGGTACCGTAAGCGACGACGATGGTCTCGTCGATCATCTGAGTATCCGGAGCAAGGATGACGTTGATGACGTTCTTGCCGGCAACTTCCACTTCCTGATCGAGGTAACCGATGCAGGAAACGACAAGTTTTGCACTTGACGGAACCTTGTCGATAGCATAGGAACCGTCTTCCGATGAAGCTACACCGTTCATAGTGCCCTTTACGACAATGCTCGCAAAAGGAACGGCTGAACCATCAGTTGAAGTCACTTTTCCTGTGACTTTCATCTGGGCCAGTGCCACCGTACATGACAGCAGCACCATTGACAAAGTCAACAATAGTTTTTTCATGGAAAAAAGTTGATGAACTGGTTAATTGGTTAATAATAGGTTATTTATGAGTTGTCTTTATCAGCGCTATTATCCATAGTATGGACTGCCGGTGACTTAAACTGAAATAAGTTGACACTATACGGGCCCATTCAGGATTCATCAAAATTAAGTATTTTAATCGGAAATTCAATGACTTTTCTGTATTTATTCAATCCCAATACCAGTTTACATAGCGTTGATTCAGCATCTTTTTTCAAGAATAATAATGAAAAACAGATTGGAAAATTTGGTTTATAATGATAAAACACTTACTTTTAAGAATTATTTTATAGGACAAAGATTACAATGAAATAATCATTCACTTAACAACCAAAAACATTATGAACAAACGAACCATTTTGCTTTTGTGCACAATGCTGCTCTCCATCTCGACGGCATTTGCTCAAATCAAGGTTTCCGGTGTTATCACCGATGCCAAGGACGGCTCTCCGATCCCATTCGCGAGCGTTGTCGTAAAGGGCACAACCACCGGTACTGCTGCAGATGCGGACGGAAAATATGTTATTTCCGCTCCTTCATCCAAGAGCGTTCTCGTCTTCTCCTCCATCGGTTATCTTACTCAGGAAGTCGAGGCCAACGGACGCGCCAACATCAATGTAATGCTTGCTACAGACGCTGAGTCTCTCGATGAGACCATCGTCGTCGCTTATGGTACAGCGACCAAGGCATCCTTCACGGGTGCGGCAGGCAAGGTCAGCGGCGAGAAGATCGAACTCGTCCCTGCCACCAACCCTCTTAACACCCTTAACGGTTCAACCCCTGGTCTCCGTCTGACATCCGCAGGCGGTCAGCCTGGTGCAGATGCAACCATCACAATCCGCGGTATCGGTTCCATCAACGGTAACGTTGACCCTCTTATCGTAATGGACGGTATGATCTACTCGGGCAACCTTGCAACCATCCCTGCCAATGAAATCGAATCCATCACCGTGCTCAAGGACGCTGCTTCCACCGCTCTCTATGGTGCACGTGCAGCAAACGGTGTGATCATGATCTCCACCAAGCAGGGCAAGGGTGAGACTCCTGTCATCAACGTGAAGATATCCCACGGCTTCGTTTCCCGTGAGCAGAAGGATTACAAGCACCTTGATCTCAAGAATTACCTCGAGAACTACTGGCAGCAGCACTACAACACCAACATCATCGACGGCAAGTCAGATGACGAGGCACGCCAGATGGCATCCAGGGATATCATGTCCGACCTTATGTATACTGAGAGCTATTACCCATTCTCAGGTGTAGCTTTCAACGAAGTCGTAGGCACTGACGGCAAGTACAACCCTAACGCCAAGTTCCTCTTCGAGGACGACGTTGACTGGCTCGGCTCTACAGAGCGCCTCGGTCAGGTTCAGGACTACAGCGTTTCCGCTACCGGCAAGGGCAAGTATACTTCATACTTCGGATCCGTCGGTTATCTCAACAATCAGGGCTATATGATCGGTACAGGCTTCGAGCGCTACAGTGCACGTGCAAACGTCACCTTCCAGAAGAAGTGGTTGAAGTTCGGTGTCAACTCATCGGCTTCCATCAGCGACCAGTCCGGTAACCTTTCGACATCGGCCAATGATACCACCAACCCGTACCACGTTGTCCTCAAGATTCCGCCTGTATATCCTATCCACCTCCACTATTCCGACGGTTCATACGTCCTTGATGCATCTGGCAACAGGATTTATGACTACGGTGAGGGATGGTCAGCAAAAGAATGTACGGATAACGGATGGATCAATCCAGCAACCAACCGGGTTGAAAGCATTCCTGCACGTCTCATCGCTTACAACGTCGTTTCTTATCAGGAGCATCGTTACAGCCACTACAACAGAAACATCATCAACGTAAAGCCGTTCATTGAAATCACCTTCCTCAAGGACTTCAAGCTCTCCGCAAACGCAGCGATGTATAACAGCGACTATAAGGCACATTCGGCAACTCCTTATCTTGAATATTACAAGAAGAGTTCAACCTCCGCTTCCCTTGAATTCTCGACAACACAGACCAGGACCTACAACCAGTTGCTCACCTGGAACCACGCTTTCGGTGACCACCATGTAGATGCACTCGTCGGACACGAGACATATCAGTATATATACGACAATGAGTCATCATCACGCGTGACACAGATCATCGTAGGCAACAACTACTTCTTCAACAACTACACCGAAACATCTTCACAGCCTTCAGGCTACCGTAACACATATAATACTGAAGGTTACTTCGGCCGTGTCAACTATGATTTCTTAAGCAAGTACTTCCTTTCTGCATCGTTCCGTCGTGACGGTACATCAAAGTTCTATAAGACCGCCCGCTGGGGTAACTTCTGGTCTGTCGGCGGCAGCTGGATCATCAGCAACGAAGACTTCCTTAAAGGCAACAGCACCATCGACCTGTTGAAGTTCCGTGCATCAGTCGGTACAGTAGGTAGTGACGACCTCGGTGGATACTATCCATATATGGCACTTTATACAAAGAAGCAGAATGCTGAAAGACCAGGTTACACACAGACAGTCGACTCTCCGGGTAACCTCGATCTCCAGTGGGAGGTTTCAACCAACTGGGACGCAGCTATCGAGTGGTCAATGTTCAACCGCCGCTTCACCGGTAGCCTCGAGTATTTCCACCGTGCTACCAGCAAGCTTCTTATGGAGGTAACCCTTCCTTCTTCTACGGGTCTTTCCTCATATAATTCAAATGACGGTGGTCTTCTCAACCACGGTCTCGAGGTTCAGCTCGCTTATGACATCATCAAGACAAAGAAGGTTAACTGGAACCTCGGTGTAAACACATCACTCATCAAGAATGTCGTTACATATCTCCCTATTCCTGCATATACATTCAACAGCCAGTTCAACAAGATGGAGCAGGGACACTCAGTATATGAGTGGTGGCTCTACCAGTGGAAGGGTGTTGACCCTCAGACCGGTGTCAACTACTTCGAACTCGGTGACAGCTTCTACAAGACGGATGCGGCAGGCAACGTAACAGCTGAATACGTTGATGGCATCGCAGATGATCAGGATGTAATCAGCATCGACGGCAAGTACTATACTACAGCTGTTTCAAGATCAAAGGAAACCTGGAGCGGTTCATCAATTCCTAAGGTATACGGTGGTATCACCTCCGACCTTACAATCGGTCGCTTCAACTTCGCCATCAATCTCTACTACCAGCTCGGTGGTGTAGGTTATGACCGCGGTTATTCAAATATTCTCCAGCAGGGTATCCTCGCAGATGGTCTTCCATACATCAACAGACACGAAGATGCACTCAAGTCATGGACCAAGCCAGGTGATATCACTGATTTCGCAGTCCTGACCACAACAGGTGCAGCTCTCGGTTCTTCTTCATACAAGGAGAACACACAGGCAACTCGTTCAACAAGATGGCAGACAACTACCAATATGCTTGAAATCAACAATGTGACAATGTCTTACGGCTTCTCCAAGAAGGTTTGTGATGCACTCAACATCGATGGTCTCAAGGCATTCGCTTCAGCTGACCACCTCGCTATCCTCAATGCGCGTAAGGGTTTCTATACGAACTACTCCCTCAGCAACCACACTACGAACGCATCATACTCAAAGCCGGCAAGAACCATCACAGTCGGCCTCAACTTTACCCTATAGTATAATGGAGGATGATAATTATGAAAAAGATATTTTTCGCACTTGCAGCTTTTGCTGTTCTGACTACAGCTTGCTCGGAGGATTTCCTCAATACTGTTCCTACAAACTCCGTTTCCGAATCTGATATTTTCGAAAACGTCGACAGAGCAATGCTTGCTATCGACGGTCTTCATCGTCAGCTCCACGATTGCAGCAGCGACTGGTACAGCCAGGGATCATACCCTACTTTCTGCATCCACCTCGCAGCTCTTTCCGATGACTGGATCTTCACATACAACAACGTAATGTTCATGGATACACAGCAGTATATCCACCACCGCGACCTTACTCACAAGTATCACGATCCTAACTACTACTGGAAGGCATTCTACAAGCTTGCCAACAACGCCAACAAGATTCTCTTCTACATTGATGACCTCGAGGGTTCCGATGAAGAAAGGACATTCATCAAGGGTCAGGCAATAACCTATCGTGCATTCGCTCATCTGGAACTCGTTCAGGCTTGGGCAGAGCGCTACGATTGGAGCAAGCCTGGTCAGAACAATCAGCCTGGTGTTCCAATCCGTATCGAAGCTTCATTCGAGAATCTCCCGCGCGCTTCCGTCGAGGAAGTTTATGCTCAGATTCTTACAGACCTTGACGATGCAATCAAGCTGCTTGAGAACACAAACTATCCAAAACCTGACAAGTCGCATCTCGATCAGTGGGTAGCAAAGGGTCTCAAGGCAAGGGCTCTCCTCAATATGGGCAAGTTCGCTGAAGCTGCAACAGTTGCTCAGGACATCATTGACCACTCCGGATACTCTCTCCAGAAGTCGACTTATACCGATGGCCCAGCTGAAAACCGTTTCGGTGAGGCTAAGAACGAAGAATGGTTGTGGGCTTGTATCTCCTCACGTACAGACCAGTCACAGTTCGGTTCAAAGCTCCGCAGCTGGCATGACCTCGTTTCCAACAACGCAGGTTCATACAACGGAAACTCCCCTCGTGCTATCAACTGCCTGCTTTACAACTCAATCCCAGAGACAGACGTACGCAAGGGCATGTGGCTTCCTGACCCATACACCGCACCTAAGGTATATGTAAATGCATCTGGTAAGCTTGCTCCTTATATGTCGCAGAAGTTCCTCGTAGATGATAGTGAATTAAAGTATGCTGAGCGTGACGTTCCTTATATGCGTATCCCAGAGATTATGATGATTGCCGCAGAATGCTACGCCAGGACAAATCAGCCTGCAAAGGCACAGCAGCTCGTATTCCAGCTCGGTAATTTCCGTGACCCTGCATACCAGCAGCCTACCGAAACAGGTGACGCTCTCATCGAGAAGATCCTCTGGCAGAAGAGAGTCGAGCTCTGGGGTGAAGCCGGTATCCGCTGGCACGACCTCAAGCGTCTCAACCTCCCTTGCGACCGTGGTCCTATGCCTCGCGCAGGTTACAACCAGGGTGGTTGGAAGAACACCGCTACGTCAGCTCCTACAAACCTCGACCCTGAGGCTTCCAACTACAACATGTACGGTGCAGGCCTTACCGAAGAGGCTCGTTACATCCCTGCTGGCGACAAGAGATGGCAGTGGCTCCTCCCTTCACAGGAAGTTGATGTCAACCCTCTCTGCGAGCAGAACCCTCTGTAATAATTCTTCTATTCTCCATAATGAGGCCTCCGGAATTCCGGGGGCCTTTTTATTTGTCCGCTGTTTGACTTGAGGATAGATTTCGTTATATTTGCAAAATACACCAGTAAATTCTCAAAACAGATAAGTATGAACAGATTATTCAGGGCCGCAGCCGTAATTCTGGCTGCACTCTCAATGCAGGATGTTTGTTCCGCACAGTTCTACAAGGACGTGTTCCAGGACAGCGGCATCAACATCACATCCCGCAAGGACCTTCCGGCCGTAAGAATGCTCGGATTGACAATGGAAACCTATTATTCCGCAAACCACAATCCTATGGAGCTCAGCGACAAGGACACATTGGAACAGACTGCAAAGATGGTGACATCCGACATCGACTACAATGGATGCCTCCTTTATCCTGACGGCGCACCGCGCTTCCGTATGATATATGAGAATGGCGGATCTGCAGGTGCACACGGCAGATCCCTTACCGAGCAGGGACTCGAGAACATCCGCCAGTTCTACTACAATGGCGGTTCATATGTAGGCTCCTGCGCTGGTGCATTCATCTCCAGCAAGCATTTCGTCACCAGTATGGACAGTATTCCTGAGGACGAACGCAAGGAATACCTCCACATTTACCCTGCCCTCACCAAGGAGACTGAGCTTGAGAAGGGCGCTGACGGCATCTACCCTTATACCGACCACGGTATCGAGCCGGGCAGCCCACTGCTCAGGTATTTCGATTTCGGAGGTGATATGAAGGTTGCAAACGTGCTTCACAACGGCGGCGCATTCCTCTTCGACGATGACCCTAGATTCCTGGCTCCCGGCACAGAGATACTCACCCGCTATCTCTATGACAAGGACGACAAGCTCGTGGCTGAAGGCAAATACGCCCTCACAGGCAAGGTCAGCACCTGGGCCTACAAGGCAGATGAAAAGTCAGGCCGTCTGGTGGCTTGCGGTTCACACCCTGAAATCGAAACCGAAGGCGAAAGGATGGAATGGTTCGCTTCCTTCCTTCTCTACGCAATGGACGGCAACGGCAAGCCTCAGGTGAAGGCCCAGCTCGCCAACGGCGTCGAGCGCAATATGGTCAAGGACACCAAGGACAACGACCCTGCATTCACCAAGATCGGTGACAAGCAGTATCATCACTTCACGGTCAATGTCCCTAAGAAGGCAAAGAATGTGAAGGTGACGCTGTCCTGCCCTGTGGAAGGCATCGACCTCTATCTTACCGCAAAGAAGGACGATTTCGCATTCCTCGACGGTGCGAAATACAAGGATGTCACTTTCGGTGGCAACAAGGAGATGTCGATCGACAACAGCTGGGTGAAAGTGAAAGGAAAGAAGCAGCCGAAGAGCGCTCTCTGGTATATCGGCGTACAGTGTGCTACGACCGTTACCGAAGTCCCTACCGACTATGGTGTGGAATATACCGGCAAAACCGAAGTATTGAACGGAATACCTTATACAATTAAAGTAACTTGGGATGAATAGAATTATCAAACTTGCAGCCGTCATTCTGGCTGCCACCACCCTTCAGGACAATTTGTCCGCACAGGGATTCTACAAGGATATCTTCATGGATGGAGGTATCAATGTAACTTCACGCAAGGATCTCCCGGCATCGAGGTTCCTGGGACTTTCCATTGAATCTTATTACTCTGCCGGACACAGTCCTATGCAGCTTACGATGAAGGACACCATCGAGCAGACCACCAAGATGGTTCATTCCGATATCGACGAGAACGGATGTCTCCTTTATCCGGACGGTGCTCCGCGCTTCCGTATGATCTATATGAACGGCGGCAGGGCAAAGAGCCACGGCAGATCCCTCACCCCTGCGGGACGCCAGCACGTGCGTGATTTCGTTGCCAACGGCGGTTCATACGTAGGTACCTGCGCCGGTGCGTTCCTCGCATCAATGAAGGCAAGTTCACAGAAAACCGTGGATTATGTGGAAGAATACTTCCGCTTCTATCCGGCTGTGGCACATTCATCAGGCCTTGATGCCGACAGTACTGGAATGCGTCTTCCTGCCAACAGCCCGCTGCTCAAATACTATGATTTCGGCGGTGACAACTACATCGCAAACGTGTATCACAATGGCGGCTGCTACCTCATCGAAGATGACCCTGTATACTTCGCACCCGGTACCGAAGTCCTCTGCTACTATGATTTCCCTGAAGGCGACAAGAAGCGCGCAGAGGAAGGTCTCGAACCTCTCACAGGTAAGGTAAGCGGTTGGGCATACGTCCCTTCCAAGACCTCCGGCCGCATCGTGGTCCTCGGTTCGCATCCTGAAGGAGTGAACTTCGGCGAGCGTCTCGAAATGATGTCTGCAATGTGCCGCTACGCCATTGACGGCAATGCCGGTCCTGTCGTAAAGGCAGAGCTCAAGAAGGGCGAAGTCCGCAATATGACCAAGGATACCAAGGACAATGATCCTGCATTCACCAAGATCGGTGACAAGCAGTATCATCATTTCACTGTAAATATCCCTAAGGGAGCGAAGAATGTCAAGGTAAAGCTCTTCACGACCAAGGACTACATTGACTTCAACCTCGCTATGAACAAGGATGATTTCGCTTTCACAAAGACAGCGAAATTCAAGAATGTCACCCTCGGCGGCAGCAAGACCCTCGAGGTCGGCAATATCGAGGCAGGCAAGTGGTATATCGGTGTGGAATGCGCCACCACAGTCGAGGAGGTGCCTACCGACTACGGTACAGCATACGCAGGCAAGCTCGAGGTCCTCAACGGTATCCCTTACACAATCCAGGTGACCTGGGAGTAATTGGATTATTATCGTTGCCGCAGAGGCGTGTGGCGGTTTGCTTTGAAGGGCAGGCCGCCCGTGGCGAAACGGGAGGGGCCCGATGCGCAGCATTGGGAGGGCCTGCGTTGCCCTGAAGGGTAAACCGCCATCGACCGTAGGCAACGTAACATAAGAAAAGTGGCCTTGCAGCCGCTTTTCTTTATTTTGTCCAGGGACCGAATTTCTCGCCGCCGCCCCAGTTGATCTCAAATGCGGAGCCGTCCGGCTTGAAAATGACGGGGAAGGTGTGCCCGTCGGAAGTGAACTTGTATCTGTTGCCCTTGTCGTGTATCAGACGGTGCTTCCAGCCCATTTTGCCGACAGTGATATAGAGTTTGCCGTTTTCAAGGGACACGGTGGCGTCCCCGAAAAGATCATCCTTGGTGTATTTGCCCGTGATCGAAAGATTTGAAGGAGTTCCCTTTGAGTATGGTATGGTGAATCCAGTGCCGTTGCCTCCGCCACCGCCGCTGCCCTTCATCCAGGATTTGAGTTCGATGGCGCTGTAATCCGTTTCAGGCTCTCCGAGACAGATATCAATGATACGGCGCATCAGCGCGAAACGCGGTCCGTTCGGCACTTCCGACCCGAAAAGCATCGCGATGCTGAGATTCTGCTCGGGCATAAATACACACAGCGCGGAGTGGCCCCAGGTGGTTCCGGTATGGTAATATACCCTGTATTTGTGGTTCTGCTCGATATACCAGCACTGCCCGTACAGGGTTATCTTTTCGTCGGTCTGCGACGTGATCTGAACGCCTTTGTGGAGGTAATTCATCTGCGATTCGGAAATAAGTCTCCGACCCTCGGCGTTGATGCCTCCGGTCCTGTGGAATTCCGCCCACCTGGAAAGGTCCGCCACGCTGCAGTTCACTCCGCCGGCCGGTCCGACAACGGTGAGCCAGTGCAGAGCGCGGTTCTCTCCAACGACCGGTTTCACGGCAATCGTATCCCTGCTGCGGTACATCGAATGCTGGACGGCAACATTTGACGCGGCGAGATATCCTTCCCCTCCGCAGGAAGAGGAGGTCATCCCCAGCGGCTCGAATATCCGCGTCCTGACATTCTCATCCCAGCTCATCCCGGATACCTTCTCAATGATTCTCAAGGCGATGAGAAAGGTCATATTGTTGTAGTGCATCCCGTCACGGAAACCGTATCTCGGCTCAAGGCGGCACATCATCCGGTATACGTCGTCGCGGCTGTAACCGACATTCGGGATATATGTTCCGGCCTGGCCCGCGAAGCCCAACTTGTGGGTCATTATATCCTTGACCAGCAGATTCTCCTCTACATATTTGTCAGCCATCTCGAAATCCGGCAGAATATCCTTGACCTTGTCGTTCCACTTCACCTTCCCGCTCTCCACCATCATCGCCATAAGTGCGGAAGTGAAGGATTTGGATACGGACCCTATCTGGAAGACGGTATTCTCATCCACATTTCCGCTTTTGCCGCGTTCCTTCACTCCGTAGCCCCTGACCAGCAGCGGTCTGCCGTCCTTGATCACGGCCAGGCCGTAGCCCGGAATGTTCCAGTCTTTCTGAACTTTCAATGCGTAAGTGTTGATTTTACTGGCAACTGCCGCGCTGTCCTGCGCGTGGATGTCTGTGGAGAATCCGAGCAGCAGGATGGAGAAGATAAACAGTCTTATTTTCATATCCGCAAAGTTACGGAATGATAGCAAAAAGTTCAAATAATGAATTATTTCGTAACTTTGAGGAAAATGACGAAAGTAATGAAGAAAATTCTTTATTGTGCGGCTTCTGCCGTTATGTGCGTTTTTGCAGCAGTATCCTGTAAATCAGAGTTTCCAGAAGAAGAAGTAACAGTTCCTCAAGGTGATGTGGTGATTTCCGCATCATTCGAGCAGCCGCAGGCTGACACAAGGACCCACCTGAATTCTGACTGCAAGGTGCTTTGGGACAGCGATGATGAATTCGCTATGCTCTCAGCGACGGGAAAGAGCAGATTCTCAATCATCAGCGGTGCCGGAACCGGTTCCGCCGAATTCAGCGGCACACTGAGCGGTGCAGCCCCTTACTATGCTCTCTATCCGTATTCGGATGACGCTTCCATAGTGGACGGCAAACTCAAGTTCACCCTGCCGCAGGAGCAGACAGCAACTGTCGGAACATTCGGTTACGGCGCATCCCCGGCTCTGGCCACGATGTCCGATGCGGGCGTACCGGCGCAGTTCAAGAACCTCTGCGGTGTGCTTGAAGTGAATCTTTGCGGTTCTGCGGTCAAAATAACGAAGATTGCGGTCTGCGACCTCAATGGAACCCCTCTCTGGGGTGACTGCGAAATAACCCTCGACGGCAAGCAGGGAACGGATGAGCAGACAATGACGGTCACGGGCGGCAGCAACGAGATAATCCTCAACCTCGAAAAGGAGACAAGTCTTCTTGCCAGCACACCAAGGTCATTATGCGTCGTAGTCCCGGCAGGTGCCTTCAGCAAAGGTTTTGCGGTCAAGGTGTTTGACAAATCCGGCAAGGCCGTCTCATTCATCTCCACCCAAAATCCGTCAGCCAGGGTTACCCGCTCCTTCATCTCTACTATGGACAAAGTGAAGATCAATACTAATATCGCAGAGCCGGTGGATACGCTGGCGCGCGGATATTTCAAGGACCTGTTCATGGACGGTGGTGTGAACCTTACCAGCAGGAAAGAGTTATACGCAATGTCTTATATAGGATGGGATTATGACCTTATGGCCACCAGCGACTCGATCTTCCAGTCCGGATTAGTCGTCGGCAATGATGACGACCTTAACGGAGTGCTCCTTTATCCGGACAATGAGCCGCGATACCGTATGATATATGTCAATGGAGGTTCTGCCGGTGCCCACGGCAAATCCCTTTCGAGCAAGGGCCGTGACAATTACAGGACATTCGTTAATAACGGCGGTTCATATCTCGGCAGTTGTGCCGGAGCTTTCGTAGCGGCGAAGGGCACCGAAACCGGAGACTGGACCAACTATCTCGGTCTCTATCCGGGTTATGCCCACAATACCGGAGTCCACGGTGATTCTACCGGAATGTTTGTCCCTGAGGATTCGCCTCTGCTGCAGTATTATGATTTCGGAGGTGATTACTACGTCAAAGACGTCTATCACAACGGCGGATGCTATGCTCCGATATCATCGGTTCCGTCAAAGACCGAGGGGCTGATGCTTTATGACAATCCGGGCAAGGCAATGCACAATAATTACAGTGTATGGGCATACAAGGCAAATAATACAAAGGGACGCGTGATATGCTGTGGATCGCATCCTGAAAGAGAACAGAGCGGCGAACGGCGTGACCTTTTCGCTGCAATGTGCAAGTATGCCGTTGCCGGAAACGGACTGCCATCTTCCAAGGGGGTTCTTGGTAATGGAAGCACTAAGAAAATGAACAAGACATCAGGCCTTCCGGGCAGTGCCACAATCGGTGACAAGCAGTATCATCATTTCAAAGTCACAATTCCGGAGGGAGGAGCGAAGAATTTCAAAGTAGAGATTAAGAATGACACCGGCAAGAATCTCAACCTGACCCTCCGCAAGGGTAACCTGGCGTGGAGGACGGATGCCCAGTATCTGCTGGTGAATGATGGCGGCAACAAGACCCTGACTATTGACAGCCTGGAGGAGGGCACCTGGTACGTCGGAGTCTATTGTCCGGATGCACCGAAGGTGACCTGCGCCGTCGACAAATTTGCATACACCGGAGACAAATCGCTTCTCAACGGGGTTCCGTATACGATTTCAGTTTCCTGGGAGTAATATCAACTATTTGGATATCAAAGGATTTTTTTCGTAACTTTGACAAAATCGTCGAAAGGTTATGAAAAGAATCCTTTATTGTTCCGTTTCGGCCGTTATGGCTTTATTTGCAGTAGTATCCTGCAAATCTGAATTTCCAGAAGATACTATATCTGTTCCACAGGGTGATGTGGTGATTTCCGCATCATTCGAGCAGCCGCAGGCTGATACCAGGACATCCTTGGATTCGGACGGCAAGGTGTTCTGGAGCGAAGGTGATGAATTAGCGCTCATTTCATCTACAGGGAAAGACAAATTTTCCATCATCAACGGTTTCGGAACGGCTTCCGCCGAATTCAGCGGCACTTTGAGCGGCGCGGCGCCGTATTATGCCCTTTATCCGTACTCTGAAAACTGCTCGCTCACGGACGGCAAACTCAAGTTCATCCTTCCGCAGGAGCAGAGCGCATCCAACGGCTCTTTCGGCAAGGGTGCATCCCCGGCTCTCGCAACGATGGCGGATGCCGCTTCTCCGGCACAGTTCAAGAACCTTTGCGGCGTGCTTGAACTCAACCTCTGCGGTACAGGATTGATGAAGTTCCAAAAAATCGAAATCCTCGATCTTGCCGGCACCCCCCTCTGGGGTGACTGCGAACTTGTCCTCGACGGCAAGCAGGGCACCAATGATCAGACAATGACCATCACCGGCGGCAGCAACAGGCTTACCGTCAATTTGAACAAGCCGCTGGCTCTGATGGCGTCAACGCCGAAAGTCATTGATATCGTGATTCCCCAAGGTGCATTCAGCAAAGGTTTCAGTGTGAAACTCTTTGATGACGAAGACAATGCAGTAGCGTTCATCACGACCCAGAATCCTGCAGTGAAGGCAGTCCGCTCATTTATCACCAGTATGGACAAACTGAAGCTCGAGGCAATGCCTGTCGAGCCTGCGGATACTCTTGCAAGAGGATATTTCAAGCCTGTTTTCCAGGATGGAGGAGTTTATCTGACTTCCAATTATACACTCCCTGCCGCAGATTTCCTGGGATGGGAATTCGACAATATGGCCACCAACGGCAATACCTCGACAGACTCTCTCTTCCAGATGAGAGTCCTCTGCGGAGACGAAGACGACCTCAACGGCGCCATCCTTTACCCTGACAATGAGCCGCGCTACCGTATGGTCTATATGAATGGCGGCAAGGCAACCAAGCACGGAAACTCTCTCACTGCAACAGGACGCAGCCGTTATGTCACTTTCGTTAACAACGGTGGTTCATATGTCGGAACCTGCGCAGGTGCATATATCGCAAGTAACGGTACATCTTCCGGTAAGATCAGCCAGTATCTTGCGATTTATCCAAGTTATGTGATAGGTACCGGACTGAGTGATTCCTATACCGGAATGTTCGTACCGGAGGATTCACCTCTGCTGAATTATTATCAGTTCGGAGGCGATTTCTACATCGACAGCGTCCGTCACAATGGAGGTTGCTATGCAAAGGAGTCGACTCTTCCTGCAAAGGGGGAAGTGCTCTGCTATTACGATTATCCGGCAAAGAAAATGCATCAGAATATGAGTATCTGGGCATACAAGGCCAATGATACGAAGGGTCGCGTGATCTGTTGCGGTTCGCATCCGGAGCAGGTAAGCAGCGGTGAACGTCGCGAACTTATGGCGGCTATGATGCGCTACACCACAGACGGCAACGGAAAGGTCTCTGCCAAGGCGACGCTGATTAACGGCACTGCAAGGAAGATGGACCAGCTTTCGAGCGCCGGCAAGCCGGGCAATGCAAGGATAGGTGACAAGCAGTACCATCATTTCAAATTCACAGCTCCTGCAGGCGGTGTGAAGAATGTGAGAATCGAATTGACAACCGAAACCACGAACAACCTTGTCCTTTCACTCCGCAAAGACGCTATTGCCTGGAGATCGGATGCCGATTATCTGCTCGCGCAGGCCGGCGGCAACAAGACCCTTTCCATCGATTACCTTCCGGAAGGAGTCTGGTATGTCAGCGTATATTGTCCTGACGGTCCGAAGGTCACTTCAAATGGCAAGAACAAATACACCGTTACCGGTGACAAGAGCGTCCTCAATGGTGTTCCATATACCATCAAGGCAACCTGGGAATAGGTATTCTTTCATAACTTTTGAAGAACAAAAACATTAATCATAATAGATGAAAAGATTCCATTACATTTCTCTGGCTCTCGCCACTGTCCTTGCGACTTCCTGTCAGTATGAACAGCAGGAGATGCCGGAATTTAATGAGATTAACGGGGATGTTGTAATCTCTGCCTCTTTCGAGATACCTCAGTCAGATACACGAACATCTCTTTCAAGGGACGGGGACGGCAAAGTTCTCTGGAGCAAAGGCGATGCATTCGCACTGCTTTCAACCACAAGCCGTGACAAATTCACCATTTCAAGTGGATACGATACCGGTTCTGCCGAATTTACCGGCTCTATCAGCGGCAGCGGCCCTTATTATGCCCTGTATCCATACTCCGATGAGAGTTCCATTGCGGATGGTGTTCTGCAGTTCAAGCTTCCGCAGATTCAGACCATATCAAAAGTCGGTACTTTTGATTCAGGTGCATCTCCAGCCATCGCCACTGTTTCCAACACTCTTGTTCCGGCACAGTTCAAAAATCTCTGCGGTATACTTGAAATCAACCTTTGCGGCAGTAGTATGAAGGTTTCTTCTATCGAGATCATAGATAATTCCGGAAAGGATATTTGGGGAGATTGCACTGTCGCTCTTGACGGCAAGCAGGGCACTGATGAACAGACAATGACAGTCACGGGAGGCAGCAGCCGTATTATCCTCCAATTGCCGAAGGCGGTAAGCCTTCTTGCAGCTTCTCCTAAATCTTTCTGCGCAGTGGTTCCTGCCGGTTCATTCAGCAATGGCTTCAGTGTCAGGGTTTTTAATGACAAGGGCAATCTCTGCAGCCTCATCTCCACATCAAATCCTCAGGTAAAGATCAATCGCTCATCCATCTCTTCGATGAACAAATATAAGCTTACAAACAATATCAACGAGCCTGCCGACACTCTTGCGCGCGGATACTACAAGGATGTTTTTATGGACGGCGGCGTAAGACTGACCCACAGCACAAATCTTCCTGCCGTTAAGGATCTGCTCGGCTGGTCATTGGAGTACCTTTCATCAGATCAGCAGAATGTCCAGGACGCTGTTATCATCGGTGATGACGATGATCCTAACGGAGCTCTCCTCTATCCTGACGGCGAACCGCGCTTCCGTATGATCTATGTCAACGGCGGTAAGTCAATAGAACACGGCAGTTCCCTTGGCGCCACAGGCCGCTCGCGCATTGTGAATTTCGTTAAGAACGGCGGCGGTTATGTCGGAACGTGTGCTGGCGCACTGCTTGCCTGCAAAGGTTTTGACAGCCACAGTACCACCAGCGAATATCTCAATATATGGCCCGGTCACGTATACCATACCAACATGAGCAAAACTTACACCGACCATACAATCCTGAAGGGGTGCGCCCTTCTGAACTACTACAATTTCGGCGGAGATCTGAGGATTGACTCAGTATATCACAACGGCGGTTGCTATATGTCCGAATTCGACTACACTCCACCGACAGGCACCGAAATCCTGATGAGATACAAGAACGCCAACGAAAAGTCTGAGGGCAAGGTCAGCTGCTGGGCCTACAAGCCAAGCGCAAAGGAGGGACGCCGCGTGCTTATCGGCTCGCATCCTGAAAGCGTGACATCCGGTGAACGCCGTGACCTTTTCGCAGCGATGAGCCGCTATGCCACTGACGGCAATGGTATCGCTCAGGCTAAAGCCAATCTTTCAAATGGAGCGGAGAGGATTATGAACAAGACTCTTGCCGCTTATGCCCCTATCGGTGACGGACAGTATCATTTCTTCAACCTCAAGATCCCTGCTGGTGCAAAGAATATCGAGATTGCTCTCAAGACCGAATATGAAGGCAATCTTTATCTTTCTTTGAGAAAAGACGGTTCCGCGTGGTTGACCGAAGCTGACTACTTCCTGATCAATAAGGGTGACAAGACACTCAAGCTGGATTCTCTTCAGGAAGGCACCTGGAGCGTCGGAGTACACTGCCCGGACAAGCCGACATCTACTCTCAGCAACGGACGCTATGTATATAGCGACAATCTCGAGCCGGTAGCCGGTGTCAAGTATTCAATCAAGGCAAGTTGGAAGTAGATTGTTCCCGCCGAAAGCGCGGATGGGATTTCGTCACTGTCGCTCCGACATCCCCTTTCCGCTGCCGCTAGGGCCCTTGCAAGTGAGAGGGTAGATCAGGCAAAGAGGCGTCCGCCGGAAGGCGGCGCCTTTTTTGTGTGTCCGCTGACCGCCGAAAGCTAGCTTTCGGACGGAACAGCGGACACACAAAAAGAGCCTCGCAGATGCGAGGCTCTTTGCTTGACTTTGGTCACTTGCGGTGAGGGGGGGATTCGAACCCCCGGTACCCTAATCGAGTACGTCAGTTTAGCAAACTGGTGGTTTCAGCCACTCACCCACCTCACCGGGAGGGTTTGCTGACCGATTTGTCAAACAGGATTGCAAAGATAATGATTTTTCCAATTATCAAAAAAATAATGTAGGAAAGTGCAAATCCAGATTGACGATTTTTTTGATTTTTATTTGCTAATTCAAAAAACTGCACTACCTTTGCAGTCCCTATCGGGATGTGGCGCAGTTGGCTAGCGCACTTGCTTTGGGAGCAAGGGGTCCTCCGTTCGAGTCGGAGTATCCCGACAGAAAAGGGGTAGCGGAAAACCGCTGCCCCTTGTTTTTTGCTCCAGGTCTTGCTCAGGCTATCTCTTCTGGTATCATCACAGGATGTCGTATTGCTTGTAGCAACTGATAAGATAATTCTCAATATCTTCTGCAAGTCCCTTCGTATCGGAGATATTATCCTTGCCGTACTTGATGGTCATCCTCTTTTCGAAGATGCCCGCTTCCTTGAACATCAACATCTGGAAAGGCTTGAGAACCACCTTGCGCTTCTTCTCGTAATTGATGATGTCATCCTTGGCACTCTGCCAGCGGTCGGCATATTTCCAGTATTTGCCGTCCGGGAAAGTTTGATGCAGGTTCGCCGTGTCTGTGTAGTGCCTCTTCATCGCCTTTTTCGCGCTCTCATATCTGTTCCATCCTTGCGGGACACTCCGGAGTCCGAGATACCACGGGATGTATGCCTCGATGCAAGGATGGCCCATCGCGGTCCACATCACGCATCCCAGCTCCTTGGGCATATCGCCCCTGAGCTGGAAGATGGTCGACACCACGGTGCTTCGGCCGCAGATGCTGCCGGTGCCCAGATTGTCGGCATTGTGGAGCGACAGGGCATTGACCAGTTCCTGAAGGGAGACCTTCTTTGCAGGTTTGAAGGAGAACGGGTATGTATCCGGATCCGGTTCACAGTATCCGCCCCTGAAATAGTCCAGGGCGGCCTTTGCGCGGAAGATGTTGCTCTTGGAAGAAAGCATGGCCCTGCTGGAATATGCCTTGCGGAATGAGAATTCACCGTCCTTCGAAGGATTGTACCAACCGCGGGAGATGGCATAGGAGACGAGGTCTCTGCATCCGGCGAAGTTTGCGGTGTCCTTGAGGTCCACCTTATCGATCATATAGAAGTTGGGGATTATCATCATCTGGTCGTCAGGGACGCGCTGGGCGACCCAGTGCTTGCCATTGACCACGGAGACGATCCAGCCTTCATTGGCATCGGCGAGCAGATATGAACGTCCGCTGTCGCCGTAGCCGTATTTCTCTACTAGTTCACCGATGATCCTGACACCATCGCGGGCGGATTTCGCACGGCTTGCGACCTCCACACGGAGGCGGTAGAAGATTCCACCGTCAGTCAGGACCGGCTTGTCCTCGCGCGAACGGCAGTTGTCCGAAACAATGGCGACGCCGGTGCGTGTGAGAAAGGCGTCAGCTGCATCAAGTTTCGGGAATTCCACCCACAGGTATTTGTCGGCCGGGTAGATGTTGAGCATCTGCTCTCCGGGGTCGTCCTCATTATGCGCAAGCATTACATATCCATCCGTGGTGCAGTCCTTGCCGGCGATGATGCCGAAGCAGTTATGATAATCCTGTGCCATAGATGCGGCGATACTGCAGAGCAATGCGGCCGCTGCTGTTACAAATCTTTTCATATCCTGTAGTATTATTCAAGAGCCTTCGCCTTGCTGACGGCAATGCTCTTTCCGTTTTTGTATGCGACGATATATGCGGACGGGAATCCATTCTTTTTCACGGTCGGAAGGGCCTCTGATGCTTCCTTGAATGTTTTGAAGGCACCGATGGTATAGAGATACTTGCCGGTCGGCTGCTTGAGCTCGAATGCAGGGGAGAGGCCGTTCAGTTTTTTCACAGGCAATCTCTGCGAAACGACGGTGATCTGAATCTGGTATATCAGCCCGTCCGGAAGGCTCTTTTTCACGAGTGCTTCATTTTCAATACGGAAAGTATATTCATCGTCTGTCTCTTCGATAGGCTTCATTACGTTGATTGTCCCCGGATTGCCGAATGATCTGCGTATGAATCCATATTCGGCGGGAGCGGCATCGGTCTTTTCTGCCACAGGGTCGACGGCGGCGGTGCGCCTGACGCTCTTGCCGGCTGCGATCAAGTCGAGTTCGATTGCACACAGCGTGTCGGTCAGTGCACTGAAGTGCTCCTGGCGATTCATAATCTCTTCCTCGATTGCGCGGATAATCTTTACATCAGTTGCATCGTTGCGCCTAGCTGTCAGTTCGCCGATCTCCTCCTTCAGGGCCCGGAGGCGGCCGAAAGCTCTTTCGTATGCATTGTCGTCAGTCTGCTCGATTGACGGCACCGTCTCAGCCACGACCTCCTGAACCGTCGGTTTGAGCGCTGCGATCTGAGCGGCCTCTGCCGGGTCGGACACCGGTCTGCTTATAGGGGAATTCTCGAATCGCAGTACATATATCGTCATACTGTCCGGAGCGCATCTGCGGTTGGATGCAAGAACGGTGAATTCCCCGTCGGGGGTATTGCTGAAGAGGAAATCGTCACCTGTCGAGGAATACGGGAACCCGAGGTTTTCGGGTGCATCCCAGGTTTTGCGCCTCTCATTCCACCTGCTGACATACAGGTCGTAGCCGCCCATTCCAGCCAGGGCGTCGGAAGAGAAGTACAGCTCCTTGCCGGAGGCGCTCAGCATAGGGAGCACCTCATCTCCGGATGATGCGCAGCTTTCGATGATCTGCGGTTCGCTCCAGAGATTATCCTCTACGAGTTCCGACATATGGAGCTTCATCATCCCATCTTTGTCGGGCGCCGAAAAGATTATCCTGCGGCTTCCGGAAGGCATATATGTTGCCCGGTCCCACTGGTGTCCGCCGTCGCTGAATGCGTTCGGGGTCTTTATCCAGGATTTGTCGGCAAAGTGGCTGTAATACAGGAAGAATTCATCCGCAGGCACGGTGCGGCTCGTCACGACCTTCGGATGTGTGGCGAAGAGCAGCATATTGCGGCCGTTGCCGCTCATCAGGATACGTTCTCCGACCATCGCCAGGATAGTGGAGTCGGTCACGGATTTGAGAAGATCTTCATATATTGCCGCAGCACCGTCGAAATCATACTTTGAGTGCATCAGGTCCGCCTGCCTTATCCTTTCCTTGAAGGATTGCGCAGGAGCCGCAATGGTCAGAAAAAGTGACCAAACCGATAAGAATATTCTGCCTGCCCTGTTCATACGAAGCAAAATTTTAAACAAAAGTAGGAAATACTTTATAAATGCCGAAAAAATAGTAAATTTGCAAGCTAATTTTGAGTAAAAAGAAATATTATCTAAACATCAAACTATATGCAAAGTAAAGGCGCCATCAAATTCGTGGCAATTCTCATCGGCCTTGCCTGCCTGTTCCAGCTTTCATTCACAGCTGTGACTGCAAGACAGGAAAACAAGGCAAAAAAGTATGCTGAGCAAGTAGTTGAAGCCGAAAAGCAGTCTGCAGCATTCGCTGCCGTGTCTGACAATGACAAGGCTTTCTATCTTGATTCAGTCAACACTATCGCGAACAAATCCTATCTCGATTCAATCGCAGCCGAGAAGGTTTACTTCAAGTACACCTATAAAGATGTAAAGGAGAAGGAACTCAACCTCGGTCTTGACCTCAAGGGCGGTATGAACGTCATGCTTCAGCTTGACCTTTCAGAACTCATCCGTTCCTGCGCACGTCAGAAGACTTCCGAGCAGTTCGAGAAGGCAATGGCAACGGCAAAGGAGAGATCCGTGAATTCACACGAGGATTTCATCACTCTTTTTGAGACAGCGTGGAATGAAATTGACGCCAACAAGAGAATGTACTTCGACATCGACCTCGACAAGCTCAGCGGTGATGTCAAGAACAAGACCAAGGCTACCAATGACGAAGTCATCAGCCTCCTCGAGAAGGAAGCCGAGGCTGTCATCAACAATTCATATACAGTTGTCGAGCGCCGTGTCAACCAGTTCGGTGTCGCTCAGCCAAACATCCAGAAGATCGCCCGTACCGGCCGTATCCTCGTCGAGCTCCCTGGTGTCAAGGAGCCTGAACGTGTGAGAAAGCTCCTCCAAGGTACAGCATCCCTCGAGTTCTGGCAGACCTATACATATCAGGAGATCGTTCCGTTCCTCCAGGAACTCAACGATCAGATGCGCGACGAACTCGCAGTTGTCGGGACAGAGCCAGCAGAGGCTCCTGCAGCAGAAGCTGACACTACAGCTACCACATCCATCGAGGATGAGCTCGCAGCAACCCAGGAGATCACCGACGCAAGCGCTGAGTTCATGGCTAAGAACAATCCGCTCTTCTCCAAGCTCCAGCTTATGGGCGGCAATTCAGCCTGCCTCGGTATCGCGCACTACCGTGACACTGCAGCCATCAACGAGATGTTCCGCAACTCCAAGGTCGCTTTCCCTGGCGACTTCGTTCCTGCGTGGAGCTTCAAGGCAACCCAGTACGGCAATATCCAGCCTGACACATATTTCGAACTCGTAGCCCTCAAGGGTGTTGCCGGCAAGGGCGCAGTCCTCGACGGCGGCGTCATCACTTCAGCACGTGTCAACTACAACCAGATCAACGGTGCCGCTGAAGTCAGCATGACAATGAACAGCACAGGTGCTGCGAAGTGGGAGGTAATCACAGAGCAGAACATCGGCCATCAGATCGCAATCGTGATGGACGGTCAGGTTTACTCATATCCTAACGTACAGAACAAGATTTCCGGCGGAAGCTCACAGATTACCGGTAACTTCACCCAGGCTGAGGCAGATGACCTTGCTACTGTACTCAAGTCAGGTAAACTCTCCACTCCTGCACGCATCGTTCAGGAGCAGGTTGTAGGTCCTTCACTCGGTAGCGCATCCATCAAGGCCGGTCTGATCTCATTCATCATCGCCTTCCTGCTCGTGCTGATCTATATGCTTATCTTCTACCGCCGCGCAGGTCTCGCCGCCGATATCGCACTTATCTGCAACGTACTCTTCCTCTTCGGATCCCTCGTTTCATTCGGTGCAGTCCTCACACTCCCTGGTATCGCAGGTCTCGTGCTGACAATGGGTATGGCGGTCGATGCCAATGTGATCATCTACGAGCGCATCAAGGAGGAACTCAACGCCGGCAAGGCACTCCGCCTCGCAATCTCCGACGGTTACAAGAACGCTTACTCAGCAATCCTTGACGGTCAGATCACCACATTGCTTACGGGTCTCATCCTCGCAATCTTCGGTTCAGGCGCAGTCAAGAGCTTCGCAATCGTCCTCGTTATCGGTATCATCACTTCAGTCGTCACCTCAATCTTCATCACCCGTCTGATCTTCGAGGCACGTCTTGACAAGGGCAAGGATATCTCATTCTTCACCAAGTTCTCACAGAACTTCCTCAAGAATACACATATCAACTTCCTCGACTCTCGCAAGGTGACCTACATCATCTCAGGTGTCGTCTGCTTCATCTGCCTCGTATCCTGCTTTACAAAGGGATTCTCCTATGGTGTCGACTTCAGCGGCGGCCGTACCTATGTAGTACGTTTCGACAAGCCGGTTACCCCTGAAGAGGTCCGTGCAGCAACATTCGACGCATTCGGCGAAGCTGCCGAAGTCAAGCAGTTCGGTGGTGCCAGCCAGATGAGAATCACTACCAAGTATATGATCTCAGATGAGTCAACTGAAACTGACAAGCTCATCGAAAACAAGCTCTACGATGCATTGAAGGGCTTCTTCGCAGCAGACCTTTCACTCAACGATTTCACATCTACTATCGATAACCCTAACGGTATCATCAGTTCGGACCGCGTTGACGCTGCGGTTGCGAGCGAGGTGAAGAGGGATGCTGTCATCGCTGTCATCCTCGCCCTCATCGTGATCTTCGCATACATCGCCATCCGATTCAAGAACTGGACCTATGGTCTCGGTGGTGTGACATCCCTGGCTCACAACTCAATCATAGTGATCGGCTTCTTCTCACTCTTCACGGGTATCCTGCCGTTCACCCTCGACGTTGACCAGACCTTCATCGCAGCAGTGCTGACCATCATCGGTTACTCCATCAACGATAACGTGGTTATCTTCGACCGTATCCGTGAATACAAGGCACTCTATCCTAAGCGCGACCTCAAGCAGAACATCAATGACGCATTGAACAGCACCCTCTCACGTACTGTCAATACATCAGTCTCCACATTGATCGTGCTCCTCGCAATCGCAATCTTCGGTGGTGAAAGCATCCGCGGTTTCGCAGTGGCCCTCACCCTCGGTGTCCTCGTAGGAACCTATGCTTCAATCTGCATCGGTACCCCTATGATGTACGACCTCAATATGAAGAGAGCAAAGAAGGCTGCAAAGAAGAGCAAATAGTATTACTCCATAATATCTGAATAAGTCCCGGGGCCAACGCTCCGGGACTTTTCTTTTTCCATAATTATTTCTACTTTTGCTCCCACAAACGGGGTACAGTAATTTAAACTGTTGAGAAACACCCGCTGAACTTGATACGGTCAATACCGTCGTAAGGATTTTATTATGTCACATTTCGGAAACCTTTCCGGAGACTGCCTTCTTATAAGGAAGGAGTCACCAATCATCCACAACATCACCAATTATGTCGCAATGGGCATCTCTGCCAATGGCCTGCTGGCCATCGGCGCGTCCCCTCTGATGTCCTCGGAGCTTGAGGAAATGGAGGAAATCTCCGCCATCTCATCGGCCCTGGTCATCAACCTGGGCTGCCTCGAACGTCTTCAGATAGAGGCGATGTATATCGCAGCGGAAGCGGCCGCAAAAAGCGGCAAACCCTGGGTCCTGGACCCTGTGGGCGCGGGTGTCAGCAGGCTCCGCACCGAAACCGCCCTCGACCTCATCGGGACTTATGCTCCATCCGTAGTCCGCGGCAACGCCTCCGAAATAATGGCCCTCGCCGGGACTCCGTTCCGCCAGAAGGGCGTGGACTCGGCAGAGGAGAGCTTGGCTGCTGCGGAATCCGCGGCAACGCTGGCCCTTGAACACGACACCGTGGTCTCGGTCAGCGGTCCTGTCGATATCATCACCGACGGCAAGGAGACCATCCGCATCCTCAACGGCCATCCGCTGATGCCGCAGGTCACCGCGATGGGATGCACCGCTTCCGCCATTACGGCCGCATTCCTGGCAGTTGAAGACAATGCCCTTGAGGCCGCCGCATACGCTATGGCGCTGATGGGCGTGGCTGGCGAAAAGGCGGCTGACAAAAGCGCCGGCCCAGGCTCATTCGCCGTCAATTTCATAGATAATCTCGCCGGTATGTCGCCGGAGGAGATCTCAGAATTTTTGCGTTATGAATAGGGAACAACTCAAACTTTATCTGGTGACCGACCGCACTCTGGCCGGCAGCAGAGACATATCCGATATCGTCAAAGAAGCAGTGGAAGGCGGTGCCACAATGGTCCAGCTCCGCGAAAAGGACATTGATACCCGCGACTTCATAGAACTTGCGCTGCGTCTGAAGAAGGTTCTCGCGCCTTATGGCGTGCCATTGATCATCAATGACCGCGTCGACGTGGCTCTGGCCGCTGATGCGGACGGAGTCCATATCGGCCAGTCCGATATGCCGTACGCTATGGCGCGCGCCATTCTCGGCCCGGACAGAATCATCGGTCTTTCGGTTGAGAACTTCGCTCAGATAGAGGAGGCAAACGGTCTGGATGTCGACTACATCGGCGTATCGCCCGTGTTCGCCACGCCGACCAAGACCGATACCGCTGCGCCTTTCGGCCTCGACGGCCTTGCAAAGGCGGTCAAAATGTCCGTCCATCCTACGGTGGCCATAGGTGGAATGAATGCCGGAACGGCCGCTGACGTCATAGCGACAGGCACCGACGGCCTCGCGGTGGTCAGCGCCATCGTCTGCGCCCCTTCACCGCGCAGGGCATCGGAAGAGCTTCTCGAAAATATCAATAAGGCATCGTTATGAAAGGAGAATTTGAATTCATAGAGTCTATCCGCAGGATATTTCCCGCACCGGATGGTGTGGAGGGTATAGGTGACGACTGCGCCGTAATTCCGCAGTTAACCGGAGAGGAGACACTTGTCAGCACCGATATGCTGGTCGAGGGCACTCATTTCCTGATGAACGACATCACGCCGTATCAGTTGGGATGGAAATCCGCGGCATCCAATTTCAGCGACATAGCTGCGATGGGCGGTGCTCCTGTGGGCAGTTTCCTTGCCCTGGCACTGCCGCACGACCTTCCCGATGGATGGGCGGAGGAATTCCTGAAGGGATACAGGGATATTTCCGAAGAATACGGCTTTCCGCTCCTGGGAGGGGACACAACATCATCGAAGGACAGGGTCTGCATCTGCGTGACCGTGCTCGGCAAAACGCCATCGGGACGTAGTGTCAGGCGAAGCGGAGCGAAGGACGGGGACCTTGTCTGCGTCACGGGTTTCCTCGGCGATTCGGCCGCAGGCCTTGTGGCGATACTGCACGGATATGAGCGTACCGAAGATGTCAAGTATCTCATTGACAAGCATTATCTTCCGCATCCGAGAGTCCGGGAGGGACAGGCGCTCGCTGCCTGGCCGGGCGTTCACTCGATGATGGACATTTCCGACGGCATAGGGTCCGACCTCCATCACATTATGGAAGAATCGCAGGTCGGGGCACGTGTGGACCTCTCCGAAATCCCGCTCTCGCAGCAGTTGCGCGCCTTATGCAGCAGGTACGGCCTCGACCCTTATGAGTTCGCCGCGGCGGGAGGGGAGGATTACGAACTGCTCTTCACCATCGATCCGGAAGCGGAGCCGGACCTTGAGGTGCCGCACACCGTGATAGGGACGATAACTGACGGACCGAATCTCGAATGGGACGGTTCGGAGAAAGATTATATGGGATTCAGACATTTTTAAACGGATAAATACATTTATGAAAACATATCCACGGGTATTGACAATAGCCGGAAGCGATTCCGGAGGAGGAGCCGGCATCCAGGCCGACATCAAGGCAATCAGCGCGACCGGCAGCTATGCCGCCAGCGCCATTACAGCCGTAACCGTCCAGAATACGCTCGGAGTAACTGCTGTGCACAATGTGCCAAGCGACATCATAAAGGGGCAGATTGAGGCGGTTCTGAGCGATATAGGGGCAGATGCCGTGAAGATTGGTATGCTGAGTTCGTCAGAGGTGGTTCTGGCGGTCCGCGAGATGCTGGAAAAGTTCGATTTCCGCAATATCGTGCTCGACCCGGTGATGGTCGCGACTTCAGGTGACAGGCTCATTGCGGAAGATGCTGTGGCGCTCCTCAAGACCGAACTTGCGCCGATGGCGAGGGTCCTTACGCCTAATATCCCGGAGGCGGAGATTCTCGCGGGGGAGAGGATTTCATCGCAGGATGACCTTCCGGGCGTCGCAAGAAGGCTTTCAGAGGCGCTTTCGAGGATTCCGGGCCGCAAAGTTTCGGTGCTGATGAAGGCGGGACATCTGGATGACGACGAACTGGTGGATTATTTCTACAATGCAGAGGAGGACCATATCGTCGAATTGCGCTCCCGCCGCGTGTATTCCCGCAACACCCACGGCACCGGCTGCACCCTCTCTTCGGCCTTCGCATCATATCTGGCGCAGGGCTACGGGCTGGACGAGGCGGCATATTATGCCAAGGAATACATCTCTTCCGCCATCGAATCCGGCGCGCAGTACGACATCGGCGCCGGCCACGGTCCGGTGGACCACTTCTTTGTGCTGAGGTAAAGAAAATCTTCGGCTCAAGTGCAAATACCCCGTAATTTGCACTTCAGTCAACCTTTTTCAGGGGTAGCAAGTGCAAAAGACGCCATTTTTGCACGTCGCATAGCCGGAGATGGCTAGTGGCAACTCCGCCTCCGGCTGGCAGCGACATATACAGAAAAGCCGGCTGGAATCATCTTCCGGCCGGCTTCTTTGTATCAAGGATTACTTCGGAACTCAATCCGCCGTTTCCGCGTCGGTATGGTCTGTGGCGATCTGAAGGGCATTGTACAGGTTCCTCTGGAGTTCCTGTGCCAGATCCGTTGCCTGCTGCTGCTCTAGGGCGTCGATCAGGTAATAGAACATCGAGATGCTGTCATCCACGATCTTCTTGCCCGAATCATCCACCGGCATCACGGTTGTCAGATAGGCTACGGTATTAATCAAATCTGCACCGAGTTCCCTGGCGAGCATATCACCCTTCGCCGGTTCGCCGCACTTGTAGTACAGTTCGACGGCATTGATGAGGCTGACCTCATTGATACTGCGCATCCAGGATATGCTGTACGGGAAGTTCTTCGCAGGCATTATGTCGATGCACTTGTCGATGAGATTCAGACATCTCTCCATATCGCCCTGCTCAAACAGATGTTCCGCAGTGTTGACAAACATTTCGCGGATAGGAACAACAGCCTCGAATGTGTAGATGTTCTGGTAGTCATAATAGACATTGTCCTGCTTGAGGCTTTCGAATGCAAACACGTTCATAAGGTCGTCATACATTTTGTCAGCATCGAAATAAGCGCCATTGCGCGGATTTTCGCTCTTAATAGGCACGAGTTTGTAGCAGAAGCCGCAGTTCGTGCTCCACTTGTCGAGACCGAGGTTGACATCGGCGTTCTGTGTCACGAAATAGATAGGGCGGTCCCAGTCGTAGTGTGCGAGGATGTCGAGGATAATGAGGTCGGTCTTGCCGATACGGTTACCATTGATCTCAAGTTCCACGAAATCAGCCACCTTGTCCATATCCTTCTCAGGTACGATGCCGTATTTGAGGACATTTTCCCTGTTGACAGGCACGAGAAGCTTCTTTGCCGGGATGAAATCCGTTTCACCATCAATCTTGAACTTCGGGTTCTTGAATACGTCGATCGCCTCGGATGCAAGGATAGGATGGTCGATGGCGTCGGATACGTACGGGAAGTCATTGGTGCCGTAGAGATACTGCTCCCTTTCGATAGTGATCGGCAGAGGATCGGATTCGTACTGTCTGCGCTTCATCTGGTCGACATACCAGTCGGTTCCGAGGAGCGAGGTGTTGACGATGCGGACGTCCGTGCGGACATTCTCCACTTCCTGGATGTACCAGAGAGGGAATGTATCGTTGTCTCCGTGTGTGATTATCAGAGCATTCGGACCGAGTGCGGCGAGATGGTTGTATGCCATGTCGCGGGCGGTGGTGCGGTGGCTGCGGTTGTGGTCGTCCCAGTTCTCACATCCCATTATTACAGGCACGGTGAGGCAGAGGACTGCGGCGGCAGCGGCAGGTGCGACAGTCTCCTTCTTTGTCAGTTTCTCCAGCCAGTCGGCGATCTGCATCACGCCGAGGCCGATCCAGATGGCGAATACATAGAAGGATCCGGCGTAAGCGTAGTCACGTTCACGGACCTGATATGGCGGCTGATTGAGGTAAAGGACGATAGCGATGCCTGTGAGCAGGAAAAGAAGTCCGGTGACCCAGCTGTTGCGGCCGTCGTGCTTTATCTGGTAGAACAGACCGATGAGTCCGAGGATCAGAGGCAGGAAGAAATAGTGATTCTTCGCCTTGTTGTTGAGAAGCGCCGACGGCGCCCCGCTCTGGTCTCCGAGGCGGGCCTTGTCTATGAACGGAATACCGCTTTCCCAGTTGCCGGCCACCTTGTCTCCCGGAATCTGGCCGTGGAAATCGTTCTGTCGTCCCACGAAGTTCCAGAAGAAGTAGCGGAAATACATATAATTGATCTGGTAGTCGAAGAAGAATACGAGATTGTCGATGAATTTAGGCATCTGGATGGCCCGTGGCTCACCGTACAGTTCGACTCTCTTCATATTCTTTCCGGTCGAGTAGGACTCGTAGAAACCTTTCTGATGCTCGTCAAAAGAGTTCCACATACGCGGGAAGAACATCTTCGCGCCCGCAGGGTATTTCGGAACGACGTTTTCAGCCTTGTGATACTTGCCTTCCAGTGGGGTGTAGTAATCTTTGTGGTCCACTTCATAAGGGGAGAGATATGTCTCGCCGTAGATCAGAGGTGCGCTTCCGTATTGCTCGCGACCGAGATAGCGGACAAGTGTGTAAGGGTTGTCCGGCTGGTACTCATTGGTCGGGGTGTTGGCGCAGGAGCGTATGATGGTGATGGTGAATACCGAATATCCGATGACGATGGTGGTGAAGCAGAGCAGGATGGTGTGCCAGAGAGCCTTCTCCTTCTTTCTCAAAGTCTTGAGGCCGAAGAAACAGCCGGCGAGGAGCAGCAACATGAAGATTGCCGCGCCGACATTGAATTTAGCGCCGAATCCGTTGACGAAGATACGGTCAAAGAATGCAGTGACCTTAGGAAGGTATGGGATGATTCCGAAGAGAATCACCGCCAGTAGCACGCCGGAGAGCAGCAGCACTCCAAGTGCTTTCCAGAAGTTCACTTCACCGTCACGCTTCTTGTAATATACGATGAATACTATTGCCGGGATGGTCAGCAGGTTGAGCAGGTGGACACCGATGGAGAGGCCCATCAGGAAACAGATGAGCACCAGCCAGCGGTCCGCGTAAGGCTTTTCGGCCTCCTCCTCCCATTTGAGGATCGCCCAGAACACGACTGCCGTGAACAGGGACGACATAGCGTATACCTCGCCCTCGACAGCCGAGAACCAGAATGTGTCGGAGAAGCAGTAGGCCATTGCTCCGACGATTCCGGCGGCCATTATCGCGATGGCACTGCCGTTGGTCATCGTGCGGCCCTTCTTCTCAAGTATGCGGCGGCCGAAATGGACTATCGTCAGATAAAGGAAGAATATCGTCAATGCTGAGCAGAGGGCGCTCATCGCATTGACCGCTGCTGCCGCGTGCATATTGTCTGTAAACATCGTGAAGAACCTTGCGAAAAGGTTGAATACCGGGTTTCCCGGCGGGTGGCCCACTTCCAGCTTGTATGAAGAGGCGATGAACTCACCGCAGTCCCAGAAACTTGCGGTAGGCTCGATGGTTGAAAGATAAACAAATGATGAAAGCGCCAGAACGATGACGGAGACGACATTGTTTATCAGTTTGAATCTTTTTTTCTCCATTGTGAACGGATTATTAATGCAATAAATAACAAAGGTAGTCAAAAATCGTAAATTCTTTTTAACTAACTTTGCAGTCTCATACAAAAACCAAGCCTATGGCCGACAATGACTGGAAGAGCAGATTGGGAGTCGTTTTTTCCACCAATCCTGATTTTCAATACGATACGGAAGAAGAGCCACGGCAGGAAGCAACCCTTCCGCCTGAGAGACAGGTGCTTCGTGTAGGTATCGACCGCCGCAACAGGGGTGGGAAGCAGGTGACCCTCGTCACCGGCTTTGTCGGTTCGGACGACGACCTGGTGGAACTTGGCAGGATGCTCAAGACCAGGTGCGGGGTCGGAGGGTCAGCCAAGGACGGTGAAATCATCATTCAGGGTGATTTCCGCGACAGAGTGGTATCAATTCTGGTGGCGGCCGGATATTCGAAGACAAAAAGGAGTAACTGATGTTTCCGCTCGATGTCATACATCCCGTTGAAGAGGCGTGGCGCGGCAGTGTCCTGCCGCTTGCCCATCATACAGGCGGATTCGAGCCGCTTGCCTTTTCAGGCAGGAATGACGGGGTGATCATAATGCTGTTAGCCATAGCGTTCCTGGCGATAGTGCTTTTCCGCAGGGTGGCCGCCACGCTCGCCGGGTCGTTCATTTTGCTTTTTTCAGATGCCCGCAAGGATGATGTCCTCAAAGACAATTCCCGCAACGTGACGGCGTTTCTGATTACCGTGCTGCTGATACCTGTGTATTCATACATACTGACGGTTACGGGAGTCAGCACGCACGATGTCTGGATGACATTGGTGGTGCTGGTTTCCCTTTTCGTCTTCAGGGCCCTGCTGTTCCTGGTCCTTTCTGTTTCCGAAGGAGGCGGCTTTGTGAGTGAAATGAGAAGCGATTCCGACAGCACTTTCATACTTCTGATGACGCTGTCACTGCCGGCGTACATACCGGTGGCGGTCTTCCATTCGGCAGGACAGGGATTTTCGGCTGTTTATCTCGCCATAGTGGCTGCGGTATGCATTGCAGTCTATCTGATTAAATGCTTCAGGAGAATTATTTCTTCCAGATTTTCGCTTTTTTTCTGCTTTTTGTATCTTTGCACCCTCGAAATTTTGCCCATTGCAGTGGTAGTTAAATTATTAGTGTCTTAAGAAGATGGGAATTAAAGACATCCTGATTTCACAGCCCGTCCCTCCGGCAACAGGCTCGCCTTATACGGATCTTATCAATAAATACGGCCTCCATATAGATTTCTGCCCGTTTTTCAGGGTGGAATCCGTCACCCTCAAGGAATTCCGTGCGCAGAAAGTCAATATCCTTGACTATACCGCAATAGTATTCTCTTCCAAACTTGCGATTGACTCGTTTTTCAAGATATGCGAGGAGACCAGGACCAATGTCCCGGAAACGATGAAGTATTTCTGCCAGTCCGAGGCTATCGCTCTGTATCTTCAGAAATATATTGTTTACCGCAAACGCAAGATTTTCTTCGGTTCGGGTACAGTTGCATCCATCATAGAGGCAATCGGGACCAAGCATAAGGGTGAAAAGTTCCTGATAGCCTGCACGGACGCTCTCAAGCCGGAGGTCCACAAGCTTTTCCTCAAGGAGAAATTCGAGCACGGCAGCGCAGTCTTCGTAAAGACTGTATGCAGCGACCTCAAGGCCATTGACCTCCACAAATATCAGATGGTGGTGTTCTACAGCCCGTCGGATATCCGCTCCCTCAAGGAAAATTTTCCTGATTTCGAGCAGAAAGACCTTCTTTTCGCCATCTACGGACCGACTACGGCCAAGGCGATGAAGGTTGAGAATCTCAAGGTTGAGATTGAGGCCCCGACACCGGAGACACCGTCCATAGCCGACGCCCTCAACAAATACCTTGCGAAATAATGGACTTCAGTCTGCCCAAAAAAGACATACTCCGCTCCAAGCGGGATATTGACGCGCTTTTTGCGGCGGACGAACATCTGTCCAAATTCCCGCTCAGGGCCCATTACAGGACCAGCACTGGCACCGGGGTCACCAGAATGATGGTCTCCGTGCCGAAGCGCAATTTCAAGCGCGCCGTCAAGCGCAATCTGCTCAAGCGCCGCGTGCGCGAGGCCTTCCGCCTGAACCGCAGTATGCTCGGCGGGGCCGATATCGACATACTTTTCGTATATTCGGGCAAAGAAATCCTTGATTATGCCGCAATCGAATCCGCAGTCCGGACCATCTTCCAGCAGCTTCTCCGCCGTTCTGAAGAAGGCGGCAAGTTATCCGCTGATACTGCTGGTGAAGTTCTACCAGATCTGCATATCACCATATAAGCCGCGCTGCTGCCGCTTCACGCCGACCTGCTCGCAATATGCGCTGGAGGCGTTGAAGAAATACGGCCCGTTCAAGGGGACGTACCTTGCCGTGCGCCGCATCCTGCGGTGTCATCCTTTCGGCGGCTCCGGCTACGATCCGGTGCCGTAATACGGGTGCCAAATGGCGCTTTACTATCGCGTGGTTTCCTGGTTGGAGCCGGCGCTCAGATTGAGCCAGATGCGCAGGCCGTTGATGGCGTTGATCAGGTAGAAGGAGTATTTGATGACGTAGATGAGGGCGTAGGATTCACCGGAGGCGAGAGTCAGCGACCACATTATGATGGAGGATACGTTGACGCCTATCCAGAAGAACCACTGGTTCATATAGGCATTTGACATCAGATATTGGCCGATGATGTTGCATACTGTCGAGAAGGCGTCGGCCAGGACGAGCATCTTGATGAGAGTGTGCGATTCACTGTGGTCGAAACGGTTGAGGATGAGGTAGGCTGCAACGAGGCTGAGTGCGAATATGCCGAGATAAATGGCCCACTGGCGGCCTGTGAAGCGGCGCGCCTTGACTTTCTTCTTCTCGGACGCCCCGCGTTTCTTCCACTGTATGAAACCGAATACCTGCATCGGGACGAAGTACAGGGCATGCAGGGCAGCATTGCCGTAGCGGCCGCTGATAAAGCATATCACCGCATATATCGTGACGTCGAAGAAGCCGAAGAAGAAGGTGGCGATCCTGCCGTTGGCTGCGCAGACAGTGCTGAGCACGCCGAAGATGGAACCTATCGCCGAGACGATGAGTATCATCTTTCCCGTGTCGGTGGTATTCCATTTGAAAACAGTGGCCAGAATGGTCATTACCGCCATACCAATGAGTATGGTCGCGTTGAAGATGCGGTTGAAGCGCTTGTCGTCGAAAGCCATGCTTTTTTATTGTTTGTTTAATTCTTCGTGAATGATTGCCGCAAGTTTCGGCCCGACCTCTGCGGCCAGGTCGTCCAGCGGCGCCGCGGCTATGCGCTTGACGCTGCGGAATCTGCGCAGAAGTTTTGTCTCCGTGGCGGGACCGACGCCGGCGATGGAGCGGAGTTCTGAATCCACCTCGCTCTTGCGGCGGCGCGCCCTGTGGTGGGTGATGCCGAATCGGTGGGCCTCGTCGCGGATCTGCATCAGTATTCGCAGCGCGGAGGAGTTCTTGTCGAGGAACAGAGGGTCGGGGTCTCCCGGTATGTACACCTCTTCGAGCCTTTCGGCCAGTCCCACGACGAACATCTCGTCGCGCAGGCCAAGTTCCAGAAGTGCCTCCAGAGCGCATCCCAGCTGGCCTTTTCCGCCATCGATGACTACCAGCTGAGGCAGGGATTCCCCTTCGGCGAGCATTCTCGAATAGCGGCGGTTGACCACCTCCTTCATCGAGGCGTAGTCGTTGGCGCCGACCACCGTCTTGATGAGGAAATGCCTGTAATCCTTCTTGCTCGGGATGCCGTCCTTGAAGACGACACACGCCGCCACCGGATTCGTTCCCTGTATGTTGGAGTTGTCGAAGCACTCGATGTGCACCGGCTTTTTGCTCATTCCCAATGCCTTGCGGAGTTCTTCCAGAGCCTTCTGGTTGCGTACCACCTGTCTCGGAAGTTTCTTCTCCTGCAGCAGTTCATAGGTCTCCATATCCAGGATGCCGTGGCCGACTACCTTCTGCCGCTTGTGGTGTATGTCCAGCAGGCGCAGCCGCTCTTTCCATTGAGCCGCCTCCTCGAAGCGTAGTTCGGCGGCGGCCTTTTCCATTTCTGCCTTGAAAGACTCCATCAGCGGTCTGACGCGCCCGCTCAACAGGGCGTTGATGCTGTCAATCTGGGAGTCGTACTGCTCCTGGGACTGCATCCCCGCGCACGGAGCGGCACATTTGCCGAGATGATAGTTGAGGCAGGGACGGATCTTCCCGCCCCGGATGACCTCGTCCGTCAGGTTGTGGCGGCATACGCGCACCTGGTAGATGCTTCCTATCAGGTCCAGCAGCCTGTGGGCGAACTGCACCGAGGCGTACGGGCCGTAATAGCGAGAGCCGTCCTTGATGTATCTGTGGGTCAGACAGACGCGCGGGAAGCGCTCTCCCTTGATGCAGATCCAGGGATAGGTCTTGTCATCCTTGAGCATTATGTTGTACTTCGGCTGGAGCTGCTTGATGAGGTTGTTCTCCAACAGGAGGGCGTCCTCCTCGGTCTCCACGACGGTGTACTGCAGGTCGGCGATGTTGGAGACCAGCGCGGCCGTCTTGCGGTTCAGCTGCTCCACCGGCACAAAATACTGTGACACACGACGTTTCAGATTCTTCGCCTTGCCTACATAGATGATGGTCCCTTCCGAATCGAAGTACCTGTATACACCCGGGGTGTCAGGAAGGGCGCTCACCTTGTCTCTTATATTCATAAGAAATTATTATTATCTTTGTAGGTTAAGAATTGAAACGACCATTTATGCAGGAGAAGGCAAATATAATCAATAAATCAGACATTCAGAGCGCAATCGGTATGAAAGGTCCTCTTGGCAGGTTTGTGGCTGGGATTGCGATGCGCGCGATGGGTCTGAACAGGGTCAATGAGGTGTATAAGAAGTATTGCATGTACGAGGGCCCGGAATTCTCTAAGCACGTCCTTGATGAATTGAACATTACATACGATCTGCCCGAATCCGACCTCGCCAACCTTCCCGAAGGGCAGTTCATCACCATTTCCAACCACTGCTTCGGCGGTGTGGACGGACTTCTCGTCAGTACCATCATAGGCTCAAGGAAGCCTGATTACAAGATACTTACAAACTTCATCCTTTCGATGATCCCAACACTGAGGGATACCTTCCTTCCAGTGAATCCGTTCAAGAACGGCGAGACCAACAAGAAGAGTTTCTCCGGCATCAGAATGGCTATGGAACACCTCGAAAACGGCGGTTGTCTCGGCCTCTTCCCGGCCGGAGCGGTCTCGACATATATGAAGAAGGAGGATCGCACCGCGGTCGACAAGGGGCGCATCATCGAAGACTGGCCGTGGCCGAACAATATGGCCAAGCTCATACGCAATGCCAACGTGCCGGTGGTGCCTATCTATTTTGACGGCTGCAATTCCTGGAAATTCCACGCCCTTGGCCGCATCCATCCAATGCTCCGCACCGCGCGTCTGGTCCGCGAGCTTTTCAACAAGAAGGACAGTTGCATAAGGATGCGCATAGGCAGGCCGGTGCTTCCGGTCGAATTCAAAGAGTTCGAGGACCTCAAGTCATTCGGCCAGTATCTGCGGAGCAGGGTGTTCGCCCTTGAAGCGATGATGCCGGAGAAGGATGTCAAGGTCTGCGAAACCAAAAATGCCGATATCAAGCCGATTGTGGAGCGCGGCAGTGTTGAGGATATGCTCTCCGATATAGCCGCAATCCGGGACAGGATGCTTTTCTCTTCCGCCGGATATGAGTGCTATCTTGCCGATTACAAAGATATCCCGCATATCATCACAGAGCTCGGCCGCCTGCGCGAAGAGGCTTTCCGCTCGGTCGGGGAAGGTACTGATCTGGCGCTGGACCTCGACGATTTTGACAAGTATTATAAGCATCTCTTCGTCTGGGATGCAGGGAAGCAATTTATCGCCGGAGCATATCGTCTCGGAATAGGCTCTGAAATGTTCGAACGGTTCGGCGGACGCAATGCATTCTATACCAGCACTCTTATTGAGTACGGTGACGCTGCGGACAATATCCTGCCGAAGTGCATCGAGCTCGGACGCTCCTTCGTGTCCGTTGATTATCAGAAGGACACGATGGCTCTGCAGATGCTTTTCAAAGGTTTGTTGTACAGCACTATGGAGTTTCCGGAAGCCGAGTATTTCCTGGGTCCTGTCAGCATCAGCAACTCATATCCGAAGTTCTTCCAGAGCCTGATGGTCTATTATTTCAGCAACTTCAAGGCATATGACGGACCGAAACCTTTCGCAGAGTCCGTCGTGCCGTTCAAGGCTGATTTCCTCAGGGTGGACCCGAAGCAGATGCTCAAGGGCAAGGAGGATTCGGTGGAGAAATTCGACCGCCTGCTCGGCGCGATGTCCAATGGCGAATACCGCCTTCCGCCGCTTGTCAAGCGCTATTTCAAGGCCGGGGCTCAACTGATATGCTTTAACGTTGACCCGCTCTTCAACTTCTCACTCGACGGCCTGATCCTCCAGCCGCTGAAGGGATATCCCGAAAGCGAACTCCTTCCTCTGCTCAAGAGCATCGAGTCCGAAGAGGAGAAGGAAAGATTCCTCAACAGATTCAAATAGCCATCTGAATATGTCCGGCGATGGCCTGAAATACCTCGTCCGCGTTGCTGCGGTTTGTCTTGCGGTGCTTCTCGCTCCGGCGCCGGCCGATGCGCAGTACTACACTGCAGGTTCCGACCCTGCCGGTGTCAAGTGGCGTCAGATAGACTACACGGACTATTCCGTCATATTCCCGCAGGGAATGGACTCCCTCGCCAAAAGATACCTCTATCTGCTCGAAAAGAGCCGTGACCACGCCCAGGCCGGGATGCGTATCACAATGCCGAAAGTGCCGGTTGTCCTGCACCCTTATGCCATCAGCGGCAACACCACTGCGGCCTGGGGGCCGAAGCGCCTTGAGATCTTCACCACGCCGACCCCATACGGCGGTCTGGCGCAGAACTATGAAGAGAAGACGGCGTTGATGACCAACCGTCTACTCGGCTATATGTCCAATTACGACACATACACCTTCAAGGTCTTCCAGCACGTGCTCTTCGGCCAGCAGGCAGTGGCCTTCGGTGTCGGATTCTATCCGTCGGTATGGCAGGCCACGGGCGACGCCAATCTTTTCGTCGGAGATGAAACCCCGCTCGGATTCGGTCGTGACGGCGAGTCACTGATGTACTACAGGGCGGCATTCGTGGACGGCGACATCCGCTCGTACGACCGCTGGCGCTATGGCTCGTACAGGGACTACACTCCGAGCAAGGATGCATTCGGATACATTCTCAACAGTAATTTCCGCTTTTATTCCCGCAACTGGTACGCAATGGGCGACGTCCTGCATATCCAGATGCGTGACTGGTGGGACTTCTTCGGCGTCTGGAACAAGAGTTTCTTCGACGCCACCAACAAGACTGTCCGCAAGCACTGGCGCTTCATCAGCGCCTTCTATCCTACGATATGGGTCGACGACTATCTCCGACGCGGAGAGCATACGAAAGTAGAGCCGCTTCTCGCGCGTGAGGAGCCGATCTATACCGAATTCCGCGACCCCGTGCAGATAGGGGACACCTTCTATGCCACCAAATGGGGCTACCAGTACTCCCGCAGGCTGGTCAGCATCGACTCTCTCGGCCGTCAGAAGAGGCTCAGGCCTTTCGCGGAGAATACAAGCCGCGTAGTGGCGTCGCCTGACGGGCGTTTATACTGGTCTGAAGTGGTCCGCGATCCGCGCTGGGAGCTTTTCAGCACCTCCATCATCCGCAGCTATGATCCGCAGAAGAACCGTCTGCGCGACGTGACCCGCAATACGAGGTACTTCAATCCGACATTTTCGCAGAGCGGTGACACGATGTTCGTCGCACATTATTTCGTCAACGGCGGGACCGAATGTCTCGCGCTCGATCCGTCGGACGGCAGCCTCATCTGCCGCCTCGGTGCTCCGCGCAAGGGGCAGATCACGGAAATGCTGGTGGTGGGGGACATTCTCTATGCTCTGGCCATCACTGAAAATGGGATGGGGCTCTACAGCACCGTGCCGATGTCCGAGAATGAATGGGAGTGTGAAATATCTCCTTATTTCAGCAAAATGCAGCATATGTGCAGCCACAACGGCAACGTCTGTTTTGTCTGCGACCGCGACGGAGTTTGCAGCATATATGAATTCTCCACATCCGAAAAAACTCTCTGCAAGCTCACAAATGCCCGTTTCGGCAACTTCTATCCGTCGTTCGACTCCAACGGGGACCTTATTCTGACGGAATATGACAAAATGGGCCACCATCCGTCAAGGATCCCGGCCGATTCCCTCCGCCACGAAGAAGTCGTGATGGAATATGACCGCCGCGCCTCCTATCCGATGGCCGAGCATCTGACCGACATTGCAAGGCAGACGATTGATTTCCCGTCCGAAAAGGCATACGAGAATATCAAGGCCGAAATCGACTCTCTTGAGAGCGAGCCGTACCGCAAGAGCGGCAGACTTTTCAATTTCCACTCCTGGGCGCCGTTCTACGCCAATATCAACAGGATAATGAATATGAGTTACGACGAGATCTACCAGCTCGCCGGAATCGGTGCCACCGTCATTTCACAGAATACGCTCGGCACCGCAGTGACTCAGCTGGGATACGAATATCACCGCGACCCGGGCTTCTTCACAGGCAAGGGCGACGAACCTGTGGAATACCGCCATTTCCATTCGGGCCACATCAACTTCAACTATACGGGATGGTATCCTGCCATTGAACTCGCCGCTGACATCAACGACCACGCGCTGGTCTACAAGGGCGTCGGCAAGCCGTTCTCGCTCGATGCCTCAGCCAAGGTCTATATCCCGTGGGACTTCAGCCGGAGCGGCTGGGACCGCGGTCTGGCGCCATATGTCCAGGGTGACTGGTCCAATGACGGCATATACGACTTCACCTGGGGCGCGAGATACTGGTCGATGCTCCCGAAATCCAAGCGACAATTGAGCCCGCGTCTTGGCCTCGGAGTCGAGGTCGAAGGCCGCAGGTCCATCAGCGACCTGGGTGTCAGGGATCTTGCATACGTCTATGCATACGGATATCTGCCGGGCATCACCCGCGACCAGAGTATGAAACTCACCGCTTCGCATCAGCATCAGTGGAACAGGAACGCCACCCCGGTGGACCTGCTCTCCAACCTTGCCTCGATGCCCCGCGGCTATAATAAGATTCCGCTTTCGGATTACACGAAATTCACCTTTGATTACGGCATATTCCTCTATCTCGGGGACGTCACCTGGCCGTGGCTCTACTATCTGCACCGGATGCAGATTGTGCCTTTCGCAGATTTCGCCATCAACCGAACGTCTCCGGCGGCGAAGCCTGACTATATGTGGTCCTATGGCGGCGACGTGCTGCTCTGCGGCCATTATTTCCGCATCGGCAGCGAGATCAACCTCGGCGTGCGCTACGCCCGCACCGCAGACGGCAGGAATTATTGGGGAGTCGTATTTAATAACAGTTTAAAATAATTATCGCTACTTTTGCATAAATATTAAATCAAAATTATATGGTTCTCTTAGAAGTTATCCTTTGCCTGGCCTTCATAGGCGTGACAGGCTGGTTAGTCCTCAAGAAGTACAATCCGTCCACTATCCTGTTCGTGATGGGTATGCTGATGCTTACTCTGGCAACGGTGCTCGGCATATCCGACCCCACATCGGGAGTGGAGACTACAGGTTCCAAGTTTATGGACCTGTTCAAGATAGTCGAGACCCGTTTCGGCAAATCCTTCGTCTCCTTCGGTCTGCTGATTATGACCATATCCGGTTATGTGGCCGTAATGAACAAGATGAAAGCCACTGAGGCAATGGTCTATATTGCATCCAAGCCCCTGTCCGTCTTCAAGGGCAATCCTTACCTGGCGGCCATCATCGTAATACCTATCTGCACCTGCCTCTTCCTCTGCATCAATTCGGCATCAGGTCTGGGTCTCCTGCTGGTAGCAACAATTTATCCTATACTTCTTAATATCGGCGTCAGCAAGCCTACGGCCCTTTCGGTGATCATTATGTCGGTCATTTTCGATATGGGTCCGGCTTCCGCAAATACGCAGCTGGCTGCAGCGCAGTACGGCGGCAACGGCACCGACTATTTCATTCAGTACCAGATACCTATGATTATTGTGGCAGTCATCTGTCTGATGCTCGTTTCATATTTCTCCAACCGCTTCCTTGACAAGAAAGATGTGAAGGCCGGCAAGGAAATCTTCGACAATGCAACATCCGGCGAAAAGCCTTCCGTACCGCTCTGGTTCGCATTTTTCCCTATCATCCCTCTCGTGCTGCTCATCCTCCTCTCACCTTCAGTGGGTCTCGTGGATTTCCAGGCATCGACTTCTATGATAATGCTCATCTGCGCGCTCTTCGCCTCCATTTTCCTCTGCATCTACAGGAAGAGCCTCAAGGTCGGCTGCGATATGATGAAGAGCTTCTGGGATGGTCTGGGTTCATCCTTCGGTTCGGTCATCGTGCTGACCGTGGCGGCTCTCATCTTCGCTGACGGTCTGACCAGCCTCAATTTCATCGACCTCATAGTCAACGGCTGCAATGCCCTCAATATGGGTGCGGTGGCCGTGACCATAGTATTCTCACTCGTGGTGCTCTTCTGCTCCGCAATGATGGGCAGCGGCAATGCGGCTTTCTTCGCATTCGGTCCGATGATCCCTCTCATCGCAAGTAAATTCGGCATCACCGACCCGGCGGGCATCGCATCGATGATTCTGCCTATCCAGCTGCTGGCCAGCATGGGCCGCGGCGTGTCGCCTATCTCCGCCGTCGTTGTTGCGGTCGGCGGTTCGACCAATACCAATACAATGGATATGGTCAAGCGCACAATGATCCCTATCCTCACCACCGCTGTGGTGATGATCATCTTCAACTTTATTGTCAACTGGTAATATAATAGGGATTCCTATGCCTGCCATCCCGATAGCGGAGACAGAATATGCGTTGTCCGAAACCGTGGCCAACCACGGCCACGTAAGCGGGAGGGGCCCGCTTGCGGGAGGGATGAGCGAAGCGAAGTTTCGGCAACGAATTTCTGCGAAGCAGGGACAGCAGGCATGGGAATCACATAAACAAATACAACATTATGCTTACTCTCATCAAGAACGCTGATGTCTATGCACCGGAGCATCTCGGCAAGAAGGACATCCTCATCGCAAACGACAGAATCGAAAAAATCGACGATACCATCCGTATCTCCGGCGTGGAGTGCAAGAGAATCGACGTCAAGGGCCGCAAAGTCTCTCCTGGCCTTATCGACAAGCACGCCCATATCACCGGCGGTGGCGGAGAGTTCGGCTATGAGTCCTATGCCACCGAACTCCAGGCCGAGGATTTCCTCAAGTGCGGTACCACGACCGTCATCGGTCTGCTCGGCACTGATGGTGTGCTCAAGGAATTGACCACCCTCTACGCCAAGGCCAAGGCCCTCGACACCAAGATGACAGCGTGGATGCTCACCGGTTCGTATGCCTTCCCTCCGAAGACCATCACCGGTGCCGTTGACAAGGATATCATCATGATTGACAAGGTGGTCGGCTGCAAGCTCGCCCTCAGCGACGACCGCGGTTCATTCCCTACCACCCCTGAACTCGAGCGCCTTATCGCGCAGTGCTGGAGAGGCGGTATGACCTCCCGCAAGGCCGGAATTCTCCACCTCCATATGGGAGCTCTCTCCACAGGTATTTCACAGCTCGTGGATATCTGCAAGCGCAATCCGCGCCTCCTGCCGCACGTATCCGTCACCCATTGCGGCCGCGCGGAGTCCCTTTTCAATGAGTGCTGCGAATGGGCGAAGATGGGCTCGTTCATCGATTTCACTTCCGGCGGTTCAAGCTTCCTTGCTTCACGCGAAGACCTCGTGCTCGCGGCTCTCAAGAAGGGTGTGAGCGTTGACAATATCACCATCTCCACCGATGGCGGCGGCGGAGTCCGCAGGGTCGATCCGGTCACCGGCGAGGAGGTTTACGGCACAGCCACCGTGGACAGCAATCTCGTGATGCTCGTCAATCTCGTTACCAGGTACGGCGTCAAGTTCGAGGATGCGCTGAAGTTCCTCACAGCCAACCCTGCCCGCGAGTACAGCCTCAAGACCAAGGGACATCTCGCCGCCGGCTACGATGCCGACCTCATCATCTGGAACGACGACTTCACCCTCAGGCAGGTGATTGCCAAAGGAAGCGTGATTCGTTAACGTCTCATTTATAGCGCTTTATGCAAAAGCCCTTGCGTCAATTGGCGCAAGGGCTTCTGCATAAATGCTTAATTGTCAGCATTTTGCCGATTACGGCAAAAGGAGCAACAATCTCTTCAAGCCTATTTCGTCACGGTGCCCATGAAGAGTATGGTGTTGTGGACATCAACGATGGCGTAGACGAACGGTCTGTCGGCGGTGAAGGTGCGGGGCAGATCAGCCATAAAGCCCTGCCCGATTACAGAGGTAGCAGCAGCCACGGTGCCCTTTTCATTCACGGTAATCCGGGAAGACATCAGCAAATTATCGACATAGATGCCTTCGTCTTCGAACATTCCGGAAAACTCACCGTGAGACTTGAACATTCTGGAGATGCCGAGAGAGCACGAGGTGCGTGCACCTGTCATTTGTTGTCATGATGGCACCCTTGCGGTTCTTGCCTATGATCGTGTCTATCTCAAAGTCTCCGAAGCGCTTCTTCTCGTCCACTACATCCGGTCTGAACAGTCCTTCATGCCTAATTTGACACTGTGCAAAAGCCCCCCGGACAGCTTGTTCCGGAGGGCTGAAAAAAGCGTTAGTCGTAAAGTATAATCCTTACATTTATCTCTGGCCGCCGCCGTTGCCGCCCGGCTCGCTTCCGTCCATACGGAAGGACAGCATTGCTTCACGGTTGGAATGGTCGAGTTCGCCGATATGCCAGTTGCCGGAATCAACCACCCAGACATCATCGCCGGCTCCATTACTGCCCCAGTTCATTCCGAAGAATGAAGTCTGAGCATATGATTCGATAGCTGTAGGCAAATTACTATTGTGATAAAGTGTCCAATGTGTAAGGTCATCCGGTCTGAAAATATATGTAGTGGTTACAATTCTGATACCGACACCACATCTATCCACGATGAAAGTGTATGGATTTGTATACTGGGAGCCGCTGGAATGAATTATTGACGGAATGGAGTAATCCAACAACATCGATCTGATCTCATTATAAGGATTGACTCCGGAATTGTTGAATCCGACAAGAAAACTCTTGAGTTCATACTCATCGTTAAGGGCGCGTTGGAGCGCTTCGAATTCGCCATACGAGTATCTTGCGCCGTATGTCATATCCATCTTCTTGCCGATATTCGCCAGCATTACAGCAGCCATCCTGACGGAGTCTGAAGAATTGAAGAATGCCCAGTTGGCCGCAGATTTGTCAGTCTGCTCCATTCCGCTGCAAGCTGCATCATCATCAAAGAATGATGTCACGCTCGCATATTTGTACACCTCAGGGCAGCAGTCAGCTGCATGATGCATGAAATAAACCATCTGACCACCGGCGACAGCCTCGCTTCCGGCAGGTGCATGTCCACTGTTGTGATTGAATGGGCAATACTGGTTATAGTTGGACAACTCTCCCCATTTCGTCGTGGTAAGAGGACCAACTTGATTTGTAACAACATAGTCCTCAATTACGCCATATACCTCATAATGTCCCGGCTCAGGATGATAAGTCGTGTCCGGCCCGGAACCGGCTTTGGTCAATGTGCTCAGATCCAATGGCTCAAAGAAGAAAGGTGTCGTTTCAAATTTCTCAGAAAGACGAGCTCCTTCATTAAGAATAGCCGTCCACATCAGATAATTCTCCTTACCATACTTTATCTCTCCTGCATAAGAATGCAACGCAGCTATGTCTGCCGCAAGATCCTTGATATATCCTGCAAGATTCGGGTTGATTTCATCAAAATTGAACTGACCTCTTCCTGAAGCAATCACCGTTTCGGTGCGTTTGTCAGTAGAGAGTATCTCCCAGAAGTCAGGGAAATTGATAATGTAGATGGATGGCGTTTCCGGATATTTTGGATAGGCGATGATTTCATAGTTGTTCTTCGAAGGATAGAACTGCGGCCTCTCCAAACCTCCTGCATTCTTTGCCCAGTTATATCCAAGTCGCTTGGACTTGAAAAAGATATAATTCTGGACTTCTTGATAGGAAACGCGGAAATCTTCCGGTCTCATCTCTTCATAACTTCTGGTTTCCTTTGTGTTATTGTACGCAGATTCACCATCCGTCCCATTATCCACAAAGTTATCTTTTGTACAGGACACACATATCAAAGCGGCCAGCACTGAAAATAAAAGGATTCGTTTCATGACATTATGATTTTGATTTATTATTTGATGATTTTGATTTATTATTTGCTTACAAGATGAATCTGAGTCCCGTCTGAAGCATAAACATATACGGACTCTCATTGTATATTCCGCCTTCGTCACCATTATCAAAATGATATGAGAAGCCTGGTTCCAGATAGAAGCCGCAGTAATCGGCAAGGCGATACTGGTAACCGGCATATCCGGAAGCCGACCAGAAGAATCTTTCCGGTTTGAAAACAACCTTTTGGGATACTCCGACACATCTTTCCACCATTCCTCCCGCCTTGGCATAGAATTCCGACCTGCCCATACTGCATATTCCGGCCTTGATGGCAAGCGGAATACCGATATGGTGATAGAATGTCTGTTTCGTTTTTCCGATTGCTGACACTTCAGCTGTCAGCTTTGAATAACTGATTCCGCTCTCAATGGCCAGACGAGGGAATATGTCATATGATAATGAAATGCCGGCAATGACAGGAACAGAGGTCTGACGATGGACAGAGACTATTGAAGATGATGCTGAAGATGCAGGAATGTCATCACCAAATCCGCTCCTGACCTGTGCGACAGGATGGCTATCATCACTACTGATTGCATTTGGAAAATAATATGTATCAAGATAATCACAACTTCCACCTTTGAAGGAAGCGGATCCGGAATTTACCGCTATGCTGAACCTTCTGCTGCGCGGTGTTTCGTCGTCCAGCGAAGCGATGTAGCGCTCCAGCGAAGCGGCATTGTCATGCTGGTGGATCTGCGGGGCGCTTTGCGGCGTTGGACGGGATTCCGGCTGGCTGGTAACGGATGAAGCCGCAGGCTGAGGTTCTGCTGGCAGTGAGGCAGCAGGCTCGGCGGTCTTGACTGTGGCGGTCTGCCCGGATGTCGCGGCAGAAGTTGCTGAACAGACGTCCGTATCCGGGCGGCTTTCCGCTGCGGAAGGAGCCGCTGCGACAAGCGACTTAGATGCCACCGGCCCGTCAGCCTCGGCAGCTGCGACTGCCTCGATCGGCTCCAGGGTCTCGACGGCAGCACTCTCCGCCATCAGGCAGCCTTCATTCTGCGGAGCATCGACCGCCCCTTCCGGGAGCAGGAACAGCGCCGAGACAGCTGCAGCTGCGGCGAGGCCGGCCACCAGGGCGACGGTCCTGCGTGCACGGGCGCGGCGTCGCGCTCCTGCGGCGCGGGCCATTATGGCCTCGAAGGCGCCCTCCGGTGCTGTATCGCTGATGCCGCCTACCATTTCCTTGAGGTCGTTCAGCCAGTCTTCGTTATTGTTCTGTATCATTGTTCTTGAGATATTCCTTAATTTTTGCCGCCAGCACCTTGCGGGCCTTTGCCAGTTGCGAGGATGATGATTTCTCCTTTATGCCGAGCCTTTCGGCCACTTCCCTGTGGGAGAGATTCTCGAAGAGGCAGAGGTTGACGACCGCCCTGGCATTTGCCGGAAGTTCGCTGACGAACTGTCTGAGTTTCTCCGCAGGCACTGTCCTCACCTCCTCCCGTGTCGGCTCAGCGATATCCATGACCGACTCCAGCGATACCGATATCTCTTTTTTGCGGAGCTGCGACAATGCACTGTTTGCCATCACTTTTGTCGCCCAGGCACTCAATGAGCCCTTCCCTCTGTAAGAGAAACCCCCGATGCCGTTGACAATCTTCACAAATCCTTCCTGAAATACATCTTCGGCATTCCGGGTGTTGCCGAGATAGCGCCTGCAGATAGACATCAACTGCGGCGAGAGCGCATCATACAACTCTCTGAACGCTGTTTGATCGCCTTTGTGGCACCGATCGACAAGTTCCCTTTCATCCATTGCTGCTATCTAAACGCAGAAATGCGGAAATACGGCAATATTTATCGCTTGTTTTTGAAAAATTCCGTCATCTGCGCTGCGCATTCGTCCGCGAGGATGCCGGAGAGGACTTCGGTCTTAGGGTGCAGCAGGGACGGGGTGAAGCCGGAGAAGCCGCGCTTGACATCCGGAGCGCCATAGACTATGCGGCCGACCTGGGCCCAGGCAAGGGCGGCGGCGCACATCGGGCAGGGTTCGACCGTCACGTAGAGTGTGCAGTCGTTGAGGTATTTGCCGCCGATGTATCCGGCGGCCATTGTGATGGCCTGCATCTCCGCATGGGCCGTCACGTCATTGAGGGTCTCTGTGAGATTGTGGGCGCGTGCAATGATGCGGCCGTTGCACACTATCACCGCACCGACCGGCACTTCGCCTTCGGAGGCGGCCTGAACGGCCTCCTTCAGGGCTTCGCGCATATATCCCGCATCATCCATTGCCATAAGCGCTATTTGTTGAGAAGCGCCATCACCTGCTCCAGCGGGGCATCCTTGCAGATGACGCGCTTCTGTCCGTCGAGAAGGTAGAGCGAAGGTATGGCCTTGATATAGTAAATGACATCCCTGTGCAGGATGTTATCAGCGTCGAATCCGTTGATCCATTCGGCCGGGTAATGCGACATATAGCCGTACCATTCCGAAAGGTCGGAGTCAGGGTAGATATTGAGCACTTTCAGGCTGCCGCTTGCGATGAGTCCGCTGATGTGCTGCGAAGAGGAGAGCGCGTCGATGATCTCCTTGCAGTTCTCGCAGCCAGGATTGCTGAAGAAGAGCAGGATGCGGTCTGCCTCGACTGCGTGCAGAGTGCCCGTGCGGCCGTTCTTGAGGGTGTATGTGAAGTCATTCGCGACAGTGCCGAGGCGGTTGAGGGAGAGTTTCGGCAACTCATAGGACGCCTTTGATTTCTGAGTCCCGTCGGTCAGGTCGGATGCGAGTATTTTCTGAATGACGGGCAGATAGAACTCTTCGTTGCGGTACGGGGAGTTCGGGTCGTCCAGGTAATGGCTGTTCAGGTCGAGGAAGCGCTCGAACATCTTCGCGTCAGGCTCCGCGACCTGCGCCCTCTCCGCCATCGCCATCAGCGAATCCTGCGCGCGCAGAGCCACTTCCACCGGGACTTCGTTGAGCATTGCTATATAGTTGGCGAATGCGCCCTCCACTATACTGTCGTCGCCGTACTGGTCCACGGAAGCAAAATATCTGTTCCAGAAATGGGTCACGGCATATTGCTGCCTTTCCTGCGGATCCTGCATCATCGAAGGGATTTCCGGATACGGGAAACCTGCCGGCGGCTCGCTCTTTGCCTTGGTTTTGTTGTGATTGCCGCCACAGGAGACGAGGCAGAGGATGGTCAGGGTCAGTATCGCGAATTTTTTCATAACTTTATCGTGTCATTTTGTCAGTCAGCGGCAAATGGCACTCATTTTGCCGAACCGAAGACCGTTATTTGAATTACAAAAATACCAAAATATAAATATTATGACAATAAAACCATTGGCAGACAGAGTTCTCATCGAGGCCAAAGAGGCTGAGACGAAGACAGCAAGCGGATTGTATATCCCCGACACAGCAAAGGAAAAGCCCCAGCAGGGCACAGTAATCGCCGTAGGCGGCGGCAAGAAGGACGAGCCTATGGAACTCAAGGAGGGTGACACCGTGCTTTACGGCAAATATGCCGGCACAGAGGTAACCGTAGACGGGAAGAACTATCTCATTATGCGTCAGAGCGACGTCGTTGCAATCATCAAATAAAGGAGGAATCAATTATGGCAAAGGATATCAAATTCAATACTGAAGCGCGCAACCTTATGAAGGAGGGTGCTGACGCTCTTGCTGATGCAGTAAAGGTAACCCTCGGCCCTAAGGGTCGCAACGTGGTCATCGACAGGAAGTTCGGTGCCCCTCACGTAACCAAGGACGGTGTTACCGTAGCCAAGGAGATCGAGCTCGAGGACCGCTTCCAGAATATGGGTGCGCAGATGGTCCGCGAAGTCGCTTCCAAGACCAACGACCAGGCAGGTGACGGTACCACCACCGCCACTGTCCTCGCACAGGCCATCATCGGCGTGGGTCTCAAGAATGTCGCAGCGGGTGCAAATCCAATGGACCTCAAGCGCGGTATCGACAAGGCTGTGGAGGCTGGTGTAGCGGGCCTCAAAAAGCAGAGCAAGGAAGTCGGTGACGACTATTCCAAGATCGAGCAGGTCGGCACTATCTCCGCAAACAATGACAACTATATCGGCAAGCTCATCGCCGATGCGATGGAGAAGGTCAAGAAGGACGGCGTGATCACCGTCGAGGAGGCCAAAGGCACCGATACTGAGGTCAAGGTCGTAGAGGGCATGCAGTTCGACCGCGGTTACATTTCCGCATATTTCATGACAAATCCTGACAAGATGGAGGCGGTACTCGACCAGCCGAGCATCCTGATCACAGATAAGAAGATCTCCACTATGAAGGACCTTATGCCGGTCCTCGAGCCGATCGCACGCGAAGGCAAGTCCCTCCTCATCATTGCTGAGGATATCGACGGTGAGGCTCTTACAACACTCGTGGTCAACAAACTCCGCGGCACTCTCAAGATCGCCGCTGTCAAGGCTCCGGGATTTGGCGACCGCCGCAAGGAGATGCTTCAGGATATCGCCACCCTTACAGGCGCTGTCGTAGTATCCGAGGAGAGAGGTTTCACCCTCGAAAACTGCACTCCTGATATGCTCGGCAAGGCTGAGAAGGTTGTAGTCGACAAGGAGAACACCACCATCGTCAACGGTGCCGGCGACAAGGCCGCCATCGAGGACCGCGCTGCACAGATCCGTCAGCAGATCGCCGCTACCAAGAGCGATTATGACCGCGAGAAGCTTCAGGAGCGTCTCGGCAAGCTCGCCGGCGGTGTGGCTGTCCTCTATGTGGGCGCCGCTTCCGAGGTTGAGATGAAGGAGAAGAAGGACCGCGTCGAGGATGCGCTCAATGCCACCCGCGCCGCTGTCGAGGAGGGTATCATCCCGGGCGGCGGTGTCGCTCTCGTACGCGCCACCAGGGCTCTCGCCAAGCTCAAGGGCGAGAATGAGGATGAGACGACCGGTATCAATATCGTTGCGCGCGCCATCGAGGCTCCGATCCGCACCATCGCCGAGAATGCCGGCAAGGAAGGCAGCGTGATTGTCAACAATGTCAAGGAAGGCAAGGGTGATTTCGGATACAATGCCCGCACCGACAAGTATGAGAATCTCTTCACAACCGGTGTCATCGACCCGACCAAGGTTGTCCGCGTGGCTCTTCAGAACGCAGCTTCAGTAGCAGGTATGTTCCTGACCACCGAATGCGCCCTGGCCGACATCAAGGAGGAGACTCCGGCAATGCCGCCTATGAACCCGGGTATGGGCGGGATGATGTAGTCCGGTCATCGGGCCAATCGGGCCATCAGGCCAATAAAAAAGAGAAGTGCAAATACCAGGTGTTTTGCACTTCTCTTTGCTTTTTTGCCTATGGTCACGTGCAAATATGCCGGTATTTGCACGTCGCTGTCACCCAAAACGGCGGGCTGAAGCCCTGCTGCTCGGGCCGCGAGCATCAAAATGCTCGCTGTGAACACCCTCGCGTCCGGCGGGCTGAAGCCCTGCTGCTCGGGCCGCGAGCATCAAAATGCTCGCTGTAAACACCCTCGCGACCCCAGCGGCTGCGGGGGAAAATGTCTAGAAGGACAGGGCGAGAGTTATTCCAGCGGTATTGATCCGGTTGTTACCGACGTTGATGCTGTTGACGGTAGGATATACCTTGAACTCTGTGGCGTAGGTCTTCAAAAGGTCCTGATTGTACATATTCTTGACCTTTGCGACCCTGACACCGTCAACAATCGCACAGATATCCAGAGCAGTTGTACCGAGCAGAGCGAAAAGGGCTGCACCGGGACTCTCGCCATAGGTACCAAAGCTGTACATCATAACCTCTCCGGTGAGACTTCCTAACAGAAATGCGATTCCGCGGCCGGCTTCACCACAGATCATCTGACCGAGGCCCGGGATGAAAGCCGATGCGACTCCGCACCAGCCCGGACTGTATCGGTTGACCGCAGCCCAGGTATAATCCCTGTAGTCGTATAGGTTCTTGAGCTCGCGGTATTTCATTCCGGGAACAATGCCTTCGACCGGTTCCCGGTCGGTGTAAAATAATCCGGAGTATGAGCTGCTGTTGTCGTTGAATACTTCGCTGCGGCCCGATTCGTAGCGGATAAGCAGGAGGTCGGATTTATTGACTGTGTAGATCGCACCCTCCGGCTCGTCGAAGAGTCTGTATCTGACATCGGCTGTGCCCACCTCAAGCACCTTGACCTTGATATCCTGGCCATCTTTCTTAGTAATAATGTCCTGAGCGGATACCATTGCCGATGACATCAGCAAGACCGCCATTGCGAGAAAAAATCGTTTCATATCTGAAAAGTTTATATCTGAACAAAGGTAAGCAAAATAAGAATCTGTTTTGAAACAATTCAATTATTCTTTTGTTTCCTCGTGTAATAACAATTGTATCATAATCATACTATAGTTTGATATCTTTTTCCGAATTCGAAAACACCTTGAATTGTTGCCGGATTTGGTATGCAACCGCGTAAAGTGGACATTATATTTGCGGTTCCGGCCACGGCCGAATATTGTTAACAATTTTGTGAATCAAATGAATGTTCATATATTTGTGAACACAATCGGACAATGATAGTTGTTTTTAAAGAACGTTATTTGAAGGAACTGTATACAGAAGGCAAGTCATCCGATAAGAAACATCGCTATCAACCGCAGATTGTATTAAAGTATATAAGGATTATCGATTTGATGGTTTGTCAGGATAATGTCCTTGGATTGATGAAATACGGTTCGCTTCATTACGAGCATCTGCATGGCGATAAGGAAGGAATCTCTTCAGTTCGGGTGAATGATCAGTACAGAATGGAATTTGTAGAGGAAAACGATGGACAGCAGGAGTTTGCGACGATAATAGATATTACGGAACTTTCAAAACATTATAGCAGATGAAGGAAACGCAGATAATATACGATGGGATGACAGCCAATAACCTGACGCCGTTCAGGGCCACTCATCCCGGTGAAATCATTCGCGAAGAGCTGGAATTCCGAGGTATTTCGCAACGTGAACTTGCACGTGTGATCGGTGTATGCCCGACTATCATAAACGAATTGATAAAAGGTAAAAGACAGCTCGGTACCGAATTGGCACTGCTTATCGGAGCCGCACTCGGCCTGGACGCGGAACCTCTGATACAATTGCAAGTACGATACAATATCTATCGGGCCAAAACAGATGCCGTCTTTCAGAAAAAGCTGATTATGCTGGAGAGTGCCCGAGCATTCTCAATCGCATAATACAGAGAATTTTACATTGGCTTCATAAAGTTTCACTGAAATCAGCGTGCAGGACGGACTCAAGCCTTGAAACGGTTCTGAAGTTGGCATTTGCAATATCCTGCGATTTCTGTTCATAGGCGAAAATCGATGTTCTCAAATTAATTGCATTAGGAAGATCTTTGCGCTTCAGAGTGGAATTCATCGCTCTGAAGTAACGTTATAACGTCACTGAAAATAATTATTGATTATTTTCACGCAGTATTCCGGATTTCGTGCATTTAATTGATAGAAAGCGATGAATGAACAGGATATTGTCAACGGTTCAAAGAAAATGGACAGTGCGGCTCTGAGGGAGTTGTATGGCCTGCTTGCGCCGAAGATGATGTCCATCTGCCGGAAATATCTTGGCAACTGCCAGGCCGCCGATGATGTGTTTCAGGACGGATTTGTGAGCATAATCAACGGTATCGGACGGTTCGAATGGAAGGGAGCGGGCTCGCTGATGGCGTGGGCGTCGAAGGTGATGACAAACTGCGCGCTGATGCACCTCCGCAAAAAGGATTTGAGCGAGCCGATAGAAGCGGCCTTCAGTATTGAGGCCGAGCCGACCGAGGATGAAATAATGTCCATCCCGCCTGAAGTTCTGCGGGGATTCCTGGACGGACTGCCGGACGGCTACCGCACCGTGCTCAACCTTTACCTCATCGAACACCTCTCCCACCGGGAGATTGCGGAGAGACTCGGCATCAGGGAGAAATCCTCATCATCGCAATTGTTCAGGGGCAGGCAGATGCTCGCCGCAAGGATTAAGGAATATTTGAAGAAGCGAAATGATTCAGAACAATGACACAGACTGGCTCCGCATATTCGGAGAAAGAGTGGACAGCATAGAGGACGTGCCCGTCGAGGGCGCCTTTGAGGCCATAATGGCCCGCGCCGCAGGAGCACGCCGCCGCGCCCGTGCACGCAGGACCGTCGCCCTGGTGGCCGGTCTCGCCGCTGCCGCAGCTCTCTCGGCACTTTTCCTGCTCCCAAAAGGTGCGGTCGATGCTCCGCAGAATGAAGGCCGTATGATCGCTGAAGCCGTTGCCGGAGAAGCCAGCGAGACCGCCGGGACTGTCGCAGCCGTTGAGACCGTTGAAGCCTCCGTACCGGAAGCCTGCGAGCCAGTGATGCAGATTGCAGCGGCAGCAACGGCACAGCTCGTCGCTGAGGCGGTCGGCAACCTCACTGCAGACCCCGTCTCTGCATCCGAACCGACAGCGGCAACTGAGGCCAGTCAGACAGCCCCTGCCAGCAGCCGCACTGCAACCACCGTCGCAGCATCGGAACCGACAGCGGCAACTGAAGCCAGCCAGACAACCCCTGCCAGCAGTCTCCCGGCAACCACCGTATCTGTCCTTGCATCGGAACCGACAGCGGCAGAGGCCAACCCGGCAGCAACTTCAGCCCAGCCGGAGATCCCCGCAGCCGCATTGAATCGCTACATCGCTTCGCTGGACGACGAGAAGCCTCGCCGCAGAAAGTTCAGCATTGCCCTGAATTCAGGATCGACCGCGGTCACAGAAAGGAGCAGCAGCTATTCCGTCTCCCTGTTGTTTCCGAAAGGAACCAAAATCCCGAATAATGAAGATGATATATTCACGACGGTGATTGTTCCCCCGCCTGACATACCGCAATCAGGGAATGGCTCCGAAATTATCGGGTTCTTCTTTGACATTTACGAAGAAAAGGGCAAGCAGGTGATTGCCCCGCAGGTAATACCCGAAGATAAACCGGTGACGGAAAAGGAAAAATATGAAGAAAGGACAGCCTCGATCGGCCGGTCTGTATCCATACCGATATCTGCAGGCATAACGCTGTCCTATGATATTTCACCAAGATTCGCAATTGAGAGCGGAATAACCTTCACGCTGCTGTCGTCAACATTTTCATTGGACAAAAGACCCGTATTGAGCATTGACAGTTATTATGCCGGCATCCCGCTCGCCGTCAAGGCCGGCATCCATGAAACCTCTCATTCTGATTTTTATGTCCGCGCAGGAGGAATGATGGAAAAATGCATCTCCTCCACGGAAGGCGGATACTACAGGAATCTGATTAAAGCGGATCAGATAAATGACGGGAAGATACTCTGGTCAGCATTTGGATATGCAGGATATCAGTACCGGATAAACGGATTCTGGAGCGTATATTTCGAACCGGGAGTGTCCTGTCATTTCGACAGCGACAATATGGGCTATACCATCTATGAAAACAATCCGTGCCTCTTCTCGCTCCAGGCCGGATTGAGATTCAGATTGTAATCAATATATCATATCATATTCAACAAGCATTATGAAGACCATAAACAGTTCATTATTTACACTTGCGGCAGCCCTGCTGTTTGCATCCTGTGCGGAAATCGAGCCGATACCTTTCGGAGGAGATATCAAACACGAGACCAAGGGTCAGACAATAGAAGGCAACAAGAGCCTGAATCTCGGTAATCAGATATCAAGGGCTCTCAGTTATGCGCCGCTTCCAAAGCTTCAGCAGGCTGTTGCGGACAAGGAAACGGAGTTCAGCTTCAACTTCTTCAAGGCCGTTGCGAAGGATGATATCAACAATATTGCAGTTTCGCCGTTCAGCATGTTCACGGACCTGTCAATGCTCGCAACCGGAACGACGGGGGAGACATACAACGAAATAGTATCCGCGCTGGGTCTGAAGGATTTCACGCAGGAGCAGGTCGCCGCATATTACAAGAGCATCTCGGATGACCTCAAGGCCCTGGACAACAATGTCGTGTTTGAATCTGCCAATTCCTTCTGGTATGATCAGGAGAAGGCCCATCCGGTAAGCAATTACGTGAGCCTGATCGATGACTGCTATGGTGCCGGCACATACAAGCTTGACAACAGGACCCTGAATCCAAGTGAGCCTGTCAACTCCTGGGCAAAGGAGAAGAGCCGCGGCATGATGCCGACCATCGTGGAAAAGACAAAGCATTATATGTGGCTTCTCGCCAATGTCACATTTTTCCAGGGAGCGTGGACTTCGGACAAATATGTGAAGGAGACAAAGAAATTCACCGATATTACCGGGAAGACGTCCGAGATGAACTTCTTCGGACCGGTCGGAGGCCAGGAGATAAAGAGTTTCAATGTCGGTTATGCTGACGCCAATCTTCCTTCAATCATCTGGATACCTTATGGCAACGGAGCTTTCTCAATGGCAGTTGTTCTCCCTCCTGCCGGCATGAAACCGGATGAATTCGTTTCCAAGATGACCGCCGATGACTTTGCAAGGTATTCCGCAAACGCAGACAAGGCGGAGAAGGTGGATTTCCGGATCCCTGTTTTTGAAAACACGTTCAACTTCCCAAAGACGAAGATTGAGTCTGCCCTCAACACTCTCGGCATCTCCAGAATGTTCAAGTCTCACGGTGAGTTTTCCGGAATGTTCGAAGACGAAGGCATCTACGTCGATAATTTGCTGATGTCTTCCCGGATTACCGTGAATGAAAAGGGCACCGTAGCTGCTGCATCCTCTGTAATCGGGCAGGGCTTTATGGCCGATCTGCCCCGCACCTTCACTGCCGACAGACCGTTCGTCTACGTCATCGTCGATGTCCACAACACCATACTCTTCATGGGCACCGTGACGAAATAATCGCTGGAATATAACTATCTAAGTTTCAGCCGAATAATCAATCAGCCTTGCGCAATTTTGCGCAAGGCTGATTAGTTTAAAGCCCTGAGCGGCAGGGACTTACATTCTGCGCTTGGCTGGTATTCACTTTCCGGCTGTCTGGCCGAAGCCTCACTTTCCGGGTCGAAGGCGCGGCCTGTCATTTCATAGGGAAATAATACCTCTGCGTGTGGTCCGGGAGAAGCTCCGGATGGTAGATGGCGATGAAATCCTCGAGGATGAGGTCGGGGTGGAGGGTGACATCGTCATAATATGTCGTGGCAGTGGTATTGCAGAACCAGAGGCCGCCGTTGCCGTATGCCCGGAACAGCCCGTAGGGCGCATAATCCTTCACAAGACTGGCGCGGGTGATGTCGGTGTCATTTTTCATAAACCAGAAATCCGCATCACCGGCCTTTTCATAAACCTCTTCGAAACACGAATTGACCACCTTCGCTCCGGGCAGGTCCGCAAATACATACGCCGCCCCGGCATCAGCGTGCAGCATCGCGATATAACTGCCGCCCGAAGGCAGACCCCAGGTAGGGCCGTACTGATGCTCCAGCACCACTGTAGGACGCTCCTCGGTACTGGCAGCCAGGGCCTTGAGCTCCATATATCTCGTTTCTGTGGCACGGAAAATCGAATCCGCCTCCATTTCTCGTCCCGCCAGCAGGCCGAAGAACTTCACCCATTCCGTCCTGCCGAGCGGATGATTCTCCATATAATCCACCGCCTCCACGATAGGGATATCGGTCTTCTGCGCCGCTCCGAAGCCGCTGTTTTCAAAAGGGGAGGCTATGATCACATCAGCATCGAGGTCCAGAATCCTCTCGACGGAAGGGTCGGTGGCTGCTCCGAGATCGGCAATCCGCCCGTCGGCGATCCGCTCTCTGATCGTCTCGGAAGTGACATATTGCGGCTCGCATACACCGCAGATGGCATCCACTGCGCCGATATTGTCGAGCATCGCCGCGTGGACCGAGGTATAGACTGCGGCGCGTTGCACCGGAGTGCGGATAATCACGCCCTCAGGCAGATTGTCCGGCACCGGCGAGTCCCTGTCAATGAGGACATACTGCGCGAGCAGCAGCGTCGTGTCCCACGGATTGCGGACCCTGACGAGCGTACAACCTTCCGCCTTTTCGATGGAGAGATTGCGGGCGTATTCGATTCCGGAGCCGAATCCGGCCTGGTCGAACTTGTCCTGTCCGCCGCAGGCGCATAGCATCAGCGCCGCCAGCAGTATCATCATTGCTTTTCTCATATCAGTGCAAAGATACGCTTCGGATGGAATTAATTGCTAACTTCGTGCAGTAAAAAGTTCCGTACTGCGTTTAAAAATCTGTTTAGAAATGATACAATTTTTCTATTACATATCTTTTTCGCTGTTTTCGCAGTATTCCTCAGTTACAATGGAACCCCATTGCTCCTTCGTAATTCTGCGAAAGCATCTGAAAAATCTAAAGTAATATCTTAAATCAATCATTTCAAAACAGATTCTAAAAAGAGGAAATCATCAGGAATATGAAAAAATTAATCTTTGCCACCGCGGTCCTTGTCACCTGCCTCGCATCCTGCTCCGGAATCAATCCGGACGGGGATAATATCGATCCGAAGGATAACCCGTACAAAGAGATTACGTTGACCCGCGTGCAGGAGGAAGTCGCAGCCAAAGAGCTGGATTTCGGTATTGACCTGTTCAGCGACATTGCCTCACAGGAGAACGGCAACGTTATGATCTCGCCTTTCAGCGCATCGCTCTGCCTCTCCCTGATCGCATCCGGAGCTGACGGCCAGACCTATGCACAGATGGCCTCCGCGCTGGGTTTCGAAGGCTTCACTTCCGAGCAGATCGACTCGTACTACAGCACGATGGTGGATGCCCTGCTCAAGGCCGACAAAGGCACGAAACTCGCTGTGGCCAATGCTGTCTGGGCTGCGGAAAGTCTGAATATGCGCAGTGAATATGTCAGCGAGGTGAAGCAGTACTACAAGGCGAAGGTGGACAATCTTGACTTCAGCAGAAGTTCTTCCGTCAATACCATCAACAAGTGGTGCTCGGACAATACCAACGGCATGATAAAGAAGATTGTGGAGGATGTGGACCCGATGATACGCGTAGTGCTTGCCAACGCCCTGTATTTCAAGGGTACCTGGCAGGGTGGTCCTTTTGGCGGCAGCGACATGGAGTTCCGCAACATCGGTGGCTCCACCGCGTTCGTGAAGTCCTTCTCAGGCACAAAGAGCGTGCAGTCATACTTCGGCAAGGATGCCGCTGTCATTTCCCTGCCTTACGGCAACGGGGCCTTCAACATGATAGTCGTGCTGCCGGAGGAAGGTGCGGATTTCAACGCCTTTGTCAAGTCACTCAGCGCTGAGAAATGGACCTTCTGGCGCAATTCGCTTGTTCCGGCGCAGGTGGAGTTCCGCATACCGACCTTCAAGAGCGAATACAGGATGGCTGACAATTTCAAGGCCGCCCTTGGCCGGATGGGGATGGTGCTGCCATTCTCCGATGCCGCGGACTTCAGCCGTATGTGCAGCGACGAAAGCCTCTATGTCAGCGATATCATACAGAAGACCGCCATAGATGTCAATGAGAAGGGCACCGAGGCCGCAGCCGTGACCATCGGAATGATGAAAGCCACCAGCGCCGGTCCGTCGGACACACGCCTCTTCATAGCCGACCGCCCGTTTGTCTATGCCATAGTCGAGCAGTCCTGCCCCGGCATATTATTTATCGGTACCCACGTCAGGTAAGAGGCTTGGTCTCTGCTCTGAGGTGGTCTAATATTGGCTTCCGTACACAAATCAGCCGTTTTTGTGCAACAATTAAGCTTCGCAAGCCGTTTCCTGCACAAATATTGGCTTTTTGTGCAGGAAATGGTCCGATGATAGCAATCCCTGCACATTTTCCCGTTTTTTGTGCACGGAATCTGTCAACAAAGAAAGTGATGACGTCAGGCTGCGGGAGCCTTTGATTATTATGTCTCCCAGTCGGCAGGCTAAAGCCCTGCTGCTCGGGCCGCAGGCATCAAAATGCCTGCTGTGAACACCGCTCGCGTCCGGCGGGCTGAAGCCCTGCTGCTCGGGCCGCAGGCATCAAAATGTCTGCTGTGAACACCTCTCGCGACCGGCGGGCTAAAGCCCTGCTGCTCGGGCCGCAGGCATCAAAATGCCTGCTGTGAACACCGCTCGCGACCGGCGGGCTAAAGCCCTGCTGCTCGGGCCGCAGGCATCAAAATGCCTGCTGTGAACACCTCTCGCGACCGGCGAGAAGGGCGGTGATGTAGCCGATAAGGCTGACACCGAGGACGGTCAGAAGTATGTCGGTCCACTTGATGACCACGGGATAGGCTTCTATCACGAAATTGCCCGGCATTTTGACGATGCCGAAGCGCTGCTGTATCAGGCAGACGGCCAGTCCGACGACCAGTCCGATGACTATGCCCAGCAGAGAAATGAAGAAACTCTCCTTGATGAAGATGCCGTTCGTCAGTTTCCTGTCGGCGCCCATAGCGCCGAGGATGCGCATATCGTCCTCTTTCTCGATCCTGAGCATCGAGAGCGAGCCGAGGATGTTGAAGGAGATGATTATCATCACGAAAAGCAATATCAGGTAGATGGCGATTTTCTCGTAGGAGAGCATCTTGTAGAGCATCTCGTTCTGCTGGCGGCGGTTCTTGACCGTGAAGCCCTCGCCCGCCATTCTTTCGATTTTCTTCTGGAACTGTGACGACACCACGCCGTTCCGCCCGATCAGTGTGCTGTCGGCGTAGATCTCCACGGCTGACACTTCGTCTTCATATTCGAGCAGCGAGCGGAGGGAGGAGAGCGGGACAAAGATGTATTTCTTGTCGAAACCCTGCTCCAGCGAGACTATTCCGGCAGGATAAAGGTCCTCCTTGCGCAGCGACGCCATCGGGTCGAGCAGCGACACTTCGCTGTTGCGTGACGGGAAATACACCTCCAGAGGCGTCAGGAACGATGTGCTCAGACCGAGTTCCAGTGCCAGGGTGCGACCGATGACGCCCTCCTTGAGGGAGCCGTATTCGAGTTCGAATTCCCCTTCTGTCAGGAAATCCTTCAGTCCCGTGACTTCGGAGTAGGTGGAGTCGACGCCCTTTGCGGTGGCGACGGCATTGCGCCCGCCGTATTTGAGATAGACATTCTCCTCCAGGACGCCGCAGACCCTGCGCACGCCGCTCTGTGCCGCGATGCTGTCAAATACGGGGCTGGAAGGGGAGAAGACCTTGCCGGCGGCGGGGCTCACCAGCAGGTCCGGGGTATAGGTGTTGTTGAACGAGCGGACAATGCCGTCGAACCCGTTGTAGATGGAGAGGATTATAACCAGCGCCGCGCACCCGATTGCGATGCCAGCCGCCGAAATGCCTGAAATGATATTGATGACATTGTGCGACTTGCGTGCAAACAGGTAGCGCTTGGCTATGAATCCCGAAAGGTCCATTATTTCTTGAGCAGTTCGTCGATGTGTGCGACGTAGTCAAGGGAGTCGTCGAGGTAGAACGCGAGTTCCGGCACTATGCGCAACTGCTTGGCCACCAGGCGTCCGAGGTCGCCGCGGAGGCGCTTGTTGTTCTCCTCGAGGATGCCCATCACCTTCTCCGCCTTCTCAAACGGGAAGATGCTGACGTAAACCTTGGCGATGGAGAGGTCCGGGGTCATCTTGACTCCGCTGACAGTCACCATCGCACCGTCGAAAGCCGCCATTCCGCGGCTGCGTATCAGTTCGGCAAGGTCGCGCTGGATTTCTCGCGCGACCTTCAACTGACGGGTATTTTCGCTGTCAGGCATTATTATTCGAATTTGAGGATGTAATAATTCTTCTTGCCCTTCTGTACGAGGATGTACTTGTCGTCAAGAAGGTTTGCTGCGGTCAGCTGCATTGCGGCGTCGGTGACCTTCTCCTTGTTGACGCTGAGGCCGCCGCCCTGGATCATCTTGCGGCATTCGCCCTTGGACGGGAACACGTCCGTGGCTACCGCGAGGGTCTCGATGATATCGCAAGGGAAAGCGCTTTTTGCGAGGGTGTACTGCGGAACGCCGTCGAATACAGAGAGGAATGTCTTCTCATCCAATGCCTTGAGGGCGTCGGCGGTGCCTTTGCCGAAGAGCATTTCGGATGCGGAGATGGCCTTGTCATACTCTGCCTGGCCGTGAACCATAATTGTGACCTCCTTTGCGAGGAGTTTCTGGAGGGTGCGGCGCTCAGGGCATTCCTTATGCTCCGCGACGGCACCTTCTATGGTCTCGCGGTCGAGCATCGTGAAGATCTTGATATAGCGCTCGGCGTCCTCGTCGGATACGTTGAGCCAGAACTGGTAGAACTGGTAAGGGCTGGTGCGCTCCGGGTCGAGCCAGATGTTGCCCTTCTCGGTCTTGCCGAATTTGCCGCCGTCGGCCTTGGTGATGAGCGGGCAGGTGAGTGCGTATGCCTCGCCGCCGAGTTTGCGGCGGATGAGTTCAGTGCCGGTGGTGATGTTGCCCCACTGGTCAGCGCCGCCAAGCTGCAGCTTGACGCCCTTGTTCTCGTAGAGGTAGAGGAAGTCGTAGCCCTGAAGAAGCTGGTATGTGAATTCGGTGAAGGACATTCCCTCGGATGATTCGCGGCTGAGGCGCTTCTTGACCGAATCCTTGGACATCATATAGTTGACTGTGATGAGCTTGCCGATGTCGCGGGTGAAGTTGATGAATGTATAGTCCTTCATCCAGTCGTAGTTGTTGACGAGTTCGGCCTTGTTTGGGGCGTCGGACTCGAAATCGAGGAATTTGCCGAGCTGTTCCTTGATGCACTTCACATTGTGAGCGAGAGTCTGCTCATCCAGCAGGTTTCTCTCCTGGCTCTTCATCGAAGGGTCGCCGATCATTCCAGTGGCACCTCCTACGAGAGCGATCGGCTTGTGGCCACAGCTCTGGAAATGCTTGAGTATCATTATGCTGACAAGGTGTCCGATATGCAGCGAGTCACCTGTCGGGTCGATTCCGACGTAAGCCGCTGCCTGACCCTTCATAAGTTCTTCTTCCGTTCCCGGCATGATGTCGTGGATCATGCCTCTCCACTTGAGTTCTTCTACAAAATTCTTCATCTTTTCTATCTCTTAATCTGCGTCGACAACCCAGACCATCGCGTGGTTGTCAAAAATCATATATTCAAGTTCAAATTCGACTTCAGTGCCGTCCTTGTGAGTGAAGGTGGCCTCGAGTTCGCCGTCATCGTGCGGGTTGAAGCGCTCGATCTCAATCTGCTCCGCGAAGTCCACGCCACTGATTGACATTCTCTTGTAGATGGCTTCCTTGGCGCACCAGTAGATGGCGAGCTGGAGCGAACGCTTGCGCTCGGAGAGGTCCTCTATCTCATCTTCTGAGAGGGCCTTCTTCTCCACTGCGGAGAAGTCGCGGTCAAGGCGCTCGATGTCGATGCCCTGGTCCTCGTCAGGGTGAACGATGATAGCGACGTAATCATTCGTGTGCGAAATGCTGATCTCGGTGGCGAGGTTCTGGAGGTACGGGCGGCCGTTGTCGTGGTGGCCGAGATAGACCCTCTCGTCATCGAAGATCGTATTGAGCAGCGCCCTTACAGCAAGGCGCTCCCTGCGGCGGGCTTCACTCTTGATGAAGGTGAGGTCCTCCAGTTCGTTGTCGGGGATCTGCGTGGAATTGCGCAGTTCATCCTCGGTTTCGGTAATGTGCCACACATAGATCGTGGCGTCGTTGTCAAGTTCTTTTTTTAGATATAGTGCCATAAATGGTTATAAAATGACAGCCCCGGCGGCGGGAAAACCCGCTGCGGACCTGTGTATGTTCGATATGGGGAAAACGCACGACGGGAGAGGCTCGGATGAGCCCTCGTCAATCTGTCTGCAGCTGCAACTCGGAGGTTCCAAAATATGTGCGTTTTAGTGTTCTTGTTGAGATACCGGGATTCGAACCTGGACTGGGAGAACCAAAATCTCTAGTGCTACCATTACACCATATCTCAATATTTACGGGGGTTGCACCCGTGTTTATTGGGGCCCTGCCCCATTCCGGCGGGCTGAAGCCCTGCTGCTCGGGCCGAGGGCATCAAAATGCCCTCTGTAAACACCCTCGCGACCTCGCTAGCGCCTGATGGTGCCCGTTATGCTTGCGCCATACTTCTGGCGGGCTCCCGAACTTCCTGTTCCGGCGGGCTGACGCATTTTTTGCGATTTTGCGGCAAATTTGCCACTTTTTCGCAAAACTGCCGCGATTGTCGCTTTTTGAGTCTGTTTCGTCGCTTTCTGACGGAACTGACTCGCTTCCTGCCTTTATGCGTCTGTTTTGGAGCAATAGGGCTCGGAAAAGGGTCTTCGCTCTCCGCCGGCTTTTATTCAACTTGCAAAGATATAAAGATTTAGAATATTCAGCAAATTGTTGGTGACGAAGTGCTTGGTTACTGCTAATAAGCGTGATTTGCAATCATCTGATTGATAGGGTTTTAAGCAATAAGCCTTGCGCCATATGACGCAAGGCTTGTTGCTTATATTACTGAATATCAGTGTTTTGCAAATTACGGTAGATGTTTCTACTTACGATATGAAGTGTTTTTTATCGGCTGAGTGGGGAAGTGTTTCCGTAGAGGAGCTGGAATATAAATCTTTGAGTATCAGCCGCATAATCATATAGCCTTGCGCAATGTTGCGCAAGGCTATATATGCAAATAATTGACAATCAGTATTTTGTATTCCATACTTTTGTCGGGCAAGCTGGTTGGAGATCTGCGTCTGTCGGCGTTGGGTAGGAGCATTATGTCAGCCAGCGTAGCCGGTACTCTGCGTCTGTCGGCGTCGGGTAGGAGCATTATGTCTGCTGTCGTCTGGCCGGAGCTCAGCGTCTGTCTGCGTCTGGCCGGAGTTCTGCGTCTGCTGCCGTGCTGTCGGTTGGCCGGTCATCTGCTGTCTGCCGCACGCCGCACGCTGCACATCGCACGCCGCATGCCGCCGGCGGCTGGGTGGGAGACTAGCAGCAGTTCTTGCTGCAATTCCTGCAGTGGGCGAATTCGCCGCGGAGACGTTTTTCGACAAGGGACTGCATCCTTTCGCGAAGTTCGTCATCGGTAATGCGCTGCAGCACTTCGTATGCGAAGGCCATCTGCTGGAGGAGTTTAGCCTCCTCGGCAGGGATACCGCGGGTGCGCATATAGAAGAGTTCATCCTCATTGAGGCGGCCTACCGTAGCACCGTGGCTGCACTTGACGTCATCGGCGTAGATCTCCAGCTGCGGCTGGCTGAACGCCTTCGCCGAATCAGAGATCAGCAGATTGTGATTGGCCTGGAATGCCTCCGTATGCTGTGCATCCTGCGCCACTACTATGCCGCCGTAGAACTTTGTCACGCCCTCGTCATCGAGGATGCCCTTGAAGAGCTGATTGCTGTGACAGTCGGGAACGAGGTGCTTGAGCACTATCGAATTGTCCATCAGCTGCTTCGAGTCGGTGAGATAGAGTCCGCTCAGGTCACATTCAGCGTGACGACCGTTGAGGTTGACAGAGATATTGTTGTCGATAACCCCGCCGTGCAGCGAGATGAAAACCATCCTCAGGCTCGAACCTTCCGCCATCTCGACATTGCATTTGAGGAAGTGCTCCGCCTTGTTGTGTTCATTCTGCATAATGAAGAACTCGGCGGATGCGCCGGCATCGAGGGTGATGTCCATCGTCTCCTCGGTCCTGAACTCATCGAGCGAGAACGTGTGCGAACACTCGATCACCGTGCCCTTCGAATTGGCTCCGAAATGGAAAATCTCGCGGAACGAGAGCGGGCCTGTCAGATCCGCATTGCGGACCCCTATGATCTGGAGTTTCTCCTCCATCCGCTCGTTCTCCTTGAGCTCCAGGGTGAACGGAGAGACTCCGCCCTGCACCCTGCCGTTGACGATGAACTGCTGGCAGGTGTTCTTCAACGGCACCTTGCAGCGGAATTCATTGCCGCCGAGGTCCGGGACATATATGAAATTCTGCTTCATAGATTATTCGTTGATGATCCAGTCGTAACCCTTCTTCTCAATCTCAAGTGCAAGTTCGCGGCCCGCGGTCTTGATGATGCGGCCCTTGTAGAGCACGTGAATGAAATCAGGCACGATATAGTCGAGAAGCCTCTGGTAGTGGGTGATCACAATCGTGGCGTTGTCCGGACGGCGCATCTTGTTGACGCCGGTGGCGACGATGCGGAGGGCGTCCACGTCAAGGCCGGAATCGGTCTCATCGAGGATAGCGAGATCCGGTTCGAGCATCGCCATCTGGAATATCTCGTTGCGCTTCTTCTCGCCTCCGGAGAATCCCACGTTCACGCCGCGGCTGGAGAAGCTGCTGTCCATCTCCACGTAGGCCATCTTCTCGCGCATCAGTTTGAGGAATTCCGCTGCGGAGAGAGCCGGGAGGCCCTTCTGCTTGCGGTGCTCGTTGACGGCGGCCTTGATGAAATTGACGTTGGTCACGCCCGGTATCTCGATAGGGTACTGGAATCCGAGGAAAATGCCCTCCCAGGAGCGCTCTTCCGGCGTCAGGCCCGTGATGTCGCGCCCCTTGTAGATGATTTCACCGGAAGTCACGGTAAATGTCTCGCGTCCCGCGAGAACCGCCGAGAGAGTGCTCTTGCCGGCACCGTTGGGTCCCATTATGGCGTGGACTTCGCCGGGCTTGACTTCCAGATTGATACCCCTGAGTATTTCCTTGTCCCCCACTGAAGCGTGGAGATCCTTGATGGTCAACATATTATTGCTCCTTCATTTGTTTGCGCCAGGACATTATGCCGAAATATGCGAGCGCCAGATAGCAGGCGCTGACAACCGGCATGAATACGAGTCCGGCGAGTATGTATAAAACTATATTTGTCGTATTTACCACGAGCCAGGCGGCCCAGCACTCCATCTTCTTGAGGGCTGAGAGATATTGCGCCGCGAGGATCATCATTGTCACGAATGCGTCGAGGAACGGCCTGGTGGCAGGCGGGAATGATTCCGGCCAGAGGACGCCGGCCTGCTGCATCGCCCATCCGAGGATGAGGGTCAGCATTATGACCAGTATCACGTAGCGGGCGCGCAGGGTCCCGGACAATCGCGTGATCTTCAACTCTTCCGCAGCGTTTTTCTCACTTTCCTTCGGATGGGTCCAGCGGTAATGGCCGGTAAGATTTATGAGAAATGAGACAGGCTGCAGAGCCATGCTGAAATAGAGATGCTTCTGTGCGAAAAGTATGAACAGGAAGATATTGTAGAGATACCCGAACCAGAAGTTGAGCACCTTGCCCCTTCCGGCCAGAAAGACACAGGTCAGACCGAGTAATGCGGAAATGAGTTCGCTGACGCTGACTCCGGCACCGCCTACGGTGAATAATATGTGGTCGAGTGTGAACATACGCTAACCTACACTGCCTTCAAGTGAAACCTGCAGGAGTTTCTGCGCCTCGACCGCAAACTCCATAGGGAGTTTGTTGAGGACCTCCTTGGCGTATCCGTTGATTATCAGACCGACCGCATCCTCCCTGGTGATGCCGCGCTGGCAACAGTAGAAGAGCTGTTCCTCGTTGATCTTGGAGGTCGTCGCCTCGTGTTCGAGGACGGCGCTGCGGTTGTCGCTCTCTATGACAGGGAATGTGTGCGCGCCGCATTTGTCACCGAGCAGCAGCGAATCGCACTGCGAGTAGTTGCGCGCGTTGTCTGCGTTCGGCACGACCTTCACCAGACCGCGGTAGCTGTTCTGGCTGTGGCCTGCTGAAATACCCTTGCTTATGATGCGGCTGCGGGTATTTTTGCCGATGTGAATCATCTTGGTGCCGGTGTCCGCCTGCTGATAGTTGTTGGTCACAGCAACGCTGTAGAACTCCGACACCGAATTGTCGCCCTTGAGTATGGTGCTCGGGTATTTCCAAGTGATGGCGCTTCCGGTCTCGACCTGGGTCCAGAACAATTTGCTGCCGGAACCCTTGCAGATACCGCGCTTGGTCACGAAGTTGTAGATGCCTCCGCGTCCCTGCGCATCGCCCGGATACCAGTTCTGTACGGTCGAATACTTCACCTCCGCGTCCTTCTCCACGATGATCTCCACCACTGCGGCGTGGAGCTGGCTCTCGTCGCGCATCGGCGCCGTGCAGCCCTCGAGATAGCTCAGGTACGAGCCCTCGTCAGCCACCAGCAGCGTGCGCTCGAACTGTCCGGTGCCCTTCGCATTGATGCGGAAATAGCTGGGGAGCTCCATAGGGCAGTGCACACCTTTCGGGATATAGCAGAATGACCCGTCGCTGAATACCGCGCTGTTGAGGGCGGCGTAGAAATTGTCGCCCGACGGCACTACGGTCGCGAGATATTTGCGCACCAGGTCGGGATAATCCCTCACCGCCTCGGAGAACGAGCAGAATATGATGCCCTTCTCTGCCAGCGATTCGCGGTAGGTGGTCTTTACCGAAACGGAATCGAATACGGCGTCCACCGCCGTGCCGCTGAGCACGTTGCGTTCCTTCAAAGGGATGCCGAGCTTGTCGAATGTCTTTTCAAGCTCCGGATCCACCTCCTTCTTTTCGGAAGACGGCTTCTTCGGCGCTGCGTAATATATTATGTCCTGGAAATCTATTTCAGGAATGTCGAGATGAGCCCAGGTCGGGAGCTTCATCTTCTGCCACTTCCGGAATGCGTCCAGACGGAAGTCCAGCAGCCACTGCGGTTCCTGCTTCTTGGACGATATGAGACGGATGATCTCCTCGTTTATGCCCTTAGGCACAAACTCCTGATCCACAACGGTTTCAAAGCCGTGCTCATACTCGCTCGAAGTGACGTTCTCTATTATCTTCTCACTTTCCTTCATAAGTTTGCAAAGATAGCGAAAATATTTCAACTTTTTTTCCGTCTCCGATGCAACGAATCGGCCTCTGCCCCGTTCCGGCGGGCTGAAGCCCTGCTGCTCGGGTCGCGGGCATCAACATGCCCGCTGTGAACCCGCTCGCGACCCCGCCGCTACGACCGCTACCCCGTAAACGAGGCCCCTATGCGGCCTCCGCTAGCGCCTGCAGGCGCCTTACTATTGTGTAATTCGTAAAAGGCTGGATATTAGCTGATTAAGTGAAGTCCCTTGCGCCATTTGACGCAAGGGACTTCACTTAAAGTATTGAATTTCAGGCATAAAGAAATTACGCTCACTCGCGACCGGCGGGCTGAAGCCCTGCTGCTCGGGCCGTTTATTATCTAACAATGCGGAAATCTTGTCAACCACAAATAATCATGCAGTTAATGTAAGGGGTATCACTATTGGATATAAAGTAAAGTTGTTTGGAGGAGGAATAGGGGAAAAATTACATTTGTTCTCTGCGTTAGTTCACGACCCACTTGTGAAGGGTGGATATACCACTTATTCTTACCTGGATTGTATTGGGATTATCCGTTATTAACAGTTAACTTTGCATCTATGGGATTATTATTTTTTGTTGCAATCTCATTGTTTGGGATGCAGTATAACGAGTCATACAATGACACGGCCTTTGTTAATAATTACCTTAGTGCCGTTTCTGCTAAGCAAAATAAGGTTTATCGTGATATCAGAAAAATCAGTTCGGAGTTCTCGCCAGAATTATGTGATATCTATATGGTTCCGACGTTGTTATTAAAAAAAGACATAGAGTGGAATTATGATAACTTTGAAAATAACGCTCAATATGCAGGGTGGGAATATTTGGATCTCAAAAAGTTCTTTGTCAGCGATATCGTTGTAGATTGTCGCTCTAATGTTGATTTATATACTTACTCAACATCTCTTCGTGGATACCTATTCCGCCATTATTTATTCAAAACCGGATTTCTGTTAAAGAATAAGAATAATGACACTTTTGCTAAAGCCGTTTCTACAATCAAACCGCAAGGAATATTTGAAATAGCGGATCTTAAGGGATGGTTTATCATAATTGATAACCATATATATTTCCTTAACATACAACAAGATAAGTTGGAAATTACTGATGATGCTCTTGAAAGAATAAAGAAAGCTTATACGGATCCATATTACATTCCCATCACTAGCGGAACAATTGCTTATTAATAATCACAAGTGCAGTTACATTCTTCTTAATCGACTATTATCGCAATTAAAAGAATAATAATTTCTGTACTTGCAGCCATCGCATTTTCCTTCAATATCGCGGCGCAGTCACCGCCAACATCGGCTTGAGATTCAACTTGTAAGCTGTTATCCTGCAGGATAGCTACCAGTTACAGGCTAAGGAGTGGAATGCCTGATGAAAAAATGATGGGGTTGACCGGTCCGGTCAACCCCTGGTTCATAATCTAGGGTCTGCGCTTGTATGCAAGCCCCGGATATAAAGCGATTGTTATTTGCCGAAGAGTTTTGCGGCAGCCTTCATCTTCTCGGGGATATTGATGCCCTTAGGGCATTTGTCCATACAGGAACCGCACTCCACGCAGTCTGAAGCGTGCTTTGGAAGGGCGTCGTAAGCGGCCTGGATCTCAGGGGTGACCTTGCCGGCCTTGACAGCCTTGTCGTAAAGCTCGTTGATCTTTGCGATATTGATCTCCATCGGGCAGGAGCAGGCACCGCAGTATACGCATCCGGTCTCAGCCTTGGCAGCCTCGTGGCACTTTCCTTCGCATTTCTTATCAGCGCACTCGCCTTCGCACTTATTGTCGGCGCACTTGCCGTCACACTTCTTGTCGGCGCAGTTTCCTTCGCTATTGCAGTCCTTGCAGTCGCCGGTGCACTTCTTGTCGGCACAGGTGCCGTCGGCGTTGCAGGCGGTGTCGGCGTCATCAGCAACGAAGAGATCGCTGCAGCATCCGTCGCATTCATTGCAGTCGCCGCTGCATATTTCGGTGGCTTCCGGAGCAGGTTCGGTAACGGTTTCAGTCTTAGGTTTGCAGCTGCATACTACAAGCGCTGCGGCCATAATGGCGATAAATACTTTTTTCATGGTATCCGGTTATTTTGTTGTTTCTTCTGTCGTTGCGGTGTATCCCTGAGCGTGAATCGGGATTTCGGCACCCTCCGGGGTGACGATGACAGCCCCCACTTCTGGTTGGGCGAGGTGTCCGATGATATCGTAATCCTGGAAATCCCTGCGTATCATCTCGTGCTTGTCGATAGGCATCACGAAGAGGAACTGATAATCGTCCCCTCCGTTCATCGCTGCGGTTACAGGGTCAATGCCGAGTTCGTCGGCGGTCTCGAAGGTCTGGCTCGAAATAGGGATTTTCTCGAGATAGATCTTCACTCCTCGGCCGGTCTCCCGGCTGAGACGCAGCACTGCGTCACCGAGCCCCTTCGTGATGAACTGGCCATTCGAAGGGCAGGTCTTCGCATCCACGAAGCGGTTCACCACGTTTGCCTTGATCTCCGGGTTGAGGTATGACGCCAGCACGTTCTTGTATTTGGAGAGGTCCGGCTGCTTTCCGTTGGCATTGAATGACACCTTCTCGCGCTCGAGGATATGCAGGCCCATATATGCGGCTCCGACACGCCCTGTGAGGCATACGATGTCGGTGTTGCCCGGTGCGGAGATTCTGTCGATGACGCTCTTCTTCTGTACTCCGATGGCTGAAAGGCTGATGCACAGTCCGTTGACCGACGGGTTGAGGTCGAGCGACAGATCCTTGATATTGTGTTCCTTCGCCGCCGCCAGCACTCCCTCCCAGAAGGAGGAGATGTCCTCGAAGCAGAATCTGCTGGAAATCCCGAGGTTGACGGAGAGCGCGACGGGGTTGCGCATCGAGGCGTAGAGGTCCCCGATCACATAGAGCACCGCCTTGTATCCCAGATGCTTGAGCGGAGTGTAGACCAGATCGAAATCCACACCTTCGAGCATTATGCGGTGTGAGGTGCAGTACTCTCCCTTCTCCTTTGGAGATATGGTGCGGCCGTTGGTGAAACCGGTGCTTTCGAAAAGCTTTTCGATTGCGGCTTCCTTGCCTATGGATGAGATCTCTGTGCGCATAGTCATATATTTCGGCAAACTTACGAAATAATTGAGTAACTTGCATAAACTTTAAATTTTCCGGATGATAACCTACCCAAACCCCAAACTCAATCTCGGCCTCAATATCCTGAGGAGGAGGGAGGACGGATACCACGATATCGACACTCTGATGGTGCCGTACCGCGGTATGCGCGACGTGCTCGAAATAGTCCCGTCGGAAAAGCCTTCGATGACGCTCTACGGCATCCCGGTGGACGGGGATCCGCAGGCCAATCTGTGCTTCAGGGCGTGGAAGATGATGTCGGAAGAGTACGGCATCCCGCCGGTGGATATCTATCTCTACAAAAATATCCCGTCCGGAGCGGGCCTGGGAGGCGGTTCGGCAGACGCGGCCTTCACCATCGTGATGCTCGATGAAATGTTCCACCTCGGTCTCGACAAGCCGGCCCTTGCATCGCTTGCGGCGCGTCTGGGCAGCGACTGTCCGTTTTTCGTCTACAATACCCCTATGTTCTGCCGCGGCCGCGGGGAGATAATGACACCGTGCGATATCACGCTGGACGACTGGCGCTTCGAGGTGGTGGTGCCGCAGGTCCACGTCTCCACGCGCGAAGCATATGCCGGCGTCAATCCGCACATCCCCGGGCGTCCGCTCGAAGATGTGGTCGCGCTGCCGGTGGAGCAGTGGCGCGGAGTGGTGGAGAACGATTTCGAGGAGAGCATATTCCCTTCGTATCCGCAACTCGCGCGGATCAAGGAGGATATGTATGCCCGCGGTGCGGTCTATGCCGCGATGTCCGGAAGCGGCAGTTCGATTTTCGGGATTTTTGCGAAATAATACTTAATTTTGTAAGCACAAAAGGCAATCTTCATGCACATAGGTATAGCAGGCAACATAGGCAGCGGCAAGACCACGCTCACAGGGATGCTCGCGAAGCATTAC
>JAZRZH010000029.1:0-10617 GCA_045601245.1 Bacteroidales bacterium
GGAGCTCGCGAAGAACCTCAAGGGCCACCTGATGCTCGTACACGGCGACTATGACGATAACGTCAGCCCGTCAAATACAATACGCGTGGTGGACGCCCTCATCAGGGCCAACAAGCGTTTCGACCTGCTCATCCTGCCGGGTCAGAAACACGCATTCGGAGATATGAACGAATATTTCTTCTGGCGGATGGCCGACTACTACAGCGAATGGCTGCTCGGCAGTTCGCATCGCAACGAGGTGGATATCATCGAGTTGAACAACGACTAAACTGAAATGGAAGGTTTTCGGTGATTCCGAAAACCTTTCTTTTTTCCGGGATTGTCATTATTTGCTTGACAAGGCCATATTCCGAAGGCTATCTTGCAGGCAAAAAAGATGATTCACAAAACATATTGCGCCACCTGCATCGGAATAGAGGCGGTGACCGTGACCGTTGAAGTCGACATTTCCACGGGAATCGGGCTCAGGCTGGTCGGGCTTCCGGACGTGGCAGTGCGGGAAAGCCTGCTCAGAGTGACAACCGCCCTGCTGGCATACGGATACAGAATCCCGGGCAGGAAGATGGTGGTCAACCTCGCCCCCGCCGATATCCGCAAGGAGGGCTCTTCATACGACCTGGCCATAGCAGTGGGGCTGCTGGCCGTTTCCGAACAGGTCTACGCTCCGCGGTGCGGGGAATTTCTGATAATGGGCGAACTGGCCCTGGACGGCCGCGTCAGGCCTGTCAACGGTGTACTCCCGACTGCGGTCCACGCACAGCGCAGCGGCTTCAAGGGGTGTATTTTCCCGAAGGAATCGGCACCGGAGGCGGCGGATATCGACGGACTGGAAATATACGGAGTTTCGAGTCTGGCAGAGGTGCTGGACATACTGGCGGGCGATATCGATATGAGCGCGCTGCTTGTGCACCCCGAAGCATCGGAAACCCCGCGCACAGGGTCGCTCAACGACTTCCGCGAAGTCAAGGGCCAGAAGGTGGCACGACGCGGGATGGAGATAGCGGCCGCAGGCGGGCACTCGCTGATTCTTATCGGTTCACCCGGCAGCGGCAAATCTCTGATGGCTTCCTGCCTGCCGTCAATACTGCCCCCGATGAGCCGTGAAGAGGCCATCGAAACCTCCAAAATTTACTCCATCTCCGGCAACAGCAACGGTATGCACGGACTGATGCGGGAACGGCCTTTCAGAACACCACATCATAGTTCCAGTCTTGTTTCACTTATTGGAGGAGGCCAGAATGCCGGTCCCGGGGAGATCTCGCTGGCGCACAACGGAGTACTTTATCTCGACGAGGTCGCACAATTCAGCAAATTGCTCCTTGATGCACTGAGACAGCCTGTAGAGGACGGGAAAGTGACCATATCCAGGGCACGGTACAAAGTCACCTATCCTTCCTCATTTATGCTCATCGCATCGATGAACCCCTGTCCCTGTGGCCATTACGGGGACGGCACTGACCGCTGCACCTGCACCCCGATGCAGATCAGGAACTATATGGGACGGATATCCGGGCCTATGATGGACCGCTTGGACATGCATATTTTCTGCCGCAGTGTCTCCGCGGCAGATCTCACATCCGATGAGAAGGCCGAGGACAGCGCCTCAATCGCAGCAAGGGTCGCGGCGGCAAGGCGTATCCAGATGAAACGGTTTGCCGGCGAGGGGATATTCACCAATTCTCAGATGAATACGGCACAGATCAGGCAGTTCTGCGTCATCGGCAGGACAGAAAATGAGTTTTTGAAAAACGCAATCGAAAAGCTCAATCTATCGGCACGTGCGTATAGCAGAATACTCAAATTGGCGCGGACCATTGCGGACCTTGAAGGCAATAATTTAATATCTTTGCAGAATATCACGGAGGCCCTGCAATTCAGGAACCTCGACCGTGGCAATTATTATGAATGAGATAGTCATCAAAGATACGGACGCGCTCGAAGAAGCGGCCGCCAGATTCCTGAAGGAAAAGGGGGACAGCACGATAATCGCTTTCTACGGCTCAATGGGAGCCGGCAAGACCACATTCATCACCGCCCTGTGCAACGTGCTTGGTGTCAACGATATTGTCACCAGCCCGACATTCACGATAGTGAACGAGTATATGGATGCCACCGGAAATTATGTCTACCATTTCGATTTCTACCGCATCAACAGAATTGCTGAGGCGATGGACATCGGTCTCTACGAGTACCTCGACAGCGGACGGCTCTGCCTGATAGAGTGGCCGGAAATGATCGAGGAGCTGCTGCCTGAGGAGACCCTCAAGGTCAGGATTACGGTGAACGACGATATGTCGAGGACTCTTTCCTGGTAGGCGCCATTTGCGGTGCGGTTTTTGTCACAAAAGCCGCGGGCTTCACTAATTTTTGTATTTTTGTACAGTGATGAAAATGAAACTGACTAAAACCGCAATGCCGATTGTCGCGGCGCTCGGTCTGCTGTTGTGCGGACTTTCAGCGTCGGCACAGTCATCCGTCTTTTTTGACGCGCTGAAATATTATCAGGAAAACAATGTCGCCGAAGCGGCTAAACTCTTCAATCAGGAGATAGCGGAAAACCCGCAGAACGATGCGGCTTATTATTACTATGCCTGCCTGATGCTCTCATCCGGCAACAAGGCCGACTTTGCAAAGATTGAGACCAATCTCAAGAAGGCGCTGGAACTCTCGCCTGAGAACTATTGGTACAAATACTCCCTGGCGATGTTCTACCAACAGACGGAGCGTCCTGAACTCTGCACGAAACTTCTTGAGGAACTGCTGGCCGATCATCCTAAGAAGAGCGACCTCTATTTCGAGGCGGCAAGCGCATATCTGCAGCAGAATGAAGTGAACAAGGCCATCGAATCCATCGACAAGATATCCCTCATCGGCGGCAAGAACGAGGCCATCTGCCTCACCAAGATGGATCTCCTTATCAAAAAGAACGGTGGCAACGAGGCCGAAGCCTATAAGTATCTTGAAGGATATTTCCAGGAGTGCAAGACTCCGAGACTCGCCTCGATGCTGGGCGACTGGTATCACGCCACATACCGTGACAGCCTCGCGCTGGACTGCTACAATCAGGCAATTGACCTTGACAAAGGCTACTCTCCCGCATATTACGGCAGGGCTCACGTATATCAGTTGATGCGTAATTATGAGAATTATTTCTCCGATATCCGCCATTTCCTGACAGACTCATCCCTCCCACCTCAGGGAAAGGCCACATATATCGACGGACTGATGGAGATGCCGCAGTTCATAGTGGCGTTCACGCCGGAAATGGATTCGCTTCTGGATGAGACACATAATGTCCACCCGGACGACAGCACGCTCAACAACACCCTCAGTATGTATTACTACAGGACGGGGCGCATCGATACCGCACTCACTACTATGAAACGGAACATCGAACTCTATCCCGACAGTTATACACTCAGCTTCCAGTATCTTCTGATGCTGTACTATTCCCAAAAATGGAACGGCGTCATCGACCACTCCACGGTAATGCTCCAGAACTGGCAGGACATCCACGACCCGCTGATCATCAGGGCATCGGCGTTCAGGCAGATGAACAATATCAGGGCCGCGATTGAGGACTACGAGGCGATGGCGGCCACCGCACCGAAGGACAGTGCCACGATAATGCAGACTTACCCTTCCCTCGGAGACCTGTATTTCCAGGACGGGAATGTCCGCAAAGCCTTCAAATGCTATGAAAAAGCTCTCAAGGCCGACCCGGAGAGCACCATCACCCTCAACAACTACGCTTACTATATGAGTCTCGGAAAGGTCAGGCTCAAGAAGGCACGGGAGATGAGCAAGAAGACCATTGAAAAGGAACCGGACAATCCGACGTACCTCGACACCTATGCCTGGATCCTCCACCTTATGGGCCAGGATGTCGAGGCAAAGGCCATTTTCAAGCACGCAATGCTCTACGGCGGCAAGGAACAGGCCACCATCCTCGACCATTATGCAGAAACGCTCTATTCCCTCAAGGACTATGACCTCGCATTCATATACTGGAATCAGGCCAGGGCGCTGCTTACTGACGAACAGGAACTCGCAAAGCTTGACAAGCGGATCAAGGAGCGCAAGGAGCAGCTAAATGCCAAATAACGATGAAACGCATCTGCCTCCTCATATTGACCCTGATGCTCGCAGTCCCGTGCTCTTTTGCACAGGACACCTCGATGCAGCAGGAACTCAAGAAGAAGATAGAGGCTGAGATTTCATTCATCGACAAACAGCTGAAAAATCTCAGCACCAAGCAGAAGGCCAGCCGCGAGAATCTTGCGCTCATCCAAAAGAAAGCGGCCAACCGCAAGGCGCTGATTGCCAACATAGACGCCCAGATACGCGCCACAGAGCGCGACATCAACGACAAGGAGCGCGAGATAAGGCAGTTGAAGGCCGAGATCGACACGCTTGGGGCATATTACTCGAGACTGATTTACAACGCATACAAGAACCGCAATACAAAAGTCTGGTTTATGTATGTCCTGGCCAGCGAAAACATAGGCCAGGGCTACCGCAGGCTCACCTATCTGAAAAACCTGTCCGGTACGGTGAATTCCCAGGCCTTGAAGATTAAGGCTAAGCGGGAGGAGCTGGAAGTGGAGAAAGCCCGTCTGGAGGCCGTTGTGGCACAGGCCAATGCGATGAGGGCCAACCGCGAGCGGGAATATAACACTCTACTCGCGGAAGAGAAAGAATCCCGGGCCGTCATCAAGGACATATCGAAGAACCAGAGCAAATACAGGAAGGAACTTGCACAGAAGCGCAAGGAGGTCGAAAGGCTCAACAGCGAGATCCAGCGCATAATCAGCTCCGCCATCGCGGCGGAGAAGAAAAAGAAGAAAGATACGGAGCCCGGGAATGGGAAGGCCCTTCCTGTGGATGACAAACTCAGCGGCAGTTTCGCCCAGAACCGAGGGAAACTCGGATGGCCGGTCAGCCGGGGTATCGTGACCGAAAAGTTTGGCGTGAACATGCACCCGGTATACAAGAACATACGTCTTCCGGAGTGTAACGGAATCACCGTCAGGACCGACAAAAACGCCGAAGTCCGCTGCGTCTTCGAAGGTACCGTAAAACAGATAGTGATGATGCCGGGCTACGGACAGTGCGTACTCGTCCAGCACGGAGAGTACTTCACCTTCTACTGCAAGCTGCGGAAGGTCTCCGTGAAATCCGGCCAGAAAATCGCGACCGGCCAGGTCCTCGGATATCTCGAATCCGATGGCAGGTCATCTTCCATCCATTTCCAGATCTGGAAAGGGACTCAGAAGCAGAACCCCGAATCCTGGCTCAGGCCGCAGTAATCCCTAGTAAGTAAAGCTTGAAGAACCAATGAATTCCCTTACTATTGAAGTAGGCGGAATCATATTCACCTCCCTCGGCGTGAGGGCGGCCAGGTTGTTCATGATAAAATGCAGCAGCCTTGCTGCCTCCGGATATGCGTCGGAGTAGTTAGGCACGCTTCTGAGCATATTCTCCGCAAAACTCTTGAGCAACGGAAGCTCATAGATGAGTGAGGAGTCGAATTTCGCATCGGCATTGTCCATAAACGGAACGATGTTGCGGTTCTCGGCTTCGATGACCTTCGGCCAGCGCAGGATGGTCTCCTCCGGTGATGTGCCGCGGAAATTGAAGTCCCTGACCATTCTGCGGAGCAGACGGGTATCGTAGAGCGTGTCATCAGGCTCCTCGATGGTCAGAGGGCGCAGCACGGAAGCATAGACCTTGTATTTGCTTTCCGGAGCGATACCGGGGGTAAGGTCCGGATTCAGGCCGTGGATGCCCTCCATCACGATGATTGACCCTTTCGTCATCCTGTATTTGCGGCCTGTGAAGGAACGTTTTCCATCACGGAAATCGTATGTAGGCACGTCTATCTCCTCATCATTCATAAGCTGGTTGAGCTGCTTGTTGAGGAATGGCACGTCCATCGCGCCAAGGCATTCGAAATCATAATCGCCATTGGCATCCTTCGGTGTATCCTCGCGGTTGCGGAAATAGTTGTCCATATTGATAACCACCGGATTAATGCCGATTGCCTTGAGGTGAAGCGCTATGCGCTTGGAGGTAGTGGTCTTGCCACTGCTCGAAGGACCGGCGATGAGCACGATCTTTGTGTCGATGTTGTTTGCAATCTCGTCAGCAATGGTTGTGAACTGGCGTGCGTGGATTACTTCCGCCATTTGGATAAGGCGGCGGCCGGTGCCGGCAATAAGGGCGGTATTCAGAGCCTCTACCGTGTTTTCCTTGATGGCCCTGTACCAGATTTCTTCGTCTTTAAGCATTATAGTATCTTTTTTAAATATTTGCCTGTATATGATTTTTTGCAGCGGGCCACCTTTTCAGGAGTACCTTCTGCAATGATCTCCCCGCCGCCGAGTCCCCCTTCAGGGCCCATATCTATCAGATAGTCAACGGACTTGAGGACATCCTGATTGTGTTCTATCACCACGACGGTATTGCCCTGGTCCACAAGTTTCTGCAATACTCCGAGAAGCACCTTGATATCCTCGAAATGCAGTCCGGTGGTAGGCTCATCAAGGAGGTAGAGTGTATTGCCGGTATCCTTTCTTGAGAGTTCGGCAGACAATTTCAGCCTCTGGCTCTCACCGCCGCTCAATGTGGTCGACTGCTGGCCAAGTGTCAGATATCCGAGCCCCACCTCCTCCATCGTGCGGAGCTTGGCCGCAATCCACGGAACGGGTTCGAAGAATTCGAGAGCCTGCGATATGGTCATATCCAGGACATCGTTGATACTCTTCCCCTTGTATTTCACCGCCAGCGTATCGGGTTTGTACCGCTTGCCGTTGCACTCCTTGCAGGTCACATAGGCGGACGGAAGGAAATGCATCTCTATGGTCTGGACTCCGGCCCCCTTGCACGCTTCACATCTGCCGCCCTTTACATTGAAGGAGAAACGGCTTGCGCTGAATCCGCGCACCCTGGCATCCGGTGTTTGGGCGAAGAGGGTGCGGATATCTGTGAGGATATCTGTATATGTCGCCGGATTGCTGCGCGGCGAGCGTCCTATCGGACTCTGGTCGATCTCGATGAGTTTGTCGATATTTTCAAGGCCCTCGATGGAGCCGTAAGGCAGCGGACGCTTTTTGGAACGGTAGAGTGCGGCGCTGATGACCGGCATAAGCGTTTCGTTGATCAGGGACGACTTTCCACTTCCGCTGACACCGCTGATTCCGACTAGCAGTCCCAGTGGCAGTTTCAGGGTCACATCCTTCAGGTTGTTGCCGCCCGCTCCGCTAAGGGTGATGAATTTGCCGTTACCCGGACGCCGCACGGCCGGGACCTCAATCTTTTTCCTTCCCAGCAGGTAATCCGCCGAAGGACCCGTTGCACCCGAAGATGCAAGATCCTGAGGACGACCATTATAGAGTACTTTGCCGCCATATTCTCCGGCTCCGGGACCGAGATCCACAAGCCAGTCGGCATTGAGCATCATATCTTCGTCGTGTTCGACCACCATAACGGAGTTGCCTTCGTCGCGCAGAGCCTTGAGGGATTTGATAAGCTTCTCATTATCACGCTGATGCAGACCGATACTAGGCTCATCGAGGATATAAAGCACTCCGACCAGCTTCGAGCCAATCTGCGTAGCCAGGCGGATGCGCTGACTCTCACCACCGCTCAAGGAACGGGTGCTGCGGCTAAGACTCAGGTAATCCAGCCCTACATCCTTCAGGAACCCTATCCTTGAGACCAGCTCCTTGATGATATCGGATGCAATCGCATTCTGCCTGGCGGAGAGACGTGTCGGAAGATCTGCTACCCATTCATACAGGTCGCTGATATTCATATCGGATACCTCGGAGATATTCTTTCCGTCTATCTTGAAATAAAGAGACTCTTTCTTAAGCCTCGTCCCACCACATAGCGGACAGGTAATCTCATCCACAAAAAGGTCCTTCTTTGTGAGGGAGCGGTCGCTCTCCTCCCCTGTCGGCGCCACCATCGCAATGACGCCACCGAAAGTGGACATCTCCATATCATTCCCGGAGCCTGTGCGGAAAAGTTCATCGGAGCCGTAAAGTATGTGATTGAGAGCCTCTTCAGGGATATTATCAATTGGATCGTAAAGTGAAAAGCCGTATTTGCGGGCGATAGCGTCAAGCAGATGGAAGGTGCCGTTCTCCCTGTGGGACCCGAGCGGTGCTATGCCGCCTTCGGCAATGGATTTCTTCCTGTCAGGAATAATCTTCGCCATATCGACGCTGGCTATTGTGCCGAGTCCGTGACAATGCGGACAGGCACCCTGCGGGGAATTGAAGGAGAATGTGAAAGGAGCCGGGACCTCGAATGAAAGCCCCGTATCCGGACAGACCAGATTGCGGCTGAAGTGCTGAATAGTCCCGTCATCAGGCGCGAACACTGCCAGAGACCCCTTTCCCTGATTGAGTGCGGTCACCACGGATTCGCGGATCCGCTTGCGGTCGGATTCATCGGGGACGATTTTGTCCACTACAAGTTCGATGAAATGTATCTTATAACGGTCCAAAGGCCTCACATCGGCCAGATAGCGGACTTCTCCATCAATCCGGACCTGACTGTAACCCTTCTTCACCAACTGATCGAAAAGCTCTTTATAATGGCCTTTGCGGCCCTTTACAAGCGGGGAGAGCAGCATCACCTTGCGTCCGCCGAATTTCTCGACCAGAAGGTCCGTGATCTGGTCGTCGGTATAGCGCACCATCTCCGCACCGGTCTCGGGCGAGAAGGCCTGAGACGCCCTTGCATAGAGCAGACGGAAGAAATCGTATATCTCTGTAATGGTTCCCACAGTGGAACGCGGATTCCTGCCGGTGGTCTTCTGTTCGATTGCAATTATCGGACTGAGGCCCTTGATATCCTCCACGTCGGGGCGCGAAAGGATTCCCATATACTGACGCGCATAGGCTGAAAGCGTCTCCATATAGCGTCTCTGTCCCTCCGCGTAAATAGTATCGAATGCCAGAGATGATTTTCCGCTGCCGGAGAGGCCCGTAACCACGACAAGGCTGTCCCGCGGAATATCGATATCGATATTCTTGAGATTGTGGACTTTTGCGCCTCGTATCTGAATAAGGGACTTCTCCATTTCGGATAACTATTGATTCTGACTCAGATATGGATTCATCTTCAGTTCGGTTCCTATTTTCGTAGGGTATCCGTGTCCCGGAAAGATATCAGTATCCAGCGGAAGGGTGGCAATCCTTGTCTGAAGGCTCTCCATCAATGCAGCGGCATCACCTTTGGGAAGATCACTTCTCCCGACGCTTCCGGCAAAAAGCGTATCACCGCAGAAAAGCGACCCAGCCTCAGGATTGTAGTAGCATACGCCGCCTGCCGTGTGGCCTGGGGTATGGATTACGCTGAATGCCATACTGCCGACCTTGAGAATATCACCATCGGAAACCGTCTCGAAAGGGCATGCTACCGCCGGCATATCCATCCCCAGCTCCGATGCCATCACGGGAGCGAATTCGGTCTGGAAGATATCTTCCTTATGGATGTTCACTGCCGGATGCCACTCATCATAGCAGGACTGCAGACCGAAGATATGGTCCAGATGTCCGTGCGTCAGAAGAATGCGCACTGGCTTGAGCCCCTTCTCGGAAACAAAGCCCTTCAGACGGGAAAACTCCCCCTGTCCCCAGCAGCCCGGATCGACTATGGCACATTCAGATGTTCCGTCCCAGACAACATAACAGCATTCACGGAGCGAATTGAAATAGAAAACCTTTATATCCATCCGATATCAGATAATATATTACAAATTTACGAAAAGAGTTTGTAATTTTGTTATGATTAATCAATAAGAGAAAAGATATGCATATCGCAATAGCCGGTAACATAGGCAGCGGCAAAACAACTCTGACAAGGATGCTTGTCGACCATTACAACTGGACCCCGAAATTCGAATCCGTGGATTACAATCCATATCTTGCAGATTTCTATAACGATATGGAGCGTTGGTCTTTCAATATCCAGATATATTTCCTGAACAAGAGATTTCTGGATGTGGTCGAAATCCGCAAAAGCGACAAGATTATAGTCCAGGACAGGAGCATATATGAAGATGCCTGCATCTTCGCCCCTAATTTGCATGATATGGGACTTATGGCAACCCGCGACTTCGAGAACTACCAATCCCTCTTCTCGCTTATGGTATCATTGGTCGAGGCTCCGGACCTGCTGATCTATCTCAAATCCTCCATCCCGAATCTTGTCGCCAATATCCAGAAGCGCGGACGCGAATATGAGAGCAGCATCAGGCTCGACTACCTGAAGGGCCTCAATGAACGCTACGACCAGTGGATCGAGCATTACAGCGACGGCAAACTGCTCGTGATTGACGTGGATAATCTGAAATTCCAGGAGCGGCCCGAAGATTTCAGCGTCATCTGTGACAAGATCGAGGCACAGCTCAACGGCCTTTTCTGATAACACACCGCGTCACAGCGCGTTGACCGTCAATATAATCGAGTAGGAGGTAGACACTAATCATAGGTGTTTATCTCCTATTTTCGTGTCCACCGACCTCTCACACCACCGTACGTGCCGTTCGGCATACGGCGGTTCTTTATTGTTAGTGCAATTTGGCATAGTAGTCCATTAGAC
>JAZRZH010000030.1:0-3356 GCA_045601245.1 Bacteroidales bacterium
ACTCCGGTACAAAATGAGCTTCAAATGAACCTCAAATGAACCTGAGATGAACCTCAAATGAGCCTATTCTATTAAAATACAGTACTTTACTGACCTTTGCACCGTTCCAATAGGGACGGTTTTTTAATTTACAATAAAATATAGGAATTATGCAAAGGACAGATCAAAACCCGGGCGGCATCATCGTTCTCACGGAGGATAGCATGCCCCAGTTGGCCCGCTGCGTGGCCGACATCCTGAGAGAAGAGTTCAGAGTCTCTTCTCCTTCAATGAAATCATCCATCCCCGCCGGTGGCACCGATGAGCTCATCTCCAAGGCCCGCGCCTGCGAGATTCTTGACCGCTGCGACTCCACCCTCAGCAAGTGGGCGAAGCGCGGTATCCTCGTTCCTATCCGCCGTCACGGCAGTCTCTACTACCGGCTCGGCGACGTGATGAAAGTCTATAACGGAGAACTATGAGAGAGACGGAAACCTATGTAAAGGTTCACGACTTTCTCATTGACCAATTGAAACTCCCGGATATACCAAAGATAGTGTTCGCCGTCATTTTCACCGCGACGTCTTCCGACGCAGACAAAGCCCTGTACGGATGCTCTTTCATAGCAAAGAGAGCCCATATCTGCATCCGCAGTGTCAAACAGGGATTGCGCTGCCTCTTGGGAATAGGCATCATCAAGAAAATCGGTGTTACCCAAGGTGGGGCGAACAAGTATGTCTCCATCGCAGAGGACTGCGAAACGACAACCGAGGCCAAAGAGAAACTAGTGAACGCCATTCACCAGTGCACGCTGTTCACCGGTGCACGGGATGCCCCAGAGCGATGCATACGATGCACTTATGGCGGTGCATATCGTGCACGCCAAATAATACAAGAAGATAATAAGATTAAAACAACAAATTATGCAACCCGAAATTTTAGACAAAACAATAGAGAGCCTGCTCAAGAATTTGAGGGCTCCGATACCCTCTAGCAAACTTGCTGGAGCATTGACGGGCTTGACCAGTGATGAGGTGTCAAAGATAATGACCTCGATTTATGCCCGGAAGGTTATGAACCGGGGACGAGCCGTTGAAAGGGAAGATGAAACGTCCGACAAGATTCGCAAGATATCCAACTGGCTGACCTCATCACCAAAGCGAGGCTTGCTGCTGTACGGCAAAATCGGTACGGGAAAGACCATTTTGATGGAAAGCCTGAAAGAAGTCCTTAGGGTAGGCCGGGTAAATGATGACATCTATTTCGCAACGGCGAAGGACCTCTTCTATCACTTCACCGAGGAACCGGAACACTATACCTACATCAAAGCCAAAAGAGCCCTGGTCGGTCTTATCGATGACCTGGGGTGTGAGCCACCGCGCTGCCTCATTTATGGCGTCGAGCATAACCCCATTCGGGACTTCTTCTATGAACGATACAACCGTCAGCTCATCACTGTTGTCTCAACTAATCTTGATGACAAACATCTGCTGGAAATCTATGGTGAAAGAGTCTGGGACAGGATGCAGGAGACGTTCGACCGCATCACCTTTCAGGGAAAAAGCTTCAGGACTAAGTAAGAAGCGAGTTTGTGTTTTCGGTGCCCCGAAAACGTAATCCGCTCTCAAGTTCGCAGTTAAGAATATGACACAATACAACAAACGTCCGGGCCGGCCGAAGGCAACGGAGGAAGACAGGATACAGTACAGGATTTCGGCCAAGTTCTCCCTCAAGGAAATCCTTTCCCTGAAGAAGAAAGCAGAAAGCGACGGAATCAGCCTATACGAATATGTGAGGCAGGCAGTATTGACCGCAGAGGTCCACCCGAGAATCACACCCGAAGAGATGATGGCTTACAAGGCCCTTTCAATGGAGATTCGCAACATCGGCATCAATCTGAATCTGATTACAAAGAAGGCCGTCAACGCCCTGAGCAGAAACTACGATGCCGATATATCGTCTGCGCTGGAATCTCTGGAAGACATTCTGACAACATTCAAAAAGAAACTGATATGATAGTGAAGATAACGAAAGGCGCTTACTTCAAGGGCGCCGAGATGTACGACACAGGCAAGACCGACATCGGCAAGAACATAGAAGTTCTGGCATGCGAAGGCATAGACATGGACTATGACGCCGACGGCAACTTCGCTCCGGATACCGGCAAGATTGCCCGCAGCTTCAATATGCAGGCGAGCATGAACAAAAGGGTGAAATACCCGGTAAAGCATCTGGTGTTCTCCTGGCCGCAGGAAGACCTCATTCACCTGAGCAATGAGAAGATTGTAGAGTGCGTCCGGAAATACCTGCAGAAGAGAGGATACGGAAACACCCAGTTCATGATCACGCGACATTATGAGAAGGACAACCCTCACGTGCACGTCATCATCAACATGGTGGACAACTGCGGGCGGAAACTGAACGACTACAACCAGTACAAGAGGAACATCGAAGTCTGCAAGGAGCTGACGCACGAGTACGGTTTCACCTGGGGCCGATGCAAGTGGGCGCACAAAAGTGACATACCTTGCGACAGCAAGCGGCGCACCTATGAACACGCACGCTATGACATCTGCAAATCCGTGGCGCAGGCGATGGCGAAAATCAAGGACATCAAACAGTTACCGCAAAGACTCGCTCTGGACGGTTCCGGCGTAACCGCCGACATCAAATATGACAGTGCCGGCAAGCCAGTCGGCATATCGTTCTCAAAGACGCTGACGATGGAGGACGGATTCCCACTTACCTGCAAGTTTTCCGGATCGTCGCTCGACAGGCGCTTTTCCTGCCGCAACCTGGTGCGCATACTTGAGATAAAGGATGATTTCCCACGCATCGCAAAGCAGGCCGTGCAGATGCTTGAGATCTGCAACCTTGCAAAGGACGAGTACGAGATACCGAGGAAGGTCCTCAAGAAATGCGACCAGCTGGAAGAAGAAATCCGACATCTCCACTATGATCAGAAGCGACTGGAGAAGGAATATGCCGGAGACTGTTTCAAAGGCTTCGTCGCCGTTTGTATCGCAATAGCTTACGGCACGCCGCTGACAGCGCTGGTGACTGTACTTGCGTCAACGCTTGTGGCTGGAATACATCGTGGGCTGTATGTCCATGCAAAGAATACGAAAGCCGAAAGGCGGCGCGAACTCAGGAACCTGCTCGCAGTGTTTGACTCGGCACCTGTTCAAAAATACAGCACGCCATATGACGGACACTCCCACGCCAATGACGGCCCCAAGGAGCCGAAGCCTACTACGGACGGCTCCGTCGTGGATGACATAATGGGAGGAATGAGAATAAGATTGAACTGATTATGGAAACGAAACAGACAAAAGAAGAAAAGGCAACAATCGATATCGTCAAGGAGATGCAAAAGA
>JAZRZH010000031.1:0-6970 GCA_045601245.1 Bacteroidales bacterium
GTATCCTCCTTTATCACGATGTCCACTCCGTCGGCGACCTTCATAGTCACCTCTGAAGGTGCATAGACGAGAGCGGCGACGCCGTTGTCAGGGGTGGCATACCAGAGATTCTGGGTGAATTTAGGCCAGCCCTGATGCATATTGCAGGTGCAGCAAGGGTATCCTGTCAGTTCGCCGAACAGCTGGTCCTTGCCGAGATAAAGGGTGGAGAACACCCTCTGCTCGTTGGTCACGGAGATCTGGTTGGTCTGCTGATAATACTGGCGGGTTGCAAAATGTTCATCGGTCTGGGTCGGAAGTGCGTTGTACGCCACCCTCTCCAGCTGGTCTGCCCACTGCAGGTCACCTGATATGCGGAGCATCTCCTCGAGCGAGAACATCATCTCCACAGCGGTGCAGAGTTCCGAACCGCGGTTAGGGTCGCCAATGTGAATCATCTCGTCTCCCGCCCAGAGTCCGGTAGGCAGACCGATGAAGTTACGGATCTTCTTCATTCCCTCCTTCGGAGCGTTCAGGTATTTGCTGTCCTTGCTCTGCTGATAATATACCACCGGCTCCTTGAAGCCCTGGCCCAGATTGACGCAGTGTATCGAATTCTGTCTGTAGAGCTTGTCGGAGGTTGTGAATACGGCTGTCCAATCATTTGTCTGCGAATGGATCAGTTCCCCGAGCTTGAGCAGGAACCCGTCTCCCGTTATATTGTAGAGCCAATATACCACTTCGAGATTGTCCCCGGCGCGCTGACGGCCCCAATAGGTCCAGTGGTCCAGATGGTACTTCGGCAGCATCTCCAACTGGTACTTGAAATAGTTGGTGAGGAAAGGTATGACGCGCTCGTCCTCAGTGGCCATGTAGTACTGCTTCAGTATCTTGAGAGCCACCATCTTCGGCCACCAGTCGTGGGAATTGTTGCGCTGGAGTCCCGGTTCTGCGGGAAGGTCCACCGACGGGCCGAAGAAGCCTGTCGAGTCCTGCGAGTTGAGTATGGCCTCAACCCATTTGCCGGCCTTCGCCTTGAGGCCCTCGTCATTGAGTATATATGCGAGCGGAAGGAGTCCGTCAATCCAGTACGGACCTCTCTCCCAGCAGTCGCCGTCTCCTCCGAGCCAGGCATTACGATCCCCGACAACCTGCGGATAAACCTCATCCAGATGGCCTGTGAGCCCGTCCTTCTGACGGTTCAGCTGCTCGAGCAGCCAGCCGTCGGCACGGATGGCGCCGACAGGAAGTTCAAGATACGGAACCTCTGCGAGAGGATATCTGTTCTGAGTATATCCGGCCGCCGATGCTGATGGCAACAGGATGAAAAGTGCGGAAATGATAAGTAATACTTTTTTCATGGTATGTCTGATTAATCTGCCCTCCAAGTAAGCTTATAAACGGTGGTATAGTTTTTACTGTTGATGACTGTTCCAGGAGTCCCGGTTTTGCCGCTGAAAGCGTTGTTGATCCAGCGGAAAGCCAAGATTGGCATAATGTTTTAATACAGCAATATGAGATAAAGTTATGAAAAATATTTCAAATTATTCCATTACGTATCTTAAATCAATCATTTCAAAACAGATTCTTGAAAGATATGGACGATACTGTTTTCACTTCTTGATTTCATACCTGGAACCGGTATCCGTGGCAATCTGCTCGTAGAAACTCTCGTTGAATCCCGGCTTGTCATACTTGCGGTTGCGGTTCAATTCACCGTTCTCATCCACCTTCAGGCGCACCATATCGTTGTGCCTTACTATGATGAATCTTGCCAGGGCGTCCCAGCGCTTCATCATCTTCTCGGTATATTCCGTGCTCTTGCGGGTCAGATATGCAGTGACATCCGGTCCGTGAAGGGTCTGAACCGTGGCAAGCACCTCCTCCTGATCCTTCTCATAATAGTCCTCGAGTTCTTTCTGGGCCGCCTGAATATCGGGATAAACGGCTGACCAGCGCGGATAAGCGAGGTTGCCCACGAAATTGTTCATCCAGTACGCACCCTTCTCATCGAACTCCCAGTTCGGCGCGTGCTCTTTGCGGAACGCCTCCGGAACTTCGTTGACACAGCAGTAAACCGGCACGTATGCCACCACCGCCGCGTCGTCGCAGTTGTAATACATCACCCCGCCCACCGGATCCGGGAGCCAGTTGCGCAACTGGCAGACCATCGTGTAGCAGGACTGCTGAGTGGCTATCGGACGCTCGGAGAAATATTTCCCACCGTCAGCGGTGGTGAAATTCCTCTTAGGCGGCCTTACCGGCATCCCCCACGGGCCCGCACTGACATCGGTCGTCATATCGAGGGCGGTGCCTTCATAATGGTCGCGCATGTCGCGCTGAATATCGCGTACGGAAAGTTTCCTGTCAGGCTTGATCCAGAGTGGCAGATGGTCGCATTTGTCAAACTCGCCGTTGAGATAAGGGAGATATTTGTCCATCTCGGCAGGATCGGTGTGGTGACGGAAGAAGCTCCATACCCTCGCATCGCAGTAGCGTACTGCGGAAAATGTGATAGGGCAGTATGCATCGCGGAAGCTGAAATCCTTGTCGCGGCCCTTGTAGTATCCCTTCTCGCGCGCGAAGGAGATGACATCCTTGGCATACAGGCAGTTCTCCGGATCGTTGAGCGGGAACTGGCGGATGCGGCTGATGTTCGCGTGCGCGCAGATGCAGTCATCCGGGATGCGCATAGCAACCCATACTGCGCCTGTGACACCCGGTCCCTTGCTGATTATCTCCATTATCCAGGCCTCGTTCTTGTCGCAGATGGTGAGGGTCTCTCCGGAAGAGTGGTACCCGTACTTCGAGGTAAGGTCAGCGATGACACCGATAGCTTCGCGTGCGGTCCTGGAGCGCTGGAGAGCCAGATCCATATGGACCCTGTATCCGAAGATACCGTCCTTGTTGTTCAGTTCGGGGCGGCCGTCGAAGGTGGTCTCGACGATAGCGACCTGATTTTCGTTGATATAGCCGATGCGGTTGTAGGTCCTTTCCACCTGAGGTATCAATTCGACCCTGGTGCCGTTGTGCTGGTGTACCGGGCACATTTCGCCAGGCTGGTGCAGGCCGCCCGGAATGGAGGTGAGGAAGCCGGCATAGGCCCAACCGTCACAATTGTACGAGCAGATCACGGAGCCGTCCACAGAAGCGTTTTTACCAACTATGAGATTGGTGCAGGCGTCAGCCTCCGGTGCCACGGCTGCGGCCGCGATGACGGCGATGAGAAGGAAAAGTTTTTTCATATTATAAGATTATTGTTTGTGCGAAGATAAGCAAAATCAGAAGAAAAGCCGCTGCATAAACGACTGTGGCTGGACGGAAAGACCGATCCTGAACATATGTTTCAGGAAAACGCCGGGAGTGGCGCTGTCGATCTGCGCCTCGTCATAACCGTAATGATACTGCGCGGTCAGGTAGAACCAGTCCGTGTCCTTCAGCAGGCGGTACGCCACTTCCACCGTCACATTGGCCCTGACATCGCTGGAGCCGGAAGGAAAAAGCGGAGTCAATGACAATCTGGCGCCGAGCCGGTCCTCATATCCGCGGTATCCCAGCGCAAGATTGCCGTAACCCTGGTAATCCCTGAACAATTCCTGAGAGAAATCATTTCCTATGGAGCCGATGCCGAAACGGCCGGTAGCCTGTATGGCAAAATGCTCCCCGATTGGCTGTGTATATGTGATGAACCCATAATCCAACGAACGTGAATCCGCACCATCACGACCATTAGAACGGTGTTCGTAGCCCATCAGGATGCGGTCATCCCAGGCGGCATAGAGACCGTTCATATAAGTGTTTTCACGAAACGGGTTCGACGGCCTGTAGACATCCCAGACAGACAGCTGCGTATAGCCCCAGAAGAGGTCCCAGCCGCTGCCGGCAAGATTCTGCACGGCATTGAAACGCACGCTGATCTGGTACTTGGCATCGGACGTATTGTATGCCGGAGCCGTATTGAGCGGCACACCGCTGATGAAATAATTCTCCTTGAACACACTCAGCAGCGGCTTTTGCGCGATAGCCGGAACAGCTACGAGCAATCCTGCGGCCACCGCCGCAATCCTGTTGAAATGTCTGGTCATACAAATCGAAAAAAGAGTTATCAAGTCAGATGGAACTCTTTTCTTGATAACTCTTTGTGGTCCCAGCAGGGCATGATCCTGCGACCCCCTGATTATGAGTCAGATGCTCTAACCAACTGAGCTATGGGACCGGATTCCGCCTTGGAGGCGGAAACTATGATGCTAAAGTCTGTCAGACTTTGATTTCAACTTCTACACCGCTAGGGAGCTCGAGTTTCATAAGAGCGTCAACAGTCTTAGGAGTTGAGCTGTAGATATCGAGGAGACGGCGGAAAGAATTGAGTTCGAACTGCTCACGGGCCTTCTTGTTAACGAAGGTTGAGCGGTTGACAGTAAAGATCTTCTTATCTGTAGGAAGTGGAACTGGTCCGCTTACAACAGCACCGGTAGCCTTGACTGTCTTTACGATCTTATCGGCTGACTTGTCAACCAATGCGTGGTCGTAAGATTTGAGTTTAATTCTGATTTTCTGGCTCATTATTGTAATACTTTTTATTATTCTTCGTCATCAAATACCTTGTTGCCGGCCTTGCTGATAACTTCCTGTGCTATGGCTGCAGGGACCTCAGCATAGTGTGAGAATTCCATCGAGCTGGTTGCACGTCCGGAAGAAAGGGTTCTGAGCACGGTCACATAACCGAACTGCTCTGAAAGCGGAACATTGGCTTTGACTATTCTTGCATTGCCCTTCGAGTCCATATTGACAATCTGACCGCGGCGACGGTTGAGGTCACCTACGACATCACCCATATAATCTTCCGGAGTAACGACTTCGAGAGACATGATAGGCTCCATCAGGACTGGATTGCACTTTGTGAGAGCATGGCGGAATGCCATACGGGCACAAATCTCGAATGACAGGGCATCTGAATCGACAGGGTGGAAACTACCGTCAAGAAGGCGGACCTTCAATGCGGTAACCTCGTAGCCTGCGAGAACGCCGTTTGCCATTGCGGACTTGAAGCCCTTCTCGACTGCAGGGATGAACTCACGCGGAACGTTACCGCCCTTGACTTCGTCAATGAACTGAAGTCCGGTGACACCCTCGTCTGCAGGACCGATTTCGACAATGATATCTGCGAATTTACCTCTACCACCGGACTGCTTCTTGAATACCTCGCGGTGCTGGAAGCTCTTCTTGACAGCCTCCTTGTAGTTCACCTGAGGAGCACCCTGATTGATCTCAACGCCGAATTCACGACGGAGACGGTCAACGATGATGTCAAGATGAAGCTCGCCCATACCGCTGATGACAGTCTGTCCTGTCTCAACGTCGGACTTGACGGTGAATGTAGGGTCTTCTTCTGCAAGTTTACCAAGAGCGATACCGAGTTTGTCGAGGTCCTTCTGAGTCTTCGGCTCCACTGCGAGTCCGATAACCGGATCAGGGAACGAAATTGACTCGAGAACTGTAGGATAATCCTCGGCACAGATGGTATCACCCGTACGCAGCTCCTTGAATCCCACTGCGGCGCAGATGTCGCCGGCTTCGACGAACTCGATAGGATTCTGTTTGTTGGAGTGCATCTGGTAGAGTCTGGCGACACGTTCTTTCTTGCCGGTACGTGCGTTGAGCACATACGAACCTGCATCCAGACGGCCTGAATAAGCCCTGAGGAATGCGAGACGGCCTACGAACGGGTCAGTGGCAATCTTAAATACAAGAGCACAGAAAGGTTCGTCAGACTTCGGATTGCGCTCAACCTCGGTATTGGTCCTGAGGTCGGTACCTGTCACGCTGCCCTTGTCCAGTGGAGAAGGGAGGTAACGGATGACGGAATCGAGAAGGAACTGGACGCCCTTGTTCTTGAATGAAGAACCGCAGCATGCAGGAACGACTGCCATACTGATGGTAGCCTTGCGGAGAGCTGCGATAATCTCATCCTCAGTGATTGATTCGGGATCAACAAAGAATTTCTCGAGAAGCTTGTCATCACATTCTGCGACAGCTTCGATGAGGTTGTTTCTCCACTCTTCAACTTCATCCTCCATTGACTCCGGAATATCAGCGATCTCGTAGTTCACAAGATCCTTGCTGTCCGGGTTATAGTAGTATGCCTTCTTGAAGATGAGGTCAACGATACCCTCGAACTTGTCCTCTGCTCCGATAGGGAGACAGATTGGGACAGCCTTTGCGCCGAGCTTTTCGCGGATCTCCTCGACTACTGCGAGGAAGTCTGCACCCGTACGGTCCATCTTGTTGACATACGCAATCTTCGGTACGCGGTACTTGTCAGCCTGACGCCATACGGTTTCTGACTGAGGCTGTACGCGGCCTACTGCGCAGAATGTAGCAACGGTGCCGTCGAGAACTCGGAGGGAACGCTCGACTTCAACGGTGAAGTCAACGTGACCCGGGGTGTCGATGAGGTTGATCTGATACTGCTCGTTGTTGTAATGCCAGAATGCGGTGGTCGCAGCGGAGGTGATGGTAATGCCCCTCTCCTGCTCCTGAACCATCCAGTCCATTGTTGCCGCACCGTCGTGGACCTCACCGATCTTGTGAGTCTTTCCGGTGTAGAACAGGATTCGTTCTGACGTTGTGGTCTTGCCGGCATCGATGTGGGCCATGATGCCGATGTTTCTTGTGTATTTAAGATCTCTTGCCATTTATCAGACCATTAGAAACGGAAATGTGCGAAGGCCTTGTTTGCCTCGGCCATTCTGTGCATTTCCTCCTTTCTCTTGAATGCCGCACCTTCGTTGTTGTATGCGGCCATTATTTCTGCGGCCAACTTTTCAGCCATTGAATGGCCGGCGCGCTTGCGGGAGTAGAGTATCATGTTCTTCATTGAGAGAGAGACTTTACGCTCCGGACGCACCTCTGTCGGGACCTGGAAGTTCGCACCACCAACTCTGCGGGACTTTACTTCGACCTGCGGAGTTACGTTTTCCAATGCTTTTTT
>JAZRZH010000032.1:0-15528 GCA_045601245.1 Bacteroidales bacterium
GAACGCAATGCCAAAAAGAAAGAAATGAAGGCTCTTGCCCGGAAAATAGGCAAAACAGGAATGGCTGTGCTGACGCCGCTTCTCAGGAATTAAGCGATGTAATAATTGAAATTGCAAGTTCTCTGCCATTGAAATGTCACAGGGATTTGGGATATGAACAAACATACGCTGTTCACGCATTCCTAACCATGTCTTCTGTGGGATACTTGTTTACACAAACGCCCCTGCATCCAGCCCGGTTGATTTGCCGAATACTTGATTCGGAGAAAGGAATCCGTGTCTCTTCCTCGGCCTCTCGTTCAGCTTGCGCTCAACTTCCTCCAGAAACTCCTGCGTGATGTTCGTGAAGTCAGAGCCCTTGGGGATATACTGACGGATAAGTCCGTTGGTGTTCTCGTTGGCTCCACGCTCCCAGGAATGATAAGGTCTGGCAAAGAAGAAGCCTACATCCGTTACTTTTGAGACGCGTTCGTGTTCGGCGAACTGCAAGCCGTTGTCGGCGGTGATGGTCTTTACAAGGCCGTACTGCTTGAGGCATTCGAGGATACCGATGATCTGGTCGGCAGCTTCCGCGGCGGTCGGGTTCTGAAGCTTCCTGAGCCAGACTTTTCCGGTCTTCCTGTCATTCAATGTAAGGATATGCTGGGAACGAGCAGCTCCGACAATCGTATCAACCTCGTAATCACCGATGCGTTTCTTTCTGTCAACGATTTTCGGACGCTCCGAGATATCGATTCGGTTCGGGATTGTGCCACGTTTCTTTCTAAGCGCCCCGCGTTTCTTGTGCCTACGGCCACGATGACGCAGATGCTTGTACAGTTCGCCGCCGTGGGCCTTGTCCCACCATATTTACTGATATATGGTCTCGTGCGATACCATCTTGATGCCCTGCCTGCGGCATACTCCCACTATCTGCTCGGGGCTGTAATCCATAAGAATCATCTCATCTACCTTCTTCCTGACATCCTCTTTGAACCTGCGTGGCAGATGGCGGCAACGCCATCGGTGGGCGGCACGTTCCTGTGCTATCCTCGGCTTGTAACATCTATACCTGCTATAGCCGTTCCTCTGAATCTCCCTTGTGATGGTTGACGGATGGACGTTGAGATATTCGGCTATCTCTTTCTTTGTGCATACTGCCTCCAGTTTTGCAGCGATCTGATACCGCTGCCACTCTTTTAAATGCCTCATTTTTGAACCTGTTTTGCGGGCAGACCGCCCCGATGTAAAGATTTATACTTAATATAAACCTTTATCTCACAGATTATTTCTCAAAAATTGCGTTTACAAGTTGAAACCGGCATCTCATAAAATTTACGAATAATTTTGAGCCAACGTATTATTTCAATATCTTTACAAAGGATAATAACAGTATTTTGGCTCATTTATATTTTCCTTAGCATATGAAAAACCACTTATATTACATACCATGCATCTTATCTGTCACAATATTTGCGGTCTGCGGCTGCAAAAGCAACAATTCAAGCAATGATTCAATTGCAGAAAAGACCATTAAGATAGATATAAAGGAAAGTGGCGCTACCATAGATTTCAATGATATCTTCTCTTCACTTGAAATTATCCCTTTAAGCGAAGAATCCGATGCCATCATAAATCCCAGGTGTATTTGGAAATATGCTTTTTCAGACAGCCTTATGGTTTTCATTAATGTCAATATACCTAATCAGATTGTGATATTTGACTCTGCTGGCAAATGGTTGAAAACGATAGATGGTTGTGGAACCGAGGCCGATGAGTATTTGCGTTTAGAAGACGCCCTAATTAATGAGGGTAACGGAACATTGGACATATTGGACGGAATAAAAATCATTCAATATGATTTGCATAATGATTTCTCTGTAAATAATGTTTATAGGCCCCACCCGTCTAGCACGGCACCGTTTTATTCTTTCACATTAAGAGACGATGGTGAATATGTTTTATTCTCTGCTAACGATGACGGCAAGTCATCACTCCAAATTTTTAATCCCGAAACGACAAAAACGGTAAACATCGACTACAATTACCCTCAATGGGTGGAGTTTAGCGGAGATTTGACGAGCGAAAGAAAATTCATCAATTTAAATGGAGAAACGTTATTCCACGAAGGATATAATGGTTCCTTATATAGAATTGACGAAAGGAGCAAGAAACTCAAGAAATATTTGGAGTTTGATTTTGGGGATAATAATTTCAAACTTGATGTTGTAAAACCGGACAAGGATTGCTTTTATTATACCAAAGCATTCAAAAAAGATTTGACACGCAAATACGCGTTGCCTGTTTTTTTTGAAGCAATTTCATCGACGATATATATGCGATATATATATAATGCTGATTTCCACATGATTGTTTACGACATAGCTAAAGACTCTATAAAATGTTTTGATAAAGTAGCTGGCTTAACGGACATCTCCCCATGCGGAATCACTACCCAAAATGCTATGTTCACAGCGATACCGGCCGAAATGGTCATCAAGAACATCGACCCGAATATTCTTGACGAGGAGAACCGTAAGAAGTTTGAATCGCTCACAGAGGATTCAAATCTTGTCGTTCTGAAGTACACTTTCAAAAATTAGCAATCAATGTCAGACAACAATTTTGCTTCGATAGCCATCATAATTGTCCTGACAATCTGTGTCGCACTTGATGCTATACTTGTAAGAAAGGCAAGCCGTATCGAATCGAACCAGGTCAAAAGTCTGGAGACTGAGTCTGAAGAAGACCGAATGCGCAATTATGCCGAGCCGGTTTGCCTCATACCCTTATCCTTTATCGGTGTGTTCGCAATTTTATTCCTACAGATATAGAATTCGGCAGTGGTGGTCTGGCAGCCTTAATCAAGACCGGTGGTCTAGTCGTCAATTCCGGAATATGCCCGATTCAAGAATATAAATACCAGTTGTCAAGAGGCGAGGTTATATACGGGCATGGAATCACAAAGTGATTCCTATAAGCCTCACTCTACTATCTACCTTCATGGGATTAATACCATTCCTTTTGGACGGTTCAAAGGATAATTTTTGGCATTCATTCGCCATTGGAACTATCGGAGGACTTTTTATGTCATTCATCGCACTGGTTCTAATTATCCCAGCTTTCTTGAAGCCTGGAAGAAAGGCGGAAATATATTGCATATTCTTTGTGAAATTTATAAATTTGTGAAATTGAAACTTGATAAGCAATTTCACATGAAGAAAACCATCTTGATACTTGCAGCCGTGTTTTCCTGCTTTCAGGGATTTGCACAAAGCAATAACCACGAGACCTTCCAGTTCACAACCGTCAAGGAAAACTATGTGACGCCGGTCAAGAACCAGTACGGCTCCAACACCTGCTGGTGCTTCTCCACGACCTCTTTCATCGAATCCGAAGCCATCAGGAAAGGCTGGCCGTACAAGGACCTCGACCTCGCCGAGATGTTCACCGTGTCCCACGAATTCTCCGACAGGGCTTACACCTACGTGCGCACCGGCGGCAACGTGAAATTCAGCTCCGGCACCGTGGGCCGCGAGGTCTTCATCAACGCTGACAAATACGGCATGGTGCCTCAGGCGGAAATGCAGGGACGCAATTACGGCCGCGAGGACGATGACCACCACGAACTGCTCGCCGGAATGAAGGGCTACCTCGACTCCATCAGGACCAAGCCGAACGGCAAGCTCACTCCGGTATGGCATGATGCCATCGACAACATTCTCTCCACCTATCTCGGCAAATATCCGGAGACCTTCATATATCAGGGCATAGAGTACACCCCGCAGAGTTTCTGGCAGGCGCTCAACGTGAAGTCCGACGAATACCTCTACATAACCTCCTGGACCGACCGCCCTTACTATACCGAAATTGCAGAGGAAGTGGCCGACAACTGGAGGTGGGACCGATACTGGAACGTGCCGCTGGACGAATTCATGGCCATTGTGGACAACGCTATAATGAACGGCTACACACTGGTGGTGGACTCCGACTATTCGGATCCCGGCATTATGCGCAACGGCATCGCCCTGATGCCTGACTACAGTACTATCAAAAAGGCCGCTGCGGAGGAAGGCTCCGACCAGGCGCACTGGCTCGGCACCACCAACGCCAAGGGCGTCTATGAGATTGACTGGATCATCCCGGAACTGGACGTCACTCCCGAAATGCGTATGGCTGACTTTGACAACAAGAGCACCCAGGACGACCATCTGATGCACTGCTTCGGCATCGCAAAGGACCAGAAGGGCAACAAATTCTATATGATCAAGAACTCCACCAACGAAAAGGGCAAGTATAACGGCATCTGGTACTATTCAGTGCCTTGCTTCAAGTCCAAGGTGCTTGACATTATCGTCCACAAGGACGCAGTCCCTGCAGAAATCAGGGCAAAGCTCGGAATAGAATAAACAACAACTATAACAACACTCCTATGAACAAATCTATTCTCTTCGCAGCAGCAGGTCTGATGGCATTCTCAGCTGTTGCAAATGCACAGGAAAAGAAGGACGGATTCGTATTCACGACCGTCAAGGAAAACCCTATCACATCTGTAAAGAACCAGGCAAGTTCCGGTACCTGCTGGTGCTATTCAGGCATTTCATTCGTTGAGTCGGAGGCTATCCGCAAGGGCACGGCCGACAAGGACCTCGACCTCGCCGAAATGTTTGTCGTTTCAAATGTCTATACAGACAGAGCTGTCAAGTACGTCCGCACTGACGGACACGTCAGCTACGGTCAGGGCAGTTCCTGCAAGGACGTCATCTACACTCTCCGCGACCATGGTATCGTGACACAGGACGCCATGCCGGGCCTCAACTACGGCACCGAGACCAACAAGCACGCTGAAATGGCAGCCGGCCTCAAGGGCTTCGTACAGGCTATCGCCACCAACCCTAACAAGAAACTCACCCCGGTATGGACAAAGGCTCTCAAGGGCATCCTCGCAGCATACCTCGGCGAAGAACCGGCAAGCTTCTCATACAAGGGCAAGGACTACACTCCTGCCGAGTTCTTCGAGTCACTCAAGATCAATCCGGATGACTACATCGACATTACATCCTGGTCACATATCCCTTACTACAAGCTCAGCCCTGTAGAGGTCGGTGACAACTGGCGTTGGGAATACGCTTACAACGTACCTATGGAGGATATCACCAAGATTCTCGACTATGCTATCGAAAACGGCTATACCGTAGCCTGGGGCGCTGACGTAAGCGAGCAGGGCTTCACACGCAACGGCATCGGTATCGTTCCTGACCCTGAATTCATCAAGAAGGCACAGGAAAAGGGCAGCGACGAGGCAAAATGGCTCGGCGTAACCTCATCAACAGCCAAGTTCGAAGTCAAGGGCCCGGTCAAGGAGATGGAAATCACTCCTGAACTCCGCCAGCAGGGTTATGACGAGAAGACCACCACTGACGACCACGGTATGCATATCTTCGGTATCGCAAAGGACCAGAACGGCACAAAGTACTACATGGTCAAGAACTCCTGGGGTGACGGCAGCAAGTACAAGGGCATCTGGTACATCTCCGAGACCTACATGAAGTACAAGACAATGGACTTCCTCATCCACAAGGACGCAATGCCTAAGGATATCAAGAAGAAGTGCGGACTCAAGTAATCCCGTTCCATAATCAATCGTAATATTGCGGCCGTGCCACTTATCTGCACGGCCGCTTTCATAAGTGGCACAATGAAGAAACACATTCCAAACTGCATAACACTGCTCAACCTGCTCTGCGGCTCCTGCGCCTGCATCCTGGCGATGTGGCAGCAGTACTATCCGGCATTCCTGTTCATCATCGCATCCGCAGCATTCGATTTTCTGGACGGATTCTGCGCCCGCCTGCTGAACGCATACTCGGAAGTCGGCAAGCAGCTTGACTCGCTCAGCGACCTGGTCAGTTTCGGCCTCGCCCCTTCCCTGATGCTGTTCAACTGGTATCTCAACTCCGGTGCGAAGTACACGGCATTCGCCTACGCAGCGCTTCTGATCGTGCTCTTCGCAGCCCTCAGGCTGGCGAAGTTCAACACCGATGACCGCCAGAGCACCGATTTCATCGGCCTTCCGGTCCCGGCTAGCGCAATGATTGCGGCACCGCTCGCAGCCTACGGTCACGTATGCACGGTTCACGGCACGGATTCCCCGCTCCTCGCACTGCTCGACAGCGGGTGGTTCATCCCCATACTCGCCGCAATCCTGGCAGTGCTGATGATCTCGGAGATTCCGATGTTCTCAATGAAACACAAGGGCATTTCATTCCGCAGATTTCCGCGCGAAACCATCTTCCTGACCTGCTTTGCCCTGTTATTCATTGTCATTGTCCCGCTCTGCACCATCGGCAGGGAAACCGGTCTCGGTTACTTCTACAGCACAATGCCGCTTGCAGTGGCATTCGGATTCGTGATATATATCCTGATAAATCTTGCCGCAATCGGAACGGCATCAAAAAAATGACAATATGAAATCTGCAAAAGCAATATGCACCCTCATCGCGCTGGCAATGATACAGACCTCCGCTTCAGCACAAAAGCAGAAAGTCTGCATCACGGTACCTTCGGATGTAAAAATCAGAGTCTGCCCCGATTTCAAGCCGGACAGGGACTCATTGAAAATCACACCTCAGGACTCATCTTCGGCATCCGGGAAAAAGACATATACATATTTTCTTGAAAGCGGACCATACTCATATATGTCTTCAGGAGATGGATATTACAGACTTGCCGGAAATTTCGTTGTCGGAAACAGGGCGATGAAGCTCGATGCCGACCCGGGCAGGCGGCATGGAAACGGATATGAAACAAAGTTTGCATGGAAAATGACGGAGGGTACCAACAAGGCCCTGTCCACAGACGTCCTGAGCAAAAGATATCCGAAAGTGCTCACAGTTCCTGCATTTTCAAAGAAAAAGGGAAGCCAGGAATACACCTCCCAGGAGGAACTTGAAGCATTCATCACAACCCTCGATGACCCGAAAGACAACCTGTATACATACAGCATTGGCCTGTCCTATGAAGGGAAGAACATTCCGTTCATCGTGGCCACCACGGACAACATTGCAGGAATGACAATGGAGGAGGCCGCAGAGGTCATCAGAAAAGACGGCAAGCCCACGGTAATGCTCCATGCGATGATCCACGGCAACGAGCCTTCCGCCACGGATGGCGCTCTAGCCACGGTTGCCGAGCTGGACGGAGCTTACGGCAAGGCCTGGCTTCCGAAAGTGAATGTCCTGATCATACCGAGGGTAAATTGCGACGGGGCCAGAAACTGGACCAGAGGCACTAAGGGATTCCACGACCTGAACCGCGATAACATGCTGGTCAGGCAGCCTGAAACGAGGGCTGCGCACAAGGTATACAACCTGTTCCTTCCAGAAGTGGTATTGGATATGCACGAATATGGCATCACCGGCACATATATGTCCAAGGTCGGATTCCTGGATGACGCAGGCATCACCATTTCCGGCAACGGCAACAACACCCCGGCCCTCAACGGCATAATGGCTGAAATGATGCGATACACCGAGAGCCGTGGGGCCGAAGACGGCCTGCGCTACTGGGAATATGTCCAGACAGGGTATTCGGACCAGTCCCCTCTCCACGCTTCGCATTATTACGCATTGCGCGGAAGCGCAAATTTCCTCGTAGAGGCCCCAAGCGCCACGGGAGACAAGAATACCGCCTATCCTCGCCGCGTATTCACACAGTTCTACACCGCCAAATCCCTCATCGAGTTCGCTGCCGCAAATGCGGAAAGGCTTTGCAATATCGTAGCCGCCGACAGGAAGTCGACCGCTGAAGCAGGAGCAAAATTCGACACAACTGACAAACTCATACTGAAATACGGGCAAAACAAAGAAAGCTACTCATACCAAAGACGCAAGTTCAACCTTGAGGACGGCTCTGTCATCAAGGACACAACGGTCTCCCTGCGATACTACGAAGTACCTATGATATCCCGTCCGCGCCCTACTGCTTACATAATCCCGAAATCAGCGGAGCACATCTCAGAAATACTCGAAACGGCATCATATAACGGCATTTCATATTATGAGGCCGGAAGCGGTGAAGCGATGGAACTCAGGCAGTATGAGGGAGACGGCAAGGAAGCGTCCCTCAAGGATGAAGCGCTCTATGCATTTGCGGAAGGCGCATATGTATTCCCTATGAGCCAGCCGTCAGGCATCGTCCTCGGCCTGCTTATGGAGCCGGACACAAGAATGACCGACCCGAATCCCATCACACTGCTGCAGGCCGGCCTCGTGAAAATCGATGAAATCTACAGATGCGAGAAGAACCTTGCGGAAGGCAGGGTCCCGACGGTGAAACTCAAAATGGTGAAATGACGATGGAAATCAGTTGAGGATAATCTTTCTGACGCACTCTTCGCCGAGTTTCGCATTCAGGCGGGAGCGCACGGCCTCAATCTGAAAGCGCAGTTGGGTCCTGACCAGCGAGGAAGTCATCCTGCAGGTCAGGACTCCTTCTTTAAAGGACTTGCCCGATGTCAGAGCAGCTACTTCGACGGCGGACATGGATGGACCGGCAAAATCAGCGATGACAGCATCCCAGGCTTCGTAGATCCTTGCAGTACGCAGACCTTCTCCGAGATTGAAATCGTGGATGAAAGCCGATATCGCATCCCCGATGCAAATTGTATTTTCACGCTTCATCTAATCTGACAATACGTGCCCCCGTCCACGGTAAAACTGGCACAATCAGCACTGAATGATGCCATAAGAGAATCCGTTCTGACCTTGTTGCTGTCACTGAGGAATATCTGGCCGAAATCATCGGTTGAAACGATGGAGAGCAGACGTTCAACGCGTGTCATGTCGAGTTTATCAAAGACGTCATCCAGCAGAAGTACCGGCTTGAGACCGTAAACATCCTGCATAAAGCGCATCTGAGCAAGTTTGAGGGCTATGAGGAATGTCTTCTGCTGGCCCTGGGAACCGCATTTGCGCAGAGGATGGCCGTCGATCAGGAAAACAAGTTCATCGCGCTGAATGCCGGCAAGAGTGAAACCCAACACCCTGTCCTTTTCAGCATTCTTATCCATCAGTTCGATGAACGTGGTCTCGTCAAGAGCCGAACGGTATTCGAGATATATCTTTTCATTAACCGAAGAGAGCCTTTCATAGAATTCGCGGGTTATAGGCAGCAACTGGTCACAGAGTTTTTTTCGTGCCTCATAGACATACTGCGCATGCGGCTCCATCTGTTCTGTGATCGTATCAAGCAACATCTCCTGTCCGACACCGTCCTTGAGCAGTTTGTTGCGGCGCAGCAGCAGCTGAGAATATTGCTGGATATGGCGCAGATAGTTGCGGTCCGTCTGGGAGAGGATGAAATTCATATATTTGCGTCGCTCGTCCCCCGAATCGTTGATCAGGGCGCTGTCGGATGGAGAGATCATCACAATCGGAAGCAGTCCGATGTGGTCCGAGAAGCGCTCATACGCCTTGCCGCCGCGCGTCACGGTCTTGCCGTTGCGGCGGACAGAGATGCCGACCCGTTCATGGAAGCCATCCCCCATCTCATATACACCACTGACCACAGCCTCCTCCGTACCGTATCTGCAAACATACTGGTCCGACGCTGAGAAATAACTCTTGGTCATCGAGAGGTAATAAACAGCATCGAGCAAGTTGGTCTTGCCTGCGCCGTTGTTCCCGGAAATGCAATTGATTTTCGGGGAAAACTCGAGGACCGCATCGGCGATGTTCTTGAAATCGTGGACAGTAATTCTTCTGAGGTACATTCCGCTTCCGTTTGGACGCAAATTTAGTAAAAAAAGGCTTTCGAAAAAACGGCGGTTGATAACCTGTTTGTTAACGGAGAAACACCGCGGGTAAAATGTTTTGTGTTTGCTTTTTTTGTTGTAAATTTGCAAAATTTTAGATTGGAAGAAAAGTATATTAAAATCAATAAAAACTATGGCAACAAACAATCAGGCTCAGAACGAGCCACAAGTTGAGAATCCGGTATCCGGATTCGAATCTTTCGTAAAGAAGTACCAGAATATCATTTTCTGGGCCATTATCGCAATCCTCGTCATCATCTTCGGAACCCTCGCAATCCAGAAATGGGTCGTAAACCCAGCCCGTGAGGAAGCTCGTTCACAAGCATTCGTAGCTGAGCAGCAGTTCAGGGCCGGTGACTACGAGACCGCACTCAACGGTGACGGCAACAATCTCGGTTTCGCACAGGTCATCAAGCAGTACGGAGCGAAGGCCGGCAAGGCTGTATATCTTTATGCAGGCATCTGCGACCTCAATCTCGGCAACAACGAAGAGGCTGTCGAATACCTAAAGAAATACAACGGCAAGGACAACATCCTCAAGGCAAAGGCTCTCTGCTGTATAGGTGATGCATACGCAAACCTTGACAACAATGCCAAGGCGCTCGAGTATTTCAAGAAGGCTGCAGCCGTAGAGGACAACATCTACCGCGCTACATACCTCTTCAAGGCAGGCATTATCTGCGAAGAGACAGGTAAGGAAGCTGAAGCCCTCAAATTCTATGAGGAAATCAAGACCAAGTATCCTCAGTCAATGGAAGCATACGAAATAGACAAATATATCTCAAGGATCAAAAACAAGTAATTATGGGAAGAGCTTTTGAATTCCGCAAAGAGAGAAAATTCAAGCGTTGGGGCCATATGGCCAAAACCTTTACCAAGATCGGTAAGGAAATCACTATAGCCGTCAAACAGGGCGGTCCGGATGTTACCGGCAACCCGCGTCTCCGTGCCCTCCTTCAGACCGCACGCGGCGAAAACATGCCTAAGGAGAATATCGAAAGGGCCATCAAGCGCGCTTCCGAGAAGGACCAGGCGGATTACAAGGAGATCGTTTACGAAGGTTACGGCCCTCACGGCGTCGCCATCCTCGTTGAGACTGCCACCGACAACACCAACCGCACAGTTGCAAATGTCCGCAGTTATTTCACAAAGTTCGGCGGCACACTCGGGACATCCGGCAGCGTTGCATTCATGTTCGACCACAAGTGCGTCTTCAAGCTCAAGAAGACCGCTGACATCGATATCGAAGAGCTTGAGCTCGAGCTCATCGACTATGGTGCGGACGAAGTATTCCTCGACGTGAATGACGAAGATGAGGACAACCCTCAGGAGATCATCAACATCTACGGTGAATACACGGCGTTCAACAACATCCAGAAATTCATCGAGGATAAGGGTTACGAAATCATCTCAGCCGGTTTCGACCGCTTCCCTAACGGCGAAATGAAGCACCTTGCAGCCGACGAGCGCGAAGGTCTCGACAAACTTCTCGAAAAACTTGAGGATGACGAAGACGTACAGAACGTATATCACAACCTCGCAGACTAAACTGAATACACATTAATATTTATACAAAATCAATTATGGAACTCACTCACATCGAACACCTCGGAATCGCTGTCAAGTCTCTTGACGAAGCTATTCCTTACTATGAGAACATTCTCGGCCTCAAGTGCTATGCAATCGAAGAAGTCGCTGATCAGAAGGTAAAGACCGCTTTCTTCAAGATTGGACAGACCAAGCTCGAACTCCTCGAACCGACCTGCCCTGAAAGCACAATCGCCGGCTTCATCGAGAAGAGAGGCGAAGGTATCCACCACATCGCGTTTGCTACGACAGGCGTTGCAAAGTGCCTCGCTGAAGCAGAAGAAAAGGGTATCCGCACTATCGACAAGGCCCCTCGCAAGGGCGCTGAGGGCCTCAACATCGCATTCCTTCACCCGAAGTCAACAATGGGTGTCCTCACAGAACTCTGTGAAAAAGGTGAATAATACTTTTCATTCATTCAAATAAAAACAAATTAAATGAGCCAGCAACTCGCAAAAGTTAAAGAGCTTATCGAACTCAGAGAGAAAGCTCGCATCGGTGGCGGTGAAAAGGCCATCGAAAAGCAGCACGCGCAGGGCAAATACACTGCTCGTGAAAGAATCAACATGCTTCTTGACGAAGGCAGCTTCGAGGAATTCGACATGTTTGTGACACATCGTTGCCACAACTTCGGAATGGAGAAGAAGTCTTTCCTCGGTGACGGTGTCGTAACCGGTTACGGTACCATCGCAGGCCGTCTCGTCTATGTATTCGCACAGGACTTCACTGTTATCGGCGGTTCTCTTTCTGAGACTCTCGCAATGAAGATCTGCAAGGTGATGGACCAGGCAATGAAGGTCGGTGCCCCTGTCATCGGTCTCAACGACTCAGGTGGAGCACGTATTCAGGAAGGTGTGAACGCTCTCGCAGGCTATGCTGAAATCTTCCAGCGCAACATCCTCGCTTCAGGTGTGATCCCTCAGATCTCCGCTATCCTCGGCCCTTGCGCAGGCGGTGCAGTTTATTCCCCTGCCCTCACCGACTTCACCATCATGACCGAAGGTACATCATATATGTTCCTCACAGGTCCTGCAGTGGTAAAGCAGGTTCTCGGCGAAGAGGTTACACAGGAGCAGCTCGGCGGCGCTTCAGTTCACGCAAGCAAGAGCGGTGTAGCTCACTTCTCAGCTGCAAATGAAGACGAGGCCATCGCTACAATCCGCGACCTTATGAGCTATCTTCCACAGAACAATATGGAAGAGACAACATACGTTCCTACAAACGACCCTATCGACCGTACAGAGGACGCTCTCAACGAGATCATTCCTGACAATCCTAACGCACCTTACGATATGTACGAAGTTATCGGCAGCATCGTCGATGACGGCAAGTTCCTTGAGGTACACAAGGATTACGCAAAGAACATCATCGTTGGTTTCGCACGCTTCGGCGGTATCGCTGTAGGTGTAGTTGCCAACCAGCCTAAGGTTATCGCAGGCGTGCTCGACATCAACTCTTCACGCAAGGCTGCACGCTTCGTACGTTTCTGCGACGCGTTCAACATCCCTCTCGTGACCCTCGTCGACGTTCCGGGCTTCCTCCCTGGCACACAGCAGGAGTACGGCGGAATCATCCTCCACGGCGCAAAGCTCCTCTATGCATACGGCGAAGCTACCGTTCCTAAGGTTACCGTTTCACTCCGCAAGTCATACGGTGGATCCCACATCGTGATGAGCTGCAAGCAGCTCCGCGGCGACATCAACTACGCTTGGCCTACAGCCAATATCGCAGTTATGGGTGCTGACGGCGCAGTATCGGTTCTCTACGCAAAGGACATCAAGGCAGTTGAAGACCCTGAAGAGAAGAAGAAGCTCACAGAGGAGAAGAAGCAGGAATACAACGACCTCTTCTGCAACCCTTACAATGCTGCCAAGTACGGCTACATCGATGACGTTATCGAACCTCGCAACACCCGTTTCCGCATCATCCGCGCACTCCAGCAGCTTGCTACAAAGAAGGTTCTCAACCCTGCAAAGAAGCACGACAACCTCCCACTCTAATTTTCAAACTCAATCGACAAAATGAAAAGAATCAAAACACTTTTGACGGTTGTAGGTTTGACTGTTGCAGTTGCGGCCAGCGCTCAGAGCCAGGGTCAGATGCGTCTCAATGAGTACCTCGTCATCAACACCGACGACTATCAGGACGACTTCGGACAGCAGAGCTCATGGTTCGAGATTTTCAACTCATCATACGGTACAGTCGACATCGGAGGATGCTTCCTTTCCGATGACCCGAACAACCTCAAGAAATATCACATCCCAAGCGGTGATGTCCTGACCCAGATCCCTAAGCGTCAGCATGTAGTATTCTGGGCTGACAATCAGCCGAAAAGAGGTACATTCCACGTCAACTTCGACCTCGAGAATGCAAAGGAAATCATCTTCACCAAGGGTGATGGCAAGAGCATCATCGACCGCATCCAGGTACGCCACGACCTCCCTGAAAACGTGTCATTCGGACGCGCAATGGACGGTGAGGGCGCATTCGGTGAGGAAGCCAAAGGCGAAGGCTGGAAGGTTATGGAGAACACCACTCCTAGCACCAACAACGTCCTCGTCAACAAGGCTGCAAAGCCTGACAGAATGAAGGAGCTCGACCCTTACGGATGGATCATGGCTCTCACAGCAATGTCAGTCGTATTCACAGCCCTCGTCATCCTCTATCTCCTCTTCAAGACCATCGGCATAGCAAACATCAAGGCCGGTCAGAAGAAAGAGGCTCAGGCAGCCGCTGCAAAGGCACCAGCAGGTGAAGCCAAGAAGGAGTCCACCTATGGTACCGTATCCGCTGAGACTTACGCAGCCATCGCCACAGCCCTCCACCTCTACACTGTAGAGAACGAGGCCCACGATGAAGAAAGCTACGTAGTGACCCAGGCACAGACCGACCGCCGATACACACCTTGGAGCACCCATATCCAGGGCTTCCGCCAGATACCTGACGTAAAAAGGAGTAAGTAACCCCAATAACAGCAATCAAAATGAAAGAATATAAAATCAAAATCAACGGCAACGACTATAACGTTGCCATCGATGAGGTTGAAGAGAACACTGCAAAGGTAGAGGTTAACGGCACACCGTTCAACGTAGAGTTCGAAAAGCCTATCGCAAAGCCTAAGAAAGTAAGCGTTATCAACCGTCCTGTCGCTGCCGTTGCAGCAGCTCCGGCAGCTGCCCCGGCAGCCGCAGCAAAGCCTGCAGCAGCTCCTACAGCCGGCGGTTCAAAGATCAACTCACCTCTTCCGGGCGTAGTCCTCAACCTCTGTGTTAAGGAAGGTGACGCTGTCAAGAAGGGACAGACCGTCCTCGTACTCGAAGCAATGAAGATGGAAAACAACATCGACGCTCCTTGCGACGGTACAGTAAAACAGATTTTGGTACAGAAGGGCGACTCAGTACTTGAAGGCGCAACTCTCGCAGTAATCGGATAATCAGTATGCAAAACATTATCGATAACCTCCAACAGTTCTGGGCATATACTGGATTTGCGAACTGCAATCTCCAGTATCTGATCATGATCGCTATTGGTCTGACCTTCCTGTACCTCGGTATCAAGAAGGGTTGGGAACCTATGCTTCTCGTACCTATCGGATTCGGTATCCTGATAGGCAACATCCCTCTCTTCCCGGGTCTGAAAGTCAGCGTCTATGAAGAGGGATCCGTGCTCAACATCCTCTATCAGGGTGTGAAGCAGGGTTTCTACCCTCCATTGATCTTCCTCGGCATCGGTGCGATGACGGACTTCTCCGCATTGATTTCCAACCCTAAGCTGCTCCTTATCGGTGCAGCAGCACAGTTCGGTATCTTCGGTGCTTACGCTATCTCACTTGCATTAGGATTTGATGCAGCACAGGCTGGTGCCATCGGTATCATCGGTGGTGCCGACGGCCCTACCGCCATCTTCCTTTCTTCAAGACTCGCTCCTGACATGATGGGCGCCATAGCGGTGTCTGCATATTCATATATGGCCCTGGTTCCTGTGATCCAGCCTCCTATCATGAAGCTCTGCACCACCAAGAAGGAACGTCTCATCCGCATGAAACCGCCAAGAGCCGTATCACCGACCGAGAAGAAGCTCTTCCCTATCGTCGGCTTCCTGCTCACAGCATTCATCGTACCTTCAGGTATTCCATTGCTCGGTATGCT
>JAZRZH010000033.1:0-50452 GCA_045601245.1 Bacteroidales bacterium
CTGTCTGATTTCCCGGTTGTGAACAAGAATACTATCCGTGAGGATTACGATGCCTTTATTGTGGGCTCGAAGGATGGATATACCACACGCCTTACAAGCGGATCGACCGGCACCATGTTCCGGGCTTATCAGGATAAGGACAGTGTCATAAGGCGTATTGCGACCATCAAGGCTTCCAACGATGAGTTCGGCTTCCATTCCTGTATGCCCATGCTGTATCTGCGTACGCTTGAGATTCCGGAAGAGGATGGCAGCATGCTTCGCCACGAAAGGGCGCAGGACATCTGGTTTGGCTATATCGCTTCGTATTCCGATGCTGAATTCGGCAGAGTCGTGAAGTTTATCATTGACAGACGTATCCGTTTTGTCAAAGGATATGCATCGGTCATTGAGCATCTTACAGAATTTGTGGAAAGGACAGGGACTGTGCTGCCACGGGGGCTGGTGTTCATCACAATCAGCGAAATTCTTACGGAGAATGTCCGTTCGCGCATAGTTGACAGGCTGGGACTGCATGTGGTCTCACAGTATGCCAACGAGGAGAACGGCCTTATGGGTCAGTCTGTGCCGGACGGCCCCGGTAATGTGTTCCGTCTGAACAAGGCAAATTGCAGGATTGAGCTGCTTGACCTTGACAGTGACACCCCTGCCAGCATGGGCCAGCCCGGAAGGGTTGTGGTCACGGATATGACCAACAGGGCAATGCCTATGATCCGCTACGACATCGGCGATGTGGCCGTCTGTCTTGAAACCCTGCCAAACGGTGAACCGTTGGTGATCCGTCTTCTTGACTGCCGGCGCAACGACATGATCTATGACACTTCGGGCAATCCTGTATCAATGGTCTTTCCTCCTCAGGTGATTGCACTGCCGTCTTTGCGCCAGTTGCAGTTCATCCAGGAGGATGTAAAAGAGTATGTGCTGAACCTCAATTTCGCGTCAGTTCCTCAGGACGTTGATTGCACCCGGATAGCGCAGCATATCAAGGATCTTCTCGGGCAGGATGCCCAAGTCCAAGTCCGGATCCTGGACGAGATGCCTCAAATAAGCACCCGCAAGCACAAGCTCTGCATCCAGAGATGCTGCAGGTATCTGGAGTAGTATTGATGGAATTAATCTGATCAATGATTCCGGAATGTATTCCAATTAAATCTTATGAGTAATTCTATTTTGAAACGTTTTATTATATTATTGATTTTCATTCTTCAGGCCCCTCTGCTTTGTGCGCAGGGGCGTGGGGGTGAACTTAAGGTGCTGTCGTTCAATGTGCGGCAGTGGACACGGGATATGGATGCCGGGGAGCCGACTTACTGGAGGACGAGGATGGCTGCGATGGAGCGGATGATAGAGGATGTCGCGCCGGATGTGATCTGTTTTCAGGAGTTTATGGCGCCCGTCGGGATGTATGTGCCGGACGGGTACAGGCGTGTCGGGGTGACGGTGAGCCACCCTATCTATGTGCGCAAGGGGCTTGAGACCTCACATCACGCGGTGTCGATATTCTGGGATGCGTGCATTGTGGAGGGGATTCAGATAATCAACGTGCATTCGCGCTGGGAGGCGTCAGCCCGTGAGCGCACCGTGACGCAGGTGAACGGCCGTCTGACGGGTCGCGACATCGCCTGCGGGGACTGGAACAATTTTCTCCATCAGATTGAGGCCTGCGGCTTGAAAATGAAGTCCGCCAGGGTTCTGCTCGGTGTCCCCGAAGTTGATACTTTCACCAACTTCACCCGCCCGAAGGAGAGCCACGGTGCTATAGACCATTTCTTTGTCAACGGTGTGACGCCGGTTTCGTACCGGATGATCACCGACGGCTACGGCTGCCTCAAGATGAGCGATCACTATCCGGTGCTGCTTATATGCCGGGCGAAATGATTAACTTTGAACGTTATTTTTATTTATAATGGATAATAATCGTAACAGAATCTATCTCTGTCTTGCCCATATGTCAGAAGACGGGATGGAAAAGAAGTATATTCAGAAGGCATTTGATGACAATTATGTGGTGCCGCTCGGACCTAACGTGAACGGGTTCGAGGAGGATCTCCGCAACTTCGTGGGTGAGGGGAGGCGCGTTGTGGCGCTTTCCGCAGGGACTGCGGCCATCCATCTCGCGTTGATTGCTTGCGGCGTCGGCCCGGGCGATGAGGTGTGCGTGCAGTCGTTTACATTCTGCGCAAGCTCGCATCCGGTCACTTATCTCGGGGCGGTCCCGGTATTCATCGATTCGGAGAAGGATACCTGGAATATGGACTCGGACCTGCTCGAAGAGGCGATCAGGGACCGTATCGCTAAGACCGGACGCAAGCCGAAGGCGATTATCCCCGTGGCACTCTACGGAATGCCGTACCGCATCAATGAGATTCTCGCCGTAGCGCAGAAATATGATATCCCTGTCATAGAGGATGCCGCGGAGGGTATGGGTTCGACTTTCGGCGGCAGGGTGCTCGGCACCTTCGGCCGCTTCGGCGTGCTTTCATTCAATGGTAACAAGATGATCACCACATCCGGCGGCGGCGCACTGATCTGCACCGGTGAGCAGGATGAGGAGAGGATCAAATGGTACGCCACCCAGGCGCGCGAGGGGTATCCGTATTATCAGCACGAGGCCATCGGATACAATTACCGTCTCTCGAATGTGTGCGCCGGTATCGGCCGCGGACAGATGACGGTGCTGCGCGACCATATTGCGCATCACAGACATATTGCGGAGCTCTATGAGGCCGCGTTCGGCACTTCGACAGAGGCGGGGCCGGTGAAGGGGATTGCGTTTCACCGCGGGCCTGACCGGGCTGCGGAAGGGAGCAATTACTGGCTCAATACCATCACCCTCGACCCGGCGCTGCGTGTGAAGGGGCAGGAGAATGCCTATGCCTCCGCTGTCACTGGCGCTGTCGGAGGTGCGGCGGGCGTGATCCACGCGTCGGGCTCCGCGCACACCGATTGCGAGCCGAATGCCAATGTCGAGGCGCTGCGCGTCGCGCTGGATGCCGCCGGCATTGAGGCCCGTCCGCTCTGGAAGCCTATGCACAAGCAGCCTGTCTATGCGTCCGCTCCGGCGTATGTCAACGGCGTCTCCGAGTCGCTCTTCAAGGTGGGAATGTGCCTGCCTTCAGGCCCGTGCGTAAGCGATGACGACGTGGCTTATATCATCGAGACCATCAAGGGGCTGCTGCTGTAAAGGGCTGGCCTGCCGGCTTTGTCCGGTCCGCAAATGAAAACTCCGACCTGCTTCCGCGGGCCGGAGTTTTTTTCTCCCTGACCACCCCTGCGCTCGCCGGAGCGATGAGCCGGAGGCTGTTCCGGGTGGTGCCGGAGGGCTATTCGTTGACCACGATGTCGTCGATGCTGTTGACGGTGAACTGGATGCTGCCCTGGTAGAGGGTCAGGATACCGGTGACGTCAATGGTGGCTGTGCCGTCGAGCACGCTCTGCGGGATCTCGACGTCGGCGAACTTGCAGTAGCCGCTGGTGCGGATCTGAATCTCGTGGGAGCCCATCTTGAAGTACTGGCTCACCGAGTAAGCCGCTTTCTCGACTCCCGGATAGCGGCCGCCTAGCTTGAAGTCGGCCAGGGTCTGGCCGGTGTAGTCATTGCCGCTGCCTACCTTGTATTCATCCCAGACGCCGCTGCAGAGCATTTCGGTCATCTTGGTCTTGGAAAGAGCCCAGGTGGTGATGCTTGAGGTCGGGTTGGAGGCGACATTGGAAGGGGAGAGGAAGACGCGGTTCTTGTAAGACTTCTTGTCCTGGTTGGAGTTGAGGTACAGGAGCACGAATGCCTCGTTGGCGTATTTGAGCCCCTTGAGGGTCACCAGGCGGCCGATGTGCTTGTTGGTGGCCTGCGTCTCGTTGGAGGCCGGAAGGTCGTTCTCTGAGATGATTTCAGGCTCCACGAGAGGGCCCGTCTCACCCTTGAAGATATGGGTGTCGATGAGGAGGCTGTTTTCGAGATATGAGGTCTCGTAGGCTCCGCTCGGGTCGGTGTATCCGATCTGGACCATACCGTGTCCGCCGTAGTTGCCGGTCTTGTAGCCGTACATTCCGAGGGTGAGACCCTTGCACTTTACAAAGATGCGCTGGCCCGGCCGGTAGTCGTTGTAGAGTCCGTTCTTGCCGAGTTTCAGTTCGAGGCCGCCGGTCTCGTCCTGGATGTAGAGGCTCTTGTAGAAATTGCCCGGCTTGTCGGTGGTGGAGACGATGCCGGAGATGATGATATTCTTCTTGATCTCCTGAGGCTGGCCCGGGGTGTACATTGCCGCGAGTTCGGCGATGGTGGTGTTGGCCTCCATCTTGGCGGACTTCTGCGGGTCCGGGTTGTCGTACCGGAGCGTGAATACCGGCTGGAATTCCTCCTTGAGCGACGTGCAGGATGCGAGAGATACTGTCAGCGCCAGAGCCGCTGCGGATATGATGAATGTCTTTTTCATACGTTTAGAATCTGAAATAAAGGTTCAACATATAGTTGACTCCGCACATATAGAAGTACTTGGAGCCGAACCTGTAGTAGCGGTCGTTGCCGGAACTCTTGATGATGCGGGTCTGCTCGTAGCCGCCGGTCTTGACATCCTTGTTGTTGAGGATGTTCTTGACCTCGAACGAGAAGCCGTAGTTGTAATGGCGGTTGATCATCCAGCTCTTTCCGATGCTGGCGTTGAGCAGCAGGGCAGGGTCGAAGCGCTCCTGGGATGACATCGCCTCGATCTCCACAGGGGTGATGATGCCATCAGGACCGGCGCATACCATATTGGTGCGGTAGAGCGGGTTCATGTCGAGGTAGGAGTTGGCGAAATACTGTCCGTTGAGTTCGAAGAACCAGTAGGACTTGAGGCGGTAGTTGAGCGCGAGTTCCGCGGCGAGCTGCGGGGTGCTCGGCACGTAGTGCTTCTGCTCCTTCTCGATGATGGCTTTGCCGTCAGGGTCCACGTCGAGCACCTCGGTGCCGTCCTTGAGGAGGGCCTTCTTGTAGATAGGATGGCTCTTCCAGTATGTGACAGGCTGGTTGTCGAAGACGACTTCCGTGCTGTTGTCGATGGTCTGGGTCATCATAGGGGTGGAGGTGTAGATGTATTCGCCGAGGCTCAGGACACCTGAGATGCTGAGGCCCTCGATCGGCAGCGGAGCCTTGGCGCCGAGTTCGATGCCGGCGTGACGCTGGTCGATGCCCGACATTGCGAAATTGGTGAAGGAGTGCTGCGAGTCATCATAGAAACTCATCACGTCGGTCTGGTCCATGATCTTGGTCCAGAATGCGGTGACCCTGGCATTGTAGCCGCCCTTGCTGTACTGGTAGTTGACGTCGGCGGAGAGGGTCTTGATGGTGGTGAGGTTAGGGATGATGCTGTTGCGGGTGCGCGGTGACATGAACGACTGGTTGAATGTCGGGGCGTCGTTGAACCAGCCCGCATTTGCGCTGATGCGGTGGCCGCCCTTGAAGTCGTATGCGGCTCCCGCCTTTGCGGAATAGGTGAAGAATGAGCGGACTTCTGATTTGCCCTTGGAGGTGACAACCTTGCCGTCGCTGTCGTAGGTGGTGAGGCATTTGCCGCCGATCACAATCTCGTTGCCGTTGTCATCGAGGCCAGCGAAGAGGCCCTTGCGCATCATGCCTTCGCGCCAGAAGGAGTTGTATCCGGCAGAAGCGCCTGCACTTGCGGAGAATCTGCCCGAGCTCCAGGTGCCGGTGAACCAGAGTCTGGCGTCGCGTACGTTGGCGTAGTAGTCGTAGCCGTATTTGCCTCCCTTTTCAATCTTCTCGGCCTGACCGTGGGTGGTATAGTATTCGAGGTCGTTCTGGATCATCGCCTCGTTTGCGCCGAAGTCACGCTCGGCGAACTGGTCGATGTTGAGATAGTACTGGCCTCCGAGCAGGTCGTTGAGGATCTTGTAGTTCTCGGTACGGTTGTATCTCAGCGCGGCACCGCCGGCGAGCGTCAGGCGGTCGCTCTGGCGCCACTTGAAGTTGGCTGCGAAGTTCAGGCCGTTCTGGTCCACGCGGCGCTCCTCGAGGGCATATTTGCTGCGGCCGTCAGGAGTGTTGTAGTTGACGTTGTACATACGGTCCCAGTTGATGTGCTGGTACGGGTAGTAGTCGCGTCCGTGCTGGCTCCACATCTCGGTGGCCCAGTTGTATTTGTCCTCGTTGCTGCGGTTGTAGTCCTCGTCAGCCATGAACGAATAGCTTGGCAGGTTGCGGTAGTAGTCCGGGCGCGGGTCCATTGCGTCATACCAGTCGAGGGCGGTGTAGCCGTTGCGTCCGGTGCGCCAGAGGAGGATGGTATTGGCTTCGAAATCATTCTCCGGGGTGTAGGTCCAGCGCAGGAAAGTGACAGGCTCGAAGGTCTTGCGGACCCTCGCGTTGCGGACCTTGCCGTTCTGGTAGCCCCAGTTGGAGTTGTACATATTGTCCTTCATCAGGTCGTAGACCTCCTGTGTGGAGGCGTTCTGCGCTCCGCGCTGGCCCGGTGCGGCAAATGTCACGAGGCTGAGGCGGTGGACGTTGTCCCAGTTCTTCTCGATGCCGGCATAGTATGCGAAATTGCGGTAGTATACGCCATCGATCCAGTCATTGCCGCCGACGCGGGCGGAGACGTTGATGGCATAGGAGATGCCGTTGTCCATCTCGCCGGAGGCATAGGTGCCCATCAGGCGGAGGCGGTACATCGCGCTGTTGGTAAGGGCGCTGAAGCGCCAGCCCTTGCGCACGCTCGACGGGGTCGCGAGGATGTCGGTGACGCCGTTGTAGCGGCCGAGGCCTTCCGGATGCGCCTCAAGGCCGATGGTGCTCTCCTTGCTGCGCATCGCCTCATTGAGGCCGGACCAGAGTGAGAACGGCGAATATCCCGTCATCGCGTCGTTGAGCTTGACGCCGGCGAGATAGACATCCTGGGTCTCGCTGTTGTAGCCGCGGTTCTTGAAGCGCACGGCGCTGAAGCCGTAGCCCGCGATGCTGGAGTAGATGTCATTGGCGCCGAAGAGGATGGTAGGGGTGTCGGTGTAGCCCGAGTCGTCCATATCGAACTCCGTGAAGCTGGAGTCATCGACTTCGTTGATGCGCTCCCTGGCGGTCAGGGTGACGAAGACGAGGTCCTTGACATATCCCTTGTCCACCGTGACGTTGACGAAGATGTCGTTGTAGCCGTCGGCTGTGACGTTCATATCATACATTCCGTCCGGCAGGGCCTCGATGACGAAACCGCCATCAGTGCGGCTGGTGCATTCAGCGATGCGGATTCCCTTCTGGGAGAGAACCATCTTCGCACCGGATACCGGAACGCGTCCCTGACGGTCCACCACCGTGCCCTTGACACCGCCCGTCTGCGCTAGGAGGGTAAGGCTCAGCAGCATTGCCGCCGCGATTGAAAGTGTTCTTTTCATATAGGAGTTAGGTTATTTGCTGATCACGATGTAGGTGGGGTAGTGGTCGGAATATCCGTTCATGAACGCTCCGTTGGAGAATGTCCTGAAAGGATAGCCTTTGTACTGGCCCTTCTGGGTCGTCATAAACGGCTTCTTGAAGATGCGGCCGTAATATTTGTCCTTGACGATGCATCTCACCTTGAGGCCACCCTGCGGGGCCTTGGCGAGATTGCTGTTGATGAGAATCTGGTCGTAGATGCTCCAGGTGCCCTGATAGCAGAGCGAGCCGTATCCGTCGTGTATCATTGACAGGAACGGATTGAAGAAATCTTTCTCACCGACTTCATCTATGGTCTCGCGGCCGTGAAGGAACTTTGCCATCGAGTCGTCGAACGGGTCATCGTTCATATCGCCCATCACGGCGATCTTGATGCCCGGATATTTCTCCATCATCCCCATAGCGTGGTGGTAGATGATCTCCGCTCCGCGGGAACGCAGGTCCCAGCCCTTGCCGCCGATGCGGGAAGGGAGGTGGGTGACGTAGAATGCGAAGTGCTCGCCGTCGATGGTACCGTGCACCATCAGCACGTCACGGGTGCGGAAATAGTCCATTGCCGGCTGGTCGAGCGTAAATTCGATTTCGCTGCCGGGACCGAAGGTGTAGGGGATGGATTCGCTCTCGATGTATGTGAACTGCTCCGGCTTGTAGAGCAGCGCCACGTCGACGCCGCGGCGGTCCGGACCGTCATAGTGGACGATCTGGTAGTTGGCGTCAGCGATCTCCGGCTGGCTGACGAGGTCCTCGACCACGAGGCGGTTCTCGATTTCGCTGATGCCGAGGATGGTGTGGTAGCGGCCGTTCTCCTCCTTCATCGCGCGGATGACGGAGGCCATGTTGTGGAGCTTCTTCCTGTATTTGGTTTCGGTCCACTGGTTCGCTCCCTCCGGGAGGAATTCCTCGTCATTCTTCGCAGGGTCGTCGTATGTGTCGAAGAGGTTCTCCAGGTTGTAGAAGCCTATCACGTAATTGCGGCTGCTGTTGTCCTTCTTCTGCGCGAAGGCGCAGGAACAGAGCAGCAGGAGCAATGCAAGGTTGAATAATCTTTTCATATAAGTCTCTTTATTTCCACCAGGAGTCCACGGTGGACTCGACGGTGGCGGCGTTGCTGTCGCCGATTTTTGCCGGCAGGTTGACGAAGAAGTCAACTCCGGTCTTCTGTTCGAGCTGGTCTATGGTGCAGCGCTGAGCCATAACCACGGAACTGCTGCCCTTGTATTCCTTGTGGTCAAACCAGAATGCAGTGCCGGTGTAGCCGCCCGTGCGGGCTGTCATACCGACCGTGCCGTTCTTCTTGTAGCCGAGCAGGGCCTTGTAATAGCCGGTAGGGACGGTGACGTCCTTGCCCTCATTGTCTTGAACTTTGGCGGTGCTTCCCTTGATGCTGCATCCGGTCACGACGTATAGCGTGTCGAATTGCCGCGCCCAGGTCCTGACCATTCCTTCGAGCACGCCCCAGGCCGCTGCGTTGAGTTCGCTCATCTGCGGGGTCATGTTGGTGAAGTAGAAGGTCTGCACGTTCGCCTCGTAGCTGAGACGGTCCGCGGAAGGACACTGATGGCCGCGGTTGTACCAGCCGTCGAAGCCGTAGGAGGCATTGTTGTAGGCGTGGAAAAGTACAGGCTGTATGCGGCGCGGGAGCTTTGGGTCGAGGCCCCATTCGTCGCTGCGCGATCCGCTGCCCATCAGGCCGTCATTGAGCGGATATGCCACCCAGTGTGCTACGAGCGCGGTGCTGTCCCAGTAATATGAATAGTTTCGCACGTCGCGTCCGTTCTGCTTCATGTTATGTGTGATGAACAGCATTCCCTTTCCGCCGGTGTCCGCGAGTTCCATCCAGTCGTGCACAGGATCCGAAGTGACCTCCTTCGGCAGGCCCTGGTAATACGAGTTCTCTATGCCTTTCTGCGTGAATCTGCAGCTGGCGGTCCCGCCTTTGCAATCGAGATTGAGGGTGATGGTGCGGTTCTCCGCGGAGAGGTTGCGTGCCCAGCCCAGCACCACGTCGCGGCGGTTTCCGCTGCCGCTTATGACCGTGGCGTTGTCGCCGTCAAGGTACGCCCACTGCGTGGCATCGCTGCCGGAATTTTGGAAATCGATGGCAAGGGTCCAGTCGCCATCCGCTGTGACGGAGACGAACTGGTTGCCGACGGTGTAGTCTGCCTCCGCGATTCTCAGCGAGAGTTCAGGCTTCGCCGCTTCTTCGGGCTTGCAGGACACGGGCAGGATGGCGGCAAGTATCACTGCCGCCATCAGCGCGTATATCGATGTCCTGTAGCGTCTCATTATTCGGCGTTGATTCCGATGAAGAGCATACGTCCTGTAGCTGTGATCTTGAGCTGTGTCTCAGCTGTTGTGGCAGCACCGAGGTCGATGGTGTAGTAGTCTTCGCCCTCATTGAGGTTCAGGGTGAATGGTGGGTTGCCGCTGGCGATGAATCTCTTCAGTGTAACGTTGGCCTTGGTGTCGGAACCTACGGTTGCGGTGAATGAGTATGCTGTTCCCTTGGTGTTAGGGAATCCGTCAGTCTGGTCCTTGCCGAATCCGATGCAGTAGAATGATACCTTGCTCTTGCCTGCAGGAACATTGATGGTGAAGTCGCCGCCGACTGAGCTTGTGCCGAGCTTTACGAGGTTGTCAACCGCAGTGCCGTTGAAAGTACCGCTCTGCTTGTTGCTGCCGGTGGATGTGTTGTCGTTGGCCTTTGTGCCGAGTGTCCATGTGCAGCTTGATGTGAGAGGGTGCTTGAGGCTGATATCTATCTGTGAGCCGCTTTCCTTGACCTCTGTGGCAACAATATTGAAGTAGTTGCTGCCGGAGATGCCTGCGAAGAAGCCCGTGATGTCGATGGTCTTGCCTGCGAGTGAGCTGTAGTCCGCAGCGGCGTAAGCGATGGAACCTGTGCGCTTGCTGTCAGGGATTTCGATATTGTAGTACTCGCCGGATTTGCTGAGGATACCAGTGATGGTCACATAGCCGAAGCCGGTTGCGTATGCATCCACGTCGGTGCCCTTGAGCACGGTGGCTGCTGGGTAGGTGACGGCGTTGTTCGAAGACTTGATGGTGGTCTGAGGCTTTGTGAGTTGAGGGAGATTGTTGTATGTGCTGCTCTCGCCGCTCACGCTTACCATATCACCGACCTTGACGCCCGGTTCTGAGTCAGCGAATACGTACTGGAATACGTCGCCGACCTTTACTACGAATGATTTTGCGGATACTGCCATTACGAGGCCTTCGATGGTGGATGTCTCCACTACGCCGTCTTCGTATGAGAGAATATTGGCATTCTGGATTTCGACCTTGCTGCCCTTCTCGTACCAGTAGTACTTGCCTGTGACGGTGATGTTGCCGCCGTTCTTGATCTTGTCGCCCCAGGCTGTCTTGCTGGCTGCGCTTATGGAGTATACATATATGCTGCCTGTGCCGTCATTTACATTGAAGCTGGTGTACTTGTCTGTATTGGCAAGGTTTTCCACCTTGCCGCTGAGCTTGTATGTGGTGGCTGCGTCAGCCTTGTCGATAAATTCCTTCACGCTGATGGCCGGGATGGTACTAGGGTCAACGGCTGCAGGCTTGGTGTAGGAGAGTATCTCGCCGTTCTGCATCTGATGTGTGCTCTTCTGTGTGTAGAACTGGTAGCAGCCCTTCACGCTGACAGTGCCGTCTTCCTCGAGCTGGTCCACGTAATCGGAGAAGTTGGTAGGGAAGGCGATGGCAATGGTACCGGTCTCGTCGGTGAGGTCGAAGCCGTAGTAACTGCTATTGGCAATGTTGCTGATCTTGCCTGTGAGCACGTACGGGGTCTTGGTGTCGGCAGCAGCGATGAAATCCGCTACGCTCATACTGCCGTCATCTACGCCGTTAGGACCGTCCTGGGTGATTGTGAGGGTTTCGGATACGATACCGCCGCTGAAGTCGATGTCGCAGGTTCTGGTGTAACCTTCATTCTTCGGAACGGTGACGGTGATGGCAATTTCCTTCTTTGAAGGCTGTCCGATTTCCGGGTCTACGATCACCCATTCTGGTATATCCTTGGCCTTCCATTCGCGTGTTGTGGTGAGATAAATTGTCTCGCTGCCGCCGTCGGCGGTGAATGTAAGGGTGGTGCGGTCAAGTTTGATGTCCGCAGCGCCCCAGTCCTCTTCAGGGTTGCAGGCCGTGAACATTGTGACTGCAACTGCCAGTAGGCTCAGTGCTAAAGTTTTGAATTTCATAAAATTGATTTGTTAATTATTATATTATTGTCGATTTCTGCGCACAATACTGCATTTTATAAATATGTAAAGATAGTCATTTTTATAAAAATGACCCCTTCCAACGGAGCGGCTGAACTTTTTCTGTGTACCGATGCAGGATATTGAATATATTTGCGTTATTGTTTCAGAGACATTAATATTGAGACCATGAAACCAAGATCTGCATTCTTATTCACCTTGTTATTCTTATTACCACTCTCGACTTTCGCACAGGAAGACAACACGGGCAACACTTATTCCTTCAAAAGAATCCGGCCGGAGTTCACCATAAGGCAGACTACTGCTTTCTATACCTCGGGTCCTACAATTACAGGTGGAGCAAATATCAACGATTGGTTCACCGCCGGTATGGGAGTGGGGCTCCGCGACTCCTATTACGATCATTTGCCCGCCGAAGCATACTCGTACAATGCGGACCTCTATATGAGGGGCTATCTTCATCTTGACCGCAAACATATCTGCTCGCTTTACCTCGATGTGCTGGGAGGCTGGAACCATTGCTATGCCACGACTTATACTCGGCACGGTATTGAAGCTGAGCAAGACAGGTTGAAGAATGTTTATGGCTCAAACTGGTGCAGCGCCACCTTCGAGCCGGGCATCCGCGTCCGTTTATATCACGATCTGCAGTTATTCCTCGGCCTGTCCTACACAATCGGTCGCCACCAAGCCATCGGCTTCCACTTTGGTCTGGGCATCTAGCCGGCGAATATATTGTTATTGCAAAAAGCCTGGCGGCGGCATCGCGGCCTTAGGCTGCTCTGAGCCACATCGTGAAGCCAGGCGGCGATATTTCGCCTCACCTGGCGTCGCTATCCGTCTGTCAGCATAATCTGGGGTACATCCTGCCGCCAGGTAATTTCTAGTATCAGGACGGATTCACATTAATCGTTTTGTTGACAAACTGTGCGTATATCGCTGATGTGGATTGGCGATTGTAACGATTATTTCGTAACTTCACACGAATTTTGTATTATGCATCAATTGTTGAGTGAATTTATGAAAAGGTATTTCAAAGCAATTGCGTTACTTTCGATATTAGGCGGTCTGACCGCAGGATTTCAGCCTGCTGCCGCACATACCACCATGTCTCGCCAGCCAAAGACGGCTTCTGCAGTTAAGCCAACGCAGTCCAATCTGTCAGCTACGCAGGCGCAGTCAAAGATGTCTGCCAAACAGGCAAAGGCTCTCAAGGCAAAGATGGAGAGTGCAGGTATGAATTATCTGAACTCGAATTTTTCGACTTACCACGATCTCTCCCTGGAACTCCACGGCTACGCCGAAACGGGATACAATGAGTTTCGCAGCGCGGATGCGCTCATCAGGCATCTCGAAGCCAATGGTTTCAAGGTCGAGAAGGGGGTTGCCGGCATCCCTACGGCTTATGTCGCCACATTCGGCAGCGGCAGCCCGGTGATCGGTATCCTTACCGAATATGATGCTCTCCCAGGTCTCGCACAGGACACTGTCCCTTACAGGAGTATTCCTAAGGACAGCCCTAACGGCGCGGGCCACGGCTGCGGACACAATTTGATGGGCACTGCCAGCACGGCGGGTGCAGTCGCAATCGCAAAATGGCTCGCTGAAGGTCACCAGGGTACGGTCAAGGTGTTCGGCTGCCCGGCTGAAGAGGGTGGCGGCGGCAAGGCGTATATGGTTCGCGAAGGTTGTTTCGATGGCGTTGATGCGATGTTCGACTGGCATACCAGCACCGCCAACAGCACAACACCGAGCACCGGCCTGGCGAACGTTCGCGTGCGCTTCGAGTTCTTCGGAGCCCCTTCACACGCAGCCGCTTCACCGGAGAAGGGCCGTTCGGCTCTGGATGCGGTGGAGGCATTCGATTTTATGATCAATATGATGCGTGAGCATGTGCCGAGCGATTCCCGTATCCACTATGTGATTACGGACGGCGGCGCAGCGCCGAATGTCGTTCCGGAGCACGCAGAGGTGCTTTATTATTTCCGTCACCAGAGCCGCAAGGTTGTGCTTGATCTTCTTGACCGCGCTGTCAAGGCTGCTGAAGGCGCTGCAATGGGTACCGGCACAACGATGAAATATGAGATAATGAACGGCAATTATGAGAAGCTGATAAACCGTCATCTCTCACAGATGATGCACGACAATATGGAACTTGTGGGCGGCGTCAATCTCGACGCGCGCGAGAAGGCCTTCGCTATGGAGTTAATGAAGAATTCCGGGGTGACCGATACGGAAGGCGCCCTGCGCACTATGGCAACCGTGAAGCCGATGGGTCCTGACGGCAAGGGCAGCGGATCTTCCGACGTGGGCAATGTCGCCTGGGTGGTGCCTACGTCATCCATCAGCGTCGCCACATACATACCTGGCTGCGGAGGACTCCACAGTTGGCAGTCGACAGCTACTGGTGGCACTACCATCGGTACAAAGGCTCTGCTAAATGTATCAAAGATTTATTATCTCACGGCATACGATATCTTCCAGAATCCTGAACTTCTGAAGGATATACACGAAGAATTCGAGAGTAGGCGCGGAGCGGATTTCAAGTTCGTGCCGCTGATGGGCGACCGCAAGCCGCCGTTGGATTACAATGCTGACACGAGATATTAGCGGGCGGAATCGGAATGCGCCACAGCGGTCGGCTGCTGAGCAGAGAAGCCACGGAAAGAAGGAGGACACAGAATGGCTTTTGAGATTGAAAGGAAATTCCTCGTCAGAGGGGATTATATGAAGGATGTGCACGAGAGTGTGCGCATCCTTCAGGGGTATCTTGCCCGGACCGGCAGATGCTCCGTGCGTGTCCGTTTGCGAGGGGAGAGCGGTTTCCTGACGATCAAGGGGCCGACCGACGCGGCAGGAGTCTCGCGCTTCGAATGGGAGAAGGAGATAGGCGCTGATGATGCCGAGTCCCTGATGGCCCTCGCGGAGCCTGGCAGGGTGGAGAAGATCCGCCATCTGGCAAAGAATACCGATGGAGTCCATACTTGGGAAATCGATGAGTTCCTCGGTGAGAACCAGGGCCTTGTAGTGGCTGAAATTGAATTGCGGACGGTTGATGATGACTTTGACCGCCCTGAATGGCTCGGAGCGGAGGTGACCGGAGATCCGAGGTTTTACAACTCGATGCTGGCGCGCCGTCCGTTTGGAACGTGGAACGATGATGAGAAGTCGCTGGCCATCGCGGGGATTGCGAAGATTGTTTAGAATATGAAGAAAAGATGCATCATAGCGGTCGTGGCGCTTCTGCTGGCTTCGGTGCCGGCAGCTCTTGCTGTGTTCAACGAGAAGAACTTGTCACAGACCCTGTCGGTTCTGCGCTTTGAACTTGATCAGCAGAACGATAAGATGGAATCCTCCCGCTCGAGAATCAGCCAGAGGAAGGAGATGCAGCATCAGCAGATGATCTCCATGGTCAAGAAATGCAACGAACTGTCGCTGATACTCTATTCGCAGAACCAGGACTACACATTTGATATGACATACGCTCTCAATGAGGTCACGAAACAGTACAAGGCCTTCAATGAGAGGAAACTGCCGTACGACCAGATTGTCACGAGCCTCAATCTCGAGATTGACCGCTACGAGCGTCTGGTAGAGGCGTTGAGAATGCTGCCGCCGGTGCTGGAGGAAATTCCGGAGGTTCCGGACAGTATTTCATTTGCAAAGGACAGCCTCATAGATGACCTGCTCCCATCGGAGGAGGATCTCCGCATCAGGGATTCTTTGCGCGCCGAATTCGCCGCTCAGCGTGCGGCCGCAGCCGAGAATGGTCACGGCGGCCACTCCGGCCACCAGCACGATATGCATAAGCACGAGGAGAGAGGACTCAACACCGAGGATGTGATCAGCATTCTGACGGGAGTCCGCGAGGAGGTGATGGAGAATCCCGAGGACAGGAATACCTTCATTCTCTCCGACGTAGCGCGCGAGGACCGCGACACTTGTCTTGCCTATGCCCGCAACCTGCTCAGGATGTACACGGAGCAGCGCGACAAGATTATCACCGACACAGAGCATTACGAAGAGCTCAGCAATCGCCTGACAGATTCGTACAATTATGCCCAGGACCGCTACAAGGTCATAAGAAAGCACATCTTCGTTGATGGACAGGATCCTTATATGAATGTGCTCAAGCGCTTTCGCAGGTATTCGAAACAGGCCTTCCAGGAGGCCCATATGAAGTATTCGACCGCCGATTCGTGCGACGACGAGCACCATCATCACAGCCACAGCGAATGGCGCGGTCCGGTGGTGGTCGGATTCATGCTGTTCGTACTTCTGTATCTCATCATCGCGACATTGTTCAGCAATCTCATCGTGATGGTGCTTCACCGTACTGTAAAGCGGTTCAAGGGCGAGAATCAGGAGGCCTTCAAGCAACGTAAACTCTGCCTGACGCTGCTGCTAGGCGTCGCTATTTTCGCACTGACAGTGATGATTGCAGTGCAGTTCGTCAACCAGAACTTCTTCGTGGCCGCTTCGCGCCTGCTGTTGGTCTATGCGTGGCTTCTTGCCGCAATCCTCGCTTCGCTGCTCATCCGCGTCAGCCCGGAGATACTGAACAAGAGTCTCAAGATATACACTCCGACCATAATAGCAGGACTGCTTGTCATAACGTTCCGTATTATATTTATCCCTAACAAGTTGGTCAACCTGATATTCCCGCCTCTGCTGCTCCTTTTTACGATATGGCAGCTGGTACTCTGCCGGCGTGACTGCAGCAAGCTGATGCGCAGCGACAGGGTGTATGCGTGGATATCGTTCGCGGTGATGATGGCGATGACGGTCGTGGCGTGGTACGGCTATGTTCTGATGAGCGTGCAGATCTTCATCTGGTGGCTTTTCCAGCTCTCTGTGCTCAATACCGTTACATCCGGATATGAACTATTCAGCAAATATGAGAACAGCATTCTCGACAGACGTCGCGAGAAATACCGCAAGAGGCACGTCGTGCTGTCCGAAGAGAAGGATGGCGCGTTCATCGAAGTGACCTGGTTCTTCGACCTCCTCAAACAGGTGGCCGCCCCTGTCCTTGTGATACTTTCGATACCGTTCTGTATCTGGATGGCCCTGGATGTTTTCGACCTTACGGAAGTGTGTAAGACCATCTTCTTCAAGCCGTTCTTCAACCTCATTGACGCTAAGGGTAATCCGATACTTCATCTTTCTCTGTATAAGCTTGTTCTGGTGTCCAGCCTCTTCTATCTCTTCAGATATCTCGCGTACATCATCAAGGCATTCTGGCGTCACCAGAAACTCCAGAACGCGATGTCGAAGAACAAAGGGGACTTCGTTCACGCCAATCAGGTCAACCTGACGCTGGCTAATAATGTTGTTTCAATCCTTGTCTGGGGCACCTACATCATCATTGCCATCATCCTTCTGAAGATTCCGATGGGTGCAATCTCGATTGTCGCCGCCGGCCTTGCAACAGGTATCGGTCTCGCTCTCAAGGATGTTCTGAACAACTTCATATACGGTATCCAGCTGATGGCAGGTCGACTGCGCGTGGGTGATTACATAGAGTGTGACGGTGTCCGCGGACAGGTAGAGAGCATCACGTATCAGAGCACTCAGATCGCCACCCTCGAAGGGGATATCATGGCTTTCACCAATACAACGCTTTTCAATAAGAATTTTCGCAACCTTACGAAGGACAATCCTTACGCTTTCGTGAAGATTGTTGTTGGCGTGAACTACGGTGCCAATATCGAGCACGTGCGCAAGCTCCTGCTCGATGCGCTTGATCCATTCCTCAAGGAACGCGATAAATTCGGCCGCAGAGTGATTGGAAAGCAGTTCGGTATCCAGGTGTCGGTGGAGGGCTTCGGTGACAACAGCATCGATATCGCCATCAAGCAGCATGTCATCGTGGAGGGGCAGCCTGCGATAGTCGGCAGGATGCGAGAGATTATATATACGACAATCCAGAATTCGGACGTATCAATCCCGTTCCCGCAGCGCGAAGTCTATATCAAGGAATTCGTAGGGGACGAATCAAAGAAATAATTAACTCAATCTATTAACCATTTTTTAATTCAAGCATTATGAAAAAGTATTTTGCAGAATTCATCGGAACACTTGTTCTCACGCTTCTGGGCTGCGGTACAGCAGTTTTTGTGGGCTGTGGTGAGCCGGCAGGCGTATTTGCCACGGCAGCTGCCTTCGGCCTTTCAGTCATCGCAATGGCTTATACCATCGGCGGTATCTCCGGATGCCACATCAATCCTGCCATCACTCTTGGTGTCGCTCTCAGCAAGAGAATGACCTGGAAAGACGCTTGCGGATACTGGGTAGGTCAGTTCCTCGGTGGTATCGCAGGTGCTGCGATCCTCTACTGGATCTGCTCTGCAACAGGCGCACCTGGCGCAATGGGTAATCCTGCAGGCCTCGGCACAAACGGTGTTGCCAATGCCGGCGGTGTAGGCGGTGCTCTTCTCGTTGAGATCATCGCTACTTTCCTCTTTGTGCTCGTAGTTCTCGGTACAACCGATGAGAAGAAGGGTGCAGGCAACCTCGCAGGCCTCGCAATCGGCCTCTCACTCATTCTTATCCACCTTGTATGCATCAACCTCACAGGTACATCAGTCAATCCTGCACGTTCATTCGGACCTGCTCTCTTCGTTGGCGGTGAGGCTCTTGCTAATGTCTGGGTATTCATTGTTGCTCCGCTTGTCGGTGGTGCCATCGCAGCTGCAGTATGGAGCTGTCTCGGCAGTGATTGCAAGTGCTGCAAGAAATCCGAGTAATTATGAAGAGATTCGCTTCATCATTCGCAGCGCTCCTCATTGTCGGCCTCAGCTGCTTCGCGCAGCCTGAGAACTGGTGGGAGGAGAGCTGTACCAGTATTATGGTCGGTCGCAAGGCCACCACTGACGGCTCCGTGATCACTTCCCATACCTGTGACGGCAAATACCGCACATGGAACTATATGGAGCCTGCTGCAGACCATCAGGAAGGGGAGATGCACCAGGTGCTCAAGGGCACTCTGAAGACTCATTTCCGCGGTGATACCACCAACGTACGCGTAGCAGGTGAGATACCTGAGGTGGCACATACATTCGCATATCTCAATACAGCCTATCCTTGTCTCAACGAAAAACAGCTTTGCATCGGTGAGACCACCTGGGTGGGAACAGACGTCATCCGCAATAAGGAAGGTATGTTCCTCATCGAGGAACTCCAGCGTGTCGCCCTCCAGCGCTGCTCAACCGCACGCGACGCCGTCATCCTCATGGGTTCGGTGGCTGAGAAGTACGGTTACGGCGACGGTGGTGAATGCCTCACCGTGGCTGACAAGAACGAAGTTTGGCAGTTCGAGATCTGCGGTGCCGGCAAGGATAAGGTGGGCGCCGTATGGGAGGCCCAGACCATCCCTGACGACTGCATCGCCGTATCTGCGAATATCCCTCGTATCGGCAAGCTCAACCGTGCTGACAAGGCCAACTTCCTCTGCTCCGACAATGTAGAGCAGGTAGCAAAGGACAACGGCCTCTGGGACGGTAAGGGTGAATTCAACTTCTGGAAGGCCTACATAGCCAAGGGTAAGACCAAGAATTACAGCGACCGCGAGCTCTTCATCTTCCAGACTCTCGCTCCGTCAATGAAGTTCACCAATGAAATCGAGGAACTTCCTGTATTCGTAAAGCCTGATGCAAAGGTAGATGTACGCCAGGTGATGGCTCTCTTCCGCGCGACATACGAAGGCACGGAGAATGATATGTGCAAGAATGTCAAGAATGAGAAGGGTGAGATCAGCGCTGTGGCAAATCCATGGCTGACCACTACCATGCGTAATACCTTGAACGCAATCGCCCCTGGTACCGTCGAGTTCCACCGTACGGTGGCTGTGTCCTGGTGCGGTTATTCATTCGTAGGTCAGATGCGTAATTGGCTGCCTGACGCAGTCGGCGGCGTGGTATGGCTTTCAGTGGACAATCCTGCACAGAGCCCGCGCATCCCTATCTTCTGCGGCAATACCAAGACTCCGGAGCCATTCCTCCGCTGCGGCATTTGGGATTACTGGCCTGACTGCGCTCTCTGGACCTTCCGTCCTGCAAACAAGCTCGCAACCCTCAGCTGGCAGACTACCAAGAAGGAGTTTAACGAGAATATCGAGAAGCAGCTTAACAAGGCATTCTCCGGTATCAAGCTTCTTGAGGTCAATCCTACGGCAGAGGAACTCAACGATTATACTCAGACTGTCTTCGATTATTCCGCTTCAATGTGGAAGGCAATGGAGGCGAAGTACTGGGTAGAATTCGGTAACGGATTCTAATAATCTGATTGTAATTTGCAAAGGGGCTGGCCGGCTGTCAGCCCCTTTTTCTTTTGGTCGGTTGTGAACAGGTGTGTGGCTGACAATCAATTTGCTTTTTTATTAACTTTGCGGATTATGAAAAGGTATTTTGTAATGATGATTGCCGCGGCTTTGTACGCGGCTGGATGTACGCCGAAAGGGGCGGAGACCGGGGGTATGGCACTCGGCGTGCTGCCTGACGGAACCGAAACCGAAGACTGGAACGCCATACGCAAGGGCGATTTGCTGTTTGTCGGAATTCCTGGTGACTATTACTTGAGTGATACTTTATATAATTGCGGTGAAATACCAGTGACATATATACATACGTCAATGCTCGATGTCGACAGTTCGGGTGTATGGGTGGTGGATGCCACGTTCAAGCGCGGCGTTGACAGGCACCCGATCGACAGCCTTGTCGCAGACTTCGCTCTCAGAAATGGCAGGACCCTGACCCTTGAGGTATGGCGCGTAAAAAATAACAACAATGTTTCATCGTGTGTGGAGGCTGCGAAGGCGCATATGGGCACTCCGTACGACATAGAATTTACTCCTGACAACGATTATTATTACTGCACCGAACTGATTTATGAATCATATGTCAACGGGGACGGCAGCCACATCTTCACTGCCGCTCCGCTGGACTTCGGCTCAGGGACTATTGGAGAGGTGGACTATTGGCAGCGCCTTGCGTCGCGCGTCGGCGGTACGATGCCGCAGGATGTCACGGGAACCGTTCCTTCCGTAATGCGTGCAGAAGAGTGCCTCGCTCCTGTGGACATCGATGTCCGCAGTTATCTTAAACCGGCGGCCGTGGAACCGGTGCTGAACAATTGATATTAAGAATCTGAATAATTATGCAAGACGTAGAATACCTCGATAGATTTGAATCCATACTTGAGAATGGCCTGACACACCTCTGCAACGAATTCGGCCTTTTTGAGAACGAAATTCTGCAGAACGATGACATCGACGCCAAATGGAATGACTGCCTGATAGAAGGCTACGTGCAGGATGCGGTTGAGAATTACAATCAGTACCCGGAGGTCGCAATTGCCTGGGCCGCATATCTCGGAATGGCAGCGGCATACGACTGGGACACGGATTTCGAACTTTTCAAGAACAGGATGTACCGCGATTATTACGGGCTGCGCGGATATGACGACATGGACGAACATATCGTGAGCTATATCGGCGCCGACGAATCCTGGAGTGTCAAACTGCGCCTCTCGTTGCAGAGCATATCCGTTGCGGCACAGGGCCTTATGCGCCACGAAGGAGTCGAGCCGGACACCGAGCGCGGATTCTTTGTCCTCGTACGCATCTATTCGGTGATGTACCGCCTTGGAGCATCCATCGAACTCTTCAAGCTCGGCTACCGCAACGTGAGACTCGGCGGTGACGAAGCGTAATTTGTAAATTTCCTGTTTTCAGTCTTTTTACTGAATCGATCTCCCAAGGCAGACCGGGTCAGAGAATGCGTATCCCGAATGTATCGAGATCGCGTTCGAGAGTGGCGGCATCTGAGAAGAGGAGTGAGGCCATACCGGCGCGGCGGGCGCCTTCGACGTTCTCAAGTTTGTCGTCGATGAAGAGGCATTCCTCCTCGCGGAGATGGTATTTGTCGCAGAGGCGGTGATAGATGGCCTCGTCGGGCTTGATCAGCTTCTCTTCGGAGGAAATGATGCGGCCGTCGAATACGGTCAGGATGTCGAAGCGCTCCATCACCTGATATATGATGCAGCTCCAGTTGCTCAAGCCGTAGATGCCGTAGCCTGCGGCGCGCAGGCGGCCTATAAGGGCTCGCATCCCGGGCACTTCGCCCAGCACCACATCGACGTGGCGGTCGGAGAATTCGCGCCACTCAGGCTCCCATTGTGGATATTGCGCGCAGAGATCTGCCACCACCTCCGGGAAAGGCTGGTCCCCCTTGTCGTAGCGGTCCATATTCTCAGGGGTGCAGGCCACGGCCTTGAATGCGGCCATTTCCTCCTTCCTGTCTCCGAAGATGGACTCCAGGAACACGTTGAAGTCATAATTGACCAGCACGTTGCCGAAATCAAAAACTATGTTGCGTATCATCACAGTGTGCAAAGATAGGGGTTTTATATGATAATTTATCTTAACTTTGCAGGACCTATGAAGATATTATTACGTGCTTTGGCAATATTTTCATCACTGGCGCTCCTGGCAGGCTGCGCCAAGGATGAACCACTGCTCGTCGGGTCACGTTCCGGCAATGTCATAGAGGCCCGAATAGACGGGGATTACACCAAGACGAGCCTCAGCGGCAATGATGAGGACGGCTATGACGTGCTTTGGAGCTCGGGAGACGAGTTCGGACTGATCTACAAATACGGAAGACAGGGGTCCTATCTCGGCTTTTCGCGTTATCTCCTCAGCGGCGGGGCCGGTACGTATAATGCTACTTTCCGTGCGCTTGAGGATTTCATCAGTGATACAGCCGTTCCTATGTGCGCCCTGTATCCCGCTTCAATGATCTCGCAGGATATCAAGGGCGGGACATCCAGCTATATACATCATCTTTTCTGGCCTTCGCAACAGCAATACACTGAAAGCAACGTTATCGGTGCGCCTATGTATGCGCGTGTCGAAGATCTTGAGGAGCCGGCGATGTTCCGCAATCTCGGCGGCCTGCTGAGGCTTACGGTCAAGGGATCGGCGGATGTGACTTCCATCACATTGACGGCTGACCAGACCATAGCAGGGGACTTCGAAATCTCCAGCGTTGACAATCCTAAAGTAAAGTTCACTGATTCCGCCGTGCACAGCATAAGCCTCGATTGCGGAGACGGCGTGCAACTCGACCAGGACGGCGTGGATTTCTATTTCTCGCTTCCGGAAGGTATATATAGCGGTGTGCAGATGCAGTTCTTCGATGCTGACGGTGTATGCTCTACAAAGACAGCGGCAGGCGATATAGTCATAAGTCGCAGCCAGATTACGGTTGCGACGATGGACGGCATACGCCCTTCGACTTTCGGCACTCTTGTAAGGATTACCCGTGAGTGGGATGTGACCAAGGATGATATCATTTCCAGCCTATCAAGCCTTCTATCCGGCTCTTCAATGTCAGGTATGGGTGATCTTCTCGGTCTCATAGTCAAGAACGGAGCCCACCTGGCCGCTATCGAATATCTGACCGAGGGTCCTGGCGGCAGCACCATCACAGCCTCTGGTACGGTGATTTATCCTCAGGTAAGTGACACTGTCATTTTCTCGCGCATAGTCAGCTTCCAGCACGGCACCTGCGATATGGCGGATGCGCCGTCGCTGCAGACGATTGCCACCGAACTCGTGCCTTGCGCTGTCGGCAAAAATATGGATCCAAGCTATCCGTTTATGTTCCTGTCGCCGGCATTCCGGGAGTGGTATGTAGGCTGCATGGCGGATTACCTCGGCTACGGTGTCAGCCAGACATCGGACCGCCAACATCCATATCTTCACGTCGGCCTGACCGGTACCACCTGCGCTGATATGCTCAAGGCTGCCGAGGAATACATAGTTCAGAAGGATCTGAACATTGCGATAAATAAAGCAACCGGCAGTCCTGACATCGATCTGGTGGGCTATTCGCAGGGGGGAGCCGCCACTCTCGCCACGATGCTCGAGCTTCAGCGCCGCGGTGGATACACCAATCGCATACACGAGGTATGGGCGGGTGCAGGACCTTACGATATACCGGAATTTCTGAATTATTTCAAGTCGCAGACTTCATATCAGAGGACGGGATACATACCGTTCTGCTTCCGCGGCATTTGCTACGGAGAAGGCCTGGACCTCAATTGGGCGAATATCTACACTGATGCCGGAAAGGCTGATTATATCGAGAACATCTGCAGCACCAAAGAGGTGAGTGCGCTCACGGGTCTGCTAGGCAATGACGTGACCGGCATACTTAATGAAGATTTCTATGCGGAAGGCTTCGACTCAAATCCGGATGTTCTCAGCCTGTATTCCATTCTACAGAAGAATTCCCTGACAGAGTGCAGGAAGCCTGCGGCAAGCCTGATTCCTAAGATCAAACTATACCACAGTCTCAACGATAATACGGTACCATATGCCTGCTCGGCGAATCTCCAGCAGGCCTGGGGCTGCGCTCCGGTCAATATGCTCAATCCAAACGATCACGTGGAGGCAGGAGTGTCATTCCTGCTGGAGTACTGCGGTATTGGAGGATTTCTATAATGATATAATGATATTATGGCACGTTTTCTAGATCCGCCAAAGGCGAAACCACAACTTCCTTCGGACAAGATTCCGGGGACATACCGAAAGATGAGGCTTAAGGTCTTCCTTGGAGCATTCTTCGGATATGCAGCGTATTATCTGGTACGCAAGAATCTTTCGATAGCAGCACCTGATATGATTGCGGAGGGCCTTCTCGACAAGGCCGGCGTCGGTATCGCGGCTTCCGCACTTTCCATCGCATACGCTTTCAGCAAATTCATAATGGGCAGCGTCTCCGACCGCTCTGATGCCCGCAAATTCCTCGTTCTCGGCCTCCTGCTGGCCGCAGGCGTGATGATAGTCACCGGCATTCTGCCTTACAGTACCACCAACACCGCGCTCAACGTGGGCATCATCTTCGTGGCTATGCTCGTTGTCGGATGGCTTTCCGGAATGGGATGGCCTCCTTGCGGCCGCGTGATGGCGCACTGGTTCTCCCAGAGCGAGCGCAGCTTCAAGATGAGCATCTGGAACACCTCCCACAATGTCGGTGGCGGCTCGATGAGTCTCCTTGTGAGCGTTGGCATCGTCATCATGGTGGCCCTCGGCTTTACTGAACAGACCTGGCGTGCGGCCTTCATTTTCCCGAGCATCGTGGCCATTGCCGTGGCCATCTTCTGCTGGTGGGCCCTGCGCGACCGTCCGGAAGCCTGCGGACTTCCCGCAGTGGAGGACTGGCGCAATGACCACAGCGGCAAGAAGGCGGCTGAAGGAGAGGAGGAGAAGATACCTTTCAAGCGCCTCTTCATTGACTATGTTTTCAAGAACAAGCTGCTCTGGAGCATTTCGCTTGCAAATGCGTTTATATATATGGTACGCTACGGCATAGGTGACTGGGCCCCTACATATCTGCAGGAGACCGGCATAATGAATGCAGACCAGAGCCGCATAGCATTCGCGCTCTACGAGTACGCGGCCATTCCTGGCACGATCATTTGCGGATGGGTGTCATCAAAGTTCTTCAAGGGCCGCTGCGCTCCGGTAAATGTGATATTCATCATACTGACCCTGATAGGTATACTGCTTTACTGGAAGGTTGCTCCTGTATCTCCTGCCATGGTTTACATATCCCTGTCGCTCATCGGTTTCTGCATCTACGGTCCGGTGGCGCTCATCGGTATCCAGGCGCTGTCGCTCGTGCCTAAGAACGCTGCGGGAACTGCCGCGGGATTCTCCGGCCTGTTCGGATATCTCGTGGGAGATGCGCTCCTTGCAAAGATTATTATGGGCAGGGTCGCGCAGAACTGGGGATGGAACCCGACCTTCTGGATGTTTGTGGTCGGAAGCATTATCGCCATCGTTCTCTGCTTCCTGTCAGACAAGAAAGAGGCCGTTCCGGCCGAATAAGACTATCCGTTCCTGCGGTAATCCGACGGAGACATTCCCGTCTTGGTCCTGAAGAACCGCGTGAAATGGTTGGAATATGTGAAGCCCAGCTGTTCGGCAACGTCGCTGACCGAAAGGTCTGAATGCCGCAGCAGGGCTTTCGCTTTTTCAAGCAGTTTGCCGTGAATGTATTCCTGCGCCGTCATATGGGCCTGGCGCTTGACCATTTCGCCGAAATAGTTCGGTGAGAGATGGAACTGTTCGGCGCACCAGGCGACAGTCGGCTGGCCATTCCTGCTGGACATCTCAGATGCGCCTATGTAATTATCAAGAATGCTCTCCAGCTTGATTAGAAAATCGTTGTTCTTGAGTTTTCGTGTGTCGAACTGCCGTTCATAATAGCGGCGGCAGTAACTCAGCATCTGTCCGATGCCAAGGCGCAGCATATGGCCGGTGAGTTCATCATCAGGGGCATAGAGTTCGGCGTTGATATTTGCAAAGCAGTTCATCATCACGCGCCGCTCCGTCTCCTTGAGCTCGAGCGCTTCGGAGACCTCGTAATCGAAGAAGTTGAACATATAGAAGTCGCGTCCGAGACCGGTGTTGGCGATGAGCTCCGGGCGGAATGCGAGCATCCAGCCCTTCGGGCGGGCCGACGGGTCAAGGTCCATAGATACGATGTCGCCGGGTTTCATCGTGAAGACGGTGCCGGTCCCGTAGCGTATGCTGGAGTTGCGCAGGTGGAGTTCTCCGAATGCGGAGTCAATCATTACTACGCAGTACATTCCGAGGTCGGTGGGGGAGAAGAGACTGAGGTCGGCGCGGCCGAGGTCCGCCACACTTACGTGAGGATGCAGCGTCGGTTGTCCGAAGAACCGGTTAAATTGGTCTATTGTTTCTATTTTCCTTATCATATTATACTGCGTTTTGTTATTTGCCCCAATGGATATTGGTATTTATCGGGGCGAAATTAGTTAATTATCGTTGATATTGGTATATGATTTTGGTATCAGATGCTATAATCGTTGAATTTGGTATATATTTCGGTAAAATCTATCCTGTAACTTCAGTCGCCAACATCTACTTTTGTCATCGTTAAAAACAGAAACAATCAAAAACAGATAATTATGGCAGTAAAATTCTATGAGAGCGGGAACCAGGTTCCACTCGAAATGCACAAAGTAAGAATGGTCCAGAAACTCAGTCTTCTCCCTGTGGAGGATAGATTGAGAAGAATCCAGGAGGCAGGCAACAATACCTTCCTTCTCGAGAACAAGGATGTTTTCATCGATATGCTCACCGATTCAGGTGTCAACGCAATGTCCGATCTCCAGTTCGCCGCTATGCTTCAGGCGGATGACGCATATGCAGGATCGGCCACGTTCCTCCGCGTCAAGAAGGCTGTGAAGGAGGTGTTCGGCACCGATAACGTGCTCCCGGCACACCAGGGCCGCGCGGCTGAGAATATCCTCGCGGAGGCTTATGTAACTCCTGGCAAGGTGGCGCTGATGAATTTCCACTTCACCACCACCAAGGCCCATATCACCAGACTCGGCGGAACCGTGGAGGAACTCGTTGACCCGAAGGGACTTCTTCCGCAGACCGACGATCCGTTCAAGGGTAATTTCGACCTTGCCAAGCTGAAGGAACGCATCGACGAGCTCGGCGCTGAGAATGTCGCTTTCGTCAGAGTGGAGGCGGGCACCAATCTTATCGGCGGACAGCCTGTAAGTCTCGAGAATATGCTCGCCGTGACCGATATCTGCCACGAGGCGGGTGTCAAGTCAGTGCTCGACGCATCATTGCTCCAGGACAACGTTTACTTTATGAAGACCCGCGAGGCCCGCTGCAAATATATGGATGTCAAGGATATCTACCACCTGCTGGCGGATCATTTCGACATCGTCTACTTCTCCGCACGCAAGCTGAGCTTCTCGAAGGGTGCGATCATCACCAGCAAGGATGCGAAGTACACCAAGGAGATGATGACATTCGTGCCGCTCTACGAAGGCTTCCTCACATACGGCGGTATGGACGTGCGTACGATGGAGGCGCTTGCGCAGGGTCTCTACGAGTCCCTCGATATGGAATACATCAGCCAGGGTCCTGAATTCATCTCATACCTCGCAAAGGAGCTCGATTCATACGGCGTGCCTGTGATCCTGCCTGCCGGCGGTCTGGGATGCCACATCAATGCGGGTGAATTCTGCCCGAATCTGCCGCACAACCAGTATCCTGCGGCGGCTGTGGCAGCGGCGCTCTACATTGCCGGCGGTATCCGCGGTATGGAGCGCGGAACAATGTCCGAGCAGCGCGAACCGGATGGTACTGAACCATACGCGGCGCTGGAACTGCTCAGACTCGCAGTGCCGCGCCGCGTATTCACGCTTTCGCAGATCAAGTATGTCGCCGACCGCGTCAAATGGCTCTGGGACAACCGCAGCCTCATCGGAGGTCTTGAGTGGGTCGAGGAGCCTGCTGTCCTCCGCTTCTTCTTCGGACGTATGAAGGAGATCGGCTACTGGCAGGAGGAGCTGGCGGAGAAGTTCAAGAAGGACTTCGGTGACAGCCTCTAGAAGAGCTACTCTTCGTTGAACTCGCGCTTGATGAAGCCCTGTTCGATCATAACTTCCCTACGGAATTTCTCCATGAAATCCTTGGGGAAGTTTGTGTTTACTATATCCACCTTATTCTCGATCCAGAAATCGAGTTCTTCGGGTGTGACATCCCATACTGCCATTGTCATTCCGAGTTCGTGGGTCTTCCGGATGTCGTCGACGGTTTCCTTGAGGAGACCTGACATAGGATACGGGCCTGAGAGCTTGGCGGCTGCAACCTCTTCCGGGGTCTTGTAGTCGTCACTGGTTTCGTCAAGATATCTTACGATAGCGTCCGGGCGGAGGCCGTGGAGATATACGCAGGCGTCATAGCAGAATGTGATGTACTCCATCTGTTCGGCCATTCCGTACTTGTCGACGAGTGCGAGGGTGGAATCGATGGCTGCCTTGGTGCGCTCGAAGTCCTTATGGGTCTTGATCTCGAGGATCATCTTGACCGAAGGGACCTTTTTACCCTGTGCGAGATATTCGTCGAGGGTAGGGAGCGGTTCACCGTTGGCGAGGGTGTATTTCCGGGCGGTCTCGTAGTCGGTATCCTCGATGCGGTACTGTGTGCTGTCGAGCTCGAACTCACCGTCGTGCTGTACCATAACTACGTTGTCGGCAGTGATCCAGATGTCGAATTCGCTGCCATAGAATCCATAGAGCTGCGATGCCCTGAGGGATGCGAGGGAGTTTTCAGGAACGTCGGCGTGATAGCCGCGGTGTGCGACGATCTTCACCGGTCCGCGTGCGAGACGCGCCTCGTCATTGATTGTGATTTCGGTGGTTGCTGCAGGGTATTCCTTTCCCTTCGGAGTGACGAGTGTGATTTCGTATGTGCTGGTATTCATCTTGTCGGCAAGCGTGATGATGGCCGTGTTGCCGAGTACGATGGCGCCGCAGTCGTATGTCACCGTGCCGCCGGTGGTGAGTCTGAATGAATCGCCCGGCTTGAATCCGTTGCCGTGGATGACAAGCTCTCCGTTGTCCGGGAGCCAGACTGCTGTCGGTGCTTCGATGTCGGTGATTTCGCGCTCCGGCTCACAGCCGGTGAGGAGCGTTGCGAGGAGCGCCGTTGCAAAGAGGAGTCTTTTCATTTTTTATTTTGATTTTGTCGTTGATGTTCAGTTTGCGTCCGCATCGTCGGAGAGGAGCGCGCTGATGAAGAACTGCTTGCGCTGCTCCTTGTCGATGGGGAAGGTGCCGAGGCGGTATTCGTAGCTTATGCCGTCATCCAGGTTGCCGACGTAGAGGGCCGCGAGGTCGGAGAGGAAGAGGCGCGCGTAGCGTGTCTCGTTCTCTTCCTGCAGTTCCCGTATGTATGATATCGTCTTGAGGACCGTGGCCTCGTTGAGAGTCTCCTGACAGAAGATGAAGAGTCCGAATTCGCTGAACTCCCCGTAGAATCCGTTCGCCACCTTCCATACTTTGCTGCGGATAATCTCCCGCAGGGGCTGGGCCATCTCCCAGTATCCGCTCTCCATCCGGCCGATGTACCGTCCGTTCTGGAGTCCGTAGGCGTAGCCGTTCTCTATGATGCTCTCGAGTTCGATCCTGTCGGATGTGTCGACCGGACGGATACCGGCCATCTCCTTGAGCAGCACCTTTGCGGCGGGCTTCCCGCCCTCTATGGCGCGTGTCACCTCGATCCCGAGGCGGTGTCCGTCAGCGGACTGCAGGTCGGGACGGTCGAGGTTCACCAGGCCGTCGAACTTGTGGCCCAGCAGGGTCTGCAGGGCTGTGGCGGCATAGCGCTCGAAGAAGCAGGTGTCGTACTTGCGGTAGGCCATTAACCGATTCCGACAGCGGCTGCGATTCCGATGATTATTCCGGCGATTATGGCGGCGGCGATGAATGCCAGACCTATGATTGCGAAAATGCCGCTGAATTTGTAGAATGACTTGACGTTCTTGAGTCCGTTCTCGAGTTCTGTCTTGTCCTGGAGGGCGAAGGCTTTCTTGAGGGAGCGGCCTGACCGGGTAAGGTATAATGCGGGGAAGAGGTAGATGATTCCCATTGCCGCCATGACGATCCCTTCGAGTATGAGGGTGAATGCCGGCATTCCCGACATCTTCGCGGCGTCCGTTCCGGAAAGGGCAACCGCGCAGATTCCGAAGACGATCATGATGATTGACGAGACAAGCATGAAGATGCCGAGGAATTTTGACCATCTGCCGGTCTCCTTGAGATAATCCCTGCCGGCTTCCGTGATTGCAAACGGCTCGTCCTGGAACCTTGACTTGAAAGGTGCCGGTTCGGACGGGGATGCCGGAGCTTTGGCTGGTTTTGCTTCAGTTTCAAGCGTTTCCGCGTTCTGAGATTCGCTCTGAGGCATATATCGTGAGTACTCCTGTGATTCTGGAGCCTTGGCCGCATCATCGTGCGGTGCGTATGGGCTGTAGTCAGTGTCTGCCATTGCTTTGGATATTATTATTGAATAAAGCAAAAATAGTCATTCCGGCTGAAATATCAAATAGCCTGATATTTCCTATTATATGTAAAAATTGTTATATTTGCGAATTACAACTTTTAGAAGCCAATATTATGAGCGAAGATCTTAAACCAATTGTTCCTGAAACTGAGGAGCAATCTGCTACAGTTAGCGAAATTACAGTTGAACAGCCTGCAGAGGCCGCAGCCGGACAGCCTGAAGAGGCAACTGAGGATGCTCAGCCGATTGAAGAGGAAATCATTGATTATTCAAACAAGGGGCTGAAGGACATCCTGGATATTTTCCAGAGCCTCATCGAAGGAGATGATGTTCAGAAACTCCACAAGCACGCCGAGCCTATAAAAGCCGCATTCTACAAGACTCTCCGCAAGGAGAAGATTGCTCTTGGATGCCAGCCTGAAGGTGAAGCTGTAATTGGAGAGGTTCCGGAGACCCCGGCAGAAGCAGCCGTTGATAATTCGGAAGAATCCGAAAAACCGGAGATGGTTTCCGTCAATCCTTTCGCTGAAATTGAGCGTGGTTTCAAGGATCTTTATGCAAAATACCGCGCAATCCGCGCGTCATATGTTGCTGAACAGGAAAAGAGGAAGGAGGAGAATCTTGAGAAGAAGCAAGGGCTTATCGAACAGCTGAAGGAGCTTCTCGACAAGAAGGAGGATGTCAAGACGACATTCCCTGCATTCCGTGATATCCAGGCCAAATGGCGTGAAATAGGTCCTGTTACCCAGGCCAAGGCAAAAGGCCTTTATGAGACATATCAGCATCAGGTTGAGATGTTTTATGATTATGTTAATCTCAACAAAGAGTTCCGTGACCTTGATTTCAAGAAAAATCTCGAAGCGAAGACTGCTCTCTGTGAGAAGGCAGAGGCCCTCGCCGAGGAGCAGAACGTTGTAGAGGCATTCCGCACCCTCCAGAATCTTCACGAGGAATGGAAGGAGTTAGGTCCGGTAAGCAAGGAGTACCGTGAGGAAATATGGGACAGATTCCGCGCTGCCACATCCGTTGTCAACAAGAAGCATCAGGCGTATTTCGAGGCAATGAAGGGTGACCAGCAGGTCAATTTCGAGGCGAAGACCAAGCTCTGTGAGAAGGTAGAGGCAATCGCAGCAAGCGAGATCAGGGATTCCAGCCAGTGGAACAACCTCACCAAGGAGATTGAGGAAATCCAGAAGGAATGGCGCACTATAGGATATGCGTCCAAAAAGGACAATCAGAAAGTGTACGACCGCTTCCGTGCAGCCTGCGACGACTTCTTTACTAAGAAACGTGACTTCTATTCCGAGTTCAAGGACCAGATGCAGGATAATATGGACAAGAAGATCAAGCTCTGCGAGCAGGCTGAAGCGTTGAAGGAAAGCACCGACTGGAAGAAGACCTCCGAAACCCTTATCGACCTCCAGAAACAATGGAAGGAGATAGGTCCTGTGTCCCGCAAGAAGAGCGAGCAGATATGGAAGCGTTTCCGCGCAGCCTGCGACGAATTCTTCAACAACCGTGACAAGCAGGCGGATGCACAGACCAGCCAGTATGCCGCCAATCTCGCCGCAAAGAAGGCTGTTATAGAAGAAGTGAATGCTTTCGAGGCAGGAGAGGACCGCGATGCTGATTTCGCCGCGCTTAAGGAGTTCCAGGCACGCTGGAATGCTATAGGGTTTGTTCCATTCAAGGAGAAGGCAAAGATCCAGGCCGAGTTCAAGAAGGCGCTCGACGCTCAGTTCGACGCACTCAGGGCTTCCGGCTCCGCTGACCGCGGACGCCGCTTCAATAGCGCAGGTCGTGGTGAGAGGTCGGTTCGCTCGGAGCGCGACAAGCTTGTACAGGCATTCCAGAAGAAGGAGCAGGAAATTGCAACCTGGAGCAACAATATGGGATTTTTCTCCAAGTCCAAGAATGCCGAGGCTCTTCTCGAGGAGCTCAACAAGAAGATAGATCTCGCTAAGCAGGAGCTTGCAGACCTCGAGAACAAGATCAAGGATTTCGACCGTCAACACGAGGAGAGCGATGAACAGTAAGAGAAGCAGTGTAATTGGGTTCGCCCTCATAGGTATCATTCTCCTCCTCTTTAGTTGGTACAATACAGAACAGTTTGAAAAGCAGCGCGTTGAATATCAGCGCCAGCAGGATTCCATAGCACTCGCAAATCCGGTCATCGACTCGACCGTTGCTGCTGTTACGGATAATACTGACGCTGCGTCCGAGCCGGCTGAAGATCCGGCGATGTTCCGCGACTCTACGGTCGAGGCTGCCTACCGCGCCGAGGCCGAGTACTTCACACTTGAGAATGACAAGATCCGTCTTCAGGTCTCCTCAAAGGGCGCTCAGCCTTACGAGGTCCTGATCAAGGATTATTTCACATACGACAGTTCAGCTCTCTTCCTTGTCGGAAAGGACCGCAGTTCGATGGAGATGGAGATCAACACCGACCAGTGGATCAACACCGCCGATCTGAGTTTCACAGCTGTCGAGTCCACGCCGAACCATCTCGTGCTCCATCTTCCTTTCGATGAGGATTCCTACATCGAGGCGGTCTACGACCTGCAGGATGGTTCGTATATGGCCGACTACGACCTGCATTTTGTCGGGATGGACGAATACCTCGATCCCCGCACCACGCAGTTCTCACTCAAGTGGGTCCTCGATGTGCCGCGTCTTGAGAAGGGCTACAAGAATGAACGCAATTATTCTGCTGTCGCATTCCGCGACGCCGGTTCTGAAGGCCGCGTAAAGACTCTCGGTCAGAGGAAGGAGTCTGTCAACGAATCCTTCCCGACCCGTCTCAAGTGGGTGGGCTTCCAGCAGCAGTTCTTCTCCGCAATCATCCTTGCGGACAATGATTTCGCAAGCGGAACACTCGTCAACAAGTTCTATTCCGAGGACAATACGGACCGTCTGCTTATGCGCAGCGGCGCGGACCTGAGTGTAGAGATTGATGCACGCAGCAAGGATTTCAACGTCCCTATGCATTTCCTCTTCGCGCCGAACCATTTCCCGACCCTGAAGAGCTATGACCAGAAGTTTGAGAAGATCATTCCGCTTGGCGGCAAGCTCGTGGGCTTCATCTCAAGATACGTTATTATCCCGACATTCAACTGGCTCAGCAAGTCCATCGCCAACTACGGTATCATCATCCTGATTCTCACCCTTATGATCAAGTTGGTGATCTCGCCGCTGACCTTCAAGTCCTACGCCTCATCGGCCAAGATGAAGGTCATCAAGCCTGAGGTGGATAAGATCAACGCCAGGTATCCTAAGCAGGAAGACGCGCTCAAGAAGCAGCAGGCCACTATGGACCTTTACAAGAGGGCGGGCATCAGCACTTTCGGAGGATGTCTTCCTATCCTGCTCCAGTTCCCGATCCTGTGGGCGATGTTCCGGTTCTTCCCTGCATCCATCGAGCTGCGTCAGAACGGATTCCTCTGGTGCGACGACTTGAGTACATATGATTCCATATGCGACTTTGGATTCAACGTTCCGCTCCTCGGAGACCACCTGTCACTTTTCGCTCTCCTTATGGGTATCACGATGTGGGCGTACTCCAAGATGACGATGGGCAATATGGACGACAGCCAGATGCCTGGAATGAAGTTTATGAACACCTGGTTGATGCCTATAATGATGTTCTTCCTCTGCAACAATTTCTCAGCCGGTCTGAGTTACTACTATATGCTCTCCAACCTCATCACCATCCTCCAGAACTGGATGATCCGCAAGTGGTTCGTGGATGAGGACAAGATTTACGCCCGCCTTAAGGAAAAGGCCGCGCAACCGGCGAAGAAGTCGAAATTCCAGCAGCGTCTCGAAGAGATGCAGAAACAGCAGCAACAGCAATTGAAACAACAGAACAGAAAATGAGCATAGCTTCTCAGATTCAATCCATAAAAAATGAACTGCCATCCACCGCAAGGTTGGTGGCAGTTACAAAATTCAAGCCTGTCGAAGCCGTAATGGAGGCATATGAGGCCGGCCAGCGCGTGTTTGGAGAGAACCGTCCGCAGGAATTCTCCGCCAAGGTGATGGTCACTCCAGCGGATATCGAATGGCATTTCATCGGCCACCTTCAGACCAACAAGCTCAAGATGGTGGTGCCATACGCTTCAATGATCGAGTCCATTGATTCACTGAAGCTGCTCAAGGCGGTGAATGATTTCGCAGCATCACTGGGCAAGGTCACGGATTGCTTGCTTGAGGTACACATCGCCACTGACGAGGAGACAAAACAAGGCTTTACACCTGACGAGGTGCGTGTACTGTCGAAGGATTTCGAACATTACACAAATATCCGTTTCCGCGGAGTGATGGGAATGGCGTCGAATACGGAGGATATGGAGCTTGTTCGCTCCGAGTTCAGGAGCCTGCGCAGCCTGGCGGATGAGATTCGTGGATACGGACGGACAGCGGGCCGCGTCTGGACCGACGGGTTCAACGAGGTCTCGATGGGTATGTCCGGCGACTGGCCCATCGCGGTGGAGGAGGGTGCGACCCTTATTAGAATAGGTACAACAATCTTCGGGGCGAGGAACTGATATGGTAGCACGCGAAATAATCGTAACCAATGACGACAGCTACACGGCGCTTGGAATCAGTGTTGTGGCCGAATATCTCAAGAAATGGGGCAATGTGACGGTCGTGGCTCCGCTCGAGCCCCAGTCCGGCAAGTCCGCTTCGCTCACGCTCAGGCAGCCTATGTATCTCAATCTGCTCCGCGAAGAGCCGGGACTAAAGTTCTACACACTTACAGGTACGCCTGCTGACTGTGTTAAGATGGGCGTGAAGATACTTTCTGACGAGGACAAATTCCCAGACCTTCTGGTCTCCGGCATCAACCACGGCTCCAATGCCTCCGCGGCTTCCATATATTCCGGAACCCTCGGTGCCGCGGCGGAGGGCACTATCTATGGAATACCTTCCATCGGTCTCTCCATTGATACTCACAATCCGGAGCCTGATTTCAGAGTAGTGACGGAGAATCTCGACAGGATTTTCTCGCAGATATTCGGGAAGGGTTTTGACAGCGGCGTTTATCTGAATGTCAATTTCCCTGCAGTCGCTCCTGCCGATGTGCGCGGCATCCGCTTCGCAAGTCAGGGCAAGGGACGCTGGATCAAAGAATACGAGCCATATGTTGATGAAAATGGCGAGGCCTGCTTCATAATGCTCGGAGAATTCTACGATATGGACCCGGATGCGAAGATTGATGACAATACATTTCTTCCGGGAGACCATAAGGCGGTTGAACAGAATTATATTACAATAGTTCCACATATGATTGATTCTACCAGTTACCGCGAAGCGGAGCGGCTTTCATCATTGTGGGAATTCTGACGATATGCGATATTACCTTATAGCGGGCGAGGCCTCGGGCGACCTTCACGGCGCAGCTCTGATGCGGGCGTTGAAGGGGTGCGATCCGGATGCGGACTTCCGATTCCGCGGCGGCGACAAAATGACCGAAGCCGGCGGGACGCGATTCCGCCATTATCGCGACACTGCTGTGATGGGGGTGGTCGAGGTGGCTGCCAAAGCCGGCCGGCTGCTTGCCGATATGAAGGCGACCAAGGCTGATCTGCTCGGATACGGGCCGGATGTACTGATACTTGTCGATTTTCCTGGATTCAATCTCAGGATGGCGGAATTCGCCCACAAACACGGCATCCGCGTATTCTGGTACATAGCCCCTAAACTGTGGGCGAGGGGAGAGCGCCGCATCAGGAAGATCCGCAGGTATGTCGACGAAATGTTTGTGATTTTCCCTTTCGAGGTGGGGTATTTCCACCGCCTCGGTGTGGATGTGCATTATTGCGGAAATCCGCTTCTGGATACTGTTGGCGCGCCTCAGGACGAGCCTGAGAAGGTCATCGCGCTGCTCCCTGGCAGCCGTGCCGCCGAACTCGGATGGTTAATGCCTCGCTTCGCGGAAATGGAGCGTCTGATGGTCGCAGATCCGCGCTGGGCGGATTACCGCCTGATTATCGCCGGAGCCCCGGACATGAAGCCTGCGGATTATGCACGCTTCCTGTCGCCGGAGTCGAAGGTCGTTGTCGAATACGGGGAGACGGTCGACCTGTTGTGCCGTAGCGCCGCAGCGGTTATTAGTTCAGGAACCGCCTCGCTCGAAGCTGCTCTGACGGCTACCCCGCAGGTGGTGTGCTACGGATTCAACCGCATAACGTATCTCATCGCCCGGATGCTGGTGAAGGTCAAGTATATCAGTCTTGCAAACCTGATCCTCGACAAAATGATTTTCAAGGAGCTGATCCAGGACGAATCATCTGCCGCGAAGATTCTCGATGAACTCGGGCGGCTTGTCTTCGATGCAGAGTACCGCGCCGGGATGAAGGCGGATTATACGCGTCTCCGTGAAGTGATGGGCGAGCCAGGAGCGGCTGAGCGCGTCGCAGGGGAAATGGTCGCAATCCTCAAATAAGATTATTGCATTGTTTGGTATTGATATTATTAGTATATTTGTCTCATTATAAGGTATAACTCTTTCAAACAATAGATTATGAACAAAATCAAAATTGGTATCAACGGTTTCGGCCGTATCGGACGCCTCGTCTTCAGGGCAGCCCAGAAGAGGGACGACATTGTTGTAGTAGGCATCAACGACCTTATGGAAGTTGACTATATGGCCTATATGCTCAAGTATGACACTATGCACGGACAGTTCGATGGTACGATCGAGGTCAAGGACGGCAAGCTCGTCGTAAATGGCAACGCCATCCGCGTGACAGCAGAGAAGGACCCTGCAAATCTCAAGTGGGACGAAGTCGGCGCTGAATATATCGTCGAGTCCACAGGTCTCTTCCTTACTAAGGAGAAGGCTGAGGCACACATCTCTGCAGGCGCAAAGAAGGTTATAATGAGCGCCCCTTCAAAGGACGATACCCCTATGTTCGTCTATGGCGTCAATGAGAAGTCATACGCAGGCCAGAACATCATCTCCAACGCATCCTGCACCACCAACTGCCTTGCTCCTATTGCAAAGGTGCTCAATGACGCATTCGGCATCGAGACGGGTCTTATGACTACCGTGCACTCAACCACAGCCACCCAGAAGACCGTTGACGGCACTTCCGCAAAGGATTGGCGCGGTGGCCGTGCTGCAAGCGGCAACATCATCCCTTCATCCACTGGTGCAGCAAAGGCAGTTGGCAAGGTAATCCCGGAGCTCAACGGTAAGCTCACCGGCATATCTATGCGCGTTCCTACCCTTGACGTATCTGTGGTTGACCTCACCGTTAACCTCAAGAATCCTGCAACCAAGGAAGATATATGCAATGCCATGAAGAAGGCTTCAGAAGGAGAACTCAAGGGCGTTCTCGGATATACCGAAGATGCAGTCGTTTCAAGCGACTTCCTCGGCGATGCACGCACATCCATTTTTGACGCCAATGCCGGCGTTTATCTCACCGACAAGTTCGTCAAGGTCGTTGCATGGTATGACAATGAGTGGGGCTATTCAAATAAGGTCCTCGATATGATTGCATACACCGCAAACAAATAAGCCGATAATAAATACCATATACACAAGGGCGCCGTTCCGTTTGGAGCGGCGTCCCGCTTTTATGGACTTTTGTCCGAATAGTCTTTTTATTTTATATCTTTGTGTGTTAAAATGAATCCTTATGGCAAAGTCTAAAGGTATGGGTATCAAGCGAAAAGTGTTTCTGGGCTGCATAGTGCTCGGAATGATACTCTTTTTGTCGAGCCTCAGCTCTGTGTACGAATTCAGCAAGATGAATGACTACGTGTCGGAAGAGATTGCTGAAAATATCGCGAGCATCGATTCGGCCCGCAAACTTCTCGAGGTGGCCGAAAGTCAGAATGCCGCTTTAATGTCCGCAATTGACGGGGACTACAAGTCGCTGGATTCGCTCGACAATAACGCTTTTTCCGCGGCACTTTCAAGAGCCGGCGAGACATTTTTGACTCAGGATGAGAAGTCTGCCGCAGATTCCGTGATGTATGCCTTTTCGGCATATATGCAAGTGGCCGGTGAGGCTCAGGATGTATGGATGTATGATACATATTTTCGCAGGGACTGGTTCTTCAACCGTCTTCAGCCGGTCTACTTGAAGTTCCGCGACTATATCATCAAACTCACAGAGGTCTGCGAGGATTCTCTGATCACCAATTCGCAGAGTCTCCAGGATGCGTTTCACAGAAGCATTATGCCACCGATGATCTCTCTCATCCTCGGTCTCCTTCTGGTCTTGCTTTTCAATTATTACCTTAACTACTATGTGATTAACCCTGTGCTAAAAGTTACAAAAGGCATCAAGGGGTATCGTCAGTTCGGCAAGAAATACGATGTCAGGATTGACAGTAATGATGAAATAGCGGAACTCAATGAAAATGTCCGTGATGTAATTGATCTCAACCAATCTTACAGAAACCAATTTGAGTCTCAGGAAAAGTGAATCTTGGAATCATAACCCGAAATGTGGGTATCGCGCTCATCTGCAACGCGGTATTTATGTTCCTGTCTGCGGGTGTCTCTGCCCTGTACGGCTTTGATTCCGCATTTTCACCGCTTCTTCTGAGCGCACTGATTACATTTATGTTCGGATCATTCCCATTGATATTCGTGCGCAGGGGCAAGGATATCAATACGCGAGAAGGTCTTGCCATACTGCTTCTGGCATGGACTCTTTGCTGTCTGTTCGGAATGCTCCCGTATGTTCTCTGGGGTGGTGAATTCTCTGTGATAAATGCATGGTTCGAGAGTGTCTCAGGTATCACGACTACAGGAGCTACTGTCCTTCAGGATATTGAGTCACTGCCACCGGGACTGCTCTTCTGGCGGTCCTCATCGCACTATATCGGCGGTCTCGGTGTCGTGGTATTCATTATGATGATTCTGCCGTCCTTCGGCTCTGTGCGTTTCCGTATGAGCAAAATGGAAGTGATGGATGTCTCGAAGGATAATTATCACTATGTCTCCGACAAATACGTCAGGGTCGTGGTGACCGTATATATCGGCATCACGATAGCCGCATTCCTGTCGCTGCTGCTGGCCGGAATGCCTGCCTTCGATGCGGTGAACCACGCATTCAGCGTCGCCGCTACAGGTGGGTTCAGCACGAAGAACGCCTCGGTCGCCGCATACGATTCGGTTGCGGTTGAGATTGTGCTGATGATATTCATGCTGATCTCCACACTCCATTTCGGCCTGATTTACGCTTCTTTCGCCACAAGGTCCCTGAAGGTGCTGAAGAATCCGGTTACGAAGTTCTATCTTGCAACCGTGGCGGTGGTGTCTGTGATGATTGCCATCAGCCTTGTCATCAGCGGGAATGTCACAAATCCGGCTCAGTCCCTCAGGGTGGCGTTCTTCGAGGTCATCTCGACTATGTCCACCAGCGGCTTCGCGATAGCAGACACCAACGGATGGCCGGTTTTCGCTACGCTGCTGATGCTTTTCGTCGCCATCCAGTGCGGATGCTCCGGCTCGACCACCAGCGGTCTGCGTTCCGACCGCGTATGGATCCTCCTCAAGGGAGCCAAGGCGCAGATCCTCAAGATGGCTCATCCGAATGCCGTGATCCAGGTACGCTCCGGATCGACTCTTGTCGACCGCGAGCTGATGAGCAGCGTCTCGATGTTCGCCATAATTTATTTCATGCTGGCATTCCTCTTCTCCCTCATATATTCAATCTTCGGCTTCGATTTGCTTGAGTCAATAGGCATTTCGATATCTATGATGAGCAATGTCGGTCCGGCGTTCGGCTCTGTCGGAACTATGGCCAATTTTTCGGCTGTTCCGGCGGCGGCGAAGTTCATTATGTGCCTTCAGATGATTATTGGACGTCTCGGTGTCTATTCTGTTCTCCTTATCTTCACGCTCTTCAGCAAGAGGCACTGATTTTCAATGGGAGCCTCTGATTTTCTTGCCGGCAAAATTGCGGAGCATCTCGGATTTCCTCCGACGGAGTGTCAGAAGACGCTCTTCGCGACCCTTGCCGCATTCACGGCACAGTATGAGGAGTGCGACATAATGCTGGTCAGCGGCTATGCCGGCACTGGCAAGACATCCGCCGTGTCCGCGTTTGTCCGTACGCTCAAGGAACTGAAATACAAATATGTCCTTCTAGCGCCTACCGGCCGTTCGGCCAAGGTCCTCTCCGGTTTCACGGGGGAGAGGGCGAGCACAATCCACAAGCATATCTACCGCCAGAAGTCGCTCGCGAGCGGTCTCGGCGAGTTCCAGCTGAATATCAACAAGGCTAAGGATACGTTTTTCATCGTCGATGAGGCTTCGCTGATCTCGACCTCCTCCGCGATAATGCAGGACACTCTTTTCGGAAGCGGCGACCTGCTGTCGGACCTTATTTCATTTGTACGGGCAGGTGTGGACAACAAACTGATCCTCATCGGAGACAAGGGGCAGCTGCCGCCAATCGGTATGGAATGCAGCCCCGCGCTGGACGAGATCTATATGTCACAGTTCGGCAATGTCATGACCGCGTCTCTCAATACCGTGGTGCGCCAGGCCGCGGAGAGCGGAATCCTGACAAACGCGACTATTGTGCGCTCGCTCATAGAGGCGGGGATACCGGACACTCCGAAACTCAGGGTCAAGGGATTTACGGATGTGGAGCGCATTACAGGCGGTGAACTGATAGAGACAATATCGGATGCTGTGGGACGATACGGACTGGACAATATCGTTGTTCTTTGTCGTTCCAACAAACGCGCTAACCGTTACAATGCCGGTATCCGCTCGACCGTCCTTTATCGTGAGGAGCGGCTGACGAGAGGGGACAAACTGATGGTGGTGAAGAATTGCTACCAGTTCCTCGAGGATGTGCCGGAAATCGATTTCATAGCTAACGGTGATGTCGCCGAACTTATCCGCATCTCGAAATATGAGGAGCGCTACGGCATCAATTTCGCTGAGGCGCAGCTTTCGTTCCCGGACTACAACGACGTTGAGATTACCGCGAAGGTGATCCTCGATACTCTTGAGAGCGAATCCCCGTCGCTTCCGGCGGATCAGAGCAAAGCCCTGTATGAAGGAGTGAGTGCCGATTATGCGGATATAAAGAATTCCCGCAAGCGCTATGAGAAGGTCCGCGAGGATATATATTTCAACGCACTGCAGATCAAGTACGCGACGGCAATCACCTGCCACAAGTCCCAGGGCGGACAGTGGGACTGCGTATTCATAGACAATCCGTTCTGGAAGGAAGTCGGAGTTGACGACCTGAAATGGCTGTACACCGCTATCACACGAGGAGTCAGGAAAGTATATTTCGTCAATTTCAAGGACGAATTCTTCGAATAATGCGAACTATTTTGCATATTTGTAAGTTAAATCAGCCATTATTTGCTGAATAATTACTTATAAATATGTCACTCAACACTTTATATTGGATTATGTTCATCGGTGTGGCAATCCTTAGCTATGCCGTTCAGTCTTCTCTTCAGAGAAAGTTCGCAAAGTATTCACAAATCCGTATTTCCAACGGAATGACCGGAGCCCAGGTCGCGCAGAAGATGCTCAATGACCACGGTATCCACAACGTCAAGATCACCCACATTGAGGGCAGATTGACAGATAACTTTAATCCGACGGATATGACACTGAACCTCAGCGATGAAGTTTACGGTACCTGCTCGGTGGCGGCGGCAGCCGTCGCAGCCCACGAATGCGGCCACGCAGTGCAGCACGCAAAGGGATATGCGCCGCTAAGACTTCGCTCCGCACTGGTACCGGCGGTTTCATTTGCTTCGAAGACTCTAACCTGGGTGCTCCTTCTCGGAATGCTTCTGATCAACATCTTCCCTGGCATAATGCTCTTCGGCATCGTGCTCTTCGCCATCACGACGCTCTTCTCGCTCGTTACCCTTCCGGTGGAGATCAATGCCAGCCAGCGTGCCCTCGCATGGCTGAATGACGCCTATATCACAGATTTTTCAAATCATGAAAACGCCTGCAGCGCATTGAGGTCAGCAGCTTATACTTATGTTGTCGCTGCTCTCAGCTCATTGGCTACTCTCATCTATTATATCCTCATCTACACATCAGGAAGCAGGAGGTAGTTATGAAGAGGCTTTTTATTGTTTTATCATCAGTTGTGCTAATGTTCACTTCAAATCAGGCTTCGGCGGATAAGATTCGTCTGACAGAAGAACAACAGTTGCATAACCTGCCATCCAATATCGTAAAACCGGCACCTAAACCAATAAAGTTTTCAGGCGACGACAAGTTTATTTATTCCCAGGGTGGCAAGACTTATCTGTATGACTTCAAGGACGGCAGTTCCAAACCTTTTGAATATTCTGCGCCAAAGAGCGTTGAGTCATTCGAAAAGCAGGTCAAAGGATGGGTTAATCCTACATATTCACCTGACCGGAAGAAGATTGCCTATACACTCAACAATGACCTCTATTCAATGGATGTGGCTACGGGTGAAATCGTCCGCCATACTTTTGACGGCTCTGACCTCATACTCAACGGCTATGCGTCCTGGGTTTATTATGAGGAGATTCTAGGCCGGCCATCCAAGTACAAGGCATTCTGGTGGTCTCCCGACAGCAAGGTGATCGCCTTTTACCGTTTTGACAACAGCAGTGTGCAGATGTTTCCTATCTATCATTCCCCAGGACTTCACGGATTTCTCAAGGAGACCCGCTATCCGAAGGCCGGTGACAGGAATCCGCAGTGCAAGGTGGGGTTCGTATCTGCTGGAGGCGGTGAGATTGTCTGGTCGGATTTCGATGAAACGAGGGATCAGTATTTCGGCATACCGTTCTGGAGTGGCGACGGAACACGGTTTATGGTTTCCTGGATGCCGCGATCACAGGATGATCTGGAGCTTTTCTCAGTGAATCCTCTTGACGGCAGCATCCGATCTGTATACAAAGAGCATCAGAACTGCTGGATTGACTGGATGGACGAAATGTTGTTCACTCAAAATGGCATTTATATCGTCCGCGATTTTTCAGGATGGCAGCAGATTTATTACCTCACATATGATGGAAAGAAGTTCGAGCAGCTGACGGAAGGCCGCAACTGGACGGTCAAACTCCTCAAGGTGGATGACAAATATCTGTTCTTCACTTCAAAGCGTGAGGCTTCCACAAGGGTGGACATCTACCGCATCACTTTGAGGACCAAGTCTGTGGACCGCATCTCCACCGGCAATTTCAACTATTCTTCAGTAATGATTTCCGATGATGACAGACACATTGCCGCAATTGCTTCGAATACAAAGACACCGTCCCGTCTCGTGGGTATCACTATCCCGGGCACTGGAATAGCATCATACGCCCGCACGGATATCATTTTCGACAGTAAGGGTGAGGACTTCAACAAATACGATATCGCGAAGGCGGATGTCATCACCATCAAGATGCGTGACGGCGTGGAACTTCCGGCTCTTGTAATCTGGCCATTCGATCTCAACAGGTATCGCGTCGGCCATTATCCTGTCAAGGTCAGTATTTACGGCGGTCCGGACAGCCCTAGGGTCGTGGACAGCTGGGGTAGCGGCGGAAACCAGTGGTGGGCCAACCACGGCGTCATCCAGGTGGTTCTCGACAACCGCGTGAGCGGTCACCTCGGCAAGAAGGGACTTGAGGCGGCATACCGCAAGCTCTCCACCATTGAGGTGCAGGACTTCATCGACGGCGCAAAATATTTCCGCGATATGGAATTTGTCAACAAGGACAAGGTCGGAGTCTCAGGTTTCTCATTCGGAGGCACCATGACTACTGTGCTCGTGACTGAGGGAAATGAATACTATAAGTACGGTATCGCTGGAGGCGGTGTATATGACTGGGCCCTTTACGATACCCACTATACTGAGCGATATATGGACACTCCGCAGGACAATCCCGACGGATATAAGTCCACACGTGCCATTGACCGTGTGAAAGCATCTTCTTATAAAGGGACGAAGGATAATATGCTTCGTATTACCCACGGTACTGCTGATGATAATGTACATTTCCAGAATACACTCCAGCTGATTGATATGATGGAGAATCAATGCATGAACTTCGAACTTGCCATATATCCTGAGGAATTCCACGGATATCGCGGCGCCAAGAGCCGCCAGTCGGAGATGCAGGATTATATTTTCTGGTATAAATACTTATTGGACAGTGAGCTGCCAACAGCGCTCGCAAAACATTTCGGTAAATAATTATTGATGGAACAGATTTATATTGAGTCAGCCAAGAACTGGTTGGGGCCGGAATATGACGCCGTGACCCGTGAAGAGGTGTTCGCCCTCATTCAGGGCGATCAGAAGGAGCTGGAGGACCGCTTCTACAGAATGCTTGAATTCGGCACCGGTGGTCTGCGCGGCATTATGGGTGCCGGAACCAACCGTATGAACATATATACCGTGTCGATGGCGACACAGGGTCTTGCCAACTATATGCTCAAGACTTTCCCTTCGGAGCAGTTGTCGGTGGTGATATCTTACGACAGCCGCCACAACAGCCGCGAGTTTGCCGCCAGGGCGGCAAAGGTGCTACTCGCTAACGACATCAAGGTCTATATCTTTGACAATATCCGCCCGACCCCTGAGCTGAGCTTTGCCATCAGGCATCTCGGCTGCAAGGCGGGTATAATGATAACAGCATCCCACAATCCGAAGGAATACAACGGATACAAGGTGTTCTGGGAGGATGGTGCGCAGATCACCCCGCCGCACGACAAACTCATCATCGAAGAGGTCGCCCGTATTACATCGCCTCTTCAAGTGAAGTGTGACGAGAATCTCTATCCGGATCCAGTAGGCTCCGAGATTGATGAGGCATTTGTCAATTCAGTGCTTTCCCTGACTCTTTCTCCTGATTCGGTGGCGCGCCACAAGGATCTAAAGATTGTGTATACCCCGCTTCACGGCACCGGTGTGCGCATCGTACCGAAGGCATTGCGCAAGCTGGGCTTCACTTCAGTTTACAATGTACCGGAGCAGGATATCAGCGATGGTGATTTCCCGACTGTGGTATCTCCAAATCCGGAAGAACATGCCGCGCTGGAGATGGCAATCGCCCGCGCAGAAGAGGTGGGAGCGGACCTTGTGATGGCTTCGGACCCCGATGCTGACCGCGTCGGTGCGGCGGTTCGCGACAATGACGGCAAGATGGTGCTTCTCAACGGCAATCAGACCGCGTCCATCCTCACTTCATATATCCTTACCCGCTGGAATGAACTAGGTAAGCTCGATGGCAGGCAGTACTGCGTCAAAACTATCGTCACCACAGAACTCTTGAGTGCAATCTGCGCGAAGTTCGGCGTAGAAATATACAATGTCCTGACAGGATTCAAGTATATCGCTGAAGTCGTCCGTCGCAACGAGGGATGCAAGACCTTCATTTGCGGTGGTGAGGAGAGCTACGGCTTCAATGTCGGAGAGTTTGTACGTGATAAGGATTCAGTTGTGACCTGCTCGATGCTTGCGGAGTGTGCGGCGTGGCTTGCGGACAGTGGCAAGACGCTTTTCGGCTATCTACAGGAGATATATGCAGAGTACGGATACTATAAGGAAGGCCTTCTTTCTATCACGAAGAAGGGTAAGGACGGTCAGGAGCAGATTGCCTCAATGATGGCGTCTTACCGCTCAGAGCCGCCGCGTGAAATCGCAGGATTTCCTGTTGTCAAGGTAGTGGATTATTCATTCCCCGAGAAGACAGGTCTTCCAAAATCGAATGTGCTCCAGTTCTTTATGGAGGACGGCAGCCTTGTATCGGTGCGTCCTTCCGGAACTGAACCTAAGATCAAATATTACTTCGGAGTCCGTGGCGAAAACGCTGATGCGCGCCTCGAGGCCATCAAAAAGTATTTTGCCGAATAATGTTTGATAAATACAGATTTGTTCTTGCGTCGCAGTCGCCGCGCCGCAAAGAACTCCTTGCCGGTCTTGGTATCAAGTTTACAGTCGAGCCGATAAAGGATGAAAAGGAGGTATACGGTGATGAACTGCCTCGTGAGGCTGTGCCGGAATTCCTTGCACGCCACAAGTCCGAGTCATTTCACCGCGAACTAGAGGATGACGAGGTACTTATCACCGCAGACACCCTCGTTTATCTCGGTGACGAACTTCTCGGCAAGCCGAAGGACAGGGGGGAGGCCTGCGCCATGCTGCGCAGACTTTCCGGACATACCCATACCGTCCTGACCGGTGTCGTGCTGCGCACACGCGATGCTTGCGCTTCGTTCACCGATACCACCGAAGTTATCTTCAGGGAACTCTCCGATGCGGAGATAGAGTATTATGTGGACAATTACAGGCCCTACGACAAGGCTGGCGCCTACGGAGTGCAGGAGTGGATCGGCTATGCCGGCATCACCGGCATCCGCGGCTCCTATTTCAATGTGATGGGCCTTCCTGTGCAGCGCTTGTATGACGAACTCCTGGCTTTTCTCGGGAGTGCGGAGGCATTTGCGCCGGTAGAATAATTGACTTTTATCCATTAACTTAATTATTAACATTAACCGCTTATGAAATTTCCAAAGCTTATCCTCGCGCTGGCGGCAGTGATGCTGTCAACGCTGGCTTTTGCACAGAGCGGAAAAGTGGCGAAGGGTGTGGTCATATCCTCCGAAGACAATCTTCCGGTAATCGGAGCTTCTGTCTTTGTCAAGGGTACGACCATCGGCACCGTTACCGATATTGACGGACGCTTCACACTTTCTGGTATTCCTGCAAATGCAGCCTCTCTCGAGGTTGCATATATGGGAATGAAAACCGTTACTGTGGCAATAAAGCCTGACCTCAAAGTGGTCCTTGATCCGGACACTGAGGTGCTTCAGGAGGTCGTCGTGACCGGTATGGTGAAGACCGACAAACGTCTCTTCACCGGTTCCACCACACGAGTCTCAGCTGAAGATGCAAAGATCAGCGGTATGGCCGATATCTCCAGATCTTTGGAAGGCCGTGCTGCCGGTGTGTCAGTTCAGAATGTGTCAGGTACCTTTGGTACCGCGCCTAAGATCCGCGTCCGCGGTGCGACATCCATCTACGGATCGTCCAAGCCGTTGTGGGTTGTCGACGGTGTCATTATGGAAGACGTTGTCGATGTCAGCGCCGATGAACTCTCATCAGGTGACGTCAACACTCTTCTCTCTTCTGCGATCGCAGGTTTGAACTCCGATGATATCGAGAGCTTCCAGATCCTGAAGGATGGTTCCGCAACCTCAATTTATGGTGCACGCGCAATGGCCGGTGTCATCGTCATCACAACCAAGAAGGGTTCCTCCGGCCAGAGCCGCATCAGCTATACCGGTGAGTATACCATGCGCCTGAAGCCTAGCTACAATACCTTCAACATCATGAACTCCCAGGACCAGATGGCCGTTTATCAGGAACTCCAACAGAAGGGTTATCTTAACTACGCTGAGACAGCCAACTCTTCAGCAAGCGGTGTCTATGGTAAGATGTACCAGTTGATGAGCCAGTACGACCCGATCACAGGACAGTTCGCCCTCGCCAATACCAATGAGGCAAAGGCTGCTTACCTGCGTGCGGCCGAGTACCGCAACACAGACTGGTTCGATATGTTGTTCAGCAACTCACTCCAGCAGAACCACTCCGTATCCATCACTTCAGGTTCTGACAAGTCCCAGTATTATGCTTCCATATCTGCAATGAACGATCCGGGTTGGACTCTCAAGAACAAGGTACAGCGTTACACAGCTAACTTGAACTCAACTTACAAGATCAGCAAGAGACTCGAATTCAGCATGAAGGCCAATGCTTCCTACCGTAAGCAGGAGGCTCCTGGTACCTTGAGTTCGGAAATTGATGCCGTATCCGGTGAGGTGAAGCGTGACTTCGATATCAACCCATATTCATATGCGTTGAACACATCACGTGCCCTCGATCCTAACGAGTTCTACACCAGAAATTACGCGCCGTTCAATATCTTCCACGAGCTCGATAACAACTACATCGACATCAGCGTCAATGACTTCCGCATGCACGGCGAGTTGAAGTACAAGCCTCTCCAGAAGCTCGAACTATCAGCTCTCGCTGCTGTCAAGAGCTCATCCTCATCATCCGAGCATTACATCCTTGACGGTTCCAACCAGGCACAGGCATACAGGATGATGCCTACTTCCACCATACGCAAGAACAACCCGTTCCTCTATACTGACCCGGACGATATCTATGCACTCCCTGTGACCGTGCTCCCTTCCGGCGGTATCTATGAGCGCACCGACAACAATATGTTCGGATGGGACTTCCGTGCCACAGCGTCATACAATGATACGTTCAACGATGACCATATCCTCAATCTCTACGGCGGTATGGAAACCAACTGTGTGGACCGTCATTCGACCTGGTTCCGCGGCTGGGGCATGCAGTATGAGATGGGCGAGATTCCGGCATATGACTACAGAGTGTTCAAGAAGGGTTCCGAGGAGAACTCCGATTACTTCGAGATGGGCAACCGTCACGAGCGCAGCGCCGCATTCTTCGCAAATGCCACTTATTCGTATAAAGGTCGCTATACCTTGAACGGTACAGCGCGATATGAAGGTACCAATAAACTAGGCAAGAGCCGCTCTGCGCGCTGGCTCCCTACCTGGAATATTTCAGGTGCATGGAACGTACACGAGGAGGAATGGTTCACAAATCTCCAGCCTACGCTCTCACATATGTCCCTCAAGGCATCCTACTCCCTGACAGCTGACCGTGGTCCTTCAAGCGTGACCAATTCCTTCGTTGTCATCGGTTCGCAAAGCCCTTGGCGTCCATTTACGAGCGTGAAGGAGACCGAACTCTATATAAGGTCACTTGCCAACTCCGAACTCACATATGAGAAGAAGCACGAGCTCAACATCGGTGTTGACCTTGGTTTCTTCCACAACAGGGTTAACCTCGAAGCGGACTGGTACACCCGTAACAACTTCGACCTCATCGGCGTTGCAAACACCGGAGGTGAGGGTGGTGAAGTATCCAAGTACGGTAACATCGCATCTATGAAGTCAGACGGTGTTGAAATCAGCCTTTCCACCACCAATATCAAGACAAAGGACTTCAGCTGGACCACCAACTTTATCTACTCTCACACCCACAATATCGTGACGAAGCTCGAGACCTCCAAGCGTATCATCGACCTCGTGAGCGGTAACGGTTTCGCACAGGAAGGCTATCCTGTACGCTCTATTTTCTCAATACCGTTCAAGGGTTTGAATGAAGAAGGTCTTCCTACATTCCTCGATCAGGACGGCAATATCTCTACAACCGGTATCTATTTCCAGACATCTGAGCCTGATAAGCTCAAGTTCCTCGAGTACTCTGGTTGTGCTGATCCTACCGACCTCGGTTCCCTCGGTAATATCTTCAAGTACAAGGGCTTCACCTTCAACGTATTCATTACCTATTCATTCGGTAACGTAGTACGCCTCGACCCTGTATTCAAGAGAAGCTACAACGATCTCACTTCAACTCCTAAGGAGTTCAAAAACCGTTGGACCGTGCCTGGCGACGAGGCATACACCACTATCCCTGTCATCGCCAGCAAGCGTCAGAACAAGAATGACAATCACCTCTCATACGCATACAACGCATACAACTATTCGACAGAGCGTATCGCAAAGGGTGACTTCATCCGTCTGAAGGAACTTTCCCTCGGCTATGACTTCGACAAGAGCTTCGCACAGAAACTCGGTCTGAGCACATTCAGCGTCAAGCTGCAGGCTACCAACCTCTTCCTTCTCTACGCAGACAAGAAGCTCAACGGACAGGATCCTGAATTCTTCAACACCGGTGGTGTTGCAGTGCCTGTTCCAAAGCAGTTCACATTCACACTTAAACTCGGCATTTAATATTGAGGCGTATGAAAAAGATCAATATATTATCAGCAAGCGCCATTGCGCTTTCAATGACGGTATTCGCC
>JAZRZH010000034.1:0-31420 GCA_045601245.1 Bacteroidales bacterium
CATGTCTTACTTCTCAGTAAAACTCTCTTTTGAAATTGCAGTCCCTCAACTAAGCTAGAAAAACTCTCTATCTTAATTTCAGACTATCTTTTGCTTACAGTTTTTTTACCTCGTTATCTCTCTCAATAAGTCAATGAACTATCCGCTCCGGGACTCTCAAGGCCTCTCGACCTGTGGTTTCTTCCGAAACGGGCTGCAAAGGTAAGCACTTTTTTTCATTCTCCAAATTTTTTCAATAAATTTGTCTAAATTTTTACAAAATATTATGGCAACTGAAGGAAACAAACCGAAAGGACTCCCGGAAAACGCCTACCGGGAGCTGAAGGACGGCGAGAGCTACACACCGCTCATCACCTCCTCCCAGAAGAAAAAAGAAGTGACCGTATGGTCCGTAACCGTCGGACTGCTGATGACGATCCTGTTTTCAGCCGCGGCGGCATACCTCGGCCTCAAGGTCGGTCAGGTATTCGAGGCCGCCATACCGATCGCTATCCTGGCGGTCGGCCTGTCGGGCGCATTCAAGAAAAACGACTCGCTGAGCCAGAACGTCATCATCCAGTCCATCGGAGCCTGCTCCGGCGCCGTGGTGGCCGGCAGCATCTTCACCCTTCCCGCCATATATATATTGGGTCTTGAGGTCAATTACCTCCAGATGGTGATGTCCTCCCTCCTCGGAGCCGTGCTGGGCATCCTCTTCCTCATTCCTTTCAGAAAATACTTTGTAAAGGAAATGCACGGCAAATATCCTTTCCCTGAGGCAACGGCAACCACGCAGGTGCTCGTCAGCGGCGAAAGCGGCGGCAACAGCGCGAAGACCCTTGTCGTCAGCGGCCTTATCGGCGGTCTGTACGACTTCATCGTAGCCACCTTCGGAGCCTGGTCCGAAACCGTCAGCACCACTGTCACATCCTGGGGCGCCGCCATCGCGGAGAAGGCGAAGGTGGTCCTCAAGCTCAACACCGGAGCGGCAGTCCTCGGCCTCGGCTACATCGTCGGCCTGAAATACGCATTCGTCATCTGCTGCGGCTCATTCCTCGTATGGCTGATCATCATCCCTGTGATGAATCTCATCTGGGGCGGCAGCGTGCTTGACCTGATGCATACCGGCATCACCGAAACCGTCGGCCAGATGAGCGCGGACGCCATATTCAAGACATACGCCCGCCATATAGGAATCGGCGGCATCGCCACCGCCGGCATCATAGGCATCATCAAGAGCTTCGGCGTCATCAAGTCAGCAGTCGGCATTGCGGCCAAGGAATTTACAAAGAAGGGCGACAGCGCCAAGGTCGAAGAGGAGCGCACACAGCAGGACCTCCCGATGAAGACCATCGTATTCGGCATTATCCTCACCCTCGTGATAACATTCGCATTTTTCGCCTGCGGCGGAGTCGTCAACAATATCTGGCAGGCGGTCATCGGCCTGCTCATAGTAGCGGTGATCTCATTCCTCTTCACCACGGTGGCAGCCAATGCGATCGCAATCGTCGGCACCAACCCGGTCAGCGGAATGACCATAATGACACTCATCATCACAGCCATCGTCCTCGTTGCGGCAGGCCTCAAGGGCAATGCCGGAATGGTGGCGGCAATGATCATCGGAGGCGTTGTCTGCACGGCACTCTCTGTGGCAGGCGCATTCATCACCGACCTCAAGATAGGCTACTGGATCGGAACGACTCCGGCCAAGCAGGAGAAATGGAAATTCGTCGGTGTGGCCGTGGCGGCCGTCACTGTCAGCGGCGTGATGCTCATCCTCAACAAGACCTACGGATTCGTGGGCGAAGGCGCGCTCGTGGCACCACAGGCCAATGCGATGGCCGCAGTCGTGCAGCCTATGATGAACGGCGGAAACGCCCCGTGGCTCCTCTACGGTATCGGCGCCGTCATTGCAATCCTCCTCACCCTCTTCAAGGTGCCGGCACTTGCATTCTGTCTCGGAATGTTCATCCCGATCGACCTCAACCTCCCGCTGCTCATCGGCGGTGCGATCTCCTGGTTCGTAGGCAGCCGCAGCAAGGATGAGGCGCTCAACAACGCACGCAGGGAGAAGGGCACCCTCATCGCTTCAGGTTTCATCGCAGGCGGCGCGCTTATGGGCGTTGTCAGCGCGATCCTCAAGTTCGCGAACGTGGACTGGTTCCTCTCATCCTGGAACGCATCCTACGGCGAGGCTATCGCGATATTCCCTCTCATCGGCATCATTATCTATATGATCTGCTCTTCAATGAAAGTTCAATCTGACAAATAACATTATGGAAAAGATTCTCGAAAGATTTCTCAAATATATCGCCATTGACACAATGTCTGACGAGGAGAGTACATCACAGCCGTCAGCGACGAAGGAACTCGACCTCTCAAGAATCCTCGTGGAGGAACTCAAGGGGCTCGGCATCGACAATGCAACCCTTGACGCCAACGGATATGTGACCGCCTCCATACCGGCCAACTGCGGCAAGGAGGTCCCGGCGATAGGGTTCATCGCACACGTCGACACCGCTCCTGACGCTCCCGGCAAATGCGTCAACCCGCAGATCATCAGAGACTATGACGGCGGGGATATCGAGCTCAAGGGAGTTCCGGGCCTCGCACTCAAGGTGGCCGACTTCCCTGAAATGGCTGAATACAAGGGCCAGACAATCATCACCACCGACGGCACCACGCTGCTCGGCGCCGATGACAAGGCCGGCGTTGCGGAAATAATGACCGCTGCTGAATACATAGTTTCGCATCCCGAATTCAAGCACGGCCCGGTCAAGATCGCATTCACCCCGGATGAAGAGATCGGCCGCGGAGTCGTGGCATTCGACGTCAAGGGATTCGGAGCGGACTTCGCTTACACGATGGACGGCGGCGCATTGGGCGAACTTGAATATGAGAACTTCAATGCCGCAAGCGCAAAAATCCATATCCAGGGCCGCAACATCCACCCGGGATATGCCAAGAACAAAATGGTGAACGCCATCCATATCGCCAATGAATTCTGCTCGATGCTGCCGCCGCAGCAGAGGCCGGAGCATACCGAATGGTATGAAGGATTCTACCATATCACATCCATCAGCGGCACGGTGGAGGAAGCCGACATCGCCGTCATCGTCCGCGACCACGACAGGACGCTCTTCGAGAAGAAGAAGGAATTCATCAGCAACGCCGTGGCATACCTCAACGGCAAATACGGCAACATCGTCACCCTGAATCTCAGAGACCAGTATTACAATATGCGCGAAATGGTCGAGCCTCATTTCCACGTTGTGGAGAAGGCAATCAAGGCTATGGAGATGGCAGGCATCAAACCGAAGGTACAGCCTATCAGAGGCGGCACCGACGGCGCGAACCTTTCGTTCAAGGGCCTTCCTTGCCCGAATATTTTCGCCGGCGGCCTCAACTTCCACGGCAAGATGGAATACGTTCCGCTCGAAAGTATGGAGAAGGCGTCCGAGGTCATCCTCAATATCATTTCGCTTTATGCTGAATAATTGATGGCCCGCAATTTGAATAGATTAATGAAAAACCCAACGATTATGAAAAGGACTTTACTTACGGCAATGGCCATCAGCGCAGTACTGCTGATCGCAGTACCGGCGGTAGGACAGAACAGGAGAACATCAGGAAGCACGACCACAAGCACTTCCGTTGCAAATCCGACCAGCACGTCACAGACTCCGACCAGACAGTCCGCGACCACCTCGTCTTCAACCTCGTCCTCATCTTCACAGAACACAAGCACACGCCGCAGTTCGGCGACGACTTCACAGCCTACGGCATCAAAACCGGCGGCAACGACATCCTCATCCGCTTCAACTTCATCAAGCAGATCGTCTGCCACTACATCTTCTACGCCGCAGACCACCACACGCCGCAGCAGCACTTCCACATCACAGCCGGCATCGACATCGTCAAGCACATCAAACACAAGGTCCACGACGACATCTTCCAGCAGCACCCCGGCTTCAACATCAAACGGAGGGCGCAGGTCATCGGCGACTGTATCTTCGACACCTGCCGCATCATCGGCAACGACCAGCCCTTCATCAGGCAGCACTCCTACAACAAACCGCCGCAGTTCCTCGACATCGCAGCCGACAACATCGACAACATCGGCAGCTTCGTCGTCCGCAACTCCGGCCCGCACAAACGGAGGAGCCGTGACGACCAGGCCCGGCGGATCCAGCACCCATCCTAACGGGACCACCGACAGGAGGGTCAGCGGCGACAAACCGGTCAATCCGAACCCTATCGCCCCGACCGCCCCTAACTACCAGCAGACTCATCCGAACTACTACAAGCCTTCAAGGCCGATTGTAGAGCATTATCCCGCATACAGGCCGGAGCCGAAGCCAAGCTGGTACCGCGACACCCGCAAGCCGCCGAAGCCGAAGCCAATCTTCCACTCCGGCTTCCATATGTTCGGATACACCATCACGGTACTCCCTAACGGATACGTTACAAAGTACTACAACAACGTACCTTACTACTACCGTTCCGGTGTCTTCTACAGACATCACGATGTTTCAGGTTTCATTATCTGCAGACCGCCGGTAGGATTTGTCCTCCGCTTCGACAGGATGAGCAGGACATCGGCACCTCTGCTGCCTAGAATCATCATCGACAATACTCTTGATCCACGAGTAAGGGTTGCCGAGGCTGCCGGAATAGCTCAGTATTTCGAAAGCCTCTATCCGGCATACCGCAGACCGGATGATTCATTCTATATGAATAACATAATGGCTCAGAATTATGAAATCTACTACGGTCTCGACGGCATCTTCTACACAATATCAGGTGGTATCTATACCGTGGTCACCCCTCCTCTCGGAGCCCTTACGGACAGACTCCCTTATGACTATGAGGAGTTCTGGATCTGGGACCGCCCGTTCTACAAGGTTGACAACATCATCTATACCATCGTAGCTCCGGAAGGAATCCCTTACTACGAAATCGTATCTATCCTCTAACGGAGACGGAATACTATAAAGAAAATCCCGGGTTTTGATGCCCGGGATTTTCTTTATTGAAAGGAGATGTCCCCTTTTTTCATCGTTATGAGTACTCAGTCATAGAGATAATACTTCTGGGCAAGATGGCGGAAGCCATTGTCATCCTTGTGCCAGTACTCGCGTATGTCCTCGAAGCGGCAACGCTTCGCAAATGTGCTGCGGATGAACCTGGAGCCGGTCACGACATCAAAACTGCCGATCTTTGCGGCAGGGTCCGCAAAGGGCCTGTGCTCCGGATACATCTCCGCGATTGTCTGCATCACGTAGAACTGTATTTCCGTGAGTACTGCGGCTTCATAGTCGGTGAACACCAGCTGAGCTCCACGGAGGACCTTGCCCTGGCCGAAGCCGTAAAATGGCTTGTATGTGATGGCACGGAAGCGCACACCTGGAAGGTTGAGTGCATTCAGGCGGGCGGTGAAGGCCTCTGCATCATCGATCCATTCCGCTCCGAAAAGCTGGAACGGAACGGTATATCCAACGCCGATGGACATATAATCCGGGAGCTCCCCGAGTATGCCGGACGCCGGATAGAAGAAAGAGGTTGCCGCCTCCGGGATATGCGGTGAAGGCATTACCCAGGGCAGGCCAGTCTGGGAATATACCATATCGCGATGCCAGCCCTCCATAGGGATGACGGTCAATTTGCATTGCGCCGGCTCGGGGTTTGTTCCTTTCTGGCCGCGCAGAAGACCCGCGCCATTAAGAAGGCCGGCAAGTTCGCCGACGGTAAGGCCATAAATATAAGGGATTTCGAACTGGCTGATGAAAGAGTAGCAGCCCGGCTCGACGAGGCAGCCCTCGATCTTGAGACCGCCGAGCGGGTTCGGGCGGTCGAGGACCATAACCTCGACACCCTGTTCTGCGCAGGCCTCCATCATAAGCCCCAGGGAACTTATGAACGTATAGGAACGGCAGCCGATGTCCTGGACATCATAGACTACGACATCCACATCCTTGAGCATTTCAGGGGAAGGCTTGCGGTATTTCCCATAGACCGAATACACCTTCACCCCCTTCAGGGTGTCCCCTGCCGCACTGATCTTCGCACCGGCATATTCATTGCCGCGGACACCGTGCTCGGGGCCATAGAGCGCCACAAGATTGACACCGGGGGCATTCTGCAGAATATCCACTGTGGAAACGAGATTCCGGTCCACACCGGTCGGATTGGTTAACAGGCCCACGCGCTTGCCCTCGAGCGGCTTGAAACCCATATCGCGCAGCACCTCGATACCGGTCTTGACCACTACCGTCTCATCCACGGACCTCGGCTGCTCCTGACGCGGCTGGGCACAGCAGACCATAGAGAACGTCGCCGCCACTGCGGCCAATATAAAGCGTAATTTAGAACTCATTGGTTGTCAACATTTTAACGAAGGCCCCTTGCGTCAAATGGCGCAAGGGACTTTGCTTATATGACTAATTATCAGCTATTTGAGATTTCATTCCATAATCAGCCTCAACCTCACGGGCGGCAATCAGAGTCACGGCGACTGTCGCGAAGCAGCAGGCCATCACCATCCAGAAGAATCCGGAATAGCCGAGCCACTGCTGGAGATATCCGGCAACTGCGCCGGGCAGAAGCATAGAAAGCGCCATAAAGCCCGTGCAGATGGCATAATGTGATGTCTTGAGCGGACCTTCGGAGAATCGCATCATATAGACGGTATAGGCCGTGAAGCCGAATCCGTATCCGAACTGGTCAAAGACCACACAGGAACCTATTGTCCAGAGCGATGCCGGATGAGCCAGTGCCATGAAGAGGTACACGGCGCAAGGCAGGGCGAGGCTCAGTGCCATCGGGAGAAGACATTTGCGGAGCCCGAAGCGGGAGATCGCCAGACCGCCGAGGATTCCTCCGGCAAGCAGTGCTATGACACCCGCCGTGCCATATACCAGGCCGAACTCCTCCTTGCCCAGACCGAGGCCGCCGATAGCGGTGGCATCACTGAAGAACGGATAGAGCATCTTGACGGAGAATGCCTCCGGCAGACGGTAAAGCAGCATAAAGGCTATTGCCAGCAGCACGCCCTTTTTGGTGAAGAATGACTTGAAGGCTCCGCCGAACTCTGAAAAAATCTCTTTTGCACCCTTTCCGGCAATGCTGCGGCTCTCCTCTGCCTTGGGCAGAACGAAGGAATGGTACCAGGAGAGAACCGCCAGAATGGCAGCAGAAATCACGAGAGTGATGCTCCACGCCTTCGAGACGTCTCCGGTACGTTTTTCAAGAAGACCGGCGATAACCACAAGAACACCCTGTCCGAAGACCATCGCCACACGGTAGAAGGTGTTGCGGATGCCTACGAAAGCGGACTGATCCGGTTTGTCAAGCCCTATCATATAATATCCGTCCGCAGAGATGTCGTGAGTTGCGGAAGCGAATCCGGCGACTACGAAAAGGATCAGAGTGAGAGTGAACGGTGAGCTGTCGGGCAATGTCAATGCTATGAGCGCCACCGTGACGGCCATTATCAGCTGCATTGTGACAATCCACCAGCGCTTGCTGCGGAATATGTCCACAAACGGGCTCCATAGCGGCTTTATCATCCACGGAAGACCGATAAGGCTTGTCAGCAGCGCAAGTTTGCCGTTGTCCATACCGAGGTCCTTGAGAATGATGACGGAGATGGTATTTACAATGAAATACGGCAGCCCCTCGAAGAAATACAGCGTCGGGACCCAGCTCCAGGGTGATTCAGTTCCGGCTTTTTTCATAGTATCAGTATTGTTTGGAGAGTGTAGCGCCCGGGAAATAGTGGGCGAGGATTTCGGAATATGAATAGCCGCGGTCACCCATCACGGCAGCGCCTATCTGGCACAATCCGACTCCGTGACCCCAACCGTGACCGCTGAGGATGATATTGTCTCCGTCATACGAAACATTGAATGCAGAACTCTTGAGATGGCTTTCGGAGAGCCAGCGGCGGATAAGAAGCTCCTTGCCGATGACAAGGGCCTTCTTTGAACCGACAATCTCCAGTTCTATGATCCTGCCTGACGGACCGCGGCGGAGCGGGATGAGTTCGCTGATTTCGCCGAAATCGATGCCGCTGCGACGACGGACAAGGTCCGAAAGCGCATCGCGGGTATAGGAGACCTTCCATTCGTAGAAATCCATCGTCTCAAGGTCATAATCATTGAGCACGTGGGCCAGCAGACGCCTCTCCCGCGTCTTGCAGAACGGGTCGGCGCCGGGAGAAGGGGCATCCTCGAAACTCTGAAGATACGGGTAGTCCCTGTTTTCCCAGCAGGAGCTGAAGCGCTCCGTGACGCCACCGCAGCACTTCGAGAAGCGGGCGTCGCAGATCTGTCCGTCATATGTCAGAACTTCGCCCCAGGTGGCGCGGATCACTTCGTCCACCTTCGCCGCAGCGACACGTCCGAGCCCCTGATAGCGCTGGCAGTGATCATCCGCGCATACGTCGAAATTGCGGTGATCCTCACGGTCCCACCATCTGATGAGCCGTCCGTCCGCCTCCACGGGCTCTTCCCGCGGCAGGCTCTTCTCCTTCTTGCGTATCTGTGCCAGGATCCACGAGCGGGAAATCACGGCGTGCGCTTTCAGGAACTCCGCCGGCGCGGAGGATTTCATTTCCGATGAAATGACGCTCCTTAGATAATCCTCGATGCCTATGAGATTGACGGCGGTGATCCTGCCCTCCTCGACGATGAACTTGAGGCTGCCGGCGAAGCGCTGGGTCTCCTTGCGTTCCCAATGGAACTCCACCCCTATCGTGACGTCGTCCAGAGCGAATACGGCGTCAGAAAAGTCTTCGCACGGATTGCCGCAGGAGAAAGTAAGGGTGTCATAAAGCCCGCCGTCGAAAGAAATCCTGCCGTCCGAATATTCCACATTCTGCGGCCCCGAATAAGTCCTGCCGTCAAACGCACAGGGTTTCAGGAGATTGAAGGAGATGGCGGATGCGGAGCATATTCCGACGGAGAGTTCTTCCTGCGGTTTCATTTCGATGAATTCAATGCTATGCGGGCCTGAAGTTCCCAGGTACGTATCTTATCCTTGTAGAAATTGTTCGCATTGACCTTGTCAATCTCGAGAGCCGCATCGGAATTGCCCTCCCATCGGCGGCAGTTGTAGATGACGTCATATATGCGTCCTATCTGGTATTCCCTGCTGATGCGGAGCCCTACGGCATAGTCCTCCCCATACTTGGTGGTCGGGAAATTGAATGTGCGCAGAAGCGGCGCATAGAATCCGCGCGGAGCTCCCAGGCCGTTGATGCGCAGGGCATTGTTGCGGCCGTTTTCAGGAGTCCATTCCCGGTGGTCTATGATTCCCGGAGGCAGGGTGTTCATATTGAAATCAGTCATCCTGTAAGTGCCGACCACCATCGCGCATTTCTGCCCGTAGAAGGCGGCAACGAACTTGCTGACCGTATTTTCATCATAATAGACATCGTCGGAGTCCAGCTGGAGCGCAAACCTGCCGCACTTCGGATGGTGCAGTGCGACGTTCCAGTTGCCGCCGATAGCGTGATATGTGGTGTCCTGGGCGATGTAGATGAGCTTTTCGTCACCGAGAAAACTCTTTATGACGTCAACGCTTCCGTCAGTGGAGTTGTCGTCCACTACAATAACGTTGTATTTGAAATCTGTCTTCTGATTGAGCGCGGAGGCGATGGCATCGCCCACGGTACGCACCCTGTTCCTGCAGGGGATTATCACGGACGCCTCATATTCGCAAGGGTCGTCTGCAAACTCGATCTGCTTGAAAACGGGCTCGAGATAGCCGCCTACCGCTTTCAGATGGTCCGTGCAGGCCTGCTCCATCTCGATCTGCACCGCACGGTTCTTCGGATCGACATAATCAAACATCTTTTCACCGCTCTTGCGGGTATCCGTCTCCACGTCATAATATGAGAATTCATTGATATGAAGCAGTTCCCCTTTCTGCGAAACCCTCAGGCGGAGGTCATACATCCCGGCATACGCGAAATCGCGCGTCATCCCTGCGACAGCCTCACGCAACGCGGATGACCGGTAGAGCAGCAGCGAGCCGAAGTCGAAATCATCGCGCAGCGAGCCCTTCTGGCAGTCAATCTTCGGCGCAGGGGTCTCGATATCACCTACTTTGTAGAAATGGTCCGAGTATGCCATTGCGGCGCCCGTATCATCCATCAGGGAAACCATCCTCTCAAGTGCGAAAAGTATGAAGCCGAGCGAAGTATATTTGGTGAAAATCAGGGAATAGTCAGTCTCCGAACGGGCTGCTATGGCCCGCACGGCAGCCGTCGAATTGAGTCCCGGCACGGAAATCACCCGACAGCCGAGGGCTTCGTCGCACGGCTCCCCGCAGTTGAGCAGGAATATCTCATTGACCGGAGCCTGGGCGCGCAGGGCGCTGACCGTGGCTGCGGCCTGTTCCCGATCGCGGAAAGGTATGAAGCAGTTTATTCTGGCCATGCTATTGTCTGATAATCTCTATCTCATTGTGAAGTCCGACCTTGATGATCTGCGAGGCCTCTCCAGTAGAGCCTTCTTCAAGATAAGGGTCCACTACATAGTCCACACCCTCGATGATCTCCACCGGGATATCCTCGTAAGATGCAGGAGCCGGCTGACCGGAGATATTCGCGGAAGTGGATACTACCGGTTTGTGGAACTTGCGGATCATCCGGACACAGAAATCGCTCTTCGGAATGCGTATTCCCACGGAGCCGTCCTCCGCGATGACGTTATCCGCGAGGCCAGTCGCTCCCGGATAGATAATAGTCATCGGCTTGTCATTGACTTCGATGAGGTTGATGGCCGTCTCCGGAATCTCCTTAACATACTTGCCGATCATATCCGCATCGGAGACGAGGGTCACCAGGCTCTTGCTCTCAGAGCGCTGCTTGAGTTCATACACCCTTGCCACAGCATCGGCATTGGTGGCATCGCATCCTATGCCCCAGATGGTATCGGTAGGATAAAGGATGACACCGCCATCCTTGAGGACCTTGACAGCTGCTTCGATCTCGGAAGCGTCTATCTCTTCAATTTCTTCGTTCATCAGTTATAATTGTACATTTTATTGTTTTTCTTCCAGATAAGGATGAGTATCAGGCCGAAGAGCATTCCGCCGAGATGGGCGAAGTGCGCTATATTGTCACCCCCGTTGAGACCCGTGAGCAGCTCGATGATGCAGAAGATGACTGCCATCCACTTGGCTTTGAGCGGAAAGAACGGGAAGATGAACAGACGGAATTCCGCCTCCGGAAAGAGCATTGCGAAGCCGAGCAGCAGGCCGTAGATGGCACCTGACGCGCCCACCGTAGGAATGCGCATCAGCAGCGCAGCATTCGCAGGGTCGTTCATTATCTGAAGGTGCATCACCAGATTGTGGCAGAGCGCCGCACCGATGCCGGTCACGAAGAAGAAGATCAGGAACTTTCTGCTGCCCCAGATATTCTCAAGCGCGGTACCGAAAAGCACGAGCGAATACATATTGAAGAAAATATGCCAGAATCCTCCGTGCATGAACATATGGCTCACCAGCTGGTATGGTCTGAAGAAAGGCGAGCCGAAGGAGAACAGGGCGAACTTCTCGTAGGCTGGGTCTCCGATAATCTGGCTTGCGATAAAAAATATCACATTTATGATCAGCAGGTTGCGGACAGCCGGTGTCATATTGGCCAGGAAGCCGCCGCGGCCTGAATTGTCAAAATAACTCATAACCTCTTGTCAATATCTTCTGTTGTAATGTATGTGACCACCTTCCGCCCGTCAGGAGTCGTGCCGGGGCAGCGGCAATCCGCCAGCTGTGCCGTCAACAATCGTGCCTCCGCTTCGGAAATGGAACCTGTGCGCATTCTGGCAGCCGACTTTGCCATTCCGGCAGCCAGGACGTACTGATAGTCATCAGCGGGGTCGTCATCCCTCAGCGCAGCGACCATATCATCGATTCCGCGTCTCACACTCTCCTCATCCGGGCAGAACCCTTCCGGAAGGCCATATACCACAATGGAACTGTCGCCGAAATCCCGCACGTCGAAGCCAAGCTTTGACAGCCGTTCCAATTCCTCCATTACGGTCGCATAATCCGCAGGATTGAGCTTGAGCGTCACCGGGAAAAGGGACTGCTGCGTCACAGGCTGCTCTTCTGCCACGCAGGACTGATATCTTTCGAAGAATATGCGCTCCCTTGCGCGGGAAATACTAATGACCGAAAGACCGCGTTCTGACTTTGACACTATGTATTTGCCATCCAGCACTATCACAGGCTGACCGGCCTCGGGATTCTCGTCCCTGAAGAGCCGTTCATAGCCGCCGACAGACTGCTGCGGCACGTCGAACGCGGAGACCGCATCGGAATCAGGCTGATAATTGCCTCTTGAAAGCCTGCCCTCCATCTCGAAAGGGTTGAAGAGCGGATCATAGTCCACCTTTGGAGGGGCGGTATACCCACCTCGCACAGCGGACTGTATGGTCGGTATCTCGGGAGCCCCCTTCATATCGAAATCGATGCTTGGCGTAAAGGAGTTGCGGCCAAGGCCTTCACGGACTGAAGCTTTAAGAATATCAAATACCATAGCTTCATCCTCAAACTTGACCTCCGTCTTGGCCGGATGGACATTGACGTCCACCCTGTCCGGAGCCGTCTCGAGATAGATGAAATAACTCGGCGTATATCCCTCCGGAATCAGTTTCTCATACGGCAGACAGACCGCTTTGTTGAAATATGGCGAGCGGAAATATCTTCCGTTGATGAAAAGATACTGGTATCCGAGTGTCTTGCGGGCATCCTCAGGCGCTCCTATCCAGCCCTTCACGTTGATTATCGAGGTCTCTGTCGTGATCGGGACCAGTTCCTTTGTGAGGTCACCGCCGAAAAGATCGCGGATCCTGCGGGCCTCGCCGGCGACGGAGCGCAGGTTATATATATCCTTCCCGTTTGAAATGAGCCGCATCGCTATTCCGGGTCGGGTCAAAGCCACACGGGTGAATTCGGAAATGATATGCTTCAGTTCGGCGCTGTCACTCTTGAGAAATTTCCTGCGTGCAGGAACATTGTAGAAAAGGTTGCGAATCTCGAAATTGGAGCCCTGTGGTGTGGATACAGGTTCGGTGGACAATATCTGTGACGCCGCCACCGAAACCCTGGTGCCTACCGGTTCACCGGTGCGGCGGGTTCGCAGGGTGACCTCGGCCACCGCAGCGACAGAAGCCAACGCCTCTCCGCGGAACCCGAAGGTCGAGATTGCATCCAGATCCGCTGCCTCAGCTATCTTGGAAGTGGCGTGACGCTCGAAGCAGAGCTCCGCCTCGTCGGCGGTCATTCCGCAACCGTCATCTATTACCTGTATCAGGGTGCGGCCGGCATCGATAACAGATACCGTCACGCTCTGCGCTCCGGCATCCACTGCATTCTCCACAAGTTCCTTGACCACGGATGCAGGCCGGCTCACCACCTCTCCGGCAGCGATCAGATTGGAAATATGTTCGGGCAGAACCTTCAGCATATTACTTTATCAGCTTGACGAGTCCGTCAGAAAGGTAATATGCGACGACTATCGCAGCCAGAATGGTAATCAGGTTGAAAATGGTCTTGAGCTTCTGGTTGCCTTCGCGTTTGCGTCCCTCTTCGATACTGCGTGTAAAGGCACCGCGGATATTCTTGCCGGGCACATAGCCGGGAGTGGTTGCCGCGCCTTTTTCAGCATTCTCGGCAGCCAGTTCCTCCTCAGCCCTTTTCATTCCGTCCGGGGTCTTGCCGTACTTTTCGTACAGCTGTTCGAGGCGCTCTTTCTGCGGATCGTAGTATTTCGGTTCATAGTGGAACTCCTTGTGTTCCGGAGTCGGGAAAAAGGTGAATCTGATTGCCATATCGCTTGATTTAACTTACAAATTTAATCATTTCTTCTTTGGTAACAATGCCTCCTCTATCTCATCGAGAGTGTGTGAAAGCAGGAAATCATAGATACCTGTCCTGTTTTCAGGCCGCTCCGAAGGGGCTCTCAGCTGCGCATTTCCCGCAACGGCCTCCGACAATGTCCTGGCGCACGAGAAGAAAGTCCCGTCGAGCATTGAGAACTGCCCGTCACCCACAGGAGTATTGACCATCACGAGCGAGCATCCCCGCGAAGTATCGTAGTCAAACGGCTCTTCCGCTCCTATCTCCCAGAAATCCGCAATCGTGATATCGCTCACCCTCTCCGCGCAGGCATAAGGGCAGCGGTAGCACGATTCGCGGTGCAGAAGATTCTTCAGGAACAATTTTGTATAAATGCTGTCGTGGCCGCGCAGAGGGACCCGCTCCCCGCCCACCACAGCATTCGGAATTGCATTCCACGCCTCAAGCGTCCGGAACTGGAACGAGCGCTCCTCCATATCCGGGTAGCGTTTCTTCAGCCCTTCGAGATAATGATGGAAGAACTTTACAGACGGCACTCCGTGACATACGATATCCACCAGGACAAGGCCCTCGCAATGCCCGAAAACAGAACGCAGCCCCGCGACCTGGCACGGAGTCCCGCTGAAGAGCACCTTGCGGCCCTGGGAGAGATACATCTCAATCAGGGCGTATGTATTTCCAATCTCGCTCTGGGCGTACTTCGACCCCTGCATCTGAGCGAGAAGACGAACATCGTCGACACCGATATGGCGTATCACCAGGTCATCGCAAAGCACGGCGCCGAACACCACGCCGCCCTGCTGGATCATCGACTCCGCAAGACTGTAAAACGCCCCGCCCGATGAGCTGGTAGTCCTTATGATCTCATCCCTGCTCCAGCCGGCATAGGTTGCAGCAGGTCTGACCGCAGCCACAGGTGAACTGCTCGGACAGGCGGACACGCACCTGCCGCAGTCGATGCAGAGACGGTCATCTATTGAAGGATAAAGGAACCCTTCGGATGAGGGCTTCAACGAAATGCATTCCTGCGGACAGACGGCGGCACAGGCGCCACAGCCGGTGCACAATTCCATTTGGCATATTGTCTCCATAACCTTACAAACTTACGCAAAATCGCCCGAAAATATGTAAGTTTGTAAAAAATAGACTATGGAATACAGAACAGGACTCGGATATGATATCCACAGACTGGAAGAAGGCCTCCCGCTGGTTCTCGGCGGGGTAAGAATCCCACACACAAAAGGATGTGTCGCCCACTCCGACGGCGACGCGCTGATTCACGCCCTTTGCGACGCGATGCTCGGAGCCCTTGCCCTCGGCGATATCGGGCAGCATTTCCCGGACAACTCGGATGAATTCAAAGGCATTGACAGCCGGATACTCCTGGCGAAAGTCAATGATATGATTGCCGCACGAGGATACCATCTTGTCAATGCGGATGTGATGCTTCTGCTTCAGAAGCCGAAGATTGCGCCCTATGTGCCGCAGATGAGGGAAGCTCTGGCCAAAGTACTCGGCGTCGGGATTGACCGGGTTTCCGTCAAGGCCACGACCAATGAAGGCCTCGGCCCTATCGGCCACGAAGAGGGTGTGGCGGCATACGCCACAGTGCTGCTGGCAGACTGATTTTCTTTTTCTTATTTATATCTATAAAAAACCCGGGTCCTTGCGGATCCGGGTTTTTGACAGTATCGTTATCGGCTTAGTTTGCCTGCATAACTTCGTTTACGATTACCCAAGAGGTATCCTTCTTCTCGATGTGCTTCCAACGATAGTTCAATACAAACTTCTCGAGGTTCCAATCGTAGTAGTTTTCCGCATCAGGGACAGCCTCGAAGAAGTCCATTGTGTTCTGCTTCTTGTTGGACTTGTCGGTAACAGGGACGTACTCGATATCATAGTGGCTCTTGTCAGCTGTAGGGATAACCTTGATGCGGACGTACCTGTTGTTGTAGGTAGTTGCAGAAGCTGAACCAGCCTTGGCACCTGCGATGGTGTTGTTGGTAGCGAGGTTGATCTCGAAGATATCCGATGCGAAGGTTGCGGCATTCTTCTTTGCAGAATAAGTCCTTGTACGGTCGGTAGCTTCGGAATAAACTGAGAGGTTGCTTGCGTAGGACTTCTCGAACTCGTTCTTCATTTCAACTGTCATGAAGAAGTTGCCGACAGTCTCTTCACCTGCATACTCTGAGCAAGTCATAGTGACAGGGAGGTAGTATGTCTTGAAGAATTCGAGCTTCTCAGGGATAAGTTCGAACTGAAGCATAGCGTGGTTGACATTGTCCTTGTAGGTTGACTGCTCAGTGAGAATGACTGCATCAGCAGGGATGATTTCGTTGCCCGGATAGAAAGCGTCGAGAGCATCCTGGTCAATCTTGAAGTTGATGGTATAGTTTCCGTCAGGAACACCGTTTGCCATCACGTCATACTTGTAGACATTGTCCTTGCTGCCATAGACGAGCTTCGCAGCCTGGATGATGATACCGTAATTGTTGCAGAAGAAATAGAAGTTAGGTTCTGAAACATTTACTTCCATCATACATTCGTTGAATGACTCATCAGCGCTGAGGCTGTATAATGATGTATTGGTGAGCTTGAACGGAATGACAAGCTTCTTGCCAGGGTTAGCCTCGATGGCTGCCTTGACCTTTGCCACATCAAATTTGACAGGGATCTTGCCATCAACCTGACCGGCCGGGATATTGGCGGAGTTGGTGCTGATGGTGTAGCAGTCTGAAGGGAGAACAGCTATCTCACCGCTGAACTGCTGAGTGATATCGGCGTTGTAAGTATCAACGATGCCATTGTCGATAGCGAAAGCGACATCGATTGAATTTACCTGATTTTCCGGCCTTACGCCACCGCAGTATATGCCCAGATAGGTGTCAAGTGTACCGGAAGTCACATCCCATACAGTTGTATTGGTAATGCCGTGACGTGGAATAAACACTTCTGGGTTGGCATTGTCGCCCCAGTCAACCGGCTTGCAGGAAACTGCAAGGAGAGAGAGCGTTGCCATCATAGTCAATATAAGTGTCTTTTTCATATTAATCTTTTTCATTTTATGAGATTAAACGCAACTGATTACCAACCCGGATTCTGAGTCATCCTACCGGTGTAAATCTTCATCTCTTCAGCAGAGATAGGATACCAGTAATACTTGTCATCCCATACGCGGTTCTCAACAACCTCGACTTCATACTTGTATGATGTAGGGATACCCTTTGCATTGTATGCAGTCGGAGTGATCTTGATACCGTGGATAGGGCCGCCGAACTTCTCGCCTTCCTTCCAACGACGTACGTCGAAGAAACGCTGAGCCTCGAAGCAGAGCTCGACCTGACGTTCGTGGTGGATTGCCTCACGCATTTCGTCCGGTGTATTGACGTTTGCGAGAGCAGGCATCTGGACGCGTGCACGGATGGTGTTGATAGCCTGACGTGCTGTCTGGATGTTGGCTGCGCCGTTGAGTTCGCGGAGTCCGCCTTCAGGATCGACGCCGTCTGGACCGTAAGCCTCATTCAGTGCCTCTGCGTAGCTGAGAATCAGCTCGGTGAAACGGAACTCCCAGCGGCTGCGCTTAGGTGTCGAGTAATCGCCGGACTTGAGAGAGTAGACAGACTCGCTGAGGAACTTGCGGTGGAAATAACCGGTCTTGGTGAATGTAGCAATTGATCTGTCACGATGCTTGCCACCTACGTGAGCTTCACCGTCTGGAGAATCTTCTGCAGATACTGCCTCATACATATACATAGTATACTGCTTGTTGGTTGCGGTACCCCAGAGGACTCCGTTGTAAAGGATACAGTTGTAGAAACGGTTATCGCGGTTTGCATACGGATCCTTTGCGTGGTCAGGGTTGTTCCAGTCAAATGGAACGGCCTTCTTGTTTGCACCTGTACCGGTGACAACCTCGAATGCGTCGACCATTTCCTGAGTAGGGTTGGTATAACCGTAGCAGCCTTCAAGCTCTGAAGGGAGTGAGTAACGCTCGTTGTAGATAGAGTATGAAGTAGAGTAACCTACGTCATAGATAATCTCGTGGTTGTCAAGGTTACCTGTAAGACCGATGACATAGTTGTATGTACCTTCCTGAGACCAAGGGCGCTTCCATACGGTAGGCTGCTCAAGGTTGTAGAAGTCATTGTCATTGATGGCTGTACGGTAAGCGTTGACAGCGTCAATCCAGCGCTGTACGTCACCTACGGAACCTGCAGGAAGACCGTGCTCCTCAAAGTTACCCTGATAGAGCGGGCTCGCATAGTAAAGGAGGATGCGTGCCTTGAGGGCCTGAGCAGCAGTGCGGTTAGCACGGTGCCAGTTATCCTCGTCCCAAAGTGCAGGGAGCATTTCGATAGCGCTGTCGCAGTCGCTGAGCATCTGCTTAACGCACTCTTCTACAGTGTTGCGGTCACGATAGAGGTCCGGGTCATCAAGCTCCTCGACCTTTGTGGTGATGACATAGCGGCCGTAACGGCGCATGAGATCGAAACCGAAGAATGCCCTGAAGAAGTAAGCCTGTCCCTTAGACCAGGTACGGTCGTGGGCGCGGGTAGGGTTATCAGGATCGTCGATATAGATTTCACTCTTGTCGACACTCTCAAGGAAGAGGTTCACACGACGGGTGCCTACATAGGAATTGTACCAAGGCTGGCGTTTCCAGTGTGTGTTGTAGATTGCACCGAAATAAGTGGAAGGAGTATTGGTAGTGTTCCAGGAACCATTGGTGAATTTCTGGACAACTGAAGTAGGGTTGCAGTTCTCAGCCTCATCGCAAGCCTCTGCCAATGCGCCGTATCCATCGAAGTCATGCCAATGGCCGCAGATATTGTCATTATACACGCGGTCGATGACACCCTTGGTGTAATAGTAGTTACCCCAGATATCGGCGCTGTCGCGGGCTGCATCAGGCGGCCACGGCTCCAGGATGGAGCGCTCGCAGGATGTCAGAGCAAGAGCAAGAAATGCTATGATTAAAGCAAAATATGATCTTTTCATAATACTAGAATGTTAAGTCAACACCGATGTTGAATGTTCTGTAACGTGGATAGCGCTCGATAGCGGCCAACCAGTCTTCTGGATCGAAGTTATATTTGTTCGCATCCGGAGCCCAGGTGAACGTATTGAAGCAGCTGATGTAGAAGCGTGCCTTGTCGACTGCTGAAGTCTTGAGGAACTTGTCAGGAATAGTGTAGCTCAATGCTATGTTCTTGAGACGTACATATGTTGCATTAGCCTCCCAGAAATCTGAAACCGCCTCATCGTTTGCATTCTGCTCGGATGAGAAGATAGGGAAGTCAGCGGTAGCCCAGTTGCTGTTGCCGTTCTCATCATAGTGGAAACGGTTGGCCATATAATACTGGAAGTTACCGTCGTGGCCTGCAGTAGCATCATAAAGCGCGTGGAAGATATCAGGATAGAGACGTGAGGTCATCAGACCGGTACCCTGGAAGAGGACCTCGAGACCGACACCCTTGTACTCAAGATTGAGGCAGAGGTTGCCGATAGCCCTTGGGTCACGACCCTGTCCGATAGCAGTGTAGTCATTGGCATCGACATATCCGTCTTCGTTGATATCCTTGTACTTGAGGTTACCTGGTCCGTATTTGCCGAACATCTGCTTTGCGTGAGCGTCAACTTCTGCCTGGTCCTTGAAGATACCTTCGCAGATCAAACCGTAGTTGTAACGGACTCTGTCACCTGTCTGCACGAGGTTCTCAAACTCCTGAGGAGCTTCACCCATCGCTACAATCTTGTTGTCGCTGATGGAGAACTGAGCGTCGACGGAATAAGAGAAGTCGCCGAACTTCTGTGCCCAGATCAACTCGATATCAGTACCCCAGCTGTTTACGATACCGTCATTGTAGATAGGCATACGTCCGTCGACGACACCGAATACCTTAGGAGCCGTTGAAGCTGATGCTGTGTAGATATCATAGCGGTGCTCAAACCAGAGGTCTGTCGAGAATGAGAGCTGGTGGTTGAACATTGAACCTTCGATAGCCCAGTTGGCCATTGAACCCTTCTCAATCTTGATGTACGGGTTCTTACCACGACCTTCGGTAATTGTAGAAGTACCTGTCTCGGCAGTACCGAACTTCTGCTGGCTTGTACTGTGTGACCAGTAGCGCTCACGCGAAGGATAACGCTCGTCATTACCATTGATATCCTCGAATGTGTAGTCATTTGAACCGCTGATACCCCAGGAAGCTCTCATCTTCAAGAAGTTGAGCCAGCTGGAAGCCGACTGCATCCAAGGTTCGTCAGAGATGATCCAACCAAGACCTACGGATGGGAAGAGGGTACGGCGTGCGTTGGTGAAATAGAAGCGGTCACAACCTGCGTAGGAAAGGGTTACATCCATGAAGTAACGGTTCTTGAGAGAGTAGTTGCCATAGAATGCGAAGTTCTGATATCTGAAGTCGGACTGGTTGTTCTGCTTCAGCTCAGTACGCTGCTGGGTGTAGATACCCATAACGTGCATTTTGTGGTCGCCCCACTTGTTCTGATAACCGATCTTGCCTTCGAGACCGTTGTAGCGCTGGATATTGTAAGCGGTAGCGGTTGAAAGTGAGGTCGGGGTCTTGAAGCTCTCGTAAGAAGCGGTACCGTCAGGGTTGAGAGTGTACTGCCATACTCTGAAGGTCTGGGTCTTGGATACTTCATAGTAGTTGTAGCCGTCCATATGACCGTCAATCTGAGCATAGAGACCCTTGAGACCGAACTGTGAGAAGTCTGCCTTGAAACGGCCGGACATCTGATAGTAGCGGTATGTGTCCTGTGTATAACCACCATAGTTCGCGTGACCGAACGAGTTGTTCTGATAGGTTGAGTTACCACCGAGCATGAATACTTCCTGATTCAATTCCGGGTCGATACCATAGAAATATGCGGGATATGCGACTGCCGAGTTGCAGAGTGGAGAAAGTACTGTGGAAGTAAGATCTGAAGGATAGATCATATCCTGGATGCGGTTTGCGAAAGTAGCTGAGAAAGTGAGCCACTTGGTAAGGTTGACATCGAGGTTTGAACGGAGGTTGTACTTCGTCATACCGTGAGTCGGTGCGTAATCAGGATTCTGATTCTCCGCAACTCTTGTACCTGCGTTCCAGAGGCTGCCCTGATATGAGTAACCGAAGAGTACGAAATAGCGTGCAATCTGGTTACCACCACTCATCGAGAGTGAAGCTCGGCGCTGAGGAGAAGTCTTCCTGAACATGAAATCATACCAATTGATGTCAGGATGGGTGATCTGCTCGATCGGAGTCTTGTTGGCATTGCCCTTCTTGAAGATGGCGATATCCTCTTCAGAATAGCGTGGAGCATAACCGTCATTGATACGGGCTTCATTGAACCATTCAGCGAAAGTAGCTGCGTCCACCAGATCAGGAAGGTAGATAGGATTCTGTATACCTTCGTAGTAGTTGAAGTTGATGACGCGCTTGTTGGTCTCACCACGCTTTGTATTGACGAGGATGACACCGTTCGCTGCACGGTCACCATAGATAGCGGTACCTGCAGCATCCTTGAGGATGGAGAAGGACTCGATTTCGTTAGGGTCGAGTTCAGCGAAGTCACGCTCGAAACCATCGACGATGATGAGCGGTTCGGTTTCGGCATACTTTGTAATGGAGTTACTACAGTCGCGCTGGTTGAGGGTACGGTTGAAACGGATGAGATACTGTGACTCATCGAAGCCCGGAGCTCCACCGAGTGCACGGGATGTCATACCCATAACACGACCCATAAGGGCGTTACCGAGTGACATTACCTTGGTCTTGGCGAGGACATCACCACCAACTGTGGAGAATGATGCCGTCACGTCACGTTTCTGGGTTGTCCAATAAGGCATATTGACCTTATCCTTGGCGCCCTGGCCCATAGGAGCCTCGGCCATCACAATCTGAAGGTAACCGTCAGAAGTAACAGTCTGATAAGTCTCCTTGTAATACTCAGTGTAGAATACAAGCACTGAACCGACAGTCGGGATAGTGATGGAGAAGTCACCGTTCTCATCAGTCATTGCGTCGATGAAGGAGTCCTGGACGTTTACTTCAACACCCATCAAAGGGACACCCTTCTCACTCTTGACATTACCGTAGACTGTAAAGTCCTTGAGCTGCTTCTTCTTGCTCTGTGCCTCAGTCATAGGCGCGCAGATCATCAGCGCAAGGCACAATGTAAGGAAAATGTATAATTTCTTTTTCATATCGTTGTCTCCTATTACCATCCTGGGTTCTGCTCAACGCCAAGGTTATAAACCTCGCTCTGAGGAATCGGATAGAGATACATGCGGTTGGCGTAGAACGGACGGTCCTCAATCGCAGTCTTGATATAAGTGTACGGCTCGTCGCCGGAGGTGTTCTTCACGATATCCACACCGTAGAGTGTAGTACCGATGTGCTGCTCACCCTGCTTCCAGCGGAGTACATCATAGAAATACTGATCTTCGAATGCGAACTCGATGGTGCGCTCATTCTGGATCTTCACGCGTGCCTGATCCTTTGTCATACCCTTGTCGAAGCCAGGGAGACCGTTAGGAAGTACAGGGAAATCAGGGTTCTCTTCACGCTCAACCCTTGTATAGTAGTAAGGGTCAGCTGCCGAAGTACCGATATTGTCGGTAGCAGGGCATACAAGGCGTGCACGGATTGCATTTACTGCGTCGATGGCGCTGAACGGCTTGCCGTTGATATTGACAGTATAGTCAGGACCATAAGCCTCGTTCATAGCCTCAGCGAAGTTCATATAGATTTCACCAAGACGGATATAGAATCCGTAGACCTTGGAGCTACCAGGCATGTTCTTATCCTTGCACTCTCTTGGCCAGTACTTTCTGATATAGTAACCGGTCTTTGAGAAGAGCTGGTTCTTAGGGTCGCGGTCGGCACCGTAGTTGGAACCGTCTCTCCAGGTCTGGATAGGACGCTTGATATACATACGGCCATTATAGAGAATGGTGTAGTAGAAGCGAGGGTCGCGGTTCTCGTAGATGTGCTTTACGTGCTCAGGATTGTTCCAGTCGAAGTCCTCTGTTCCAATGGCATTGCCGTCAACATCGAACTTGATGACAGGATAGCGGTCAACGAGATTCTGGCTTGGAGAGTTGCTTGCGTAACCCCAGAAGTCCTCACCCGGTGTTGCCTGCTCGTAGTTGATGAGCTTGCTGTTGAAAGTATGGTTGTAAGTACCGCCACGCTTGAAGACGATGATCTCGGAAATCTTGTCAGGGGTCTGACGCATGAAGATGTTCTGATAATCGTGATAGAGAGCGTGGAGACCGGTGGTCTCGCAGTATTCCATACAGTCACGTGCTGCTTCAGCTGCTGCTTCCCACTTCTTGACATCGTTGCCAGGGTTGTGGAGCGGGCTGGCTGCATAAAGGGTGACGCGTGAACGGAGGGCCTTGTTCCATGCTTTTGTTACACGGCCGAAGTCCTCGGTCGGCCACTCGTCAGGAACCATTGATTCTGACTTGTCGAGTTCGGCAAGGATGAAATCTATAGTCTCCTGCTCGGTGGAACGGGCAATCATATAATCGTCGTCGAGACTAAGGACTTTGGTTACCAATGGAACGCCACCGTAACGCTTGAAGAGTTCGAAATAGAAGTATGCGAGCATAAAATGGCACTCACCTTCCATATATACCTTGCGGCCTTCAGGTTCATTGTTGAACTGGTCCATGTTTTCCATGAACATATAGGCCCTGCGGATCTGCTTGTAGCAACGATACCAAATATCGGAAACTTCGAAATCAGCAGCGGATGCCTTCCAGTTACCTACGTTGAATGCCTTGTTGGTAGCGCCGTATTCAGCGGTGTACTCTGACATATCAGTAGCTGACTCAAGGAAACCATATGTGCCGTTGAACTTACCATCTGACACCCAGGTTGGGTTCATATAGTAGTAAAGCATATCAAGGTAGCGCTGTGAGCGGAGATAATCCTGGAAGATATATTCCTTCGGCTGATCGGAGTTAGGAGCCTCATCCAGGAACTTAGCACAAGATGTCGATGACATCATAGCCACAGCAAAAGATGCTGTAAGGGCGATAAGAGTAAATATTTTCTTCATATTGTCGTCCTCCTTTAGAATTGCAGGTTAACACCAAGGCTGTAACCCTTTGTCTGAGGATAGATACCACCGGTTGATCCGGTCGGAGTCTCAGGGTCGACGACCTTAAGCTTATCCCAGGTGAAGAGGTTGACTGCACTGAGGTAAACTCGAGCGCCCTTGACGGCTGCAGTCTTCTTGAATGTCATATTGTATGCCATTTCGACGTTCTTCAGACGGAGATAATCGTTGTTCTTACGGAAGAATGTGTTGGTTACGTGGTTCTGGCTGGTACCGCCGATGTGAAGCGCAGGATATGTTGCTGTCTCTGCAGTTTCAGGAGTCCAGCGACCCTGGTGGATCGGCTGAACGCGGCCGCGGTTGTAGAACTCATACATAAGATAGTTGGAGATGAGTACGCTGGATCTGCCGGCTCCCTGGAAATGGAAGTCGAGAGAGAAGTTCTTGTACTCAAATCCGCCGCTGAGACCATAAATCATCTGAGGCACCTTAGGATAACCGCAGGCAACCTTATCGTATTCGTTGATGACACCGTCAGCGTTGAAGTCGAGGTACTTGAGGTCACCAGGGATAGGAGCGGAACCTACCTGCTGTACAGGTGAGTTGTCGATATCCTCCTGATCCTTGAAGTAACCGAGTACTACGTATCCGAACGGAGTGCCGATAGGACGGCCCTCTTCCTTCTGCCATTCGAGCATTGATTCAGGTTCATCCTTGAAGATGACCTTGTTCTCCATAATGGTGTAGTTTGCCTTTGCGTAGAATGTGAAGTTCTTGTTGACCTTCTGGCGATATCCGAAGTCGAACTCCCAACCGTTCTTGCTGGTCTTACCGATGTTCATATCGGTGACACCGATACCGATGAGGCCCGGCACTGAGTTAGGGGTCATAAGGATATGGGTACGATACTCGAAGAAGCGGTCAACTGAGAGAGTGAACTTGTTCTTGAGGACTGCGATATCGAAACCGACGTTGGTCTGGTGAGCTTTCTCCCAGGTAGCGAGAGGGTTTGCGATGACAGGCTCGGTAGTGATACCCTTTGAGACACCTTCGTTCTGACCGAAACGTGCGTTTGCGGAATCACTGGTGGTCCACTTACCTTCCTTGAAGATGAATCGTGTACTTGCGTAGTCATTACCTACAATACCATAAGAACCTCTGATCTTGAAGTTGTTGATGAAATCAATGTTGTCCTTGATCCAACTCTCCTGGTGAACGTTCCATGCAGCTGATACTGAAGGGAAGAGACCGAAACGGTGACCCGGTGCGAAGTTCTCGGATCCACGATATGCGGCGTTGGCTTCAATAAAGTACTTGTCCTTGTAAGAGTAGTTTAAGATACCGATGAAGCTGACATCCTTGTAAGGAACTGATGAACCTGAACGGTAGTCAGAGCAGTTGGCAACGCCTGAAATACCGATCTTGTTGCTGCCGAAGTTGAGCTTGTAGTTCAAGCGGGCCTCACCGTAAACCTTACGGGTGGAAGAAATAGATCCTGATGATGAGCCGTAGAATGAAGGCTCAAGGAATTCGATGAAACGGTCTGTACGGCCCGGCTGTGAGATCAAGCCATAAGTGGTCTGGGTCTCAGTCCACTGACCATAGTTACCGAAGTTGGAGTCGTATGCACCGCGAAGTGATGCGGAAAGTCCCTTGATCCACTGATCGAAATCGTAGGAGAGCTTTACGGATGCGTTGACGGTGTTGTTCTTTGCACGATAGCTACCTCTTGTTGCGAGGAGGTAGAGAGGGTTCTGAGTTGTAAAGTCTGTAGTACCGGCATAAAGTTTTTCACCATCCGGACCTTCATAGTATGCAGGCATAATCCAAGAAGGGATACGGTTCATGTTGGTGAAGACGTCAGTATTCTCGTACGGCTGTGACTTATCGGTCATACCGAGGCTCATATCCACTGAGATGGTCATTGCCTTGGTGACGATAACGTCGACATTTGAACGGAGGTTGACGCGCTGGTAAGCGAACTTAGGGTCATAGATACGACCCTGAACGGTCTTCAGCTGACCACCCTGATACATATATGTACCTGATACATAATACTTGACGGTCTTGGTACCACCACGTACGCTGAGGGAAGCGTTCTCCTGTGTGGAGAAATCCTTCATCATGATGTCATACCAGTCAGTGTCAGGATATCTGTAAGGGTCATCCTGAAGCAGGTAATGCTGAAGGTCAGCGTCAGAGTAGAGCGGAGCCTTACCGTCATTCATAAGGGCCTCGTTGTAAAGTACGAGGGACTCGTATGATTTGAGGTAGGTCGGAACTCGTGTCGGCTGGTTGAGGGTGATTGAAGAGTTGAAGTTAACCTTCGGACGACCTTCGTCACCACGCTTGGTAGTTACGAGGACGACACCGTTCGCACCCTTGGAACCGTACACTGCTGTTGCGGCAGCATCCTTGAGGATTGAGAAAGACTCGATCTCGACAGGGTCGATACGGAGGAACTGTGACTGATTACGCTCGACACCATCGATAACGTAAAGAGGCTCAGCATCGTTCCAGGAACCGACACCGCGGATGTAGAAAGTGGATTCATCAGCACCTGGCTGACCGCTGCCCTGCATTGATACAAGGCCAGGGATACGGCCGACGACCGCATTGGAGATGTTGGAGACAGGGCTCTTCATGATTTCCTCAGACTTCACAGTGGAGACTGCGGATGAAATCGCAGCCTTGCGCTGCTCGCCGAATGCCACGACGACTGTCTCTTCGATCATATCGGTCGAAGGGGTGAGCTTAACGTCGATGACGGTCTTCTTGCCAACGTTGACAACCTTGGTCTCATAACCGAGGAAATTGAATGTCAAGCTGGTAGGATCCTCGAGGGTCAATTCGTAATGACCCTTCGCATCGGTGACCGTACCGAGTGTAGTGTTGGTCACATAGACATCCACAAAAGGGAAAGGGTTGCCGGATTCGTCAACGACGGTACCGGTAATCTTAACCTTCTGTGACTTTGCCTGTGCCTGCGCTGCCGAGCTGGCTGCCGGAAGTTCATCGGCATAAGCCGCGGTGCCGACGAACATCAGCAACGCTACCATACCTGTGAACCTTTTGGCAAGGCTCTTTCTCGACATTGAGAAATACAGTTTGTTGTTCATATTGTTAAGATAATGAATAAAAAAATGTCTTTGCACTTTTAAGTTAGTATACCATATACAAAATACAAAATTAGAAAAAAAATCTTATCAACCATAATTTAACATCAAAATCTCTCGCACCACATCCAAGTCATCTATATTATATATATAGGTACACCGCACATCCCGTCAATTCCGGTAATGAGAAGAACTTTTTTATTATCTTTGCACAAAAGCAAACATTCATCATTCAATAAATTATGAAACTCTCACGCATTCTTGCTGCCGGGGCATTGCTCGCAGCATCGGCCGCAACCCTCTCCGCGCAGGAAAGCCGCGGATACTACAAGGACATCTTCATGGACAGCGGCATAAAGGTAACCTCAAGGACCGATCTCCCTACCGCCAGGTCACTTGGATATTCGATGGAAATGTTCGTTTCCGCCAAGAGCGACTTCACCGCGACGGACACGCTGCTTCAGGACAAAGTCTTCTCCGGGTCAACAATGGACGAGAACGGACACCTTCTCTACCCTGACGGAGCTCCACGCTTCCGCGTCATCTATATGAACGGCGGACGCGCCACCAGCCACGGCAGATCTCTCGGCGAGGCCGGTCGCCAGCACTACAGGGATTTCATCAAGGCCGGAGGCAGCTATGTGGGAACCTGCGCCGGTGCATACTGCGCAAGCAGGGGCTATGAGGACCACGACACCATCAAGTTCATCAAGGAATACCTCGGCATCTGGCCGGGCTGCACCGAAGATACAGATCTTAGCACCAGCCAGACCGATATGACAATCCCAAAGAAGTCTCCGCTGCTCAAATACCACGATTTCGGCGGCAATATGAACATCGAGGACGTCTATCACAACGGCGGATGCTTTGCCAGCGAAAGGCTGATATGGCCTGCAGGCACTGAAATCCTCGCAAAATTCAACACCAAGGGACGCAGCGACGTCAAGGCAATTGTGGACGGCAAACCGAGCATCTGGGCTCTCAAGGAATCCTCAGAAACCGGCCGCGTAATCTCCTGCGGTTCACACCCTGAAGGCAAGATCACCGGCGAGAATTTCTACCTTATGAAGGCGATGCTCGAATACGCGATGGCCGGCAACGGCTGTGTAAAGGTGAAGGGCGCGCTCAAGGACGGCGAAACCCGCGCAATGACCAAGACCACCGGAGACAATGACCCGGCATACACCCGCATCGGCGACAAGCAGTATCATCACTTCACATATGAGGTGCCTAAGGGATGCGACAGCCTTGTCATCAGACTCGAAACCCTCAAGGGCTGGAACAACTTTGACCTCTACCTCTATGCCGACAGCAATGATTATGCATTCAGCGACAACTCCTGGTACCGCAACGTCGAGCTCGGTTCGACCAAGGACCTTGTCATCTACAAGCCGGCGAAGGGCACTCTGCATATCTCAGTATTCTGCGACACGACAGTGGAAGTTGAGAAGACCGCCTACGGCGAGCAGTACACCGGACGCCTCGAAGTCCTCAACGGTGTTCCGTATAAGATCACGGTAAACCCTGTTGCAAAGGAAGAGAAGAAATAAGCACCTAACACAGCACAAATAGGGCGCCCGTTGAAACGAGCGCCCTATTTAATATAATGTATAGGTGATGGCTATTCGCTGCGATATTCCAGGATATCGCCCGGCTGGCAGTCCAGCGCGCGGCAGATTGCCTCGAGCGTCGAGAAACGCACACCGTGGGCCTTTCCGTTCTTTAGGATGGAAAGGTTGGCTGCGGAAATGCCTATTTTCTCAGCAAGCTCGCCCGAAGACATCTTCCTGCGGGCCATCATCACATCTACGTTGACTATTATCGGCATAGTATCAGTTTTCCGGTTCTACAGGTACGGCCTCAACGGTTTCCGCCGGCTTCTGCACATCGGCGCCCTTGAGATAGGAAGGAAGATCCATACCCGCCATCTTGAAGAGATCCTGGAGCGGCGGGACAGCACCCATCATTCCCGAGATGAAGTTTGACGTAGCGGTCTTGCCGTCCTTGGAGCTGCCTCCATCCCAGACGGTCACCTTGTCGATCTTGATACCCTTGACCGCCTCGACCTGAGTCTTGACAAGTTCAGGAAGCTTATCCGAGATGAGCATTGTGATGGCATCCTTGGCATTGCCGCCGGCTGCCTGGACGAGCTGATTGAAACCTTCTGCCTGCTTTGAGAGGATTTCAAGCGCACCGCGAGCCTGTGCGTCCATCTTCGCAAAAATCGCATCTGCCTCACCCTTCGCTTCGCGGCGGAGTTTCTCAGCCTCAGCTTCCGCAGCGATGATCATCTTTTCCTTCTCGATCTGGGCCGCAACGACAACGTTGGCCTTCTGAGTAGCCTCTTCCCTTTCAGCACGGGCAAGTTCGGCGTCGCGCTCGGACTTGTACGCCTCTTCGAGGGCGTGTGCAGCCTGAACCTTCTCGGCTGCCACAGCAAGTCTCTCGGCCTCTGCGGACTTTTCACGGCGCATTGCATCGGAATTGGCAATAGCGATCTTCGAATTGTTCTCACCTTCGACTGCGAGAGCGTTGGCCTCAGCAATCTTGATACGGGTATCACGGGTGGTCTCGGCTATACGGATATCCTTGTCCCTGTCCGCCTCGGCCTTACCGATCTCACCGTATCTGTTCTGCTCTGCGACACTCTTCTTCGCATCGTTGATAGCCTTTGCAGCAGCCTCCTTACCGAGGGCTTCGATGTATCCGGATTCGTCGCGGATATCGGTCACGTTGACATTGATGAGCTTGAGACCGATCTTGCGGAGTTCCGCCTCGACGTTCGTGCTCACATTTGCGAGGAACTTGTCGCGGTCGGCATTGATTTCCTCAATGTCCATAGTGGCGATGACAAGCCGAAGCTGACCGAAGAGGATATCGGTTGCGATATTGCGGATATCTTCGGTATTGAGTCCGAGAAGGCGCTCGGCGGCATTTGTCATGCTTTCCGGTTCGGTGCTGATTCCGACCGTGAAGCGGCAAGGCACATCAACGCGGATATTCTGCTTGGAAAGGGCATTCTGAAGATTGCACTCGATGCTGATAGGGGTCAGGTCGAGGTAAGAATAACTCTGGAAGACCGGCCAGATGAAAGCCGCACCTCCGTGGATGCACTTCGCGGAATTGTTGCGTCCTGTCTTACCGTAGATTACGAGAATCTTGTCGGACGGGCAGCGGCGGTATCTTTTGAGTATTGCCGAGAAGGTGACGAACAACACGAAGACAATGATGAGAATAAGATAAAGTTCCATAATGCTGTATTGTTAGATAATTAATGAATCCTGTGATTCGACGAGCACAGTATTGCCGTCTATGACTTCCGTCACCTTGATTGCAGTACCGTCGCGAAGAGTCTCCCCATCTGTCATAGCATCATACTCACGGACGCAGTTATTGATGGTGATCTGAACCTTGCCCTGACCGGCACGGTCTCCGGGAATGGTAAGGTAGACCTTGCCCTGACAGCCGACAGCCTGGGAGTATATGTTAATAGTACCGGACTGCTGCATACTGTTGAGCCATTTGAAAAGGTACATCACAATGACGACAAGCACCACGCCGACAGCGATGGAGAGGAACAACAGCAGTGCAGTGGATTCGATCTTACTGGAAAGCAGGACTGCAGTCCAACCGAATCCGAGGAAGAAATTCACAAAATTGCGGAATGTGTAGAGGTTCGATCCACCGGCGCCCAGATCGGCATCGGAGAGATCACCTCCACTGACGTCAAAATCAGCATCTATCCCACCCGCATCGGCATCCGCACCGATGAAAGTCAGGATGCTCTGGATAACGAATATAAGCGACGCCACAAGGGTAATCCCCCATAATATCTTCATAAAGAGGGAAAGCGAAGTCCACCAAGCAATCATAATAAATCAGTTTAAAATTGTTTATGTAATGCAAAAATAAAAATATTTATCGTAAAACAACAATAAAATCAAATATTTTTTAATCGATATTATCTTCGCCATCAAGATGGCAAATAAAAAAATACTCACTATTTTATTGCATAAGAAAAAAATATTCATACCTTTGCAATCCCAAAAGCCATTGAGGTATGGTGTAATGGCAGCACAAGAGATTCTGGTCCTCTTAGTGGCGGTTCGAATCCGTCTACCTCAACAAATCAACCAGATTGATGGCGGGGTAGCTCAGTTGGTTAGAGCGCATGATTCATAATCATGAGGTCTCCAGTTCAATCCTGGATCCCGCTACAAAAAATCCCGAGCCTTTCGGCGAGGGCACTGAAAAAGGTGCCTCTCACGAAGGCCTCTCAGATTAACACGAATGAAGGATGATCGAGATTCTCGACATCCTTCATTTTTTTCGATTCTCGGAACGTTGATTTTAGTCAACGAGGATATTTTCGACCATTT
>JAZRZH010000035.1:0-24247 GCA_045601245.1 Bacteroidales bacterium
TTCTCGTTCTTGCAAACCTCTTCGATCTTGTCCTTGTCACCTACGAGGGTACCTTCTACGATACCGAGTTCAACTGCCTTGCTGATAGCTGTGATGGTGTGGTCATCAACTGCCCATGCGCCGATGATGCGCTTCTTTGCCTTTGCGCGGAGAGCTTCGAAAAGCTGGTCAAAATTTGTAATCATTGGATAATTATTTTTTGAGATTATTTACGATGTTCATTGTGTCACGTGCGATGACGAGCTCCTCGTTGGTAGCGATGACGCAAACCTTAACCTTGGAGTCAGGAGTTGAGATCATGGTGTCCTTGCCGTGGGTTGCGTTGTTGACGTCCTGGTCGATCTTCACGCCGAGGAATTCGAAGCCGTCGCATACGTCGCGGCGGGTAGGGGCTGAGTTCTCGCCGATACCGCCGGTGAATACGATGCAGTCAACTCCGCCGAGAGCGGCAGCGTATGAGCCTACGATCTTCTTGATGCTGTATGCGAGGATGTTCTGTGCGAGGGAAGCGCGGACGTTACCGTTGGCAGCAGCCTCTTCGATGTCGCGGCAGTCTGAAGATACGCCTGAGATGCCGAGCAGACCGCTCTTCTTGTTGAGCATCTTCTCAACCTCAGCAGGGCCGAAGCCTTCCTTGCCTGCGATGAATGGAATGATTGTCGGGTCGATTGCGCCTGAACGGGTTCCCATAGGAACGCCTTCCTGAGGGGTGAAACCCATAGAGGTGTCGATGCACTTGCCGTCCTTCACTGCAGTGATGGAACTGCCGTTTCCGAGGTGGCAGGTGATTATCTTGGAGTGTTCGAGGTCGAGGCCTGCGAACTCGGCTGCACGCTTGGAAACGAACTTGTGGCTTGAGCCGTGGAAGCCGTAGCGGCGTACTGAATATTTCTCGTAGTACTCGTATGGAAGCGGATAGATGTAAGCATAGTCAGGCATTGTCTGATGGAATGCTGTATCGAATACAGTAACCTGAGGTGTGCCAGGCATGAGTTCCTTGACAGCGCGTACGCCGAGAAGGTTTGCAGGGTTGTGGAGAGGTGCGAGGACGCAGAGTTTCTCGATCTCAGCCTCTGTGGTGTCGTCAACGAGGGCGCTGCCCTTGAAATATTCACCACCGTGTGCTACGCGGTGACCTACAGCGTCAATGTCGCTGAGGGACTTGAGAACGCCGTGCTCCTTAGAGACGAGGAGGTCAAGGACTGCCTTGATACCGACAGTGTGGTCAGGGATAGGCATTTCGACAGAATACTTGCCGTCACCTACCTTGTGGGTGAGAGCACCTACCTTTTCGCCGATGCGCTCCACGAGACCTTTGGCCATGAGTGTGAAATCATTGTCGCTCTTCATGTCAAGTACCTGATACTTGAGGGAAGAGCTTCCGCAGTTCAATACTAATACGATCATTTTTGAAATATTGTTTATTATGAAATAATTCTGAGTTTCAATATCCTGCAAAGTTACAAATTTTGTATATCTTCGCCAAACGATATGGATATATCGGACGGGTATGATGAAAGGTAGGACAATTGTTGCTTGCTCGCTCGTCTTTCTGACGGGTGTTTTTGTCGGGGGATGGCTCACATTTCCGCCCGCTGCGTATCTGGCGGCGGCATTTCTGGTATCATCGGCTGCTTTTTTCCATCGCCGGAGAGCGGTGGTCGCATCGGCGTTTCTGCTGCTTGGGGCGACGGCGGTTCAGGTGGGGAGGATGCCTCCGCGTCAGGATGATACCGCACTGAAGGTGAGTTGTGCCGGCATACGGGACAAAGTCTCGGGGCTCATCGGTACTGTCGTGCCGGAAGGGGATGAGCGGGCTGTGCTGAAGGCGCTGCTGATAGGTGACAGGTCCTCTCTGAGCCGCGATCTGCGCGATCATTATAAAAGGAGTGGCGCTATGCACATCCTGGCACTGTCGGGACTTCACATCGGCATCATTTACAAGATATTGGACTTCGCTTTTTTCTTCCTTGGCGGGACGTTCTTCCTGAAAAGGATCAAATCATTCGTAATCCTTGCACTGATCTGGGCTTTTGCCCTTGTTTCGGGGATGAGTCCGTCAATAGCGCGGGCGGCGCTGATGATCACTTTCTACGAGACATCCGCGTCGCTTCATTCCGGGCGCGACGGGCTTTCCTCCCTTGCAGTAAGTGCACTTGCAATCACCCTTATCAATCCCGAAGCCCCGCGACAGGTGAGTTTCCAGCTCTCTTTCTGTGCCTGTCTGTCGATATTTACCATATATCCGCGTCTGACGGCATTGATGGAGACGCGTTCGCGTCTGTTGAGGTATGTCTGGCAGTGCGTGTGTCTGGCGATTGCCTGCCAGATCGGCACCGGCCCTCTGTCGTATCATTATTTTCATTCTTTCCCACGGTTCTTTATGGTTACGAATCTGCTGGCGGTTCCGTTGGTACCATTTGTTATGTGCCTTGCTGTCGCATCTCTGGCGTTTTCCGGCGTTCAGCCGTTAGGTGAATGGCTGGCCTCGGTACTGTATTATGCGACGGCTGCTTTAAATGATATAGTATTTGGTATTTCAATTTTATAAATTATAACATATACACCTAGAATAGTATCAAACAATAAGCAATATTAAAAAATATCTAATAATTGTACTGATTCTTTTGGTAATTGATAAGATAGTGTTACCTTTGAAGTTACTTTCATTACATATTAACCTACTTTTTTCTATGGACATTTTTGTTTATGGTCTTAGTTACAAGGTTCGCAGGGAAAATCTGATTGAACTTTTCACTCCTTACGGAGAGGTGCGCGAAGCACGTATCATCGTTGACAAGGAGACCCGCCGTTCCAAGGGCTATGGCTTCGTCGAAATGGATGAGGAACAAGCCAAGGCTGCTCTTGAAGCCGTTGAAGGCTCAGAGTATATGGGGCGTATCGTTCATTGCACACCGGCTCACGACCGTCAGCCGGCTGAGCAACCTGCGGAATAACTGCAAGACCGGGAAGAAAAAGCGGCGGACCCGTTAGGGACCGCCGCTTCGATTATAATAGCGTCGGAATTATTCTTCGTTGAGCTGCATATGCTGTACATAGACAGCCTTCATCATCTGGGCACGCTTCTTCACTGAAGGCTTTTCAAAAGTCTTGCGGTTGCGGAGTTCCTTGACGATGCCGGTCTTCTCGAACTTTCTCTTGAACTTCTTGAGAGCTCTTTCGATGTTTTCGCCTTCCTTAACTGGTACAATGATCATTATGCAGACACCTCCTTTTTTTCATTGGGGCTGCAAATGTAAATATAAATTTCAAATAATCGTCATTTTTCAGGATGATTTTTGAATAACGGTTAATTAGAATCTATTTTGAAATGATTCAATTTTTCTATTACATAATCTTTTTTGCTGTTTCCGCAGTATTCCTCAGTTACAATGGGACCCCAATCTCCTTTGTAATTCTGCGAAAACATCTGAAAAATCTAAAGTAATATCTTATATCAATCATTTCAAAATAGATTCTTAGTTGTGATAAATGGAATAATGTGTCAATATTGTGTTATATTTGTAAGTTACAAATGTTATATATAGGATATGAGGTTTTTTGCTACTGTACTTTCGCTGCTGCTGGCTGTCTCGCTGCAGGCTGAGCCGCTCAGATGCAACTATTCTTCAAAGGATATTTCCACAACTGATGATGAGCATGTGATGTTGGCCGGGTTTGCGGCACGCAGCAAACTTTCAGACGGTATACATCTGCCGTTGAGGACCCACTGCCTTGTGCTGGCTGACGGTGCGAAGAAGGTTTGTCTCATATCAAATGACGTGATGGAGATATCGCCGGCCCTTGCCAACGAGATCCGCGACAGGATTGCCATTGCCACCGGACTTGACCGCAACAATATCCTTATGCACAACATCCATACTCACAGTGCTCCTCGTTTCGGCGGCATAAGGACTGAATTCGGTGGCAGCAATTATATGTATAAGCTCCGTTCTGTCGATGCGATAGTCTCCAATGCGGTCAATACGATAATGGATGACAAGTCATTCGGCGAGTTCAGCATCGAGATCGGACGTACGACAACGGATATCGCCGGCAATCGTTGCGAAAAGACCGGTCCGCTTGACTCCAGCGTGTACGCAGCCCGATTTCTGGATAAGAAGGGCAAACCGGTGTGCGCCCTGGTAAACCTTGCGTGCCATCCGGTATGTATGGGTCCGTGGAGCCTCGCGCTGTCATCGGATTATTCGGGCGTAGCCAGGAAGATTATTTCTGAGAAGTGGGGATGTGAAGTGTTCCAACTGACCGGTGCAGCCGGCAACATCGATCCCGCCCGCGGCCCGCAGCGCACTAGCGAATATGCAGAGGAGTGTGGAAAGAGCCTTGCCGCATCGCTTTCCGGCATTGAATTCACTCCGGTTAAGAATGACGGGACGCTTACCATATTCAACAATGTATCGCATCTGCCTTATGCTATCCCTGAAGTTACGAAGGAAGCCGTCATAGCGCACGCAGATTCGATTGCAAAGGCATATAAGACCGATTTCCCAAGTTTTGCGGAGGATGTCCAGGGTTGGAAAGAGCAGATCCTGAGCGAGTGGGACAATCCTGGCAAGAACTACAGGTCTTTGGATTTCAATATGACAGCGCTCAATGTCAATGGACTTATATTCTTCTTCACGCAGGGCGAGCCGTTCTGCGAATACCAGATGGAGGCGAGGGCCGCGTTCCCGCAGCAGACAGTATTCTTCGCAGGCTATACCAACGGACAGAATTCCTATCTGCCTTCAAAACGCGCATATCAGGTCCGCAAGGGTTATGAGTATGAGGTGGAGCAGATGCACGTATATATCAAGTCTCCGTATCCGCTCTCCGAGAAGATGCCGGATACCTTCCGTGAATCCATTTTCAAGACTATCGCCGCAGTTGCGGGAGTTCCGCGCTACAATATCATCCCGGCTCCTGCAAGTTTGATCCCGGCAGACGGCGAATTTGAATTCAAGAGCGGTATGGCGGTCGCCTGTGATCCGGATTTCGCCGAGGTGGCTGCGGATTTCGCCGCGCAGGTGAAAACGGCGGCGGGTCTTGCGCTCAAAATGGCAAAGACCGCGGCGAAGGGTATCACAATCGTGAAAAAGGAAGGCATTGCACCTGAAGGATACGAGATGACAATCGCGCCTAAGAACATAACGATTGCCGCTTCTGACCGCAACGGGGCTTTCTATGCGCTGCAGAGCCTCTGCCAGCTGATGCCTGCTGCGATATATGGCAGGGCTGTGGCTTCAGGCGTTAAGTGGACCGCTCCTTGCTGCACTATCAGTGATGCTCCGCGTTTCAGCTACCGCGGAATGCTCCTCGACTGCGGACGTTATTTCCGCACCAAGGAGGAGGTGCTCGGCTTCATAGATATGATGGCAATGCACAAGATGAACTATTTGCAGTGGCATCTTACCGAGGATCAGGGCTGGCGCATTGAAATAAAAAAATATCCGAAGCTCACGGAAGTCGGTGCTTTCCGTCCCGAGACCAAGGGCTACGGCGAGACCGGTGACGGCAAGCCTCACGGTGGCTTCTATACACAGGACGATGTCCGCGAGATAGTTGAATATGCGCGCCGCCGCTGCGTTGACATCATTCCGGAAATCGAACTCCCGGGCCACTCCGGTGCTGCAATCGCAGCATATCCGTGGCTCTCCTGTACTCCGGACGAACCGAAGGCGGTGGTCACCAGCTGGGGCGTCAAGAAGGATGTCTATTGCCCGAAACCAGAGACATTCGAGTTCCTTGAGAATGTGTTCCTCGAGCTCTTCGACCTGTTTCCTTGCAAGTATTATCATATCGGTGGCGACGAATGTCCCAAGGATGCCTGGAGGGCCAGCGAGTATTGCCATAAGCTCTCCGAACAGCTCGGCCTGTCAGGAGTGGATGACCTGCAGTATTATTTCGTGAAGCATTTCGACAAATTCCTCCGCGACCACGGCAAGACTGTCATCGGGTGGGATGAGATCCTCGACGGCAGTGCCGTGCAGTCCACAATCGTGATGTCATACCGCGGACACAAGCCGGCTTCCCGTGCGATGGCCGCCGGGATGAAGACCATACTCTGCCCGAACCGCTGGTGCTATTATGACTACCAGCAGGAGGAGATCGAGGATATCTTCAAGAACCATCATCTCTTCATCACGCTCCGCAAGGGGTATAACTGGGATCACAAGGAGCAGTTGAATCCTGATGTCGTGGACAAGTGTGATGATCTTCTCCTTGGCGTTCAGGCCAATGTCTGGGGCGAATTCATCCCTGATCGCGGCAAACTTGAGACCCAGACCTATCCACGCGAGGCCCTGATTGCCGAAACGGCTTGGACTGCGGAGCCTGCAAAGAGCTTCAACTCGTTCAGAATGCGTCTTTTCAAGGAATTCGAGCGCATCGAGGCGAAGGGATATGACTATTCGAAGGCCTTCTACCAGACAATAATCAACATGAATCTCGAAAGTGACTATCCACGGGAGGTCGAGCTCGAACTCGACTATCCGTATGCCGATATCCATTATACTCTGGACGGCAGCGAGCCTACAGCGGAGTCACCTGTCGCTCCCGCTTTCTTCACGGCGAAGAAAGGGGATGTCCTCAGGGCCTGCGGCTTCCGTCCTGACGGAAGTATGGTGGGTACACCTATTTATAGAAAGTTTGGAGAAAAAGGGGAGAACAGATAATGAAACGATTCCTGTATATTGTATTTGCACTCTGCATCATAGCGGCTTGCGCAAAGTCGCCTGAAGAGACAGCGATAAGCATTGTTCCGCAACCTTCGTCCGTCGTCAGCGGCGAGGGGCACTTCACTGTGAAAGGCAGCACTCCGATTGCTGTTCCGGATATCAATGATGAAGAGATTTGCCGGATTGCCTCATTTGTCAACGAGAAATTCTCCAAGGCCGCCGGTTTCGAGTTGAAGATAACCGGCAAGGTGGCGGAGAATGCCATCGCATTCAAGATGGATCCCGCTTTGGAGACCGAGCACTACAGGATTTCTGTCAGGAAGGAGGGCATAGAGATATTATATGGTGACGGAGCCGGCGCATTCTACGCAGTGCAGACCCTTTCCCAGTTGCTTCCTGTGGAGATTTTCGCCCAGACGCGTCAGAGTGGTGTCAAGTGGACCGTGCCTTGCTGTGAGATAGAGGACGGTCCGCGTTTCGCATACAGGGGCATGCATCTCGACTGCTGCCTGCATTTCTTTGAAATAGAATTCCTTAAGAAATACATCGACGAGATGGCCCTCCACAAGGTAAACCGCTTCCACTGGCATCTGACCGAGGATCAGGGATGGCGTCTCGAGATCAAGAAATATCCGCTGCTGACAGAGAAGGGGCAGTGGCGCAAGGAGACCGTCATCGGCTCGCTGAAAAGCGGTATCTATGACGGCACACCGCACGGTGGATACTATTCTCAGGAAGAGGTCCGTGACCTCGTCAAATACGCTGCAGAACGCTATGTGACCATCATTCCGGAGATTGAGATGCCGGGTCATGCCCTGGCCGCCATCTCCTGCTATCCCGAACTCTCCTGCGGACTTGAGGAAACTTATGAGACCGCAACGAAGTGGGGCGTGTTCAAGCAGGTGTTCTGTCCGAAGGACGAGACCTTCAAGTTCCTGGAGGACGTGATGGACGAGGTGTTCGAACTTTTCCCTTCCACGCTGGTGCATATCGGCGGCGACGAATGTCCAAAGGCATCCTGGAAGCAGTGCGGACATTGTCAGGCACTTATCCGCCAGCTTGGGCTCAAGGATGAGTTCGAGTTGCAGAGCTGGTTCATCTGCAGGATGGAGAAATATATCAATTCGAAGGGCCACGAGATCATAGGCTGGGATGAGATCCTTCAGGGCGGCCTCGCACCTAATGCAAAGGTGATGAGCTGGCTCGGGGAGGAGGGAGGCATCAAGGCCGCGCAGCAGCATCACGAGGTGGTAATGGCTCCGTACCCAAAGTATTATCTTGATTACTGGCAGGGTGACCCGGACAGCGAGCCGCTTGCAATGGGCGGACCTACCACTCTCCGTACAATGTATGAGTACGAGCCTGTTCCGGCAGTCCTCACGCCGGAGGAGCAGAGATACATTATTGGCGTAGAAGGTTGCGTCTGGACCGAGTATATGCCGACTCCCGCACGTGTCGAATATATGGCCTGGCCGCGTATGTGCGCCATCGCTGAGGCCGGGTGGACCACTGCCACAAAAGATTGGGACGGATTCACCCGCAGGCTTGAGACGCATCTGGACCGTCTCGGCAATATGGGTGTGGGATACTGCGATGCATTCCACAATCCGTTCATCGAATTCCATCCCGATACACCTCAGGACAAGGTCGTCACTATCAGTGTCGACGCTCCGGATGCGGAGATTCACTACACGCTTGACGGCAGCACTCCGACCGCCGCATCCCCGAAATACGAGATGCCGTTCGTGATCAACCGCCAGCAGAAAGTTACGGCCATTGCCCTCCGCAATGGCAGACAGATTGGAGACATAAAGTATAAATCATTTTAAATAATGGCATTAAGACTTACAGAACAACCATCGCTTTACGACCACCTCGAGGCAAAGTCAGTGGCCGAACTCATACGCGATATCAACAACGAGGACAAGAAAGTGGCCCTCGCCATGGAACAGGTACTTCCTGAGATTGAAAAGATGATCACAGCTATCGAGAAGCAGATCCGCGCAGGCGGAAGAATGTTCTATCTCGGCTGCGGTACCGGAGGCAAACTCGCGGTGCTCGATATCCTCGAAGTTCCTAACACTTACGGTGTTGACCCTGAGATATGGCAGGCAGTCCTCGCCGGTGGCGTTGAGAATCTGGTCCTTGACCTCGAAGAGGCGGAGGATGACATCGACGAAGGATGGCGCACTCTCGAGCAGAAGCACCACATCACCCCTAAGGACATCGTAATCGGCATTTCCGCCAGCGGCAATACCCCTTACGTGCTTTCAGCGATGAAGGCATGCAAGGAGCACGGCATCCCTTGCGGATCGATCTGCAACAACCCACAGTCACCGATTTCCGAATATGTGGACTATCCTGTGGAGATAGTGATGGGACCTGAATTCATCACCGGCAGCACCCGAATGAAGTCCGGTACCTCGCAGAAGCTGATGTGCGACATGATAAGCACCACGCTGATGTGCCGCCTCGGCCGCGTGGAGGGCAACCGAATGGTACGCGCCCACCTGATCAACAACAAGGTGATCGACCGTCTGACCCGCACGATTATGGACCGCAACCCTTCATTGACCGACTACGCGCAGTGCGAAGAGGCCATCAAGAAGTGCGGCGGCCTCAAGGAAGCGGAGCAGTACCTCTTCGAGACAGGTGTTCTCAAGAACCTTCCAACCGAATAATATTCACTTATATATCTATTTCAAGCCTATGAAAATTCTCAAGCAAATCCTCCCGGCTTTCGTGATGCTGCTTTTGTGCTTCAGCGCAAATGCCCAGTCACACAAAGTATCGGGTGTGGTCTCATCGACCACGGGAGAGAGCCTGATTGGAGCAGGCGTGGTAGTCAAGGGTACCACAAACGGTACAGTGACTGACGTCGCCGGCGCTTATCAGCTTTCAGTTCCTGACGGAGCCACTCTTGTCATCTCCTGCGTGGGATACAAGACAGTCGAGTACACTCCTGGCCCGAAAACCACTCTTGACATCGTTCTCGAGGATGACATCGACCTTATCGACGAAGCTGTCGTTGTCGGTTATGGTACCCAGAGCAAGATTACCCTTACCGGTTCTGTGACCTCCACAGCCGGTGCCGAGCTTACAAAGAACTCTGCAGTCAACCTTTCACAGGGTCTTGCCGGACGTATCTCCGGTGTTATCGTCAATAACAGAAGCGGTGAGCCAGGAAGCGATGACGCAACCATCCTCATCCGTGGTAAAAGCACCCTCGGTACAAGCAGCCCTCTGATCATCATCGACGGTATTCAGGGTCGTGGAGATGAATTCTCACGCCTGTCAGGTGACGAAATCGAGAGCATCAACGTACTCAAGGACGCATCAGCTGCCATCTACGGTGCTTCTTCCGCAAACGGTGTCATTATCGTCACTACAAAGCGAGGCAAATTCAAGGAAGCCCCGTCAGTGACTTTCAACTATGACCTCGGTCTCCAGCAGCCTACACGTATCGTCGAGATGGCTGACGCTCCTCTCTTCGCAAGATCATATAATGCGATGCGCGCGATTACCGGCGGCTCTGCACAGTACTCCGATGCACAAATCGAAGCATTCGAGACAGGTTCCGACCCTACAGTATACCCCAACACCAACTGGTGCAAAGAGATCATCAAGCCTCTCTCCGCTCAGAACAAATACGGTGTTTCCATCAACGGTGGTAGCGAGAGAGTCGCTTATTTCGTTCAGTTCAACGGCCAGAATCAGGACGGTATCTATGTCAACAGTGCCACGAAGTTCGACCAGCTCAACCTCCGCTCGAACATCGATATCAAGGTCACCAACCGTCTCAAGATGAGCTTTGACCTCAATACCCGTCAGCAGCACAAGGATTATTCGGCTTACGGTGCCGGTACCAACATATTCTACGTGCTCCTCAAGTCATATCCTACCGGAGGCCCTTATTATTATGATGAGAGCATCCCTGGTGGAAAGGGCTATCGAAGCGGTGACACCAACCCTGCGGCCATCGTGACAAATGACTGCGGTTATGACCAGAGCACAATCAATAGTACAGCATCTACAATCAAGGCTGATTACAAGCTTGATTACATCACTGAGGGTCTCTCTCTCAACGGTGCGGTCGCATACGACCGTGTCGGAACTTTCAGAAAGATCTGGGAAACACCGTGGACTAACTATACATACGATCAGGTCGCACAGACCTTCTCGGCCCAGACATCCCACTATTATCCTACTCCGGCCCTGACTGAATCGCAGAATAATGCTACACGTACCACACTCAACGCGAATTTGAACTACGATCGCGATTTTAACGGTCATCACTTCACGGGACTCATTGGATTCGAGCAGTTCTCGACCCATTATGATTATTTCTCAACAGCCCGCACACAATATGACAGCGATGCACTCGACCAGCTGTTCGCAGGTTCGGCGGACAAGAATACCTGGAAGAATAACGGTTATGCAGGTGAGACTGCCAAACGTTCGTTCTTCGGCCGTATCGGTTATGATTATTTGAGCCGCTATATGATTCAGTTTATCCTCCGTCGCGACGGCTCCGAAAACTTTGCAGCGGAAAACCGTTGGGGTTGGTTCCCTGGCGTATCCGTCGGCTGGCGTCTCAGTGAGGAGAGTTTCATCAAGGACAACTGTCCGCTTCTGACCAACCTCAAGATCCGTGCTTCCTATGGCGAGCAGGGTAATGACCAGATTGCCCAGTATCAGTATATGAGCACCTACGATTACACCAACACCACTGTATATCAGGGCAAGTTCGATGATAAGGAATACAACAACATCGAGCCCGGCACCATTCCGAACTACAACGTGACCTGGGAAGTCGCCAAGACCGCCAATGTCGGTATTGATGGTAACATAAAGAATGGTCTTCTCGGATGGGAGATTGAGGCATTCTATACACGCCGCAGCAACATTCTTATTCAGAAGAATGCATCCATCCCTGAATACACCGGAATGTCCGGGTCCCTTCCTGACGAGAACTTCGGTATCGTCTCCAACAAGGGTATCGAACTCCAGATCTACCATGACAACCGTGTCAATGATTTCCTGTACCATATCCAGGGCAATTTCATGTGGGCCAAGAATACCATCCTCGAGATGGACGAGACCCCTTGGGGCGAAGGCCACGAATATATGAACGCGACAGGGCACCCTATGGGGGCACAGCTGATTTATCAAATCCTCGGTGTTAACAAGGATAAATCAGATTTTCAGAAGTATACTCAGATGAGTGGTGCCGGTCTCGGTGATTTCATTTATGAAGACCTTGACAATAACAACGTAATCGATAATTACGACCGCAAGCGCTGCGACCTGACCACTACCCCTCAGATTGTGTTCGGCCTCAACTTTAACGCTTCCTGGAAGAATCTCGATTTCGCTCTCCTGCTTCAGGGCCAGGCCCTCGCACGCTGCTACTATTCTCCATACGTCGATCCTGTATCGAGCAACGTCAATGCTGATGCTGCCCGCAATGCCTGGACATTGGACAATACTGATTCCGACTATCCGCGCCTCGGCTCTACAGTCAGCAACGGTGGCGTCCGTATGGTATCATTCTACTATCGTAACGCTTCATTCCTCCGTCTGAAGAATATCGAGATAGGTTATACCATTCCTCAGAAGGTATTCGGAGCTTCAGCCCCTGTCAAGGGCCTCCGCTTCTATATTGGCGGTTACAACCTTCTGACATTATCGTCTCTCAAGGAAATCGACCCTGAGACAGGCAACGAAGCAGGTAGCTCGACCTATCCTCAGATGCGCATCTTCAATGCTGGTTTCAAACTCTCATTCTAAAAAGGAATTGCTATGAAAAAGTATTTATATCTTGCAATCGCAGCACTTGCACTGACTGCATGCAACGACGACTTCCTCGACCGTCAGCCGCTAGACAAGGTATCAGATGCGGCCGTATTCAACAATGCCGGTCTTTCCGAGGCTTATGTCAACGCTCTCTATACTTCCATTCCTGACCCTATGCAGGAAGGTAACATCAGCTGTATCACAGACGAGGCGTTTTTCCGTTACGGAGGCTCTTCAACCCGTTATATGGCTGACGGTACAGTCACTGCGGAAAACGTATCCTACGACGTTGCCCATTCCAGCCGTACCACCATCCTCAATATCTGGACACGCGCTTATGACCGTATCCGCAAGATGAATCTCTTCCTTGAGAAGACTCAGGGTTCGGATATCGATAAGGCCGTTCTCGACCGTCTCACCGGTGAGGTGTACTATCTGCGCGCCTGGGTTTACACCAACCTCATCCAGCGATACGCAGGTGTGCCTATAATTACAAATGTATACGCACTCGGTGATGATTATACTGTGGAACGCGCCAAATTCGACGATTGCGTGGAGTTCATATACAGCGACCTCGACAAGGCTTACGAACTCCTTCCAGAAAAGGAGGGAACGGAAATGGGACGAATCAACAAGGACATAGTTCTCGCTCTCCGCAGCCGCCTCGCTCTCATCGCAGCTTCCCCACTTTTCAATGATCCGCAGAATCCGGAAGGCAGCATCTTCCGCGGAACATACAGCAAGGACAAGTGGCAGAAGGCATATGATGCCGCGAAGGCTATTGTAAAGCGCATTGACGATGACGGTGCATACGCCATGGCTGACTCTTATGATGACTATTGGATGAATATCAATTCCAAGGAGGTCATCTGGGCGAAATACTACACACTTACCAATGGTAATAAGGCTCAGCTTGAATACGCTCCTGAAAATGGCGGTATCGGCGGATATGAGTCAATGAGTCCGACTGAGACCCTTATAGCCGATTATGAGATGACAAACGGAAAGAAGTTCTTCGAGGAAGGTTCGGGCTATGATCCTGAACATCCTTGGGAAAACCGCGACCCTCGTCTCTACAAAACCATCCTTCTGAACTTTACGGAGTACCGTGACGTTCCGTCGTTCGAGTACTGCTATTTCTTCGAGCCGGGCAAATATACAGTTGACAACACAACTGAAAACAGGGCGAAATTCCCTGACGGCGAGGTTGATGCTGATGACTCCAAGAAGTATCATCCTTTCCCGAAAGGCTATTCCCGTGCTGATTTTGCTACCGGCAAGCCGGCCATCGACTATACCAGCAAGTCAAAATATCTGAGTGACCCTACCACCAATACAGGATATCAGGTAAGGAAATGGCATATTCCAAGCCAGCCAATCACCACTCAGGTCAACTACTCCCTTATGTTCCCGTGGTTCCGTGTTCCTGAGTTCTATCTCAACCTGGCAGAGGCTGCCTATCACCTTGGCGGATCATACGAAGCCGAGGCACGCAATTATGTAAATAAGGTCCGTGCACGCGCAGACGTCCAGATGCCGCCTGTCACCGAAAGCGGTGAAAGCCTTTATGACCGCATCATCAACGAGCGCCGCATCGAGTTCGCACTTGAATATCTCCGCTACTTCGACACCCGCCGCCTCAAGATTGCTCCGGAAGTTGAGGACCGCGCCTGGTTTGCTGCACGTATATTTATTCTCCAGCAGGGTACCTTCCACAAGAACGAGAGCGGCTCCGTCGTTTCAGACGTCACTTCTTCGGATACTCTCTACCGTGTAGCCAAAGTCTACGAGCCTTCCTACAACAATAACTATCACAAGACTACATACACTCACACCTGGACCAACACCCAGAAGAGTACTGTATTCACCGTGAAATGGCTTGGAAAGACATATAAGATCGACTATGGTGACTGCGCTGCCAACCTTGCTCCGACAGAAAAGGCTTGGGATGACAAGATGTATCTGCAGCCGATTCCTGCTAACGAAATCGCAAAGGCTCCTTATCTCGAGCAGAACCCAGGATACTAGAATTACCAACTAAATCAATATCACTCATTAACTTTTTAACAAACACATTTATGAAACACATTAAATTCGTGCTTGCAGCATGTCTTTTCGGTGCAGCTGTCCTTACTGGCTGCAACAGGGAGGATGACAAGCCTGCAACAAAGCCTGTAATCGAAATCACCCCGGGTGAAAACGATGGTACTTACAAGGTAGACGTGACCGGCGACTGGAACCTCACCAACGTCGTCATCACAGTCAAGGCTGGTGATCAGACCACAACTCCGGTTGACCAGAAGACTTTCTCAACCCCTACAGCTTTCACATATGAAGGTACTGTGGAGTATCCTGCAAAGGTTTATGCAGCAGTCGTAACCGTTACTGCTACAAATGAAAAGGAACTCACCAACACAGTTGACGCTACCGTTTCCATCCCGGAACCGGCAGTTGATCCTGACGCTCCTGTCCTTTATAACTTCGTAAAGGAATTTGCAAAAGTTTCACGCGATGCATGGAACAAGAATTTTGAAGCCAATAAGATTTATCAGCACACTGATAAAGATGTAAAGGGTTACATTATTGATACCCCAGTTCACTACATCCCGGATTCATGGTCGGATCCAGATGAGAATGGCAAGTGGACAACCTACACTGTAGCAGGTAAGACATACAGTGTTGAAGAGGCTTTCGAAATCGCAACACGCGCATTCCTTATGCTCAACGGTTATGATGTAGCTACTTACGCAGGCGGTGCTTCTGCTACTACACTTCCTGAACTCAAGCCGGCTGCTACCCTCACAACGCCTATCCCTGAACCTATTAAGGACAAGACATGGAAGTGGGGCAACCTTCCATACAATGAGAGCGGTAACACTGCAGTAGGCGGTGCTCAGACAGCCAACGGCGGTCCTCTCCGCAAGGGTCAGATGTCAGCAGGTACTGCAGCCTGCCAGGCTAACGTATGCGACCTCGGCCTTATGATCAACTATGCACGCCGCCACTTCACATATGTTTACAACAACAGCATCACTATCGCAAATATGTGCGGTTACAATGGCGGTCAGTACGATGGCTACTACGGAACATTCTGCGCAAAGCGCTTCTATATGGCACTCGTAGGCTTCTATGAGTATATGATGGAAAACGACATCATGGATGTTTCAAGTATCCCTGCAAATCAGGAGTTCAACTGTGCACTTTATGGTAACACAGAGTGGGACTAATACTTTGATAAACTTTTGAATGCTCCCCGGAAGGTTTAGCCTTCCGGGAGCATTTCATTATTTACAAACTGATGAAAAAGACATTGATGGCCCTGGCCATGGCAGGCCAGATATTTGCACTTTGCTGCTGCCAGAAACCGGATCCGCAGCCGGAACCACAGCCGGAACCTGAAAAGCCATGCGAGCTGGTTCTTGCCAACGCCGCGGATGCTTCAATCGCGTTCGGCACGCAGCCGGCTTCGTATACCGTGAACTTCAACTGTACGGACATGTGGACTGCAAGCATAAGCTTTGACGGTTCCCCAACCCCTTGGGCTAGCATTTATCCGCTTTCCGGACTGCCGGGCGACGGCAAGTTCACCATCACCGTCAATGCCAACAACACCCTGGATGAGCACAGTGCCACCATCGTGCTCAAATATGGGGAAAAGTCAACTGAGATCACTCTCAGCCAGCAGGCCCTCACGCACATCCCATATTCATTCACAGGTTCGCAGCTTGTGAAGTCCTTTACTGATACCTATGAAGTGTTCATCAAGGATGACATTATGCCCAATACCATCACAATAGGGGAGGACGTACTGACAAGAGGCTGCTACTATGAGGCCATGTGCCTCCTCCTTCCGGACCTCGCCGCTGGCGGTGACGCGTGGAAGACAAAGACATATTCGCTGCAGAATTTCTCCTGCCCGGACCACTACAGCGGCACCAAGTACGAAACATACGCACCGGACGAGATGGACCCGGCCACCGTACTCTGGATCAACGACAAGCAGTACAACTATGCGAAGCAGCACAGCCTGTCATTCGCGAATTACTGCACCATCGACGAGACTCGTTTCTCATTCTACCGTTCCATCGTGGTCAGCGCAAGGCTGATCCACTACTACGCAAACAATGGTACAATGCCGGAGAAGATTTCTTCCTGGCAGTCGGATTTCCTCCGCAATATGGAATACAATTCGGATGTCATTCCTGACAAGTTCTGCGATATCAACGGCCCTGTCGTAATAGCGGCAAGGGATGCGGCCATCGCAGGCAAAACCACAACCCTTGACAAAGTCAAGGCCATCTTTGAATATGCCCGCGACAAGTGGGAGTGGGAAGATTACTACAACACCCGCAAAGGCGCGATTACTACAATAAACTCAAAGGGCGGCAATTGCTGCGACCTCAGTCATGCGATAATTGCCATGGCCCGTTCCGCCGGCATTCCGGCACGTTATGTCCACGGTCCCGAGACCTATTACCCGAGCGGCAGCATCTGGGGACACGTCTGGGCTGAACTCTACGCTGACGGCAAATGGTACGTCTGCGATGCATCGAACAACGACTGCACCCTCGACCATCCGGTCTGGATACTCGAGAAATCCACAATCAACGGTAAATACCGCGATCTTCCTTTCTGATGAATATGAAAATACTCAAATATTTCCCTGTACTCGCAGCCCTTGTCGCAGTGGCTGCCTCCTGCGTCGAAGATCCGGCATACGCTCCGGCTTCCTCACTGTCTTCAATTATCGTCAACGAGATCTGTCCCGCCATCGCTGAAGGTGATAACGGCTGGGTCGAGATTGCCAACGGCTCTTCATCCGCTATGGACATCTGCGGATTGAAGATGCTTGTTTCGGATGATTATTATTACAGGTATCAGGTATATGAGGCTCCGGAATCGATGTCTCTGTCAGCCGGTGAAAAACTTGTCATCGAGCCTGAGTCCATTCCTCTCAAGCTGTCGAAGCTTGAGGAGATAGTATCCACCTCCGGCCGCGATACCGTAGTGCTCGAGATGAATATCAAGGACATGGCCAAGGAGCTTGGCAATCCCGCAGAGGACGGCAGCTGGTCCCGCATTCCTGACCTTACCGGTGATTTCGTCGTATCTGAGAAGGCAACCAGGGGCGAGAAAAACTACAAGTTCGTGCCATACAAGGTGGATGGCCTGCTCATCAATGAAATATGCCCTTCAGAAGGCTGGGTTGAGATTTACAACAATGCAGTAGGCAGCCTCAGACTTGACGAGACAAGCATTGTTCTTACCGACTGGTCCGGTATCGACCACAAGCTGTACAAATTCGGGGAGAATGTCAACATTAAAAGAGATGAACGCATAGCAGTCCCTGCTCAGATAATGGACTTGAAGCAGCTCAAGCTTGTGTCCAATGAGGGCAAGGTTGTTGACACATTCGATGTCAGTGATGTCAAGGATGCCGGCAGCATCGCCGCGGGCAATTCATATTCGCGTCTTCCGGATATCAGCGGCGACTGGTATATTTCCGGCACAGCGACAAAGGAGGCAGTCAATGAAGACTCCACAAATGATATAAAGCAGCTGGTCATCAACGAGGTCAGCCCTTTGGAGGGTTGGGTTGAGGTATGCAATCCCACTGTACGCCTGCTTCAGGTATCAGGTGCCACCATCACTGTTGACGGCAAAGCCGCAGCCACACTCAGCGGCTCGATGAAGCCGGGCGAGTCAAAGGCTTATGCCGTCAGCGCCACGGCGACATCAGATATAGCGCTCAAGAATTCTGCCGGTACGGCAGTGGATACATTCAAGCCTGCTGACTTGAAGGACGGCGAAGTGCCGGTGCAGGGCGGCAGCTGGTCACGAATCCCTGACGGCAAGGAATGGTATTGCGTCAGGACCGCCAGCAAGGACGGCAGCAACTACGGCATTGTCAAGGGTAACACAGTGGGAGTATGGTACAATCAGAGCAATACACCTAGTCTGCTCAGCAATCTCGACTATTTCGCAAAGCGCGGCATAGGACACGTATTCCTCCACGAGTATGCTTTCAAATATTACGAGAATCTGATACCGTCCATTCTCAAAAGAGCGGACGAACTTGGTATCACCATCCATATCTGGTTACAGTGCTTCTGGTGGAACGACAACCAGGGCGTCAACGGCTGGCGCAGCCCTGTCGATGATACGAACAAGTGTTATGACCAGGCACTCTTCGATGACATCCTCGGCGAAGACCGCGCCACCAAGTATGTGAAGGCCGGCGTAAAGGGCATACATTTCGACTACATACGCTTCGGCGGTACTGCATACAAGCACGATTTCCCTGATGCAGGTGTCACCGGTCAGGGTGCCATAGATGAGTTCTGCCGTCAGGCGGATGCTCGACTGCGCAGCATCAATCCGGACCTTGTGCTCTCCGCTGCACTGATGGGAGAGACAGCCAGCGAGAAATATTACGGCCAGCATCCTGAATCCATGAGTCAGTACATTGACATACTAATCCCTATGCTGTACTTCCATTCCGGGGGATACAATGCTGCTACAGCCGCTTCAAGGCTCAACTGGTTCGCTACCCACGCAGGCCAGAACACCCAGGTGTGGGCCGGCATACAGACTTATGACGCCAGCAGCAACGGCCTGCCCGAGTCCACTATCAGGAAGGATTTCGAGGCATTCATAGGATCAAAGGCCGACGGTATCTCGCTCTTCCGTCATGGCCTCGGTTCACTCCCTGTCCTTCTCGATCTGCAAACAATAAATAAGTAAGATATGAAAAAGACTCTTCTGCTCATCACAATGGCTCTGTGCCTCATTGCAGTGCCATCATCTTCTGCAAAGAAGAAAGTTTCAAAGAACAATACCAACGCCATCTGGGTCTGGTCGAAATATATGACCGAGATTGATCTCGACGAGATGGTCCGCAAGGACATCGGACACATCGTGCTTCACGAGAAGTCTTTCGAGGTGCATGGCCAGGATTCCACACTTGCCTTCATAAAGGCTGCAAAGAAGCACGGTATCACAGTCCATATATGGATGCAGTGCTGCTACCGCAACGGCAAGTGGGCATATCCCATGGATGATTCCCTCAAGTGCTACAAGCAGGATTTCTATGATGAGACTGTGGCACGTGCGGTGAATTACGTCAAGATGGGTGTTCAGGGCATACACCTCGACTATATCCGCTTCGGCGGCACGGCCTACAAGCACGATTATCCTGAAAACGGTGCATCGGCCACAGGCTGCATCACGGAGTTCTGCCGTCAGATACACGACGGTATCAAGGCTGCCAACCCGAAGGTCATTCTTTCCGCAGCTGTGATGCCTGAGCCTGAAAGCGAACATTATTACGGTCAGAATCCTGAGCAGATGGGCAAGTACATTGACATCTTCATGCCGATGATATACCGTCATTCCCCGGGCTACCGCAAGAACGGCGAGGGCTGGTCACAGAAGGTGGCCAACTGGTTCGCTGAGAAGGGCGCCCCGGCCAAGGTATGGGCCGGTACCACCACCTATACCTGCACTGAGCACGGCGGAGAGGAGGATGTCATTCCTATGAACGCTGAGGATATCCTCAGGGAATGCCGTGATTTCAATGACACCAAGGCTACAGGCATCGTGCTCTTCCGCTACGGACTCGGCGAAATCCCGGATCTTCACAATCTCAGAAAATAAAGACACTATGATACTTATCGCAGACAGTGGTGCGTCCAAGACTGATTGGGCGTGCATAAAGAAAGGCACTGACATCAGAATCACATTCCAAAGCCAGGGCTACAATCCGAATTACATTACCGGCGATCAGATCGTCGAGGACATCAAGGCCAATCTTCCCGCCGGCTTCCCGGTCGAGGAAGTACACGAGATATACTTCTATGGCGCAGGAGTGACCGAACTCCAGTATCCTTTCATGGAGAATACCCTCCGTCGCGTGTTCGTCAACACCCGCAAGGCATTCATCGCAATGGATACCCTGGCGTCCTGCCGTGCATTGCTCCAGAGCGAGCCGGGCTTCGCGGCTATTCTCGGTACAGGTGCCAACACCTGCCTCTATGACGGCTGCAATGAAGGTCTTAATGTGGATTCCTGCGGCTTCATCCTCGGTGACGAGGGCAGCGGCGGCAATCTCGGAAAGAGAATGATCACGGATTACATCCGCCGCAATATGCCGGCGAAGGTATATGAGAAGGTGAGAGCCGAGCTGGGTCACAATAATGACGAGCTGCTCGATATCATCTACACCAAGCCTTTCCCGAACAGGTTCTGCGCGCAATATGCGAAGTTCATTCACGACAATCTGGACTTCGACCCTTATTTTCCGGAGCTGGTCACTGACGCGTTCCGCCAGTTCTTCAAGCTCATCGTGACACATTATCCGGACTACACTAAGTACAAGTTCAACGCTGTGGGCTCCGTGGCCTTCTATTTCAAGGAGCTCCTCGAACCTGTGGTCAATGAATTCGGTATGGAAATGGGTGTTATACTCAAGGCACCGCTTGAGGGCCTGATCAAATATCATCTGGAGAATTAATTATGCCAAAGAACAATAAATTCATAATTCCGCTCTGCTTCATCGGAATGATGTTCTTCACCGTGGGCTTCGCCACGGGCATCAACGGCTACTTCGTGCCGTTCCTCGAATCGAATCTCAATCTCACATCCGCTCAGTCATATCTGGTGATCGCCGCCACATTCGCCGCCTTCCTGGTATTCAGCTTCCCGGCATCATCCATCATCAACAAAGTCGGATACAAGCGTACAATGTCCCTGGCTTTCTTTATGTTCGCCCTGGCGTTTGCGCTCTTCATACCTGCAGCGCGTCTGGAGAGCTTCTGGCTCTATCTGCTCGCCTGCTTCATCAGCGGTACGGCCAACACCGTTCTCCAGGCTGCCATCAACCCTTATGTGACCATACTCGGTCCCATTGACAGCGCTGCCCGTCGCATCAGCATAATGGGTATATGCAACTCACTGGCCCTCGCCCTGCCATCTGTATTCATTGCGGCAGTCACGGGCAAGAACATCGATGCTGTGGCCCTCGCTGACCTCAACAGGCCTTTCTACATCATCATCGCTGTGGTGGTTGCTCTCGGTATCATCACCTTATTTGCTCCGCTCGAGGAAATCAAGGCTGAGGGTGAAGAAAATGAAGAGGACTGCCCTTATGCTGCCGGCAAGAAGTCCATCTGGCAGTTCCCGCACCTTGTGCTCGGCGCCCTTGCCATCTTCGTATACGTCGGTGTGGAGAACCTCGCCCTGCTTACAGTGCTTGATTACGCCAAGGACCTCGGTATGTCCAATCCTGAGAAATACACAGTTTTCCCTGGTCTTGGAATGGCAATAGGCTACATTGTCGGTATAGTCTGTATCCCGAAATACATTTCCCAGGTCAAGGCTCTGCGCATCTGCACCTGGGTCGCAGTGATAGATTCGATCCTCATCCTCGTGACGCCGCCGGCAGTTTCTGTATGGTGTGTGGCACTGCTGAGTCTCGCCTGCTCGCTGATGTATCCGGCCATCTGGCCGCTCGCCATCACTGACCTCGGCAAATTCACCAAGAAGGGTTCGTCACTGCTTGTCGCCTGCATCGGCGGCGGTGCCGTCATACCGCTTCTTTTCGGTTGGATGAAGGATATTATGAGCGCGCAGTCAGCATACTGGATATGCCTGCCGTTCTACCTTCTCATAATGTATTACGCATATTACGGATATAAGATCAGAAAATAATGGAGCTTTTTTGATGAAACATTTCTCTCTTCCAAAAGACGGAGGCTTGATTGAGGCCGGACTCCCGAAGGATATCCTCCACGGCTATGACAAAGTATTTACGGAGATTTACGAAGATTCGTTTGTCGCCAGTTCGGCGGTGGCCGAAGAGGTGATCGCGGCTATCAATTCATTCGATACCGCTATGACGGGACGTCTGTTCAAACTCGGCCTTACCACGGGTTCGACTCCTACTCATCTTTATAACATCCTCGTCGAAGCATATAAGGCAGGCAGAGTGTCATTCCGGGAAGTTGAGATATTCACCATAGACGAGTATTATCCGTCCACCAGCGACCAGATGCAGAGCCGCAATTACCGTCTGCACAGCGCGCTGATTGACAGGATTGACATTCTCAAGGAAAATGTGCACATACCTGACGGCTCCGTTCCGCAGGACGGATTGTCCGAATACTGCGCGGCCTTTGACAAGGCGGCCCACGGTATGGATCTGCTGGTGATAGGTATAGGTGAGAACGGTCAGGTCGGATTCAACGAGGCAGGCTCGACAGCCGGTAGCAGGACCCGTGCTGTGATACTTCCTTATTCCAGCCGCAAGCGTCAGGCGCATAACTTCAACGGCGACCTCAAGTCCACCCCTTCCTCTGCCATAACAATGGGCATACACGCGATGATGAGTTCATCCCGCGTAATCCTGATGGCTTGGGGAGAAAAGAAGTCAGAAGCGGTGAAGAATATTGTTGAAGGTACTATGGATACCCAGTGTCCGGCTTCTTTTTTCCAGGATCACCCCAATGCCTCGCTCTATGTCGACGAGACGGCCGGCGAGCTGCTGACAAGAGTTGTGGCTCCGTGGAAGATCGGAGCTTGCGAGTGGACCCGGAAATTCCGCCGCAAGGCTGTGGTATGGCTCTGCAACGAGGTTGAGAAGCCTATCCTCAAGCTGACGCAGAATGATTATCTTCAGAACTCCCTTGGCGAACTGCTGGACCTCTACGGTCCTTTTGACAAGATCAATATCGAGGTCTTCAATGACCTTCAGCATACCATTACAGGTTGGCCAGGAGGTAAGCCTGATGCGGACGACAGTACCCGTCCGGTGTCTTCGTCACCGTTCCCGAAGAAGGTACTTATCTTCTCGCCGCATCCTGATGATGACGTGATATCGATGGGCGGCACATTCATCCGTCTCGTGGATCATGGGCACGATGTGCACGTGGCATATGAGACTTCCGGCAATGTCGCCGTTCACGATGACGTGGTACTTCAGCAGATAGATGCTGCGGCAGAACTCGGCTACGGTGACAACTTCACCCACATCAAGCATATCATAGGCGATAAGGTCCCTGGCGAACCTGAACCCAAGGAACTGCTTTCCCTCAAGGCTGCCATACGCCGTTCGGAAGCCAAGGCGGCTGTCAGGAGTTTTGGCCTGAATGCCAAGAAGAACGCTCACTTCCTCAATCTGCCTTTCTATGAATCAGGCGGCGTGACCAAATTCCCGCGTACTCAAGCGGACGTGGATATCATCAAGTCCCTCGTCAAGGAACTTAAGCCTGATCAGATATATATGGCCGGTGACCTTGCGGACCCTCACGGCACCCACAGGGTATGTACCGAGGCGGCACTTGAGGCAATCGATCAATTGCTTGTGGAAGGTGAAAGCTGGCTCGGGCAGACTACTATCTGGCTCTATCGCGGAGCTTGGATGGAATGGGAACTCGGCCGTGTGGATATGGCCGTGCCGTTGAGTCCCGATGAAGTGGTCGAAAAACGCCACGCCATCTACCGTCACCTGTCCCAGAAGGACATAGTGCCTTTCCCTGGCGATGACCCACGCGAATTCTGGCAGCGCGCCGAAGAGCGCAACGCCAATACCGCGCGCCATTACGATGCGCTCGGAATGGCCGAATACCAGGCCATGGAAGTATTTCTCAGACTTAAATGACATTGTATATGAAACGTATCTTTCTTGCTTTTGCATTCGTTCTCACGCTGCTCAGCTCCTGCGTTGAAAAAAAGGCTGAATATCCTATGTTCTGGACCTGGATGGAGGATCGCGAGGG
>JAZRZH010000036.1:0-42478 GCA_045601245.1 Bacteroidales bacterium
TATGCATCAGGGCTGGCCTAAATTCACCCAGAATCTCTGGTATGCCACCCCTGACAACGGCGTCGCCGCTCTCGTCTATGCACCTTCAGAGGTGACTATGAAGGTCGCCGACGGAGTGGACATCGTGATAAAGGAGGATACCTGGTATCCGTTCGAAGGTGTCGTCAATTTCACTATGGACTTCCCTGAGAAGAAGGTCAAGGGAGCATTCTTCCCGTTCCGCTTCCGCGTGCCGCAGTGGAGTGTCGGCGCATACGTCTCCATCAACGGAGAGAAGCAGGCAAACGTCCTCCACGCGGGAGAGACGGTCTGCATCACCCGTAAATGGAGCAAGGGCGATGTCATCACGCTCACCCTTCCGATGAAGGTCGCCGTCAGCCGCTGGTATGACAACTCCGCCACTGTCGAGCGCGGACCTCTGTTGTATGCCCTCAGGATGAAGGAGAACTGGAAGAAGGTCGATGTCGCTCCGAATGAGCAGGTCGCTGCCGGAAAATGGTATTACGAAATCACCTCCGACTCAAAGTGGAACTACGCACTGCTTTCAGGCAACTTCAGTGCGAAGAATATAGCGAATGCATTCGAGGTCGTGAAGTCAGATACCCGCGCCGCATATCCGTGGACCGAGGCCAATGCTCCGATCGTGATAAAGACCACCGCAGTCACACTGCCGTACTGGAAGGAATACAACGGTTCCGCAGGTCCTGTGATCTTCTCCCATTCGAAGAAGGACTATGGCGAGAAGTGCGATATCGAACTCATCCCTTACGGCTGCACAAAACTCAGAATAGCTGAATTCCCGGTAAGGAAATAAATATTATTGATAAATCAATCCATAATAATATGAAGAAATCATTTTTACTCGCATTCCTACTGCTGATAAGCGCTACGATTGTCAGGGCTGAGGTAGTCAGCCAGGAGAAAGCCCGCATCATCGCGGAACGCTTCCTTCATATTGACAGGACAAGGGCTGGCGGCGGCCTCACTCTGCTCTGGGATGGTACTGACTCCCAGACGAGGGCCGGTGAAGCACCATTGTTTTATATTTACACAAAGCCGGGTGGAGGCTGGGTGATGGTTTCCGGCGAGGATGCCATCGAGCCGATTATCGGTTATTCTTATCACGACAATTTCGAGGTGAAGGATATGCCTGAGAACCTCCAGGCCGTGTTTACGAACCTTAAGAACGACATACGCATGGCGCGCGCTTCCGGAAGGAAGGGCAATGCCGCAGAGTGGGCTGAGGCGATGATCGAGACCCGCGCGAACGATACCATCAAGAGTGCCGTGCTGCTGAAGACCGCCAATTTCAACCAGGGCAATCCGTGGAATCTCAAATGCCCGATGATTGACGGAAAACACGCACTTGCAGGCTGCTGCGCTATAGCTCTGGCCATCATTATGGAGTACCACAAGTATCCTGATCACGGCACCGGTGTCGTGGGCGGCTACTCCGGCTCCAGTTATACGGCACCATCCGTGACCCTCGGCCACAAATATCAATGGGACCTGATCAAGAAGAGTTACAAGAGCGGAACCTATACATCTGAGGAGGCTGATGCCGTCGCCACTCTCGTACGTGACGTTGCATTTATGGGCAGATCATCATTCGGACTCAGCGGCACCGGAAGTTCGATGTCAACTATGACCAACAGGGCAAGGACATACTTCTATTACAGCAAGGGCGCCCACCGAATCACCCACAGCCAGTACAATGACGAAGAGTGGTTCAAAATGCTCAAGAGGGACCTTGACGAGGGTCTGCCTATCAACTATGCCAGCGACTCTCACTCCTACGTGTGCGACGGTTATGATGTACGCAACTATGTGCATTTCAATTACGGCTGGGGCGGATCCGACAACGGATACTACAATATCACCGGCAAGACCGGCTATGGTTGCTGCGTGCGCCTGAAGCCTGAAAATGACCAGTCAGAGCCTTCATATTTCATAGAACTGCTCAGCAAGGACAGTTACAAGGGAATCAGCAAGGCTGATACCAAGCAGATTGTCAAGGGAACGGCGTTCAAGATGAAGGTGGGATCCGTCTACAATCTCGGTTTCGACTCCTTTGCATTCGAATGGGTGCTCGCCCATACGGACAAGAACGGCAAGATCAAGGAAATTATCAGTGATCCGAAGAAGAGCACCCTCGAATATCAGGGCTACACCAATTATTCCTCCATCTCATGCACCATCAATGAGGACATAGTCCTCGGTGACATGATCAAGGCTTTCTACCGTCCTAACAACAAGAAGGAAAGCGAATGGATACCGATGACGTACGCTGTAACGACTGAAGGCTTTGTGGGCAACTTCCCTCTCACTGGAGAATCCATAGCCCTCCAGTCTTCACTGGAGTATGACAAGGCCAAACAGCGCTTTGTCATCACCACGGACAAGAACGCTACGTTCAAGCTCCTTGACGCCAACGGCAATGAAGCCCCTGCGGGAAGTATTGAAGGAAGATACGGCACCATTTACGTACATACTGACCAGCTCTCTGCCGGAGAGTATGTAATCGAACTCTCAGCCAAATACTATATTGATGTCAAGAGGCTTAAAATCAGAGTAAAATAGGGAGGACGACGATATGAAGAACATATTCAGGATTATTATCGCATTTGCTGCAGCGCTTATGCTGCTCCCGTCCTGCAGGAAGCAGGCAAGTCTCGAAGTCGGTGTTCAGAGCATCGATGCACCTTCTTCAGGTCTGACACAGGCCGTGTCCGTCAATGCCAACTACCCTTGGGACGCGGTGGTGAGCGATTCGTGGATCATACTCCATAACACCACCGGCAACCCGGGCGACGCCGTGATAGGCGTATGTGTGATGAACAACACCAGCGGTGAGGACCGTGAAGGAAACATCACGGTCACTTGCGAGGATATCGTCAGGGTCATCACGGTCCGCCAGAGCCAGAATGATGCTCTCACCATCAATGATGACGCCGTATCCGTCACCTATGTCGGCGGCGAAGTCATTGTGCCGGTTGAGGCCAATATCCAGTATGCTGTGGAAATCCCTGTGGACTGGATCACCGACGGGGGTACCAGAGCCATCACCAATTACCAGCATGCACTTACTATTGCCATAAACGAATCCGAGGAGGACCGTGAGGCGGTTGTCTGCTTCACCAACCCTTCGACGGGCGAGAAGAGAACGTATTATGTGAAGCAGGCCGGCTTCTCACCTACAGTGGTGATTTCACATACAATTACGGAATTCACAATCCCTGAACTCGTGGGCAGCGAGAATTTTTTCGCTACAGTCACATGGGGCGACGGCACCAGTGAGGAATATTCTTCCGGCCTGAGCCACAAATATCTGGTTGAAGGTGAGTACAACGTTGTCATCATAGGCAAGGGTATCACAGGCTACAGGATGCCGGACATCGAAGGTATCAACTTGATTGACATAACTGAATTCTAGGAGGGTCACGAAATGAAGAAATCGATATTATCATTAATTGCAGTCATTTCCGTGGCATGTGCCTGCAATCCGGAACCGATACACCCTGTCAACGTAGTCGACCCGCCGGAGTACATAATAGCCGTTGAAGATTCGGATTACTCCCCGGCAATCAATTCCATCGATGAGGTTAAGATTACCGGCAGCGGCCCGTTCACCGCATATTATCCCGCTTCACTTGGGGATAACCTCAGCATCTCCACGGTTCAGACCGCGGAAGAACTTTCAAGCATCAAACCTGCTATGATTGCGGAGTCAAACAACAGGATACTGCCTTTCAAGAGCATCTTCGGTACTCTGGCAATCAATATCAGTTCTCCAGAGGAACTGGTATTCAAGAGCATCGTGCTCACAGCCAACCAGCCTCTCAGTGGCAATTTCACAATGACTTCAGGCAAACCTCAGTTCGAAGGGGCGGAAGGTCTCACCATTGATTGCGGCGAGGGCCTGACCGTCGGACCGGAAGGGCGCACCATCTATCTCAATCTTCCTGACGGTGTATATGACGGCTTTTCGTTCTACTCTCTTGACAATTTAGGCCGCGAGCGCATATTCGATCTCGGCAACAGGCCGTTCACCATCAGGAGGGCCAACGTGTACAACTATGATGTGTCAATGGGCGAATTCCATCAGAAGCGGGCATTGATGATCCCAGGTCCCGAGTTCAACCTTGCAGTCAAAGCACTTGCCGCCAATATTGCGGTTGACAGCACTTCATATTCGGACAAGAAAATCAAACATCTGGTATTTGAAGTCAATTCAGACGTAGCCGACGGTACTCCTGTCCAGACACTCAAGTCAGATTATCCAATATACATCAACTGGTACAGTCCGGATGCCGTCCTTACAGTCAGCACTCCGGCTTCCGAGATATATATGGACAGCGATATGTCCTCCATGTTCCAGGACTTCTCAAGACTTGAGGATATCACCGGCATAGCCTTCCTCAATACGGAGAACGTGAAGGATATGAGTGAGCTCTTCTCCCAGGGTAATTCCACCACTGTCAAAGTGGATGAGCTGAACCTCTCCACCTTCAACACCTCCTCAGTCGTTTCGATGGACAGTATGTTCTTCAATATGAGGCTGCTCACCACTCTCGATCTGTCATCGTTCGACTTCGATCAGTGCGAAAGGATGAGCCATTTCCTCGATCAGGCGTCCAAACTCACGAACCTTGTCCTTCCGGCAAAGATGGACCTTCCGAAGGCTGAGGATCTGTCCTATATGTTCGCAGGCTGCAAGGCCCTTGTCAAACTGGACATCTCATCAATCGTGGCTCCGAACAACAGGAGCATCGCAAAGATGTTCGCAGAAGACATCAGGCTTGCCGAAGTCAATATCAGCGGTCTCAACACAGAGGCGGTGGAGAGTATGGACAGTCTCTTCTACAATTGCCGTGCGCTCACTTCGATTGACCTCAGCCACTTCAATACGGCCAAGACTGAATATATGAACCATATGTTCTACGGCTGCAGCGGCCTGAAATCCCTTGATCTGACCTCTTTCAGCACATCCAATGTGCTTTCGATGAAGAGTATGTTCAACGGCTGTTCTGCCCTTGAGGAGCTTGACATATCATCATTCAACGTGACCGTGCTCAATCCTAACGCGGACTATATGTTTTACCAGCTGAAGGCCCTCAAGGTCCTCAGGCTTGGCGGTACCTTCCTCATCAACACCAATCCGAGCTATTTCACGGCGGCAAGCGACAACGCCTTCTCAGTACGCACCGGTTCCGTCAACGGCAGTATCACCATATACTGCAACCAGTCGGTGGCCGACTGGATTTCAGGAACAAACTTCCGTTGGATCAACAGCGGATACAAGAGCGCAAATGCCATCCCTGTCACTTTCATCGATTATGAGACAGGCGAAAAGCTCCAGGTTATCTGGGCGAATAACTAGACAATAATATCAAGAATCTGTTCCGGCCGGGTATCATCTTACCCGGCCGGAATATTTTTTTAAAGGTTAAGGTCACTTTACAATTGAAATAAGTTTGCAATAACGAAAAAGACACATACATTTGCATTACGAAAATAATCGTAACGAAATTATGCGTAATAGAGAAAACCCTTTCAAGTTCGGAACCATTGTCGAAGAGGAATACTTCACAGACCGGGTACAGGAAGTCGCCTATATTGAGCAGTTCGTTCAAAGCGCCAATCATCTTGTGCTAATCAGCCCCAGGCGCTTCGGCAAGAGCAGCGTGGTGGCCAAGGCATTGAAGTCCAGCCGTCGCAAGAGCATTACGGTCAACCTTCAGCAGGCAACGTCCGTATCGGATTTGTCCGCCAAACTCCTGAAGGAATTCTTCAAGATACATCCTATGGAAAAGGTCAGACATCTGATCTCACATTTCCGTGTGTTTCCGACGGTCTCACTCAATCCTGTGACCGGATCCACAGACATATCATTCCAGCCGGGTGCAGATGGTGTAGTATGCCTCGAGGATGTTTTTTCATTGATGGAAAATGTGCATACGGACAGCAACAGGCTGATAGTGGTGCTGGACGAATTCCAGGAAATCCGTGAAATGGGTGCGAATCTTGACAAACAGCTCAGGTCCATCATGCAGCGGCACAAGCATATCAACTACATCCTTCTCGGAAGCCAGGATAGTATGATGACGGATATCTTTGAGAACAAGAAATCTCCGTTCTATCATTTCGGAGAGATGATGCGTCTGGGCAAGCTGCCAAGGGATGACTTCCACAAGTATCTGTCTGAGCGTCTCGCGGAGTGTTTCCCCGATTCCAGTGACATGATATCCGATGAAATCCTTGATATGACGGATTGTCATCCATATTATTCCCAGCAACTGGCAGCCAGCGTGTGGCAGATCGGTGTCCTGACACCTGACGGGAACAACCCATTAGAGTGTGCAATCGGGCATATCGTAACCACTCACGGTCTGGACTTTGAACGGCTGTGGATGCATCAGAACCGAACTAACAAATGGATTCTCCGCAGATTGTCTGAAGGCCAGACAGTCAATAATGGAGAATACAGGACAAGTACTGTTTACAGTGCGTTGAAGCGTCTCCAGAAAGATGGTTTAGTGATATACACGAACAGGTACGAATTGGAGGATCCGTTTTTCAAACAGTGGATACTTGTCAACAACGAGTAGTGTCAGTTGGGCGACAGAAATAAGATTGGAGAAAGTATGCCGCAGCATTATAATAGAACCGACAACGCAGAGTATACTCTTTATGGGTGTGTTGAGAAAGTAAATAATCCCCTTAAATGAATTCAAGAATCTGTTCCGGCCGGGTAAGATGATACTCGGCCGGAATTTTTTGTGTCCCCTTGCCGCTCCAGTCGGCGAGGGCGAAAGCGACTCCGGCGCTGTGGGCGCAACTGCAGTCGTGCATTGTGTCACCGATGTAGATGCATTCCGATGCGGCGGCCCCAGAGCGTTCCAGAAAGGCTAGTGCGGGGCCGGGAAGGGGCTTGTGGGTTTCGGAATCCTCGGAACAGATGACAGGCGAAAATGCCGGTTTCCATTTGAGAAGAAGGCGGTCGTTGTCATATTCGAAACGGGATCGCGAGGTGACTATTCCCATCGGGAATCTTCGTGCACAGAGAGTGTTCAGAACATTGTCAATGCCGTCGAATACCTTTGAGTAATGCAGTTCCTTCTGGAAATTCTCCTCCCATAGTTCCGCGAATCTGTCCGGATCTCCGACGCTCAGCATCTTCGACGCCTCATAACTCGGGATGCCGAAGTACGGATAGAGCTCCTCAAGCGTCATATCCCTGCCGGTAAGCTCCTTGACGGTCTGCCCGAGCGATATCAATCCTGTCATTTCGGTGTCGACGAGGGTGCCGTCGATATCAAATATGATGCAGCGGTACATTACTTCCTGTCGAGTTTGATGAGTACCGGCAGATGGTCGCTGTAGCCGCTCTGGAAGTGATTGCCGTTGTAGCAACGCTTAGGACGGCCTTTCTGCAGCATGAACGGCCGGCTGAAGATATCGGCGTAGTGCTTGCCGTCGGTCTTGGCGATCTTGAGTCCCGGGAGGCCCTTGCCGGTTTCGAGCATATTATAACTTACGACGATGTTGTCGTAGAGTTTCCAGCGGTTTTCGTGGATGCTCGTGCCCTTGCCCTCGTCCATCAGGACCCACATCGGGTTGAAATATTCACCCGGCCTTACGGCAAACATATTCCTCTTGGCAGGGAGCAGTTCGGCCAGAGATGCGTCGGCCGGAGTATCGTTCATATCACCCATTATTACCACCTTGATGTCGGGATAGAGCTTGGCGAGCTCCTTCGCGTGGTCGCGGGCGGTTTCCATCCCGGCGCGGCGGAATCCCTGCGACGCATCCACACCGGCTCGGCGGGAGAGCAGATGGCATATATAGATGGCAAACATCTCACCGTCAATTTCGCCCCACATCGCCAGCAGGTTGCGGCCGATATACTCGCGGCCGCTGCGGAGCACCAGTTTGACCGGTTCGCTGCCGATGAGTTTGAATTTGTCGCTTCGATAGAAGACCCCCACGTCGATGCCGCGGGCATCCTTCGAGTCATAGTGAAGGCACTTGTAGTGCGATCCGCTGAGTCTCTTGCGGGCGGCAAGAGCCTTCATCACGGAAATATTCTCCACTTCGGATACGCCTACAATGACCGGAAATCCTCCGTATGCGTTCGCAACGGCGGTGAAAACCTCGCTCAGGTTGTCAAGTTTCTGGTTGTAGCGGTCGAGGGTCCACCTCTTCTCGCCGACAGGCGTGTACTCCTCGTCGGCGGTCTTCGGATCCTCCACCGTATCGTAGAGGTTCTCGAGATTGTAAAACATCATTGTGTATGCCATAACGCAAAAATAACCATAATTCCCAACTTTTTCATAACTTGCAGACTGTTTCAGGCAAAAAGAGCATAATGGCAAAAAAAATATACGAAGACGACAGACTCTACGACTTCTGCAGGCGTATCACGGATTTCTATATCCATCACTCTTTCCGCAAGTTGAAGTTCAAGGGGCTGGACAAATTGCCGGAAGACGGCCCGATTATATATGCGCCTAATCATTGCAATGCGCTGATGGACCCTCTCGCCGTCCTCGCCCTCAACCGCGACAGGAAGGTATTTGTGGCACGAGCTGACATTTTCGCCAAGCCGATGATCCACAAAATCCTCACCTTCCTCAAGATTATGCCGATCAACCGCCGCCGTGACGGTATCCGCAATATGACCAAGGCCGAGGAGACCATCAACAAATCGATAGAGGTCCTTGCACACAAGGTGGATTACTGTATCCTCGCCGAAGGTACTCACAGACCGATGCACAGCCTTCTGCCGATAGGCAAGGGCGTCGCCAGGGTGGCGCTGGGCGCATATCGCGAACTCGGTCCCGATACTCCTCTTTACATTGTCCCGATAGGACTGGACTACGGTGATTATTTCCGCTTCCGCACGACCCTGCTGGCCAGGATAGGCGAACCGATAAACGTGACGCGCTATATCCTTGACAATCCGGACAGGAGCGAGCACGACATAATGGAGGATATCCGCACGATGGTTGGTGACGGCATCCGCAATGAGCTGGTCTATATCCGGGACAACGAGGATTATGATGCAGTGTGGGAACTGAGCAGGATAGGGAGCGGCGCCATTCCGCCGTGCAACCTAGAGGGCCGTTTCGACGCCAACCGGGAGGAAATAGCCAGGATTGAAAATTTCCGCGATACAGACAGGGAGGCTTCCGACGCCCTTTTTGCGGAGGTGAGAGCCTTCGCGCAGGAGCGCCTGGGCGCGGACATCAGCCTCAATTCCCTCAGACTGAAATGTCCGGCTCTCTCCGCAGTGCTGCGCACTCTGCTGGCACTCGTGACCTTGCCGCTGTTCCTGTTTGCCTCCGTAGTTTCCCTGCCGATATGGCTCGGTGCCGAACTGCTGGTCAGGAAGATAGAGGACAGGGCGTTCCACAACTCATTCCGCTGCGGCATCATTACAGTCATCTGGCCGGTATTCCTGCTGATCTGGGCGATAGTGCTCTTCTGTACCGTGAAGTGGTACTGGGCCGTCGCAGCGCTGTTGCTTATGGTCCTTGCGCCTATGGCTGTATATGATTATGCAGAACTGATACGTATGACCCGCTCCGACTGGAAATGCGCCTTTGCCGGAAAGCTCCGCCGCAAATATTCAGAATTGAAAGACAAATTGAAAAATATCGGATAAATGAAAAGATTGTTCAGTCTGGCCGCTCTGATGCTGCTTTGCATCACCGGTCTCCGCGCACAGGAAACGAAGGGTGACATCATTAAGACGGGCCTTTCCTTCGGCCCTCTGCCGGTAGTTGCGTTTGACCAGGACAAGGGCCTCCAGTACGGAGCGCTCCTCAATATCTACAATTTCGCCGACGGCAGGAACTACCCGGTCCCGAATTCGCAGTGGTACCTCGAGGCTTCCTTCTTCACCAAGGGCTCGAAGCTCTTTGTCGTCAATTACGACAACAGAACCGCCATCCCGGGCGTGCGCTTCTGCCTCTCCGGAATGTACACATATGACACGGCACTTGATTTCTACGGCTTCAACGGATACGAATCGACCGTTGACAGACAGGTGCTTGCAGATGCATCCTCATATTACAGGATGAGCCGACAGGTGCCATATTTCAAGGCGGATTTCACCGGCAACATCACCGACCATCTCTACTGGAAGGCCGGCTACCACTTCAAATACTTCAAGACAGGCAGCTTCGTGCCGGAGACCGGTGCTGTGCCGACACTATTTGACCTTTACAAGGTCACAGGCGTCATACCGGAGGATGAGGCCGACGGCGGTATCTCAAGTTCCATCCGCGCCGCCCTTATGTATGATTCACGCGATTTCGAGCCGGCTCCATCCCGCGGAATCTGGACAGAGGCCAATATCGAATACGCTCCGTCCTTCCTGGGTACCAGCAAGGAGTATGTGAAGTATTATTTCGCTTTCCGCAACTACCTCCCGATCGTCAGCGACAAACTGGTCTTCGCATACCGCCTGAACGTACAGGGATTCCTCAAGGATCCGGCATTCTATATGCTGCCTTACGAGACCATCCTCGGCTACGGCTATGACAAGGACGGATTCGGCGGCTACCGCACAATCCGCGGCATAATGCGCAACCGCATCCAGGGCCGCAGCATCTGCTACTACAATACCGAACTCCGCTACCGCTTCGTCGATTTCCACCTCTTCAATCAGAACGTGGGTCTTGCGCTCAGCGGCTTCTGTGACGGCGGCCGCGTGCTTCTGCCGTACGGCAACGTGAAGCTCGAAAATGAGAGATTCCACATCTCCGCAGGAGGCGGATTCCGCTTCGTCATCAACCGCAACTTCATTGTGGCTGTAGAGTACGGCGTTCCGTTCAACGAGCAGGATGCGCAGCCGGGCAAGGCCGGTTCGCTCTATATCAATACGGGATTCCTCTTCTAGAGGCTATTTCGCAGCGCGTGCCTTCATACGCTTGTCGCGGGCTTTCTTGTCGCGGCCGTATGAGCATTTGAGATATTTTGCCCACTGCTTTTCGTCGAAGATGCGGAAAAACGTGGTGTCATTGGCATTCATCCACTTGTCCTGAATTAGCTGGTACGAATCGACAGACGTCGCTCCGGCCTTCTTGGCGGCATCATATTCCGCCATCAGCCCGGCGTAGTTGTACTGAAGGGTCGAATCCACCTGGAATACCTGATAATCTTCGAGTTTGAGTACCTGCATAAGGAAATCTGCCGCTTCGGCAGCTATTGTAGGCACGTCTTTCTGCTTTGGTTCTTCGTTCTGGGCCAGGGCTTCGGCGGACGTCAGCACGAGTGTGGCCAATGCTATTATTGCAAATGTTTTTCTCATATCCGGTTATTGTGTGACAAACATACGATATTTTTTTCTTAAGTGGAAAATGTATAATTTTGATACAACAAAATCCAATCCGTTTATGAAGAATATCCTAAGAAATATCACATCGGCGGCGGCCATTCTGCTGCTGTGTTCCGTACGCGGCAATGCCTGCACAAATGTAATCGTATCCAAGGGCGCGTCAGCCGACGGCTCCTGTATGATAAGTTATTCGGCAGACTCCCATTGCCTTTACGGGGAGTTGTATTTCCATCCGGCAAAGGACTGGCCGGCCGGCACAATGGTCGACGTATATGATTGGGACACGGGAAAGTACCGCGGCAAAATCGCCCAGGTCCCGCACACATATCAGACCGTGGGCAATATCAACGAGCATCAGCTTATCATCGCCGAGACCACATTCGGCGGCCGCGAGGAGCTTGTGAATCCTGATGGGATCATGGATTACGGTTCACTTATCTATACCACTCTCCAGCGTGCGAAAACAGCCCGCGAAGCCATCTCCACGATAGATGCGCTCCTCCAGGAGTACGGCTATCCGTCGGAGGGCGAATCCTTCTCCATCGCTGACAAGGAGGAGGCCTGGATTATGGAGATCATCGGCAAGGGCACCCTCGAGAAGGGAGCCGTGTGGGTGGCGATGAGGATTCCGGACGGATATGTCTGCTCTCACGCCAACCAGAGCCGCATACATCATTTCCCGATGAACGATTCGCAGAACTGCCTGTATGCCAAGGATGTCATCTCCTTCGCGCGCAAGGCCGGCTATTTCAGCGGCAAAGATGATGAGTTCAGCTTCTGCGACACATATTGTCCTGCGGAGCCTTCCACCCTGCGTTCCTGCGAGGCCAGGGCCTGGTCAGCGATGAGGATTCTCGGTGGAGAGAATTTCGATGCCGACAAGTATCTGGACTTCGCTATGGGATACAATACCGCCAACAAGATGCCGCTTTTCGTGAAGGCTGCGAAGAAATTGACCGTCAAGGATGTCGCGGAGGTTATGCGCGACCATTTCGAGGGCACTCCGATGGATGTCTCCGAGGATATGGGCGCAGGTCCGAGCAGACTTCCTTACAGATGGCGTCCGATGAGTTTCGAACTCGACGGCAGGAATTATATAATGGAGCGTCCTATCGCCACACAGCAGACCGGCTTCTGGTTCGTCGCGCAGTCCCGCGGCTGGCTTCCTGACGAGGTCGGTGCTGTCACCTGGTTCAGCGTCGACGATGCCGCCACATCACCTCTAACCCCAATCTACGCATCCGTGACCCGCGTCCCGAAGTGTTTCGAGGTCGGCAACGGCACTATGACGGAGTACAGCGCGACATCCGCTTTCTGGCTCTTCAACCGCGTAACCCATTTCGCATATCTCTTCTACGACCGCGTCGCTCCTGAGATCCGTTCCGAGATAGACAGGTATGAGGCGGAGAATGCTGCTCTCCTCGCAGCCCAGGACGCGAAGATGGTGGCGCTGCTCAAGGCCGGCAACCGGGCTTCGGCCGTAAAGGCGATGACCGAATTCTGCGCAAACCGCTGCGCCGGGATGATGGCGAAGTGGGATGAGCTGTCAAACTATCTGCTCGTGAAGTATATGGATGGCAATATCAAGCGTCAGAATGAAGACGGCACGTTCAAGGACAATGGCAGCGGGATGAATATCCCGGCATCACCTGAGCATCCGAAATTCCGCGAGCGCTGGCTCCGCGGCATTGTGAATGATCACGGTGAGGTTGTGAAGAAACCTAATCTATAGCGTCCGGATCCGGACCTTCCTGGATTATTACGAGATTGCGCCGGATGGTCTCCGTTTCGATAGGGACGGAGGCTTTCCGCGCTCTTCCCGTGTTCTCCTCGACGGTAATGGTCGAGCGGCAGCTTCCTTCGGTGCCGGAGCAGCTCATATCGATCCATCCTTCATAGTCGGTACGCCTCCAGGTCACATTGCAGGTCACGTCAATGTCCTGGGCTCCGCCGGCTGCGGAGAAATAGAGCGTGTCCGGGTAGATGGAGAGTTCCGGCAGGACATAATGCTCGCAGGATGGCGCTAAGGCGCATATCGTTATCGCTGCGGCGACTGCCGCGCATATTCCAAATGGTACTTTTTTTGTTGAGGAAGCGTTCATATCGGCAAAGTTATGAAAAAGTTTAATACCTTTGCCGTGATACTCCGCTTTATGAAAATGAAAAGATTTCTGGCAATTATATCTGCGGTAGCAGTCCTGACCGCTTGCGATGATATAGTAACTCCGAACGCTTCCATCGAACCACGCTCTGTGGCAATGGATTGCAATGGTGGAACTTCGGTTTTCGCCCTTACCTGCAACACTACTTGGACGGCATCGTGTGATTACGAAGATGTGAAAATCCATCCGTCGGAGGGTGACGGCAACGCCTCGGTGACTGTCACAGTTCCGCCAAGCATCTATGAAGAGACCCAGGTGATAAGGATATCTGTCGTTGCTGCCAACGACGAGACTGAATCCACCTATACAGCAAGGCATATCATCACACTTGAAGCCAAGCCTTTCCTGCGTCTGGCCAGGACGGACGGATATGTCAGCCCTGATGGCGGAGGTGTGCGTCTTGACGTTTATTCAAACAAGGCCTGGAGCGTAAAGGCGGAACCTGCAGATTTTGTGACGTTGTCGCAGACCGAAGGCGAGAATAACGCTTCTCTTACCGTGACGGTTCCCGAGAATAACACAGGTTCGGCGCGCAGTTCCCATATTACGCTGTCGCTCAAGGATGTTCCGGGAGTTTCCGCTGAATACACTCTGACTCAGAACGCCAAGTAGTTCATTCGACGAATCCAAGAGTGGCCGCGCTGACGAGGAAATGTTCCATAAGCGGCGTTGCCGCGGCGCTGATTGTGGCGCCGGAAGTCAGTACATCATCCACTATCAGAATATGTCTTATGCCTTCGGAGGCGAGTCGCGCAGCGGCGCGGCCGTTCATTCTGAAGGCTTTTTTTACGTTCCGGCCCTTCTGGCCGCCGTGCAGTTTCGTCTGTGTGCGGGTGTAGCGGCGCCGTTGCAGCAGGTGCGTTTCGACGCGTCTTGAGCGGGCGTCCCGTTCATCCGGCCACAGTCCCTCGGCTATCCCGCGGGCGATGATTTCCGCCTGGTTATAGCCGCGTTTCCATCTGCGGAGCGGGTGCAGCGGCACAGGCACGACTGCCTGCACGTCATCGAAACGTCCGCACGAGCGCAGGTGTTCCCCCAGCATCCGGCCCAGATGGCGGCCGAGGCGGAGATTGCCCCCGTATTTGATCTCCTTCACCAGATTGGCGTAGCCGCCGGAGTAGCGGTAGAAGTAGAGGCTTGCCGCCGCCACGAAGCCGGCCCGGTGCCAGAGCCGCTCTTCGGCGGGATTTTCAGCCCAGGCCCAGAATCTTGTCAGCGGAAGGTCTTCCGCGCATCCGCCGCACAGGTGAGTTTCATCGGTCGTCAGCATACATCCGCATACTGTGCACCGCCTCGGGAAAAACAGGTCCCTGAATGATATCAGCATTTCGTTCATCCCAGCAAGATAATACCGGTTCCGCCTAAGATGGTTATAAATATGACAATAATTTGGGGCTCTGCCCCATAACCCCGCGGCTCCCGGCCTTGCTGTCCTGCTGCGCAGGACCCGGCCTCCGCCGGGCGCCTGCAGGCGCCTTTCTATCGTCAGCGAGACTCTCATTCATATTCAGGCATAGATTCATTCCGCCGCAGAGGCAGGTGGCAGTTTGCCTTGAGGGGCAGGCCGCCCATGGCGAAATGGGTGGGGCCCGCTGCGCAGCAGTGGGAGGGCCCGCGTTGCCCCGTGAGGCAAAGTTGCCACTGACCTAAGGCGGGATGATAATTTTGACAATTTTTTCTGGATGAAAATATTTTTTGAAATAATCGATGCTGAAGTTAATTTTGTAAATTACAATTAATAGTTCCAAATATTATGACAGTAGCAATTGTTGGAGCCAGCGGGGCCGTGGGCCAGGAACTCCTTAAGATACTTGAGGAGAGAAATTTCCCTGTGGACGAACTCCGTCTCTTCGGTTCGGTGCGCAGTGCCGGACGTACATATAAATTCCGCGGACAGGATGTAAAGGTCCGTGAACTCGCTCACAATGATGATTTCAAGGGTGTCGACTATGCCTTTGTATCGGCCGGCGGCAGCGTTTCCAAGGAATATGCGGAGACCATCACCAAGCACGGTGCAGTGATGATCGACAACTCCAGCGCCTTCCGTATGGACGAAGACGTGCCTTTGGTAGTGCCGGAATGCAATGCCGAAGATGCCCTCGTGCATCCACGCGGCATCATAGCCAATCCAAACTGCACCACCATAATGATGGTCGTGGTGCTCAAACCGATCGAGAAACTCTCCCATATACGCCGCATCCACGTCGCAAGTTACCAGTCCGCATCCGGCGCCGGTGCCCAGGCCATGGCCGAGTGCCGCCAGCAGTATGCCGACATCGCTGCGGGCCGCGAGCCGGTGGTGGAGAAATTCGCTTTCCAGCTGGCATACAACGTCATCCCTCAGATTGACGTATTCACCGACAATGACTACACCAAAGAGGAGATGAAGATGTACAATGAGACACGCAAGATTCTTCATTCCGACGTGAAATGTTCCGCCACCTGCGTCCGCATCTCCAGCCTCAGGTCCCATTCGGAGGCAGTCTGGATCGAGACCGGGGAGCCGCTTGAAGTAGAGGCCGTCCGCGCCGCGATAGCATCCGCTCCGGGCCTTGTGCTTCAGGATGAACCTTCGACGAAGACCTATCCAATGCCGCTTTTCACAGCCGGCAAGGATGACATATACGTAGGCCGCATCCGTAAGGATATCGCGGACGAAAACGGAATGACCCTCTGGCTCTCCGGAGACCAGATCCGCAAGGGCGCCGCTCTCAATGCAGTGCAGATTGCGGAATATCTCATCAGTGCAAAATAACGTCAGAGTATGCTTAACTTTCTGGATTTCAGTTTTATAGATTTGCTGGACATCATCCTCGTGGGACTGCTGGTGTTTGAGATTATACGTCTCTTCCGCCGCACTTCCGCAATGGGAGTATTCATCGGCATCCTGCTGATCTACGTGGCGTGGCTTGTCACACGTGCGCTCAATATGAAGCTGCTTTCGTTCATAATGGGGCAGATCATCGGCGTGGGAATCGTGGCGCTGCTGATTATCTTCCAGCCTGAAATCCGGCGCTTCCTGCTGGATCTCGGAACCCGCATCACCCGCAAGAACGGCACCGGAATCATTTCCCGCCTCTTCAAAAGCACCAATGATACCGGGATGACCCCGAAGGATCTGGAGGAGCTCACCTCGGCGTGCCGGAAGATGTCAGAGACGAAGACAGGGGCGCTGATAGTTCTGAGACACAACCATCCTCTCGATTCATACATCGAAACAGGAGATGAAATCGGAGCGCTGATAAAGAGGCGCCTCATAGAGAACATCTTCTTCAAGAACACTCCGCTCCACGACGGGGCTATGATAATCAGTAAAGACAAGATTATCGCAGCCCGGTGCACTCTGCCAATATCGGACAATCCTGATATCCCGCCACATTACGGAATGCGCCACAAAGCCGCCCTGGGCATCACTGAAGTGTCAGATGCGTCAGTGGTGGTGGTTTCCGAGGAGACAGGCGAAATCGCATTCGCCCACGCGGGCCAGATGAAGCCGATGGCAAGCATAAGCGAACTCCGCCTTGCGATAGAAAATTCTTACAAATAAATGAATCTCGAGCAGAAGATAGGTTTCGACAGGGTAAGGCAGATGCTCTCCGCAAAGTGCTCCACGGATTATGCCAGGAGCAGGGTGGAAGAGGAGGCGTTTTCGACTGACCACGAAGAGATTCTGCACAGACTCCGCCTCGTGGATGAGATGCGTCTTATCTGTCTGTTTGAAGATTCCTTCCCTTCCGTAGGATTCATAGATACCAAGCCGTTCCTGCTGCCGCTCCAGGCAGAGTCCACCTATATCGATTTGCAGTCCCTGGTGAAGTTGAGGCTCTCGCAGGAGACTCTGCGCGGAGTGCTCTCGTTCTTTGCCGGATGCAAGGATGACCTCTATCCGAATCTCCGCGCGCTGGCATCGTCAATCTCATACTTTCCGGAAATCACACGCCGCATCAACGCAATCCTGGACCGCAATAACGAAGTCAAGGACACCGCATCGCCGGCCCTTCAGGAAATCCGCCGCTCCCTCCGATCCAAGGAGGGGATTATAGCCAAGCGCATCACCGCAATCCTCAAGCAGGCGCAGGCCGAAGGCCTCGTGGCAGAGGATGCCGATGTTTCAATACGCGACGGTCGTACGCTGATCCCTATCGCCGCCGCCAACAAGAAGAAGCTGCCTGGCCTTGTGTACGACGAGTCCGCCACCGGCAAGACGGCCTTCATCGAGCCGCTGGAGGTCGTCGAACTAGAAAATCAGGTTCGCGAACTGCAGTTTGACGAGCAGCGCGAGATACTCCGCATCCTGCTCGAATTCACTGATTTTGCGCGTCCATACCTGACGGAGCTCGTTGCCGCTTCGAAGTTTATCGGGGAGATCGATTTCATCCGGACCAAGGCGCAGGTGGCGGTGGAGATGATCGCAGGGATGCCGATTTTCTCGGAAGATGGAAGTCTTATCCTGCGTAAGGCGCGCCATCCGCTGCTGGAGGCCTCGCTGCGAAGAGAGCACAAGGAGATAGTGCCGCTGACGCTGACCCTCACCCGCGACAAGCACATCCTGCTTATATCCGGTCCCAATGCCGGCGGTAAATCCGTCTGCCTCAAGACAGTCGGTCTGCTGCAGTATATGTTCCAGTGGGGACTTCTGATACCTACTTCGGAGATTTCCGAGATGCTGGTGTTCGATGAGATTTTCATCGATATCGGCGACAACCAATCCATCGAGAACGACCTCAGCACCTACAGCTCGCACCTGGGCAATCTGCGCGACATCCTTGAGCGCGCCACGGCCTCTTCGCTCGTGCTGATTGACGAATTCGGCGGCGGCACGGAGCCGGCTGCCGGAGGCGCCATCGCCGAAGCGGTGCTCTCCGAATTCGACAGCCGCGGCACATACGGCGTGATCACCACGCACTATACCAACCTCAAGGTCTTCGCTTCCGCCAGCAGCGGAGTGGCCAACGGCGCGATGCTCTTCGATGTCGCGGCCATCCGTCCGATGTTCAAGCTGGAGCAGGGGCTTCCGGGCAATTCGTTCGCCTTCGAACTGGCCCGCAAGATCGGACTTCCTGAGGCGATCGTTCACGATGCCGAGGAGCGCGCCGGCAGCGAATATGTCAATATGGAGCGCAATCTGCGCCGCATTTCGCGCAGCAAGAAGGCCCTGGACGAGAAACTGGCCCACATCAAGGCCACTGACCGCACGCTGGAGAGCCTGACGGACAAATACCAGAAGGAGCTCGGCGAGGTGAAGGCCCTCAAGAAGGAGATACTCGACCAGGCCCGCGCCGAGGCGAAGGAGATACTCGACGAGGCCAACCGCAAGGTGGAGCAGACCATACGCGACATCAAGGAGGCCCAGGCCGAGAAGGAGAGGACGCGTGAGGTCCGCAAGGACCTGGAGAAGTTCAAGAGCAGTCTCGAAGCTGAGGCGCAGAGCGAAATGGACCGTAAGATAGAGGCAAAAATGGCACAGATCATAGCCCGCAAGGAGCGAGAGGCGGAGCGCAAGCGCAAGCGCGCCGAGAAGGCCGCACAGGGAGGCGCAGGCACGGCTCCGGGCGTTGCAGCGGGAGTTTCAGGCTCCGCTGACAGTGCGGCGCAGCCTGCCGGGACTCCGGCCGCCGAAGGTCCGCTGAAGGTGGGGGACAAGGTCCGCGTCAAGGACAGCGACGTAGTCGGGGAGATCACGAAGATTTCCTCGAGGAACGTCTATGTCTCGGTCGGCAGCATCATCAGCCGCACCGTTGCGTCCAAGCTCGAGCGCATCTCCGGCGCACAGTTCAAGGATCAGGCGCGCAAAGCCAGGAGCGTCAGCCGGTTCGACTCTTCATCGATATCCGAGCGCAGGCTCAATTTCTCGCCGAGCATAGACATACGTGGCGAGAGGCTCAATGATGCGATGGACATTGTCGTCAAATTCATTGACGATGCGATGATGCTCGGCATGGGCCAGGTCAAGATACTCCACGGCAAGGGCACCGGCGTCCTCCGCGAAGAGATACGCAAATACCTCAAGTCAACGCCGGGCGTCGGTAGAGTCCACGACGAAGCCATTGAGTTCGGCGGCGCCGGCATCACCGTGGTCGAGTTCGACCTCTAGTGATTTGCTTGTGGAATGTAAATAGTTGAATTACAGCTTAATAGGTATTTAGCCTTGCGCAAGTTTGCGCAAGGCTAAATGCTTAAATCGTTGAGTGATAGGTTGTTGGATTCCACGGTGTTTATGGCAAAAACTATCCGAACAACAATGATATTTGATGCCACTTTATTAGCCAAGCCACAAGAGGCTTCCGTATCGAATGTGCCTTGGAGTGCGTTCTGAGGGCGGCTGAGTGAAAGAGCCTCGGGAAAAGTCGAGGCTCTGCTGACAGATATGCCCTACAGGCCCTTGTAAGGCCGATATTTGCCGAGAGCCTTTTGCGACTTGCCCACACTGCATCAGCGCCTCTGAAGATGGCTTTTACAGTGTCTGCGATTTCATCAACTCTTTCTGCACCCACCTGCGCCAGCCGCATTTTGAAAGGCCGCCTTGGGGGATGGGATTGACTGGATGAGACGGAGTGTATCTTTGGTAGACAAACAATCAGTCTTATATGTTTTCCCGTCCGAAGCAAGCGATTTCAGTCCGTGACAATGTCACGACTCTTAATTATTTGATATAAGTTGTCAGTCGTGACATTGAATCGGCCTATATGGCGGGATTTCTTGTCACGAGTCGCAAAAATACTCTGAAACAGCCGATTCGTGACATCATTCGTCGCGGTTATGTAGAAAAGCAGGAATCGCAGCCTCCTCAATGAGACCTCTTTAGTTGTGATTAATCCAATTATGTCCGAGTTGGCGCGTTAGTTTGTCAATTCTGCAGCAAAAACGGCTGTTTTGCTGCAGAATTATGCAATGTGCCACCACGGTGGCAGGAAGATTCTTTAGAAATTTTTCTTGCAGATATCCACCAGGTCGAGCAGCTCCCAGCTGAAGAACTGCACTGTCTCAGTGACAGTCCTGCCGTCGCGGATGAGTTCCATTTCCCGGGTGTACGGCTCGCGGCCGAAATGGCCGTAGGCTGCTGTCGGTTCGTAGATAGGGTTTTTGAGGCCGAGGTCGCGGATGATGGCTGCAGGGCGGAGGTCGAAGATCTCCGAGATGCGGCGGGCGATGGCTCCGTCCGTCATACCGTTCCTGCCGGTGCCGTAGGTGTTCACGAAGACGCTGACAGGCTTTGCCACGCCGATGGCGTATGAGAGCTGGATGAGCATCTTGTCGGCAATGCCGGCCGCCACCATGTTCTTGGCGATGTGGCGTGCGGCGTATGCGGCGCTGCGGTCCACCTTGCTCGGATCCTTGCCGGAGAATGCTCCGCCGCCGTGTGAGGCGTATCCGCCGTAGGTGTCCACGATGATCTTGCGGCCGGTCAGGCCGGTGTCACCGTGAGGGCCGCCGATGACGAATTTGCCCGTAGGGTTGACGTGGAGGATATAGTCGCCTTTGAAGAGGGCGGCGTTCTTGTCATCCAGGCTGGCGACAAGGCGTGGGAGCACGATCTCCCTGACATCCTTCTCTATGCGCCCGCGGTCCACGTCTTCGTCGTGCTGGGTGGACAGCACAATGGTGTGGATGCGCTGTGCGACTTGATTGTCGTCATATTCGATGGTGAACTGGCTCTTGGCGTCCGGGCGGAGGTAAGGCATCGGGCTGTCCGCCTCGCGGCGTATGTCTGCCAGAATACGGAGGAGGCGGTGGGCGAGGCTGAGTGCCAGCGGCATATACTCTGCCGTTTCATTTGTGGCGAAGCCGAACATAATGCCCTGGTCGCCGGCGCCCTGCTCGTCCGCCTCGGCGCGGTTGACACCCATCGCGATGTCCGCGCTCTGCGAATGGATGGCCGATATGACGCCGCAGGATTCGGCATCGAACCGGTATTCGCTTTTGGTGTAGCCTATGCGGCGTATGGTCTTGCGGGCCACGTCCTGCACGTTGACAGAGGCGTTTGCGGTAATCTCTCCGCCGATGACGGCGAGGCCTGTGCTGACGAATGTTTCGCAGGCTACGTGAGCGTCCGCATCCTGGCGCAGGTATGCGTCGAGGACTGCGTCCGAAATCTGGTCGGCAACCTTGTCAGGATGCCCTTCTGAAACTGATTCTGAAGTGAATAAGTACATATATCCCTAAAATAAAAAATCAAATCCTGCAGTGGCGGATTTGATGCGCAGCCCGCGGCGGCGGGCCTTAAAAAGAGGCTATATTTTAGTCTTTTTTTAGAGTGGTAGCAAGCAATTCAAATCCGTCCACTTTCTTAACGGCGGCAAAGATATCACTATTTGAGTAACAAACAAAAAATATATCGTCATACGGATTATTTTTAGTAAATTTGTAAGATAAAATACCATAATATCACCAACTTAACAAATAACCTTTTTATGAAACAAACAATCAAACGTATTGTTGCTTTTGCAGCAGCGCTGTTTGTTGGAGCAGTCTCCTTCGCACAGGTCACAACCTCGAGCATGAGCGGTGTGATCAAGGGCCAGGACGGCGAGCCTCTCACAGGCGCCGCTGTGGTAGCGGTCCATACGCCATCAGGTACGCAGTACTATGCTATTGCAAGCACTGACGGTCGTTACAACATCCAGGGTATGCGTCCGGGCGGACCATACGAGGTAACGGTGTCCTTCGTGGGATGCCAGACAAATGTCTACAAGGACATCACTCTCGTACTCGGTGAGACTTACGCTCAGAGCGCAACTCTCAAGAATGCGCTGAATCTCGACGAGGTCTATGTCATCGCAGAGGCCAAGTCAAGGCTCAACCAGGAGAAGACAGGTGTCGCAACCAACATTGACAATAATCAGATCAATGCGCTTCCTACTATCAGCCGCAGTGTTTCCGATATTGCAAAGCTCTCACCTTACGGAGGTAACGGAATGAGTTTCGCCGGCAGCGACGGCCGTATGGGTAACTTCACCGTCGACGGTGCTAACTTCAACAACAACTTCGGTTTGAGCGACGCTCTTCCTGGCGGCGGCAACCCTATCTCCATCGACGCTATCGAGGAGGTTCAGGTCGTAATCTCTCCGTTCGACGTGCGTCAGACCAACTTCATCGGCGGCGGTATCAACGCTATCACCAAGTCCGGTACCAACAAGTTCAAGGGTTCCGCATACGTCTATCATCAGAATGAAAATATGCGCGGTAACGTCGTCTGTGGCCAGGAAGTTGCCGGTGCCCGCGACAAGGACCGCGCAACCACCTACGGTTTCACCCTCGGAGGTCCAATTGTAAAGAACAAGCTCTTCTTCTTCGTATCTTACGAGAAGTCACCTTCTCCTTCACAGATCACCACCTGGCGTCCTTCAACCGACGGTATAGCAAAGCCTAACGAATACATTTCACGTACGAAAGAATCCGATATGCAGAGGGTTTCCGATTTCCTCAAGGAAAAGTACGGATATGACACAGGCTCTTACACTGATTTCCCTGGCAGGTCCGATACACAGAGATTCCTCGCGCGTCTGGACTGGAACATCACAAAGAACCATCACCTCGCAGTGCGTTACAACAACACACTCAACTCTTATGATGTAGTGACCAACGGCTCGTCATCCGACTGCGGAACACGTCAGGTATACAACCGTTTCTCAGAGTACTCGATGGGCTTCTTCAATACCTGCTATACTCAGGACAAGAAGGCGAATACCATTTCCGTCGACTTGAACAGCCGTATCTCCGACAAGATCGCCAACCAGTTCCTCGCCACCTATTCAATCCTCGACGATGCCCGCGGATCCAACTCCGACAAGTTCCCGTTTATCGACATCCTCGACGGCACTGGCACATACACCCCGTATATGTCAGTAGGTTATGAGCTTTTCACATGGTATAATGGTGTCCACAACCGCGTCTTCACTCTCAAGGATGACGTCACCTACTACGCAAACGCACACAAGATCACAGCCGGCCTCAGCTATGAGTATCAGATGGCCGACAACTCCTACATCCGCAACGGTACAGGTTACTACCGTTACAACTCCCTCGATGACTTCCTCAATGAAAGGGCTCCTGAGACCGTAAACCTCACCTATGGTTATGACGGTGAAGAGAATCCTGCAGCTCGCGTACGCTACGGCAAATATGCTCTCTACGGACAGGATGACTGGAGCGTGAGTGACAACTTCAAGCTCTCCGCAGGCCTCCGCCTTGAGACACTCGTATTCAATAATGCAGACGTGATGCGCAACAACGCCATCTACGATCTCGATTACAACGGATATCACATCGACACAGGCAGCTGGCCTACCACCAAGCTTCAGGTTTCCCCACGTATAGGTTACACCTGGGACGTATTCGGTGACAAGACCCTCAAGGTCCGCGGCGGTACCGGTCTGTTCACAGGCCGTCTCCCTCTCGTATTCTTTACCAATATGCCTACCAACTCCAATATGGTTCAGCTCAAGGGTGTCATCACCTCCGGCAAGCCGGGATCGGAACTCCTTTCCAACTTCGCAGGTCCGCTCATCACTGACAGCAACGCACTCCGCGACAAGATGAACAGCCTCGACCCTAAGAGCTTCCCGCTCTCCGTCACCCCTGAAGACGGCGTTCTCTCAAAGGGCTCCAGTATCGCAGCAGTGGATCCTAAGTTCAAGATGCCTCAGGTATGGAAGACCTCTTTCGCAATTGACTATGCACTCCCTACCTCATTCCCTATGAGCATCACCGGTGAAGTCATCTACAACAAGACCATCAACGCAGTATGCATGCGCAACTACAACACCAAGCCTGTTGCAGGTTTCCAGAGACTCAATGGTCCGGACAACCGTCACATCTATCCTGACGATGCCGCTTACACCACTTCCGACGCATTTATGCTTACCAATACCCACAAGGGCTGGGGCGGAAGCGCAGTGCTCTCACTCACAGCAGACCCTTGCAAGGCAGTTCACGTAAGCGCAGCATATACACATACCGTTTCCAAGGAACTCACAGGTATGCCTGGTTCCGACGCTTCATCAGCATTCACATACATCCCTACGTCAGAAGGTCCTAACAACACCATCCTTCACAATTCACAGTATGTGGAGCCTGACCGCGCATTCGTTTCCCTTACGATCAATGATTTGTCAAACAACCACTTCAGCTTCTTCTGGGAGGCATGGAGAGGCGGTGCCAACTATACCTATATGACGACCAACGACATGAACAACGATAACTACAACTACGACGTTATCTACGTTCCTAAGACAGCTGACGAGATCCGCTTCAAGACTGACAACGACCGCGACCGCTTCTGGGCATTCGTGGAAAATGATCCTTACCTCAGCAGCCGCAAAGGACAGTACACCGAGGCTTACAGTGTCTACTCTCCTTGGTGCAACAGACTTGACATGCGTTACAGCCACGACTTCAAGGTTAAGGTCGGCAACAGCGTCAATACACTCCAGCTCAACTTCGATATGAAGAACGTCCTCAACCTCTTCAACTCCGAATGGGGCGTCGGAAAGTATATGAACTCCGCTCTCAACTCAGGCCGTATCCTCAAGTTCGAAGAGGTGTCTGCTGACGGATTCCCTGTTTATTCAACCCCTTCTGCAGTCAACGGAAACACCCAGACCTGGATTCCTTCATACAGTGTGGGCCAGTGCTGGTACGCTCAGATCGGTATCAAGTATATGTTTAACTAATTAATCCGATAACAGTATGAAACTCAAATCTATACTTTCAGCATTCGCTGCTGTTGCACTCTTTGCAGTCGGATGTACAGAAGAACCAATCGCAATGGAACTTGCTGACCTGCAGGTTTCAGATACATATGTCGCACTGCCTGCAAATGGCGGTAGCGCTTCCGTCACCGTAAGCTCGAATGTTGACTGGGCATTTGATGGTGTTCCTGAATGGCTTACCGTAACTCCTGCCAACGGAGCCGCCGGTGAGACTACAGTCAATTTTTCAGCTGCCGCATCCACGACAACCAAAGAGGCTGTCGTCAAGATTCTGGTAGGGGAGACCGCACAGTACATCCACATACAGCAGGGTGTCAAGGAGGCTGCAAAGCCTTCAACGGCAGCTGAGGTCAACGCCGGTCCTGACGGCAAGACCTATCAGATTACCGGTACCTGCGTTCAGATAGCCAACACACAGTACGGTAACTGGTATATCGAGGACGAGACCGGCAAGGTCTATGTTTACGGTACTCTCAACAACGGAGAGACAAAGAAATTCGACAGCCTCAATCCAAGCATCGAGGTCGGCGACGTTGTTACCATAGAAGGCCCTAAGACCACCTACAACGGTACTGTAGAGCTTGTGGACGTCACTGTCCTCAAGGTCGAGAAGTCACTGTTGAAACTTGGAGCTGTTACAGTCGGTGCTGACACTACGTCAACACTCCCTGCAGCCGGAGGTGACATCACATTCTCTCTCGACAACAAGGGCAACGGCATTTATGTATCCGTTCCGGAAGATGCGAAGAGCTGGCTCACCATCAAGTCAGTTGACGGCAACAAGATTACTTTCAGCGCAACCGGAAACAATGCCGGTCCTCGCGGCGCATCTATCGTATTCAGCACGACTGACGGCAAGAAAGACTATACAGCTACCGCTGAAATGACACAGCTCGGCGCTTCCGGCACCATCGACGTTCCATTCACAGTCGAAGAGGCAATGGCGTTCTGCAAGAATCTGACAGCCCCTACGACCGATAAATATTATGTGAAGGGTATCGTTACAAAGATTCAGACCGCTTACGGTGCAAAATATGGCAATGGTTCGTTCTGGATCTCTTCCGACGGTGTCGGTAACGGTGACAAGGCAAATGAATTCGAAGTTTATAACTGCTATTGGTTTGACAACGCTATGTGGACTGAAGCCAACAAGCAGGTTTCCGTTGGCGACGAAGTTGTTGTTTATGGCCAGCTTACCAATTACAACGGTACTTGCGAGACCAACGGCAAGCAGTGCAACATCATCAGCATCAACGGTCTCAAGACCGATGCGGAAGGCCTTGGTTCAAAGGATTACCCTCTCACCATCAAGGGCGCCTGCGCTTTCTGCAGCACACTTACAGCCGCTACCGATCTGAACTATTACGTGACCGGTACGGTCTGCGAGCTTACCAAGTATCAGTATGGTCCTACATACAATACCGCTTCATTCTGGCTTTCAGATGACGGTACAACAGCCGGCGACAAGTTCGAGGCTTACAGCATCTACTATATGAACAATCCTGAGCACAGTTCATCAGTTTCTTGGCCGACAGACGGCCAGCTGATCGAAGTGGGTCAGAAGATTGTTCTTTATGGCCAGCTTACCAATTACAACGGTACCTGTGAGACCAACGGAAAGAAGGCCCACATCATCAGCATCAACGGCAAGACCGAATAAGCTACTGATTGATATTCAATAAAGAGCCGCCAAGTGCGGCTCTTTTTTTATAAATAATAGTTGAGATTGTAATGCTTTTGTTTAATTTTGCGACGTTTTTTTGGGATAAATACTACTTATTAACCAAATATTTTATGAAAAAATCACTCAAGCTTTTCGCTTTGACCGTTCTCGGACTGTTCGTAAGCCTCTATGCTAATGCACAGCTTACGACCTCTACACTGAGCGGTAAGGTTACTGATGTTCAGGGAGCTGTCCCGGGTGCTGCAATCATTGCCACCCACACCCCTTCAGGTACTCAGTACTACGCAATCTCAAACGCAGAAGGCCGTTATACCATCCAGGGTATGCGTCCGGGCGGACCTTATGAGGTGTCTGTACAGCTTCTCGGTTACAAGACCGTAAAGTGCCAGGACATCACTCTCAAACTTTCTGAGACCTATTCCCAGAACGTTGTCCTCGAGTCCTCTACAGAACTCCTCGATGAGGTGGTCGTATCTGCATCAGCAACCAAGTTCGGTGCTGAGAAGACAGGCGCATCAACCAATGTTTCCAACCGTGAAATGATGAACCTCCCTAACTCAGACCGCAGCATCAAGGCTCTTACCAAACTTTCTCCATATGCTAATGGAATGAGCTTTGCCGGTAGCGACGGACGTTCAACCAACTTCACGGTCGATGGTGCAAACTTCAACAACAACTTTGGTCTGTCACCAAATCTTCCTGGCGGTGGCACCCCTATCTCTCTCGATGCAATCGAAGAGATCCAGCTCGTTGTTGCTCCTTTCGACGTACGTCAGTCCAATTTCGTCGGCGGTGGTATCAACGCTGTCACAAAGTCCGGTACCAACACCTTCAAGGGCACTGCTTACGCTTACTATCATGACCAGGACCTCCGCGGCAATATGATTGCAGGTGAGGACCTCGGCGAGCGCAAGGCTGAGATGATCAAGACATACGGTTTCACCCTCGGTGGCCCGATCATCAAGAACAAACTCTTCTTCTTCGCAAACTTCGAAATGAACGATCAGCCGGGCCAGGCCATCACCACTACAGGCAAGACCAGCACAGCTGACCTTCAGAGAGTATATGACCGCCTCGTGAACGATTACGGTTACAATCCTGGTTCATTCACAGACTTCCCTGGTGGCATCACCAATATGAAGTTCCTCGGCCGCATCGACTGGAACATCTCAGATGCCCACAAGCTCGCTCTCCGTTACAACAAGACAAAGAACACCACTTGGAACGCCCCTAACGGTAACTCATGTGACGATGGTATGCGCAACAAGGCTGCAGACCGTGCTTCCAACGAATCACAGCCATTCGCAAACAACATGTACTCACAGCAGAATGACGTGACCTCAATCGCAGCCGAACTCAACAGCCGCTTCGGTGACAAGATTTCCAACCAGTTCCTCGCTACCTACTCATTCATCAATGACCAGCGCGGTACCAACTCCGACATCTTCCCTCACATCGATATCTGCCAGGGTTACGATGCATCAGGCAAGTTCACCAACCTCCCTGCAACTTCTCTCGGTTACGAGTTGTTCACTTATCTGAATGGCGTAACCAACAAAATCTTCAACGTTGCCGACAACTTCACATACTATGCAGGTGACCATAAGATCACAGCCGGTGTGAACTACGAGCACATGTTCGCTGACAACTCCTACATCCGCAACGGTACAGGTTACTATCGTTTCGCAAGCATCGACGACTTCGTGAACGGTAACCTCCCTCTCACATTCTGCGTTCAGTACAACTACGACAACGCTCCTGCAACAGCCCGCATCAACTACGACCAGTATGCTGCATACGTTCAGGACGAATGGAACGTGACAGACCGCTTCAAGCTCAACTACGGTGTACGTTTCGATACCATCATCTACGACAACGACGACCTCATCACCAACAATGCCATCAAGGACTACAAGATGGGTGACAACTTCATCGACACAGGTTTCTGGCCTAAGCCGACTCTCCAGGTTAACCCTCGTATCGGTTTCAACTGGGACGTCAACGGTGACAAGAGCTTCGTGGTACGCGGCGGTACAGGTATGTTCCAAGGACGTCTCCCTCTCGTATTCTTCACCAACATGCCTACCAACTCAGGTATGATCCTCTACAAGAACTACGATAACGTTGCCAAGCTCGCAGACGGTGCTATCACCTATGACCCTAAGGTTAAGGAAGTCCTCACAGCCCTCAACGGTGGCAAGACTTCAGGCGGCAAGGTCGTTACCGACGTCGCTACAATGCGTCAGATTATCGGTGGCGCTACAACCATCGACCCTAAGGACGGTGCTCTCACAGGCACCATCAACGGTGTGGACGGCAAGTTCAAGATGCCTCAGGTATGGAAGACTTCCCTCGCATTCGACTATCAGGTCCCTGTAGACTTCCCTATGACAATCACTGCAGAGGGTATGTTCACAAAGACCATCTACGGCACACGCCTCCTCGACTGGAACATCAACGAAAGCAAGATGTCCGACAACAACAGATTCTCAGGCGTTGACGACCGTTACAACTTCCGCGATGCTGATTATAAGTACGGCAAGTACACCGCATATGTGCTCACCAACACCAACAAGGGTTACGGTTACACAGCAAACGTTACTGTAAAGGCTACTCCGTTCAAGAACTTCGACGTGATGGCTGCTTACACCCATATGGCAAACTATGAGATTTCAGGTATGCCTGGTTCAGATGCAAGTTCAGCTTACACCAACCTCTACTCAATCAACGGTGCGAACTTCACAGGCCTCCAGTGCTCACAATATGTAGTTCCTGACAAGGTAATGGCCAACATCAGCTACTTCGTTCCGTTCAAGGTATTTGGCGGTAACGGCCTCCACCTCAACCTCTACTATTCAGGTTACTCACCTGCAGGTTACAGCTACATCTGCAGCAATGACCTCGATGGTGACGGCAACGCTTCCGACCTCATCTACATCCCTAACAACGCTGACGAACTCAAGTTCGTGACCGATGCGGACAAGAAGGCATTCTGGGATTTCGTAGAGCAGGACAAGTACCTCAGCGCTCACAAGGGTCAGTACGCAGAAGCTTACTCAGCACGCGCTCCTTGGACACACCGCTTCGATGCCCGCATCGCAGAGGACTTCTCGTTCAAGACAGGCAAGCAGACACACAACTTCCAGCTCAGCGTCAGCATCGACAATATCGGCAATATGATCAACTCCAACTGGGGTCTTACACACCTGTCTTACACAGGTACATACGGCACAAACACCAACCCTGTCCTCACAGTTGACCACATTGAGGGCAACCAGCCTGTTTACACTACATACAAGGTTAATGGTGCATACCCTACACAGACCTGGAACAATGTTTACAAGAGCTACACAGAGTGCTGGTCAGTACTCGTAGGCCTCAAGTACTTCTTCAACTAATCCGAAACTCCGCGGCTCAGGCCGTTTGAGATAAACCAAAGGGGGGCTGACCGGAGTCAGCTCCCCTTTCATATATTTCGCTCTGGAATATAAATATCTGATATACAACAAGATGATGTTATTACCCTTGCGTAAAATTGCGCAAGGGTAAAGGCGTTAAGCCATTACTAATCAGAGGTTTGCGTTCCAGAGGTCTGTTGGCTGGCTGTGCGGTCAAATAAGAATATTAGCAATGCCGTGTTTTTTTTTACTATTTTTGCATAGATAAGCCGAAATGTTATGAGCCGGGAGATGACGTTGGGGAGAAGAGGGGAGGATCTGGCCCTTGAAATGCTGGAAAACCGCGGTCTGGTGCTGCTGGAACGCAATTGGCGATGGAACCACAAGGAGGTGGACCTGATTATGGAGAGTGCGGAAGCGGTCCATTTCATCGAGGTCAAGACTCTGCAGGCGCCGGCGGCCCGGGAGCCCTGGGAGGCAGTGACGCGGGAGAAGCAGCAGAACCTCGCGCTGGCGGCGGAGCATTTCATATACGAGAGGCATATTGCGAAGGAGGTGCAGTTCGACATAGTGTCGGTTCTCTTTGACGGGAACGGCCGGTCGGACACCGAATACATCGGAAAGGCATTCTTCCCGATTTATTGAAAAAATGTAAAGAACAGATATGAATTCAAATCACTATTGCATCATAATGGCCGGCGGTTCCGGAACCCGTTTCTGGCCTGTGAGCAGGGCAGCAAAGCCGAAGCAGTTTCTGGATATCCTCGGGATGGGCAAGACGTTCCTCCGAATGACCTTCAACCGCTATTCACAGATAGTTCCTGTCGAGAACATCCTCGTCGTGACTTCGGAGCAGTATCTTGATCTGGTCAGGAGCCAGCTGCCGCAGATTCTCGATGAAAACATCCTGCTGGAGCCGTCCAAGCGCAACACCGCGCCGTGCGTCGCCTATGCGACATACAAGCTCTTCAAGAGGAATCCCGATGCGACCGTCATCGTCGCGCCGTCCGACCACAATCTCTCTGGAATGGACAATTTCCGCGACACGATGGCCTGCGCGCTGGATTATGCGTCAAAGAACGACGCACTGCTGACAATCGGCGTCCAGCCTACCCATCCCGACACGAACTACGGCTATATCCAGGCCAACAAGAAGAGCGCCGAGGCGGTTGGCAATCATACCGTTTACGGTGTGAAAACATTCACCGAAAAGCCGGACGAAGCCCTTGCAAAAGTATTTCTCGAGACCGGGGAATTCTTCTGGAACTCTGGAATGTTCATCTGGAGCCTCAAGAGCTTCAAGAATGAAATCGAAGAGTGCCTTCCGGACGTGGCATCCATTTTTGCCGCAGGCGAGAAATATTACAATACACCTGAAGAGGCCGGGTTCATCCGTCAGGCATACCGCGACTGTCCTTCGATCTCCATCGACTACGGCGTGATGGAGAAAACCCGCAAGGCAAAGGTCTTCATGGCCGATTTCGGCTGGTCTGACGTCGGGACCTGGACCTCGATCTACGAGCACTCCCCGAAGAAGGATGACAATTTCAATCTCGTCGATGCCGCTGACTCCCTCGTTTCGGATGTAAGGGACACCATTATCCGTGAGAACAATGAAGGCAAGCTGATAGTTGTCCGCGGACTCGAGAACTTCCTTGTCATTGACACACCGGACGCGCTGATGATCTGTCCGAAGGACGACAGGGTGGTCAAAGAAATCGTAGCGGACCTCACTATCAAGGACAAGACAAAATATCTCTAATAGAAATAAAGACATACAAATATGATAACTCAGGAAAAGATTGAGCAGATGATGGCTTCCATCCAGGAGATGAAGGCCGCAAAAGAGCAGGAAATCGAGGAGCTCAGGGTGAAGTGGCTCGGCAAGAAGGGCGAGATCACTCAGTTGTTCGATGAATTCAGAACCGTGGACAAGGAACAGAAGAAGGAGTTCGGTCAGAAGCTGAATGCCCTCAAGAATGCCGCACAGGCCAAGCTGGACGAGATGCGCGAGGCCCTTTCGCAGATTGCTGACGCCTCCAGGGCATCCTACGACCTCACCAAGCCGGGCGACATTATGGAACTCGGCTCCCGCCACCCGATCTCCATCACCCGCGAAGAGATTATCTCCATATTCCGCAAATTCGGCTACAATGTTGCCGAAGGCCCGGAAATCGAGGATGACTGGCACGTATTCGGAGCGCTCAACTTCCCGCCTGAGCACCCTGCCCGCGATATGCAGGACACATTCTTCGTCTCACCCGGCGGTGACAACCCTATCCTTCTCCGCACGCACACTTCTTCAGTCCAGGTGCGCACGATGGAGCACACTGACCTTCCTATCCGCGTGATCTGCCCGGGCCGCGTATTCCGCAACGAGGCCATCAGCGCCCGCGCCCACTGCATCTTCCATCAGGTCGAGGGTCTCTACATTGACAAGAACGTGTCATTCGCCGACCTCAAGCAGGCTATTCTCCTCTTCGCACGCGAAATGTTCGGTCCGGAGACCGAAATCCGTATGCGTCCTTCATATTTCCCGTTCACCGAACCTTCCGCAGAGGTTGACGTCAGCTGCAACATCTGCCACGGCAAGGGCTGCAACATCTGCAAGGGCACAGGCTGGCTCGAGATCCTCGGCTGCGGTATGGTCGACCCTAACGTCCTCCGCGCATCCGGTATCGACCCTGAGGTCTACAGCGGCTTCGCATTCGGTATGGGTATCGAACGTATCGCAATGCTCAAGTGGCAGGTCAAGGACCTCCGCCACTATTTCGAGAACGATATCCGCTTCCTCAAGGAATTTGAAACAGTAATATAATATCACGCCATGAAACGTGCTTTTGCAATAATCGCCCTCGCGGCAATGGTTATGGTATCCTGCAACAAAAGAACAAATCCCTTCCTCACCGAATGGGACACCCCGTACGGCATCCCGCCGTTCGAGCAGATAGAAGAAGCTGACTATCTTCCTGCAATCGATGCCGGAATCGAGCAGCAGAAGGCTGAGATTGACGCAATTATCGCAAATACGGAAGAACCTACGTTCGACAATGTCATCGCGGCTTTCGACCGTTCCGGTGAAATCCTCTCCAAAGTGAGCGGCGTGCTCTTCAATATCAGCGAGACCGACCTCACCCCGACTCTGGAGAAGATTGTCGAGGAGGCTACCGTGAAGGCATCCGAGTTGGAAAATGAAATCTATGTCAACGCCGGACTCTTCGCAAAAGTGAAGGCGATATATGACAACAAGGCCGCTCTCGGACTCACCCGCGAGCAGGAGATGGTTGTGGACAAGATATACAGGGCATTCGAGAAGAACGGTATCGCCCTTGACGAGGCCGGACAGGCCCGTATGAAGGAGATCAACACCGAACTCTCCACCCTTCAGCTGAAATTCGGCAACAACCTCCTCAAGGAGAACGCCGCATTCAAGGAAGAGATGGGTTTCTCTATCCCGGAGTATCCTTCCAGGATGGCCACCATCGAGGACCGTGCCCTCCGCGAGAAGGCGTTCAAGGCATATTCAAGCCGCGGCAACCACAACAACGACACCGACAACAAGGCCACTCTGCTCAGGATACTGAGCCTCAAGATCGAGAAGGCGAAGCTGCTCGGTTTCAATAACCCGGCCGAGCAGATCCTCAACGACAAGATGGCCCACGACCCTGCTGCAGTCGACGCATTCCTTGCCAATATTATGAAATATGCGGTGGCTCAGGCCAAAAAGGAAGTCATCGACATGCAGATGGTGATGGACGAAGATATCGCCGCAGGCAAGGTCGAGGCCGGTTCGAAGATCGAGCCTTGGGACTGGTTCTACTATGCGGAGAAGGTCCGCAAGGCGAAATATGACCTTGACGAAGAGCAGGTGAAGCCATACTTCAAGATGGAGAATGTCCGCGAAGGCGTTTTCAATACTGCGACCAAACTCTACGGCATCACCTTCGAGCCGATTGCAGATGCCCCGAAATATCATCCGGAGGTCGAGGCATTCAAGGTCATCGATGCCGACGGTTCCCTCATCGGAGCATTCCTCACCGACTATTATCCACGCGACACCAAGGGCGGCGGAGCGTGGATGAACAATATCCGCGAGCAGTACGTGACCGTCGACGGCACTGACGTGCGTCCGGTAATCGTCAATGTCGGCAACCTCGCAAAGCCGACGGCTGATGCTCCGGCATTGCTGAGCATAGATAACGTCGAGACTATGTTCCACGAATTCGGACACGCCCTCCACGGCCTTCTCAGCAAGTGCAACTATATGTCAGTAAGCGGAACCAATGTTGCCCGCGACTTCGTGGAACTGCCGTCACAGATCAATGAGAACTGGGCATTCGAGAAGGAGGTCCTTTCAACTTATGCGCGTCATTATCAGACAGGCGAAGTGATCCCTGACGAGCTTGTGGATAAGATTGTCGCCGCCGGCAATTTCAACCAGGGCTTCGCCACCACAGAACTCTGCGCCGCATCCATCCTCGATATGAAGTGGCACGAACTCGAGTCCGTCGAAGGCATCGATATCGAAGCGTTCGAGAAGAAGGTCTGCGAAGAGATGGGTCTTATCGGCGAGATCATACCTCGTTACCGCACCACATACTTCAACCACATTTTCAACAGCGGTTACAGCGCAGGATATTACAGCTATCTCTGGGCTGAGGTGCTGGACAAGGACGCTTTCGAACTCTTCAAGGAGAAGGGCATTTTTGACAACGAGACGGCAATGAGTTTCCGCCACAATGTCCTCGAGAAGGGCGGCAGCGAAGAGCCGATGGAGCTTTACCGACGTTTCCGCGGCGCAGATCCGGATCCTGACGCACTGCTCCGTGCACGCGGTCTCAAGTAGCGTTTATGGCATCATTCGTAATAGAAGGAGGGCATACGCTCTCCGGTGAGATTCACCCGCAGGGGGCCAAGAACGAGGCGCTCCAGATTATTTGTGCCACTCTTCTTACCGATGAGGAGGTGGTTGTCGACAATATCCCGGATATCCTCGACATCAACAACCTCATCCATCTTGTCGAGAGGATGGGTGTCACCGTCCGTCGTCTGGCGAAAGGCAAGTATTCCTTCCGCGCCGATGATATCGATTTCGATTACATCGACAGCGCCGATTATTTACGGAGTACCGAAGCGCTCCGCGGCTCCGTGATGCTGGTCGGTCCGATGCTGACCCGTTTCGGCCGCGCCGTCACTTCGAAGCCGGGCGGTGACAAGATAGGCCGCCGCAGGCTCGACACCCATTTTGAGGGAATGAAGAACCTCGGTGCGGATTTCACATACGACAGGGAGAATTTCACCTATGTACTTCAGGCGAAGCGCCTCAAGGGGTGCAGGATGCTTCTGGATGAGGCTTCCGTCACCGGTACTGCCAATATCCTGATGGCTTCCGTCCTTGCGGAGGGCACCACCGTCATCTACAATGCCGCCTGCGAGCCATATCTGCAACAGCTCTGCAAAATGCTCTGCTCAATGGGCGCGAAGATCAGCGGAATCGGTTCTAACCTTCTTACCGTCGAGGGCGTGGAAAAGCTCCACGGCACGACACATACCATCCTTCCGGATATGATCGAGGTGGGTTCGTTCATCGGAATGGCCGCCATGACCCGCAGTTCAATCACCATCAAGGACGTCTCCTGGGACAATCTCGGCATCATACCTGAGAGTTTCCGCAGACTCGGCATCAAACTCGAGCAGCGCGGGGACGATATCTTCGTGCCGGCACAGGAGGAATATTGCATCGATACCTTCCTGGACGGCTCCATAATGACCATCGCGGATGCTCCGTGGCCGGGCCTGACGCCTGACCTCCTCAGTGTGATGCTGGTCGTGGCCACCCAGTCCAAGGGCTGTGTCCTTGTACACCAGAAAATGTTCGAGAGCCGTCTCTTCTTCGTGGACAACCTCATCGATATGGGTGCCCAGATTATCCTCTGCGACCCGCACAGGGCCGTTGTGGTGGGACACAACCACACCCGCAACCTCCACGCCCGCACGATGACATCCCCGGATATCCGTGCCGGCATCGCGCTGCTGATTGCGGCGCTTGGTGCGGTCGGCACCAGCCGCATCAACAATATCCAGCAGATTGACCGCGGATACGAGGACATTGAAACCCGCCTCCGTGCCCTCGGTGCGCATATTACACGAGTAGATTGATGAATTCCGCAAGCAATTATTCCCTCAGGGGACACAATACTTTCGGCATAGACGTGACCGCCGACAATTTCGTCGAATACGAATCTGTCGAGGAACTGCGCGAAGCCATCCCCGGCCTGCAGAAGCCTATGCTGCAGATAGGCCAGGGCAGTAACATACTTTTCTGCGGGGATTTCCACGGCACAGTGCTTCACAGCCGCATACTCGACCTGGAGATCGTGGATGACGGGGCTGAAAGCGTCTCGGTACGCGTGGGTTCCGGCATGGTGTGGGACGACTTCGTGGCCTGGTGCGTCTCAAACGGCCTCTACGGGGCTGAGAACCTCTCCGGCATACCGGGGGAGGTCGGCGCTTCCGCAGTGCAGAATATCGGTGCTTACGGGGCCGAGGTGAAGGATATCATAGAGAGGGTCGAGGTGTTGGATGCCCTGAGCCTGGAAAGACGCTGCTTCGATGTTTCGGAGTGCGGCTATGGTTACCGCACCAGCATTTTCAAGCAGACTCAGTTCAGGAAATACCTGGTCACCCACGTAGTGTATCGCTTGAGCAGGCAGTGGAAGCCTGATCTCAGCTATGCGGCCCTGGCCAGGCAGTTCGAGGGTGCGGCAGAGCCGTCCGCAGCAGATATCCGCAGAGCTGTCATCGACCTGCGCAACAGCAAACTCCCGGACCCGAAAGTCCTTGGCAATGCCGGCAGTTTCTTTGTCAATCCTGTTGTGTCCGATATGCTGGCCTCCACGCTCAGCCTGCTGTATCCGGACATGCCTCAGTACCCTGCCGCTGACGGAAAGGTCAAGCTCTCCGCCGCCTGGCTCATAGATCACACCGGCTGGAAGGGCGTCGACCTCGGTCCTGCGGGTGTGTATGAGAAACAGCCGCTGGTGCTGGTCAACAGGGGGGGAGCCACCGGCGAGGACATTGTCCGGCTAGCTGTGGCGATAATTCAGGATGTCTATGATACCTTCGGCGTCGAATTGCACCCGGAAGTCAACAAAATAGGCTGATATTGTACGAAAACTTCAAATAATTTTGGAATTGTAAAATTAATGCCTACCTTTGCAATCCCAATCCGCTACGGAGTAATGCGGAAATAGCTCAGTTGGTAGAGCACGACCTTGCCAAGGTCGGGGTCGCGAGTTCGAGTCTCGTTTTCCGCTCCAGGAGGTCATCAGCAGTGATGACCTCTTTTTTTGTACCGTGCCTTTTGCTGCAACTTCTTACACAAAAACGGACTTTTTGTGTATGGCTAGGTCCTGGAGGCTTGTTTCCTGCACAAAATTGAGCTTTTTGTGCATAGTTTGGTCGCTGGAGCCTGTTTGCTGCACAGAAACTGGCTTTTTGTGCAGGGATGATCTATCGCTCCAGCTTTTGTGCCAGTGTTCCAGGTTTACGTTCCTCCGGAATACTTGCGTCTGCTTTTTGGCGCAGGATCGCAGTTTCAGTGCCAGTCAGGGAATGGAGGGTGCGGGGGCAGCTAGCTATGCTACCACAGCGCGGCGTAGATGGCCGCGATCCGCTCTTCGGGCATTGGGATATAGGTGTTGGCCAGCAGGCGCTGCTGCGAGGCGAAGACCTGGGACGCGAAAGTGCGTACCTCCTCCTGTGTCATCCCGTATTCGCGCAGCTTCCTTCGGGCGATAAGAGAGCCCAGGCGCTGCTCCAGCGCATCATAGACAGCTGTCGCCGGCGAGTCCACGTCGAGACCCAGCTCCTTAGCGAAAAGCCTGTTCAGATCCGCTATGCGTCCCTCGGGCCTGCATTCGCTGTAAAGCTTGAAGATGTGGGTGAAGAACTGATAATTCGATTCCCCGTGAGGCACGTGATAATTGCCTCCGAGAGGGTAGGAGAGCGCGTGTACCGGGCCGCAGCCCGCATTGCCGAAGGCTATGCCGGCCATATTTGCGGCCACCAGCATATCCTCCAGGCGCTCGAAGCGGTAATCTTCCCCGCGCTCCACTATGCCGCCGAACACCTCCAGTATGGTGTGTATCGCCGCTTCCGAGAAGAGGCGCGAATGCGGTGTGGCCTTGGGAGAGACATATGATTCCGCAGCGTGGATCAGTGCGTCGATGGCGCTGTACACGTAGAATTTGAACGGCAGTCCCTTCAGCAGTTCCGGTATCAGCACGGCCTCGTCGGGCAGAATGGCATTGTCCGCCAGACCGAGCTTGGTGTGCTTCCGCTTGAGTTCGGCTATGGAGATGTTGGTCACCTCGCTGCCGGTGCCGCAGGTGGTAGGGACTATGATCAGCTCGCGGCCCTTGACTATGGGCATCTCCCTCAGATATGCCGCCTCCGGGTCCTCAAGCCCCTTCAGTGCGAACAGCTTCGCAATGTCTATCACCGTGCCGCCTCCTATGCCGACGATGCGTTTGAAGCCGTCTGCCGGCGCGCCGCCAAGTCCCGCAGCCCCGAGTCCCGCAGCCCCTCCGGACCCCTCCGCGCGCAGGTCATCCAGTATGCGCGCTATCATCTCGTCCGAAGGTTCTCCCGCTCCGTAGCGGTCCTGCAGGACGAATTTGCATCCCGGGGAGAGCCCCTTCATAAACGGTTCGTACAGGAAGGACTGGGTGATGACCAGATCCCCGGCTCCGAGCCCTGCCTTGCCGGCGAATTCTTCGAAGGTGGCGCACTGCCACACAGAGGTCTTGAGAGAGAACATTATCTGACGTTATTGAGTGAATACTTGCGTGTGCCGATGCCGAGCTTCTCGGCGTGGTCGAGGCAGGCCTCCCAGTCCGTGTCGGGATGGACCATATTGAAAAGTTCGTGTCCGTCGTGGTGCACGTGGTCCTCGCAGCTGCATTTGCGGTCAGCCTTGCTGCCGGGCATTACGGGCTGGCCGTTGGCGGCATCCACGCAGGCCTGGTCGAGAGCCACCGGGTCGAAGGATGCGAACATTCCCACGTCGGGGATGATAGGCAGGTCATTGGTGCTTTCGCAGTCGCAGTCAGGGGATACGTCCACCAGGAGCGATATGTGGAAGGCCGGCTTGCCGTCAAGCACGGCCTTGCTGTATTCGGCGATTTTCTTGCTGAGCACAGGCTTGGCCCCGGTCCATTTGCATTCTATGGCGCCCTTCGGGCAATAAGCGAAGCAGAATCCGCATCCGAGGCAGTGCTCCTCGTCGATGACGGCCTTGCCGTCGATGACGTGAACGCCGTCGTTGGCGCAGTGGCTGACACACATTCCGCAGCCTATGCAGGCGTTGGTATTGATTGCCGGCGTGCCGCTGGAATGCATCTCCATCTTGCCTTTCTTGGAACCGCAGCCCATTCCGATATTCTTCAGCGCACCGCCGAATCCGGCGCTGCAATGGCCCTTGAAGTGGCTGAGCGAGATGAATACGTCGGCCTCGGCTATCGTCGATCCGATCTTCGCTTCCTTGACGAATTCGCCGCCTTCGACAGGTATCAGCCTCTCGTCAGTGCCGCGCAGGCCGTCGGCGATGATGGTCTGCACACCGGTGGAAAGCGGGTTGTAGCCGTTCAGGTATGCAGTATCCAGATGGTTCAGCGCGTTGTTGCGGTATCCCGCGTAGAGAGTGTTGCAATCCGTAAGGAAAGGCTTGCCTCCCCGTGCCTTGATGTGGTCGCAGAGCACTTTCGCATACTGGTGGCGCAGGAAGGCCAGATTGCCGTACTCCCCGAAATGCAGCTTGACAGCCACGAATTTGTCCTGAAAATCAATGTTGTCTATGCCGGCTCTGGTGATGAGCCTGTCGAATTTGCGGAGCAGGGTGTCGCCCATCTCCACGTGCAAGTCTGTGAAATAAACCTCGGAAGCCATAATGATCGGTATCTTGTTTTCAACAAATTTACAATAAATATCCCGAAATGGATTAATTTTGCGTTTATGGAAATCAATGAAATACCTGTCCTGCTGCTTACCGGATATCTTGGAAGCGGCAAGACGACTTTACTCAACAGAATACTCTCAAACCGCAGGGGGATCAAGTTTGCGGTCATTGTCAATGATATCGGAGAGGTCAACATCGATGCGGACCTCATCCAGCAGGGCGGCATCGTGGGCCAGAAGGACGACAGCCTCGTGGCGCTTCAGAACGGATGTATCTGCTGCACCCTCAAGATGGACCTCGTGGCGCAGCTGAGGGACATCTGCGCGATGCGCAAATTCGACTATATCGTCATCGAGGCGAGCGGCATCTGCGAACCTGAGCCAATCGCCCAGACCATCTGTTCCATCCCTTCAATGGGACCGGAGTTCGTCAAGGACGGCGCGCCGGTGATGGACTGCATTGTCACGGTGGTGGACGCTCTCCGCATGCGCGACGAGTTTGCAAGCGGCAACGACCTTCTCGCCGGCCATTTCGACGAAGAGGACATCAAGAGCCTCGTCATACAGCAGATAGAGTTCTGCAACATCATACTTCTCAACAAGTCCTCCGAGGTTTCCAGGGAGGAGCTTGCGCGCATCAAGGAGATTGTCCGCGCTCTGAACGCCAAGTCTGAAATCATCGAATGCGACTGGTGCGACATAGATTTCGACAGGATTCTCGGCACGGGAATGTTCGATTTCGACGATGTCATCACCTCCGCCACCTGGCTCAACGAGATTGAGAATCACCACGGTGAAGAGCATCACGACGATGATGACGACGATGATGATGAGCATGAGCACGGGCATGAGCACGGAGGGCATCACCACCACCATCACGACGAGGATGAAGGCGAAGCCGAGGAATACGGCATAGGGACATTCGTCTATTACCGCCGCGAGGCCTTCGACCTCAATAAGTTCGACAGCTTCATCGCAAGACACTGGCCGAAGGAGATCATCCGAGCCAAGGGCATCTGCTATTTCACAGACGAGCCGGACACCTGCTTCATCTTCGAACAGGCCGGCAAGCAGGTCTCACTCAAGGATGCGGGACAGTGGTACGCCACAATGCCGGAGGCCGAGCTCCGCGAACGTATGGAGTGGGACAAGGGACTTCAGCGCGATTGGGACGACGTATACGGCGACCGTATGCAGAAGCTCGTCTTCATCGGCCAGCATCTCGACAAGGAGGCCATCATCAAAGCCCTCGACTTCTGTTTGGTAAAATAATCTCGCCCGGCTGGTGTTACAGCGACAGTCGCAGTCCGGCCTGCAGTCCGGGCTGCAGCGGTGCTGTGTCATAGATGGTGGACGAGATGCCCGGCGTATCGAAGTGATATGACAGGTATGGTTCGGCGAAAATGCCAAGCCATTCGTTCAACTTGTAATTGACTCCTGCTGCGGCGGAGGCTGAGAATAAAATGGAATTCTCCTCCGCTCCGGCTGCGGAATCGTCCGATATGCATTTCTCCGCCATTGCCCCGGCTTTCAGGTAGAGGGAGGTCCTGTGCCTGTCGACGAAATTGTATCTCAGCGCCAGGGGTATCCCTATGAAGCGATGCGGATAAGTGTCCGGACTTGACGATATGGCCAGGCGTGACGAAACGCTTGTATAGCAGAATCCGCTCTCAATCGCAAACCTGTCCGTCAGATCGTACGACAGGGATATTGCCGCAGAGACAGGTGCGGAAAAGACATAATGGGTCTTTTTTTCAATCTGTCTCATTTCGAATTCCTGCTGCTTCCCGGAAGCATCGTCATAGGATAAACCGTCTATGACAGGATCCTTTATCGGTGTCACAATGACGAATGTTACAATTACCGGCGAACCGGCTACATTGTCCATCAAGCCTGAATTTGCAGCGAATGACAGATTGAGCCTCTTGCGTTTCGGCTTGCTGTCAGCCAGGGAGGCGATATATCTGTTGGTTGCGGCGATGTTATCCGTATCGGATGTGGAGTTGTCAGGAGTTTTCGAAGCTGGTGTCTTTGAGTCGGGAGAGCTTGAGACGGGAGCGGCGACGCTTGAGGCGGTTTCCGCCACGGAAGTCCTGTACTGGATCGACAGAATCACAGGCCGACCTGTATCAAGGTTTATAGAAGTCAGGATCCTGCTGAGCCGTCTGCACTTTGGCTTCCGTACGGGAATGGAGCGTTTTCACTTGTCGTGATGCTCCCTC
>JAZRZH010000037.1:0-28570 GCA_045601245.1 Bacteroidales bacterium
CATGGAAGTTGGGGGTGCCTGAAGTCCGCGACCGAGAGGAACGGCCTAAGGCAAAACCGATAACTGGGGCTAAGTCGTAACAAGGTAGCCGTACCGGAAGGTGTGGCTGGAACACCTCCTTTTTGGAGCAAGATTCCCAAGAGGCGCTTCGCTTCTTGCTTGTATTTGGTCTTCCATTTCTATATAGTCTCTTAGCTCAGTTGGTTAGAGCGCTACACTGATAATGTAGAGGTCACTGGTTCAACTCCAGTAGGGACTACAGATTGAGAGTGATTGATTTATTCGGTCACTCTTTTTTTGTTTTTATCCTTCGCCCTGAGGTGCAAGGCTGCAAACTCTACAGAATGGCGCGATTTGAATACAAATTAGGGTGACTTAAGTCTCAGACTTTAAGCCACCCTTCTGTAGGAAAGGATGATTGTCCTATTTGTTGCTGTACTTCTCTTCCTGTTCCTTGATCAGTTCATCCAGGACACCCGGGTCGAAATAATTGATTCGCATACAGCGCTTCACGTCGGCCAGCGTGGCAGCGGCCTTCGCGCGGGCCATTTCCGTGCCTTTGCGTAGCACTTCGTATACGTATGGAATATTCTGTTCCAGTTCGTGGCGGCGGGTCCTGATGGGTTCCAGAGTATCATTGAGCACCTCATTGAGGAACTTCTTGATCATCATATCCCCGAGTCCGCCGGCGCGGTACTGCGCCTTGAGTTCATCAAGGCTGTGGAACTCGAAGCTGACCTTCTTGCCTGTGAAACAATCTCCGAACTTCTCGAAATGCTCCGGCTTGCAGAATGCGTCGAGGTATGTGAAGACCGTATTGCCCTCGACCTTGCCGGGATCACTCACCTGCAGGTGGCCCGGATCGGTGAACATTCCGCGGACCTTCTCCCATACAGTCTCAGCTGAATCTGAAAGGTAGATGCAGTTGCCGAGGGACTTGCTCATCTTCGCCTTGCCGTCCGTACCAGGAAGGCGCAGGCAGGCTGCATTGTCCGGAAGGAGAATGTCCGGCATCACGAGCGCTTCGCCGTAGGTTGTGTTGAACTTGTGGACGATTTCGCGGGTCTGCTCGATCATAGGTGCCTGGTCTTCACCCACAGGTACGGTAGTGGCCTTGAATGCCGTGATATCGGCGGCCTGGCTGATAGGATAGCAGAAGAAGCCTACCGGTGTGCCGGCCTTGTTGTCCGAACCGTCTTCGCTCTCCGAGAAACCGCGCATCTTGATCTCCTGCTTGACGGTAGGGTTGCGCTGGAGACGCTGCACCGTCACAAGGTTGTTGTAGAAGAACGTGAGTTCCGTCAGTTCGCTGACCTGCGACTGGATGAAAATATGGCTCTTTGCCGGGTCGAGACCGGCAGAGAGATAATCCAGTGCCACTTCGATGATGTTCTGGCGCACTTTCTCGGGGTTGTCGGCATTGTCCGTCAGCGCCTGTGCGTCAGCGATCATAATATAAATCTCGTCGAATTCACCGCTGTTCTGCAGTTCCACCCTGCGGCGCAGCGAGCCGACATAATGTCCAATATGAAGGCGGCCGGTTGGCCGGTCGCCTGTAAGGATGATTTTTGCCATTTATTCCTTTACTTCTTTGAGTTTTTCACGGATCTGAGCCTCAATTTCATCTGCAAGCTGAGGATTGTCCTTCAGCAGATTCTTGACCGCATCGCGGCCCTGCGCGAGTTTGCTCTCGCCATAGCTGAACCACGAACCGCTCTTCTTGATGATGTCGAGGTCCACGCCGAGGTCCACGATTTCTCCGATGTGGGAGATGCCTTCGCCGAAGACGATATCAAATTCGGCCTTCTTGAAAGGAGGGGCCATCTTGTTCTTGACGATCTTGGCGCGGGTGCGGTTGCCGGTGGCGTCCTCGCCGTCCTTAAGCTGTGTCACGCGGCGGACATCGATGCGGACTGATGCGTAGAACTTCAGCGCGTTGCCGCCGGTGGTGGTCTCAGGGTTGCCGAACATCACGCCGATCTTCTCGCGCAGCTGGTTGATGAAGATGCAGCAGGTGTTGGTCTTGGCGATGTTTGCGGTGAGCTTGCGGAGTGCCTGGCTCATCAGACGGGCCTGGAGGCCCACCTTGTTGTCGCCCATCTCGCCTTCGATCTCGGCCTTCGGAGTGAGGGCTGCCACGGAGTCGATGACGACAATGTCGACGGCGCCGCTGCGGATGAGGTTGTCTGCGATTTCAAGAGCCTGCTCGCCGTTGTCAGGCTGAGAGATGAGCAGAGTGTCGCAGTCTACGCCGAGATTGCGGGCGTATGTGCGGTCGAAGGCGTGCTCAGCATCGATAATCGCTGCGATGCCGCCTTTCTTCTGCGCTTCGGCTATGGCGTGGATGGCCAGCGTGGTCTTACCGCTGGACTCCGGACCGTAGATTTCGATGACGCGGCCACGCGGATATCCGCCGATTCCCAGAGCATTGTCCAAAGCGATGGATCCCGTGGCGATAGTAGAAACTTCCCAGGTCGGTTGGTCTCCCATCTTCATAATTGTTCCCTTCCCAAAATCCTTCTCGATTTTGGCAATCGTTGCCTGCAGAGCCTTGAGCTTCTCCAGATTCTTGTCAGAGGCATTCTTCCCCACTTCTTCAAGTTCTTTTTCTTCTTTTGCCATGATCTGTTGATGTTAAATAGTTTGATAAAATTGCTGGAGATTTAGAATCTGTTTTGAAACAATTCAATTTATCCATTACATATCTTTTCCACTGTTTCCGCAGTATTATCTTAAATAAATCATTTCAAAACGGATTCTTACGAAATTTCCTAATTGCAAATATACTAAGAATCTATACAGATTCTAAAAATATTACGGCCGGATAAGTACGAATGCCGGAAAATCTTCCACCCGGATTTTCCATACCGCCTCCATCCCGAGTTCGGGATATGCTATGCAGTCAATGCTGCGGATATGCTCTTTCGCCAGCAGTGCGGCGGCGCCGCCGATAGTGCCGAGATAATATCCGCCGTGGCGCTTGCAGGCATCAGCGACGGCAGAGGAGCGGTTGCCCTTGGCTATCATCACAAGGCTTCCGCCGAGGGCCTGGAATTCATCCACATAGATGTCCATACGGCCGGCTGTGGTCGGGCCCATCGATCCGCATGCCATCCCTTCCGGAGTCTTTGCCGGGCCGGCGTACATCACGGGATGGTTTTTGAACCATTCCGGCATCCCGCCTCCGTTGTGTATTTGCTCCGCAATGCGGGCGTGGGCTATGTCACGGGCCACTATGACTGTGCCGCTGAGGCTCAGACGTGTGCCTTGGGCGCATGAGGAGAGCTGCGCGAGGATATCCGGCATCGGACGGTCGAGGTCGATGCCGACGGCGTCAGAATCCCCGTCGCATACCAGGCTTCCGCGAAGCAGATGACTCATCGGGGCGTTGTCGAGCTGTTCGATCCAGATGCCTTCGCTGTCGATGGCGCAGTTGACGTTGCGGTCCGCGCTGCAGCTGACGCCGATGCCGATCGGGCAGGATGCTCCGTGGCGCGGCAGTCTGACCACCCGTATGTCGTGGGCGAGGTGACGGCCTCCGAATTGCGCTCCGATGCCGCTCTTCCGGCACTCTTCGAGCAACCGAGCCTCGAGTCCGATGTCGCGCAGACCGCCTTCAGGGAGTGGATTGCTGTCATAATGACGGCATGATGCAAGCTTGACCGTCCTGAGGTTGGCCTCGGCCGATGTGCCGCCGATGCATATTGCGATGTGATACGGCGGGCAGGCGGACGTGCCGAGTGCCTTGATTTTCTCAGTGAGGAATGGTGCGAGCGTCTCCGGCTTGAGGATGGCTTTGGTTTCCTGGAAGAGCTGTGTCTTGTTGGCGGAGCCACCGCCTTTCGCAACGCAGAGGAAGCGGTATCGGTTGCCGTCGCAAGCCTCGATCTCTATCTGAGCCGGCAGGTTGTTGCCGGAATTGTGCTCCTCGTACACGGAGTCGGGGATATTCTGGCTGTAGCGGAAATTATTGCACGTGAATGCCCTGCGCACACCTTCGGTCAGCGCTGCGGCATCTCCTCCGCCCGTCCAGACGTTCTGGCCCTTCCATCCGTAGATGATGGCGGTGCCGGTGTCCTGGCAGAGCGGCAGCCTGCCTTCAAGGGCGATGCAGGCGTTGCGCAGCAGCGCGCGCGCCACGAAACGGTCATTCGCCGAAGCATCAGGGTCGTCCAGGATAGCACTGACCTGTGCGTTGTGAGCGGGGCGCAACATAAACTGCACGTCGCGGAAAGCTGTGCACGCCATTGTCTCAAGCGCTTCCGGGGCCACTTTGAGTATCGTGGCGCCCTCGAACTCCGCTTCGGAAACGAATTCTTCCGAGCCGGTTATTTTATAATAGCCTTCCATCAATTGTTCATCAGGTATTCCTTCATAAAGGCCTGGATATCACCGTCGAGCACCGCCTGGGTATCGGTGGTCTCATATCCCGTGCGCAGATCCTTGACCATCTTGTAAGGATGGAGCACATAAGAGCGTATCTGCGAGCCCCATTCGATCTTTTTCTTCTGACCTTCAAGTTCGGCCTGCTTTTCCTGACGCTTCTTGAGCTCCAGGTCGTAGAGGTGAGACTTGAGGATACGGAGGGCGTTCTGGCGGTTGTCCAGCTGCGAGCGGGTCTCGGTGTTCTCCACCACGATGCCCGTAGGGATGTGGCGCACGCGCACACCGGTCTCCACCTTGTTGACATTCTGTCCGCCGGCACCGCTCGAGCGGTAGGTGTCCCACTCGAGGTCGGAAGGATTGATTTCAATCTCGATGGTGTCATCGACGAGAGGGTAGACGAAAACCGAGGAGAAAGTGGTCTGGCGTTTGCCCTGCGCATTGAAAGGAGAGATTCTGACGAGACGGTGTACGCCGTTCTCGGCTTTCAGATAGCCGAATGCGTATTCCCCCTCAAACTCTATGGTGCAGGATTTGATACCGGCTTCATCTCCGTCCAGGACATCCGAGACGTGGATTTTGTAGCCGTTGCGCTCACCCCACCGGGTGTACATACGCATCAGCATTTCGGACCAGTCATTGGCCTCTGTACCGCCGGCTCCCGAGTTGATCTTAAGTATGGCTCCGAGGTTGTCGCCCTCCTCGCTGAGCATGTTGCGGATTTCTAGGTCGGAAACCGCGGTTTCAAGTGCGGTATATGCCGCGTCGATGTCATCCGCAGCGTCTTCGCCGAACTCCACGAGCGTGTCGAGGTCGGCCTCGAGGCTTGTGATGCGGTCATATCCCTCGACCCAGTATTTGACGGCCGCGACCTCCTTGAGGAATGATTCGGCGGCCTTTGCATCTTCCCAAAAATCAGGAGCAGTGGTTTTCTCCTGCTTTACAGCGAGTTCGTCCCTTTTGCCAGGGATGTCAAAGACACCTCCCCAACGTCCCCACGCGCTGTTTCAATTCTTTAATCTGTTCGAACGGTATCATATGCTTTCTTGATTTGATCGTAATTGTATCCGCGGCCCAATGCGTAGCGGAAGACCTTCTCGCGGCGCTTCGCCGGGTCGGTCTCTGCGCGCAGGGATTTGAGTTTTGCCGTCAGCAATGCTTCGAGCCTTGCTTCCGCGGCATCTCCGTCGGCATCTTCAAGTGCCGCCGATATCACCTCCGCTGGAATCCCTTTGCTCTGCAAAGTTAACCTTATTTTGAGAGAACCCCAACCCTGCAGGGCGCTTTTGTCGTGGACGAATGCAGCGGCGTACCGGCTCTCATTGATATAATTCTCACTGCACAACTGCTCCACAGCCGCGTCCGGATCCTCCACTTCGAGCTTCACGAGCTTCTCGCGTATCTCCTTACTGCAGCATTCCTTCCTGGAGCAGATGCCCCTCATCCTGTCTATCGCCTTGAGCCTGTCCATAATTTTCTACCGCAAGATAGGCAAAATAAAGGACTATTCCAGTTTCTAGAACGAATATCCGAATGATGCATAGAATCCGATTTTGTTTGTCTGGTCGGACCAATTGAGGTAGAACGATATAGGACCGACGGCGGAGCGGTAGGAGTAGCCTGCTCTCGCACCGATTGTGCCAGGATGGAGCACACTGTCGAAGATGTGGTCATCCTCGAGCGCGTAGGCTGCGCTTGCTGTGATATAATGCTTTTTCCAGAGTCTCAGCCTTGCATCCAGATTTCCGACGGTCAGTACTTTGCCGCAGGCGACGGCGTTGTTGAAGCCTATGAACTGAATCTGCTGGTCCATATAGCGGCCGGCGATTGCACCGCCCATCGTGTTCATATATGCCAGCGGGATATTGCCGCCCATCAGCGATCTGTGGTCGATGGACGGAATCAGAGTGAACCGGCGGCCGATGCTCAATGCCTGACTGTAATGAAGATTGATTGCGGCAAAGCCGTTCAAGTCCGGGAAGTCATATCCGTCGATATAATACCTTAATCCTCCGTCCGCAGTCCAGCCCTTGGTCGGGAAGAATTCGTCATCGAGGCTGTTGACTTTAAGTTTGACATATGCGCCGGGGAAGTTGCGCCTGCTGAGATCCAAATTGTACGATGAAAGGGCCTCGGTGAGATGAGTCATTGCGAAATTGCCGTAGATGAAATTGGAGAACTCGACGCCGCCCTCCGTCTGGATGTTGCGGAATCCGCGGGTTGATGCGCTCAGACGCAAGATGTTGTTGGAAAACGAGATGCTGTTGAGCAGGTCGTCGTGAAGCACGCGCGGGTTGGAAAGCCTGTACCGGTATTCGGTGGAGAGACGCCATTTGTTCGGGAAGGAATACGAATACTTGACGGATATCATCGGGTTGATGGCGAGTTTGCCGGTTATCGACAGCGAAGATCCGTAGAGAGCGTATTTGTTGATTGACGTGTTCACCTGTATTACGGACGCCTCTTCATTGTCCACCCTGAACGCCAGACCGAGTTCGGAGTTGTGGCCGGGGACGAAGTCGATGACCATGTTGTATGGTTCCTCCTTGCCCCTGAGCGAATAGGTGACGGACTCGAATGCCGCCGTATTGTAGAAGCGGCTGATTTCCTTGTCTATGTCTTTCCCGGTGACTGAATATCCTTCGCGAAGCAGGCTGTTCTTGAAGATCAGCTGAGCGTCACGCTCATTGAGGCCGTTGTAGGTCACGGTGCCCAGCAGGATGGAGTCTTTGTCCAGATGTACGGCCTTCTTGTATTGCTTGCGGTTGAAGACCGGGCCGATCATTGCATTCGGAAGTTCATTTTCGCAATTGTTGAGGTGTTCTCGAAGTTTGCGGAGTTCCGGTGCCTTCTCGATTGCAGCAATGCGGCCGTTCTCGATGAGGGCATTGATGCTGGCCTTGTCAAAACTCATTGTGCTGTAGCCTTTCACGCTCGGACGGATGAGAATGTCGGTGTCGTTCATTGCGGCTTCGTACTTTTCGTGTGCGTACATATCGTAGATGCCGCTGATCATGTCGCTGATATTGTTCACCTCGTGACCCCGAGACTCTTCCTCCTTGCCGAGTTTGACACCTATGATGATATCAGCACCGAAGGATCTCGCCACATCCACAGGAAAATTGTTGCGCGCACCTCCGTCAATCAGCACCATATCCCCGATTCGGACAGGGGCGAAATAGCCCGGAATCGCCATCGACGAGCGGATTGCATCCACGATGTTGCCGTTGCGCCACACCACTTCTTTGCGGCCGACGACATCCACAGCCACGCATGCGAACGGGATCGGCATCCTGTTGAAATCAATCGAATCCTGATAACCGACCGAAAGACTGGTGAAGAGATTGTATATGTTCTGGCCGTTGACCATAGCCATCGGAATCCTGTCGAATACCGTCTTCCCCTGCTGTTTCGTTTCCGGCAACGGACCTATTATCTGCTCATCGGGCTTTTTCAGGCGTCTGCCTGTCGAAAATGGCACTTTCGCGATGTATCGGCTGTCATAGGATTTGTCCTCAAATGAGCTGTCCTCCCTTGGAATCCTGTCACTCATAACGAAGTCCCAGTCCTGTGCTGATATTATCGAGTCGATTTCATCGGCTTTGTAACCCATTGCGTACAGGCCTCCTATTATGGCACCCATACTTGTTCCCACAATGCAGTCCACAGGGATGTCATATTGCTCAAGTACTTTGAGCACTCCGATATGGGCAGCACCCTTGGCTCCGCCACCGGATAGTACAAGCCCGATTCTCGGGCGTGTAGGCCTGTTCTGTGCTGCCGATGCGGCTGGCAAGCATAATACAACTGCTGCCGCAAGTATAAATGCAACTGCTGCTTTTTTCATATTATTCCCTCTTTTTCAATCCTTTGCCGGCCAGTAGTCCGCAGGCAGCCATCACGTCTTCTCCTCGGGATGCCCTGAGAGTCGTGGTGATGCCGGCGGCATTGAGCCGCGACTTGAATACCTCGATTGTCTGCGGTGATGAAGGGCGCAGAGGCGAATCCGGAATAGCGTGGAAGCGAATCAGATTGATGCGGCATTCCAGCCCCTTCAGGAGACGTATCAGCGCGTCCGAATGAGCGCGGGTGTCACTGATGCTGGCGAACATTATATATTCGAAACTTACTCTTCTCTGCCCTGTGAAATCATACTGCTTCAGCAAATCCACTACTTCGGCTAGCGGATATGCCTTCTGTACCGGCATCATAGCGGCACGCTGGTCAGGGAACGGGTTGTGCAGGCTCACAGCCAGATGGCAGCGGCTGTTGTCCAGGAACTCCTTCAGGCTCGGGATGACGCCGACGGTGGAGAGGGTGATGCGTTTCGGACTCCATCCGAAACCCCAGTCGGCGGTCAGGATTTCGAGAGCCTTGCTGACATTCTCCCAATTGTCCAGCGGCTCACCCATTCCCATAAAGACGGCATTGGTAAGGATCGGGCCCTCGTCTATCATTATGAACTGGGAGATGATCTGCGCTGTGTCGAGATTGCCGTGGAATCCGCCGCGGCCCGTCATGCAGAATCCGCAGTTCATCTTGCAGCCGACCTGCGAGGAGACGCATATGGTGGCGCGGCCGATCTCGCCCGCATCCTCGTATTCCGGGATCATCACGGTCTCGATATACTTTCCGTCAGGACCGGCTGGGAAGAGATACTTGCGCGTACCGTCCTTCGAGGTGAGGCTGCCTGCGTAAGGCGTAAGGCCGACCTCGTATTTTTCGGAGAGTGCCGCGCGCGCCGACTTCGAGAGATTGGTCATCGATTCGATGTCCTTTACTCTCTTGACATACAGCCAGTCCGCCATCTGCTTCGCGGTGAATGACGGAAGCGACAGCTCCTGTGCCACGGTCTTCAGTTCTTCGAGCGTCCTGCCCAATAATTTCTCTTTCATACGGGTCTCCTTTTTGATTTATTCGATCAGCCTTATCTTTACGTCCGGCATCGTTGAGGCAACGGCTCTGGCGGAATCCGGGCCGATGACCATCATCCAGGTCGCATAGGCATCCGCCGTGGTGGCGTCACAGGTGATGACAGTTGCGCTCAGCAGATGGTGTGTGACCGGCCGTCCCGTGGCCGGGTCTATCGTGTGGGCGAATTTCTGTCCGTCCTTGACGTAGAATTTCCTGTAATTGCCCGATGTGACAACTCCGCAGTCTGTGAGTTCAAGCATCTCTTCAATCTGTTCCGCGCCTTCCTCTGCTCCATCGACCGGTTTCTCGAGGGCGATGTTCCAGAGTCCTCCGCGGGCGCTTCTGCCGCTGCACACGATCTCGCGGCCGACCTCGACGAGATAGTCCGAGCATCCGCGCTCCTTTAGTGTGGATGCTATGCAGTCACAGCTGTATCCTTGCGCTATTGCATTGAAATTCAGTTTGCACCGCTCATCATCGCGGGTAAGGTGGATGCCGTCTTCGCGCTCCTCCAGCGCAAAATGGTTCATTCCGATGAATGCCTTTATGCTGTCCACTGCTCCATCCGTGACATTGTCCCCGTTGGTGAAACCGAAGCCCCACAGGTCGAACAGAGGTGCCGCTGATGGGTCGAACGCTCCGCCGCTCTGCTGCCAGATCTCTTTGGAGCGGGTGAAATTGGCTATGAAATGATTGTCCAGCGGCAGGTCTTCGCCGGCGTTGATGCGGGAGAGGAGGGATCCCTTGTTGTAGCCGGAAATCGATTGGTCGATCTCTATCAGGATGCTGTCTGCGGTGGCCTTGATATCCTGGGCGCGGGCCTTCCCCGGAAGTTTGCATATGATGTGCCACGTGCCGCCCTGTGCGAATCCCTCAATGCGGCAATAACCCTTTCCTGTGTTGTCACAGGATGTCAGGCATAGCGCAGCTGCGATTGTTGTCAGAAAAGGAAACAGTTTCTTCATTGCGGTTACGGCACGATTATGGAATACAAAATTACGCATTATCCGAAAATTATTAGCATATTTGCAAATTGTAAAGAGTTCAATGATGAAGTTTTATATTAAAAATATATGTCTTCTTGCGCTGATGGCGCTTCCTCTTCTGGCATCCTGCAAGAAAGATGAAGAAGAAACTGAGACCAAGCCGTCGCTAATCGGTTCGGTCACCTTCGACTTTCCGGAGTATGTCCTTAAGAATGAAGTCATCACATTGACAGCCGAAGGTATAGTGTATCCGGCTGATATCAAGTATTCCTGGTACTGCAATTCGGCCTGGCCGGATACCATTGGCATCAAGACTGTTACGATAAAGACTCCAGACAGCCTCGGAGTTTTCTCAATCTCAGCAACAGGTCAGTCGGAAGGCTATTATTCCGCAAGTTCGACAAAGACTTTCACCACCATTGACACTGCACGCAACGCATCCCTCAAGGGGCTTGCAGACGCTCAGAATACTTTCACTGATAATCGTGACGGGATAACCTATGACTACGTCACTGTCGGCAGCCTCGACTGGTTTGCCCAGAATCTGGCTTGGGATGGTGCAGGCGTGCCTTTCAGAAATTCACCGGTTATGGACAAACTTTTCGGCAGACTCTATCATTGGGATGAGGCTACCGGAGGCATCTCCGCATCCGGCCTCGGCGCCGGACCTCAGGGCGTTTGTCCGAAGGGCTGGAGCATTCCTACCAATGAAGACTGGGCCGACCTGGCATCCGCTGTCAGCGGCAGTGCTGTCGAATTCGGTGCCAAATGGGAGGGAATAGGCGAAAAACTGTCCGCACAGGGCCTTCTTAACGGTGACAAACTCTGGCCGTATTCACCTGACAACCTCCACACCAACGTGTTTGGCTGGAATGCGCTTCCAGTGGGCAGTTCTTCTATGAATCACAGCAATTTCAATGATTTCTGCAAATATGGATTCTGGTGGAGCGCCACCGAAAAGGGCTCCGATCAGGCATATTTCAGATATATTTATTGTGATATGAACTCATTCCCGATGAGTTCTTCAAGCAAGACTGACTTCGGCGCATCAGTGCGCTGCGTCAGGATCACTCCCGCTCTTTAGCGGCTTCCTTCTCAAAGGCATCCACAATCTTTGTGACGAGCGGATGGCGGACAATATCCTCCTTCCCGAACTCTATTACGCTGATTCCACGGATATTGCGTACCAACTCCATCCCTTTTACAAGACCCGAATCCTTCTTGTTGGGGAGATCTATCTGAGTGGCGTCACCCGTTACTATGAACTTCGAATCCGCTCCCATTCGGGTAAGGAACATCTTCAACTGTCCCAGTGAGGTGTTCTGCGCCTCGTCGAGGATGACGAATGCGTGGTCCAGGGTGCGGCCGCGCATATAGGCGAGCGGAGCGATCTGGATGATGCCGTCCTCCATGAATGACTGCAGCCTCTTGCCCGGGATCATATCCTGAAGGGCGTCGTAGAGCGGCTGGAGATACGGGTCGAGTTTTTCCTTGAGGTCTCCCGGCAGGAATCCGAGACGTTCTCCGGCCTCCACTGCGGGGCGGGTGAGGATCAACCGCTTGACCTCACGGTTCTTGAGGGCGCGGACGGCCAGCGCGATGGCTGTGTAGGTCTTGCCGCTGCCGGCGGGACCAACCGCGAAGAGCAGGTCATTCCTGTAGTATTCCTTGACGAGCCGTTTCTGGTTTGCGGTACGGGCGCGGACAGGCTTGCCGTCATTTCCGTATACGATTATATTTTCAGCGCCTTCATCGAGATTCACCATTCCCTCCTCCGGATTGCGTTCTGAAGTAACTCCGTTGAAGAGTTCGTCCACGTCGTATTCGGTGAGATTGGACTTGGTGGCACGCTTCCTGCGCAGTGCATCCAGCTTTTCTCCGAAGGCGTCAATTTCATCTTCCGTACCTATCAAGGTTACCTCAGAACCTCTGGCGACAGCCTTGACCTTCGGGTAGCGGCTTGCCAGAAGATTGAACAGTCTGTTGTTGACACCGTAGATATCGACCGGGTCTATTTCGTCAAGTATTATCTTTTTCTCCATTTCGTTTCTTTGGGTCGTAAAGTTACACTTTTTTATCTTATCTTTGTATGGCTATAATAATGTTCCGGAAGTGAAGAATATCAGATTATCGGTTTGTGTCGTGCTGGCTGTCGTGCTGGCGGCGGGGTGCGATTTCGTGCGGGCCACGCTCGGCAAGCCGACATCCGAATACATTCAGTTCAAGAGAGATTCGATCGCGGCGGCTGAGCAGGCCAGGATAGATTCTGCCATCCGGGCGCAGAAGATGCTCGAGGAGAAGGAGCGGCTGGCACACTATTCCGGCATTCCGACCGCCAGATACAACGTTGTCGCAGGTTCTTTCAAGGATTCGATGAACGCCGTTTCTCTGATGGAAAAGATGGCGCAGGACAGCCTCGACGCGCGTCTGTTGAAGCTCCGCAACGGCTTCATCGCGGTCTCGATATTCGCTGCTGATTCATCCGCCGATGCCAAGGCGGTGCTTCAGGATCTGATACGTAAGCCGGGATTCGGCGAAATATGCCTGTATGACGCGAAGCGCGAGATAGAGGCCCTCAATAAAGATCAGGAATAACCATTTCACAATATCAGTAATGAAAAATACAGCATTTACAGAAAAGCACATAGCCCTCGGCGCCAAGATGGCTCCGTTTGCAGGCTATAATATGCCTATCCAGTACTCCAGCATCAATGAAGAGCATGCTACCGTACGCGAAGGTGTCGGCGTATTCGACGTTTCACACATGGGTGAAATCTGGGTATACGGACCGAAAGCCCTCGAATTTCTTCAGTACGTTTCCACCAACGACCTTTCAGTGGTTTACCCTGGCAAGGCTCAGTACAACTGCTTCCCTAATGGCAAGGGCGGTATCGTGGATGACTTCATCTCATACTGCTTCGGACCTGAGAAGTACCTTCTCGCAGTCAACGCCGCAAATACCGACAAGGACTGGGAGAATCTCTGCAAGTATGCCCCTAAGTTCGGTCTCGAGATCGGCAAGGACCTCGTGAACAAGTCAGACGAGACCTGTCAGCTCGCAATCCAGGGTCCTAAGGCTATGGAAGCCATGCAGAAACTCACAAAGGAGCCTATCATGGATATGGAGTACTATACATTCAAGGAACTCGAACTCGCAGGTATCCCTGTGATCTTCTCCACAACCGGTTACACCGGAAGCGGCGGATGCGAGGTATACGCTGACAACAAGTACGCTGACCAGCTCTGGAAGGCAGTCTTCGAGGCAGGCGAAGAGTTCGGCATAAAGCCAATCGGCCTCGGCGCACGCGACACACTCCGTCTCGAGATGGGCTACTGCCTCTATGGCAACGATATTGACGACACCACCTCACCGCTCGAGGCAGGTCTCGGCTGGATCACCAAGTTCAACGATGTCAAAGGTGACTTCATCGACAAGGAATTCCTCCTCGCACAGAAGGCTGAAGGTATCAAGCGCAAGCTCGTCGGCTTCGAACTCATCGACAAGGGTATCGCCCGCCACGAAATGAACATCTGCGATGCAGAGGGCAACAAGATCGGTCACGTTACATCCGGCACAATGGGTCCTTCAGTCAAGAAGGCGGTTGGCATGGGTTATGTAGATGTACCATTCCATAAGACGGGTTCGGAAATCTACATCGAGATCCGCGGCAAACTGCTCAAGGCCGTTGTAGTAAAGGCTCCGTTCTATCAGAAATAATGTTTAGAAAGGCTACTCTTATAATATCTATTTTTTGTGCAGCGGGAACTCTCGCTGCACAAAATTTTAATATATCCTCAGAACTTCAGCGTCACGTCGAATACCTTGCTTCGGACACTCTGCAGGGACGCGCGGCGGGGTCGGAAGGAGAAAGGGCAGCCGCTTACTATATTTATTCCGGCTTAAAGAATGCCGGCCTTGAAATGCTGACCGGGCCCGAAGGTCAGGATTTCAGTATAAAAAACGGAGACTTTGAAATCTCCTCAGCGAATATTCTCGGCATTGTCGAAGGCTTCGATCCGGAACTCCGCAACGAATACATCGTTGTCGGTGCCCATATGGACAATGTCGGGACCAATGTGATGACTGTCAACGGTGAGAAGGTGACACGCATCTTCCCTGGTGCTGATGACAATGCATCCGGAACCGCCACTCTGATTGAGATGGCGAAACTCGTCTCCGACAATAAGTTTTTCTTCGGGCGTTCCATCGTATTCGTGGCTTTCGGTGCCGGAGAATGCGGCAATGCCGGAGCCTGGTATTTCGTCAACAGGGCATTTTCGGAGATAGGCTCGGTCAAGGCGATGGTCAATCTCGATATGCTCGGGCGCGGCAATGACCGCAATCCGTTCCGCGTCTATTCGTCTCTCTCCCGCACGAAACTCAACAGCCTTCTTGAGAAAACCGCGGAATTTCCGGTAGTCGTGCCTCCGATTGCATCGGAGGGCACTTTCCCGCAGTCGGATTATCTTCCGTTCTACGAAAAAGGGATACCTGTCGTCCATTTCACCACCGGGTCGACCAGAGAGTCCCGCACCGTCAAGGATACGCCGCAGCTGCTCCAGTATCGGAATATGGAGCGCAACTGCAACTATCTCTTCTATTTCCTGCAGGTGCTCTCGTGCGAGCAGCGCATCGCAGACAGCCAGCCTGCTGAGATTCAGGACGGCGAATCCGCATATTCTATCTCGGATTTGGACAAGCGTCCGGAATTCTTCCATTCCAACGAGAAGCATTTCCTTGACACCTGGGTTTACAAATACCTCAAATATCCTGCGTCAGCCATCAAGGAAGGCGTCCAGGGCAAAGTCCAGGTAAGCTTTATCATAGAGAAGGACGGAAAGGTCTCCAATGTCAAGGTGGTCAGGGGTGTGGACCAGAGGCTCGACGACGAGGCGGTGAAAGTCATCTCCATTTCTCCAAAATGGACTCCGGGCCAGATCAAGGGCAAGCCGGTCCGCACAAGGATTATCCTTCCTGTCGAGTTCAGACTCAAATAGATTCCGTATTATACTGACGTATGCGCGGAAGGTCCCGTTCGTGTCATTGTATTATTGTCATATTAGAACCGTATTATTACTATTATTTTCTATCGGACCTATAATATGCATCCGCAGCGGTGCTCCGTAATGCCGCGATACGAAATATGACACTCCATAATTGAAGTAAAAATGTTACATTTGCAGATTATATAAGATATATCACTGCAATGGAATACAACTTCAAGGAAATCGAAAAGAAATGGCAGGCCTATTGGGCCGGGAATCACACCTTCCAGACAAATACAGACCCTTCCAAGCCGAAGTACTACGTACTCGACATGTTCCCTTATCCATCCGGTGCCGGACTGCATGTCGGACATCCTCTCGGATACATTGCGAGTGATATCTTCAGCCGCTACAAGCGCCTGAAGGGTTTCAACGTCCTTCACCCTATGGGCTACGACGCATTCGGACTCCCGGCAGAGCAGTATGCCATCCAGACAGGCCAGCATCCGGCCGTGACCACCGAGCAGAACATTGCGCGTTACCGTCAGCAGATGGACCGCATAGGCTTCTCATATGACTGGTCACGCGAGGTCCGCACCTGCGATCCGAAATACTACAAATGGACACAGTGGGCATTCCTCAAGATGTTCAACAGCTGGTACAACCCTGAGAAGCAGAAGGCTGAGCCTATTGAGACCCTCATTGATAAATTCAAGGCCGAGGGCAAGTGGGACGGCCTTACCGAAAAGGAGCAGTCAGACCTCCTGATGCAGTACCGCATCGCATACCAGGGCGAGACTTCCGTCAACTGGTGCCCTAAGCTCGGCACCGTCCTCGCAAATGACGAGGTCAAGGAAGGTTACTCGGTCCGTGGCGGCTTCCCTGTGGAGCAGAAGAAGATGCTTCAGTGGCAGCTCCGCGTCTCCGCATATGCCGAGAGACTTCTCAAGGGTCTCGACACCATCGACTGGACGGATTCCCTCAAGGATATGCAGCGCAACTGGATCGGCAAGAGCGAAGGTACCGAGATGATTTTCAAGGTATCCAACGGCAAGGATGAGTATGATATGACCATCTTCACCACTCGTGCTGACACCGTATTCGGCGTCACATTCATGGTACTTGCACCTGAAAGCGAGTGGGTGGACAAACTCACTACCCCGGAACAGAGGGCCGCGGTCGACGAGTATCTTGCAATGGCCCGCAAGAAGACCGAGCGCGAGCGTATCGCCGAGACCCGCAAGGCCACCGGCGTATTCTCCGGGTCCTATGCGGTCAATCCTCTCACCGGCGACAAGGTTCCGGTATGGATTTCAGAATATGTACTTTCCGGCTACGGCACCGGCGCCATCATGGCGGTTCCGGCACACGACAGCCGCGACTATACGTTTGCAAAGACATTCGATCTCCCTATCATCCCGCTTATCGAGGGCGCTGATGTCAGCGAGCAGAGTTTCGATGCGAAAGAGGGCACGATGGTCAACTCCGGCTTCCTCACTGGAATGTCTGTCAAGGAGGCGATCGAAGCCGCAAAGGATTATGTCGAGGCGCACGGCCTAGGCCGCCGCAAGACCAATTACCGTCTCCGCGACGCGATATTCTCCCGCCAGAGGTACTGGGGCGAGCCGTTCCCTGTATATTACAACAACGGCATAGCCACTGCAATGCCGGAATCCGCACTGCCTCTCGAACTTCCGGAGGTCGACAAGTTCCTCCCTACCGAGACCGGCGAACCGCCGTTGGGACGCGCTGAGAACTGGACATATGAAGGCTGCCCGATCGAGAAGAGCACAATGCCGGGCTTCGCAGGCAGCAGCGCGTACTACCTCAGATATATGGACCCTCACAACGACGAGGCTCTCGTAAGCCGCGAGGCTGATGAATACTGGCGCGACGTCGACCTCTACATCGGAGGCACGGAGCACGCCACCGGCCATCTTATCTACTCGAGATTCTGGAATAAATTCCTCTATGACCTCGGCTACGTGTGCGAGCCGGAGCCGTTCAGGAAACTCATCAACCAGGGAATGATCCAGGGCCGATCCAACTTCGTATATCGCATCATCAATACCAATACCTTCGTCTCATACGGCCTCAAGGACCAGTACGAGACCACCGAGATCCACGTCAACGTCAACATCGTCAACAACGACCGTCTGGACCTCGAAGCTTTCAGGAACTGGATGCCTGACTACAAGGATGCCGAATTCATCCTCGAAAACGGCGAGTACATCTGCGGCTGGGCTGTCGAGAAGATGAGCAAGTCGATGTTCAATGTCGTCAACCCTGACAATATCTGCGACCGCTACGGCGCCGATACCCTCCGTCTCTACGAAATGTTCCTCGGTCCTCTCGAGCAGAGCAAACCTTGGGATACCAAGGGCATCGACGGTGTGCACAGATTCCTCCGCAAGTTCTGGGGACTCTTCTTCGACCGCGACACTTTCTGTGTATCGGACGAGCAGCCGGCACCGGCCGAACTCAAGGCGCTCCACAAACTCATCGGCAAGGCACAGTATGACATCGAGCACTTCTCATTCAACACCACCGTCAGCGCATTCATGATTGCAGTCAACGAACTCTCCGACCTCAAGTGCAACAAGCGCGCGATACTCGAACCGATGGCAGTCATCCTCTCTCCGTTCGCACCTCACATCGCGGAAGAGCTCTGGCAGTATCTCGGTCACAATGAGACCATCACTTACGCTTCATTCCCTGAGTACGTCGAGGCTTACACTGTAGAGGATTCGTTTGACTATCCGGTATCGTTCAACGGCAAGATGCGCTTTAAGATCACCCTTCCGAAGAGTATGGCTCCGAAGGATGTCGAGGCCGCAGTCCTGGCCGACGCAAATACAGAAAGATACCTCAACGGAGGCGCACCGAAGAAGGTGATTGTCGTACCGGGCAAGATCGTGAACGTTGTCTGCTAGCATATGGGAAAGACTATGAGTTCTTGGCAGAAGGCGGTCAAGGACTACCTGCTGATATCCATCGGCCTGCTTATGTATGTGCTGGCCTGGACGATATTCATAATTCCTAACCATCTGGTAGGTGGCGGATGTACCGGTATTTCCGCTATCATCCAGTATACGACGGGATTCAATATCAGTTACACTTATTTCCTGTTGAATGCTGTCCTGCTGGTCCTCGGCATCCGGATCCTCGGCAAAGGATTCGGTGCCAAGACAATCTACGCGGTCATCTTCTGCTCCGTGGCGTTCAAATTCGTACCGATGTTCATCCCTCAGGTGTTCGTCCAGCAGATCGCGGTGGACAACGGCAAGATGCTGTGCGTCCTCTTCGGAGGTGCGCTTTCAGGCCTTGGCACATCCATGGCGATCCGGTTCGGCGGCAGCACCGGCGGCACGGATATTATAGCCCTTATGATTAATAAATTTCATAACATATCCACCGGCACCATTATCGTGGCAATGGATATCCTCATAATATCCAGTTCCCTGCTGATTCCGTCCGATGCGAGCTGGGGAGAGCGTTTCGCCAACGTGGTTTATGGATTTATCTGCTCCGGAGTATCAAGTATTTCACTCGATTATTTCATAATGGGTTCGAAACAGTCGGTGCAAATGTTGATTTTCTCTGAAAATTATGAAAAAATCGCAGACAGGATTATCGGAGAATCACGACACGGCGTCTCTGTCTTCGATGCAGAAGGGTGGTATACCAAGGCCAGCCACAGGGTTCTGCTGGTAGTTGTGCGAAAGACTGAAATGAATCATTTCCTGAGGCTTATCAAAGAGGAGGATCCTTCCGCATTCATTTCTGTCGGCAATATCCACGGCGTCTACGGGATGGGTTTCGAACAGATAAAAAAGTAGCTAATAATTTGTATTTGCACTTTTGTAAGGGTGTTATAGGGCTATTATATATTTTTTTCTTCCGCCTCAATACAATTGCATAGCTTAGCCGTCGGATTAAAACCGACGCTATGAAAGACAATATCCTTTTGATTCTGGCCATCGTGCCGTTCGCCTGTGCGGCTGCCGCTGCAGGCGTTTTGCTATTTGTCAAATATCGCCGCAGCCGGCGGCCTTTACCGGAGGAATGTACAGCTTCTCCGATGACATCAGGCTACTCCAAACGTTCTGTACTTGGACCTAAGCCAAGAGAGAGATTCCTCACTGACGGCGCTGAAGCCCAGGACGAGTATGATGACCTTATTAACAGACTTGAATATCTTTTTGAAACGGAAAAGATTTTTCTGGATGCGGATGTCAGGATATCCGATGTGGCTGCAAAACTCTCCACAACCAAAAACCAGCTGTCAAAAGCTATTGGCATCAAGACCGGCAAAAACTTCTGCCAGCTGCTGCACTCATATCGCGTGAGGGAGGCAATGCGGCTCTATACAGCCAATCAGAAACTCACTATCAGTCAGTTGTGCAAATCTGTCGGATTCAATTCTATGACTACTTTTAACACTGCATTTGGACGTAATACCGGATATACTCCGGCGGAATGGTGCAAAAACTACCGAAAGTCAAATGCCAGAGGGGCAGGATATGTCGTCAAAAAGAAAGAGTGACGGAATCATAGGAAGATTCTATGTTATTTTCGGCCTTCGCGATGCGGAAAATGAACTTCAGCGCGCAAAGAGGGAAGAGGTATTGTTTGAACTTATGGAAAACACAATATCAAAGAAGAGCCTCTATCTCAACAAAAGCCTGTCGGCCGATACTCTGGCCCGTGAATTAGGTACAAATCGCCTCTATCTCAACAGAATGCTCCATAACCGCGGTCTCCGGTTCACTTCATACATCAATACGTTCCGCCTGCAGAAGGCCATACAGATACTTTCAATGCCGGAAAACAAGGATATGTCAATAGATGAGGTTGCGCTGCGCAGTGGTTTTACAAGCGACAGGACGATGAATTACTATGTATTGAAGATGATGGGTGTGACCGCGGTGGTGCTGAAGCGCCGGTTCGACAATATGCAACCTGAACACTGAGACGCGGATAATGCAGTGTCTGTCCATCTTTTTATTATATTTGCATTCTATATGACACTGCTGCTGATTTTTCTATTGGGCGCTATGGCGATATCGTTCCTCTGCTCCGTGCTGGAGGCGACATTGCTCTCTACGCCGTTGTCCTTCATTACCATGAAGGAGGACGAAGGCTACAAACCTGCCGTGAAGTTCAAGAAGTTCAAGCAGGAGTCCAGCCGTCCTATCGCGGCGATTCTGAGTCTCAATACTATAGCAAATACAATCGGTGCAGCGGGAGTCGGCCGCCAGGCCACACTCGTCTTCGGCAGCGAATGGTTCGGCCTGGTCAGCGCAGTGACCACCATTCTCATACTTGTATTCTCGGAGATTATTCCGAAGACCATAGGTACCACGAAGTGGAAGCACCTGATGGGCTTCGCCACACGCAGCATCAGCGTGCTGGTTATTATTCTCTATCCGATAGTGATTGTCATCGAATGGTTCTCCCGCCTTATTACGCCTGACACGGAAGAGGCAGCGGTATCCAGGGAAGAGGTGAGCGCCATAGCAAATGTGGCTGAAGAGGAGGAGGTTCTTGATGAGGATGAGAACGCCGTGATCCAGAATCTCTTCAAGATGGATGACATACCGGCGTACGAGGCCATGACCCCGCGCGTGGTATGTGCGATTGCGCCGGAGTCGATGACGGTCAAGGCATTCTACCGAAACAAGGATTACCGCCACCACAGCCGTATCCCGGTCTATGCTGAGAGCGACGAGTACATCACCGGATACATTCTTCGCTCGGATGCGCTCCAGCTTCTTGCGGATGACAAGTTCGACCGCACCCTGGGCAGCATAAAGCGCGATATCGAGCTCTTCAACGAGGAGACCAAGTTGGGCAAGATATGGGACGAGATGCTTGGCAAGAACGAGCAGATAGCCTGTATTATCGATGACTACGGCGCATTTCAGGGAATCCTTTCCCTTGAAGATATCATTGAAACGCTGCTGGGCAGTGAGATAGTGGACGAAAGCGATGTGGCTCCGGATATGCAGGCGCTTGCGAAGGAGCGTTGGCAGAACCGGTCCCAGCGCGGTAAAAAACCGAAAACAACAAATTCCTCACACGATAATGAACAGTGACCAGAAAATCCTGATTCTTGACTTCGGCTCTCAGACCACTCAGCTGATCGCCAGAAGGTTGAGGGAACTCCGCACTTTCTGCGAGATTATCCCTTACAACAAATTTCCGGAGGATACGGAGGGTGTGATAGGCGTCATCCTGGCGGGCTCGCCTCTGAGCGTCTACGATCCGAAGGCCTTCAAGATTGACCTCGATGCCATAAGGGGCAAATTCCCGATTCTCGGCATCTGCTACGGTGCCCAGTATATCAGTTATACCCAGGGCGGAAAGGTAGAACCGGCAGGCAGCCGCGAATACGGCCGCGCCGCTCTCGGAAACATAGACTCTTCGAGCCTTCTGCTCAAGGGCATTGACGAGGGTTCGCAGGTGTGGATGAGCCACGGTGACACGATTACCGCCATCCCGGAGGGATACAAGCGCATAGCATCCACTGAGGACGTGTATTTCGCCGCTTTCGAGTCCTGCACCGAGAAAATCTGGGGCGTCCAGTTCCATCCGGAAGTATATCACACACTGCAGGGCAAGAAACTCCTCGAAAACTTTGCCGTAGGCATCTGCGGCAGCCGGCAGGAGTGGAGTCCGGAATCCTTCGTCGCCAGCACGGTGGAAGAGATTCGAAAGACGGTCGGCAATGACCGCGTGATCCTCGGTCTCAGCGGCGGTGTGGATTCATCAGTCGCCGCAGTGCTGCTTTCACGCGCCATCGGCGACAATCTGACCTGCATCTTCGTCAACCACGGACTGCTCCGCAAGAACGAGTATGAGTCTGTTATCGAGAATTACTCCGGTCTCGGAGTCAATATAATCGGCGTTGATGCCAGCGAGATTTTCTACAAGGAGCTTGAAGGTGTCACTGATCCCGAGCAGAAGCGCAAGATCATCGGCCGCCTCTTCGTGGAGGTTTTCAATGCCGAGGCAAAGAAGATCAAGGATGCAAAATGGCTCGCTCAGGGCACCATTTATCCTGACCGAATCGAGAGCCTGAATATCACCGGAAAGACTATCAAGAGCCACCACAATGTCGGCGGCCTCCCGAAGGAGATGAACCTGCAGCTCTGCGAGCCGCTCAAGTGGCTCTTCAAGGATGAGGTCCGCGAGGTCGGACTGCAGCTCGGCATTCCGCGCGAGCTTATCTTCCGTCATCCGTTCCCGGGTCCGGGACTGGCCATCCGCATCCTCGGTTCCATCGACCGCGAGAGCGTGCGCATCCTCCAGGATGCCGATGATATATTCATCAGCGCCCTCCGCAAATACGACCTCTATGACAAGGTATGGCAGGCCGGAGTCATCCTGCTGCCTAACAAGACTGTCGGTGTGATGGGCGACGAGCGCACATACGAGCGCGCAGTGGTACTCCGTGCAGTGACAAGTTCCGACGCGATGACAGCTGATTGGGCCGACCTTCCTCACGCATTCCTCGCAGAGGTCAGCAATGACATCATCCGTGGCGTCAAGGGCGTCAACCGCGTATGCTATGACATCTCATCCAAACCACCTGCAACAATTGAGTGGGAATAAAACTATTGAGCCGCGCGGATGCGGCTCTTTTTTGTCCTTGCAAGCGAAATACAAAACTGGCGAATGCGAAGTAATTCGCCAGACTATGCAAGTCACTCATTTAGCTGACTTTTATTGAATATTGTAAATTGAATTCTATATACAAGCGCAATGTATTCAAAAGTCTTTTTTGCTGATGATCCGGTATTTACTGCTATCTGTGTTACTGACGGCAGGGTGACCGTGGACAGCAAGGTACATCCTTTCTTTACGGAGAACAAGACCTGACAACTGGGCGAAGTGACCTTCCCATACATTTCGTTATACATTATCAAACCATCGATACTATGAAATTGACAGGAATCATAGCAATCAGCCTGGCAGTGCTGCTGACAGGCTCTGCCGCTTATGCGCAGAATGACGCGGGTGCGACCGAAAGGACCCCGTCCCGATCAGAGTATTTCTCGTGGATAAACAACACCAACGAAGGAGCCACCGAGTTGCAGACACTGGCAAATCTTGGCTTTTTCCGTTACATGAAGGAGACATACGGCATGCAGCTGGATATCTATGCTTTTGATGCCGGCGCCATAGACGGAAGCAAACGATACGGCTCGACCAAATCGGCTGATTTCAAGAAGCAGTTCCCTCGTGGCTTCGGACCTCTGAGTGAATTCGCCCGACAGGATGACACACGTCTTGGCTTATGGTGCGGCCCTGATGGTTTTGGTGATACCGCGGAAGAAGCTGTAGAACGCAGTGAGATGATGGTGGGACTGGTTCGTGACTACAACTTCGGTCTTTTCAAGATGGATGCCGTATGCGGTCAGCTGAGACCGACGAAATACCCGTATTTCAATGCGATGATGTGTAAGATAAGAGAGATTTCACCTGATTTCGTCCTGCTCAATCATCGTCTCAACCTCGGCGAAGGCACAAAGTACTCTACCACCTATCTCTATGGAGGTGCCGAGACCTATATTGACATCCTGATGACCAATACGATGACAGCGCCTCACCACCGTGCTCAAGCAATCGCCAGAGGCATCCCTCCGACACGTCTGACGGAAGACCATGGAGTGTGCCTGTCGTCATGCCTTGATTTCTGGGAAGATGACCTCATACTGCAGGCTTTCAACCGCAGCCTCATACTGGCACCGGAACTCTATGGAAGCCCGTGGTTCCTTTCGGATGAGGAACTTCCGAAACTTGCATTCATTTTCAACCTGCATCGTGACTACCGGGACATCCTCGTTGACGGTAAGCAGCTTCAGGAGGAGAAATACGGTCCGAATGCTATGAGCCGTGGGGACGGCACGACCAGATTCGTGACTCTCCGCAACCTCAGCTGGGAGCCTGTCACCTATCATATCTGCCTTGGCGAGGAGACAGGACTTGCAAAGGGGGCCAAGGTCCAGGTCCGTCAGTATCATCCGTATTGCCTGGACATGGGCTCTTTCAAATACGGATCGACTGTCGATATCGAGGTTATGCCTTACCGCAGCTGTCTGGTCAAGATAACCACCGCCCCGGAGACTGACCCCGTTCTTGTCAGCGGAGTTCCTTATGAGATCATCAACGATCGCATAGGAGATACACGCACCGTAAGGCTTCTCGGTGAGCCGGGCAAGTCCTATAAATACAAAATACGCTCTGGCAAGACTGTCAAGTCAGGCACAGTGGCATTTCCTGGTGAGACCCTTCATAAGTCATCGTACCGTCACATAGCGAAAATGGAGAGCTGCCAAGCACCTGCTGATCAACGCCAGTTATATTATGCTACCGCATTTGCCGGCAACAACAATGCCTTGGAAGTGCGCAGCATCCAGCGCTCCGGAGAGACATCCATTCCTGCCGTCAAGGCAGCCCGGGATGCTTTCTTCAATCAGAGGACATTTGTCGAAAGGGGCATCTGGGACAGGAACCTCTTTGATGATGACCCGGATACATTCTTTAACATAGCGTTCCGCTGGGGTGAAATGAGGACAAACACCAGCTCCATGTTCATGCTTGACCTTGGTGAAATGACGGATCTTGACAAGATCACAATCGAGACGGACACCGAATACTCTCTCTCTCCGAAACGTGTCAAAGAAGGCACAGTGGTCCAGGTGTCAGGCAACCTTACCGACTGGACGGAAATCACTATGATCAACAACCTTGTATCGGAAATAGACCTGTCCGATGTCGGACCTATACGTTGGATCAAGTTCAACGGCTGCCCGATCCGCATAGCTGAAGTACGTGGATATAAGGACGGCAAGGCTGTCAACCGCGACAAGTGGCGTGCCAACAACCTCTTTGGCGAATGGGGGAGCACCCTCAAAAAAGCCAAGAAGGCATGGAATGCGACATTTACCCTTGACGAGATTCCATCCAACGGATACTTGTGTGTCGCATGTAACGGCAATCACGGACGCGAAGGCGTTTGGGCTGCGTTCAAGATCGATGGTGAATATGTTGGTTGTCCGGACCGTACGCCTTCTTATGTAGCCAACAGCTGGGAGTGTCCTGTCAACCGCCGCTCAAGCAACTACACATACTACCTGCCTCTCACACAGGACATGAAAGGCAAGACCATTGAGGCATGGCTTCTTGCTCCGGAAAACCTGTATTCCGGCAAGCCCGTAGATGCCGAGATATGGATGGGTGTGTATCCGCTGCCGTTTGAATCGAAGGATATCGTTTTTTAATCTATTTTAGGAAACTTGTAAGCAGTATGGCCGTAAAGGCCTTATAACGACAACTCGCGACTCTTTCGAGCCGCGAGTCGTAAGTGCGAACTTTCTGATTTATAGGAGGATTGCGTACTTAATACTCTTCCTCGTTGAAGATAGATTACATGATTGATTAACAGTTAGTTAAGTGATTTTGACAGTATTTTATACAAACAAATTCTGACCACTGAGGATTTTAAATGAGCGGTTTGTTTGTATGCTTGGTACTGTTCTCAATAAGTTCAGATATGGACTTTGGACAGTTCTTCAAGTAGAGCAGGACGGTTGGAGTAAGTCGTCAGGTAATGATTAAGGGCCTTTCTTGCGAGGTCGCGGCCGGCTGGACAGATAGACGCAAGATTCTTCAACTTTGCGGCTATTGCTTGATAGCTTTTCCTCGTTGGATTGTAACCCAACGAGCAGATAATGTCCTTCTCCAATCTTGCTACGAGAACCTTTTGTTGTTGCGCATCAAAGTGTTTGGCATATTTCTGAAGAGCCGTCATTAGATTGAATCGTGAGGCGGCCAAAACATCAAACAAACGCTCTATAAGGCCCTCTTCAACAAAGATTGAAGAAAGGGAAGAGTCGGCATTCTGTTTGTGATCATAGCCTCTTAGAATTTTGTCCCGATAATCCGGCCACTCTGCAGGCGGTACCAGCGATTTCATCTTGTGATAATAATTCAAGACATCCGTATCACGGGCATCCGCAAACATCTCACGGCACAGTTTAAGGACAGCAGGATTATCATTCATGCTTTCCAGAATTGACATCTTTTTCTCCTGCCATCCGCGAACAAGTCCAGCCATACCTCGCTTCTTGCATAGCATAATAGCTTCATCTATTACGTCGAGAGCTTCTTTCTCTTGACCCATAGATAGCAAAAGGTCGACATACCTCTTTCGCAGCTCCTTTAATTCAAAGTTTTGCTTGAAGAATATGATGGCTTCGTCCTTGTATTTGCCTTTCATCAGAAAATCCCAAATCTCACACGCAAGCGACTCGCGGCGCCAGCCACTGGTTTCCTTTTCAAAACTGCGTTTCATATGCGCCAAGCGTTCGCACTCGGTCATCAGTGAATCACGCGTGCTGTCGATTATTTCGGCAATGTCCGTCTCACAATAATCGAACAAATCAGAACGCCAGATTTGCTCCAGCCGTTCACAGACATCAAGTTTTTGCCTTGGATCCATTCTCGGAGACTGGAAAGACAGGGAAATGAGATCAACGCATTCTTCAATGCAAAGGTCATCCATATCCCAATCTTCCCTTTCGTACAGAAAATCCTCTTCATATTGGATCGTATCAGTATTCAGAATCAATAGTGCAGTTTCGGCAGCGGCAATAGGATTTTCATCAGCTATCTGGTCCTTTGCCTTTCTGATAACTTTTTTAAGGGCAATACCCACTTCCTCCCAATCAAGGTAGTCAGGCTGGCGCGACCAATCCCTCTCCCAACGTACCCTCTTCATGACATGGGTGTAACATCCAGCCACCTCCTTTTTATAGTCAAATGGAGCCGGATATTTCGCCTCAGACAATTGCCGTTCGCGACTTTCTTCAAAAGCCTTTGCCATAGCAGGGTGCGATTTCATATATTCCTTTGCGAATTGAAGTAATTCGTCATCAGTAATTTCGGCAAGTATGGCATCCACTGACTCCTGTTTCGTTGTTTTGTTCATAACTGATCACTAGTTTGTATTTATAGGCATTCCTGCCCATTTCAATAGCAGTTCTTGGGCAATTGACGCGTTTTCAATCCTCATCATACTATCCTCCTCCTTTTCTCTTGACAAAAGGTTCATACTGCCATACCAAACAATCGAATTATCTATCACCGCAAAATGCTCTCCGCACCTTTCGGCACAGCGGACAGCAATTCCTGCTGATGCCAGCACCTCTATCAGTTCTTTTTGATGTTTCGCCGCATCGTCAGGATAAGCCGAAGGAAAAAGAGTCATAATGGCAATATGCGCACCCCTTTCTTGAAGCGGTGCCACCTCTTTAATAAATTTCCAAACTTTTCGCGACCCAAGCCCTGGGCTGGAAATCACCACCTCCGACATGGCGGATGCGATGTCATTGCCAAATGCGTCAGAATAATTTTGGCAATCAAATATGGAATTATTCACAACCTGGCGATCTGCCACCTGAGAACAAATCTCGAATCCAATGCGTTTGTATGTTCTGAGCCGCTTATGGTACATTCGCTCCAACATCGGTACGTACTGGTCAATGTAGTCGAATATGATCACATCCTTCTTCCCGTCATAATCCCTGTTCAAACGGCCTGCATATTGTTCGACATTGCTTTCAAAGGAAATAGGCATCGCCAACAGAAGCGTATCCAGTCTTGGATAATTGAAACCCTCGCCAATATACTGGCCGATGGCCACCGCAAGCATTGTTTCATCTTTCGGGACTGCAACCAGCTGATTCCGAAGTAATTCGCGCACCTTCAGGCTGCCGCCTCCCTGAAGCAGAAATACATGTTGCGCCGCACCTTGTAGCATTTCGAATAACTTAGCAGCATGTTCCTTTCTCTTAGTCATCACTATAGGGGTACGCCCCATCTTCACGCACTCAACAGTGTCGGCGACAATTTGCAGATTCCTCATCTCACTACCCGCCACCAGACTGTAAGCGTCGCTGATACTACGCTTTTCAGACACATCAACCACCCTCGTGAAGCGTGGATAGACATAATGCCCGATACCCTGTTTCTCCGCCCTTTCCAATGCGGTATACCTGTGCCTGACCGGGCCCAATTGCATAAATATCTTTTTATCTTGTCCGTCTCCACGTTTCGTATTGGCGGTAAATCCATACACAAACTTGGCAGTTAAGGCCCGTAACACAGACTCGCAAGTATAAGCCGCAGCGTGATGGCATTCATCCATAATCACCATACCGTAATTCCGGACAATCGGATTAACATCATCATCCCTCCCGAGTGAGGTAATCATTGCAACGTCAACAATGCCG
>JAZRZH010000038.1:0-2476 GCA_045601245.1 Bacteroidales bacterium
GCCTCTGGCTATGCGATCGTTGAACTCGGCAAGCTCGTCGATGCTGTAAGTGTTGCTGATGGAGAGCATGGGATATCTGTGCGCCACCTGCTCGAAGCCTGACAGGTCGCTGCCCACGTGGAGGGTGGGGGAGTCTGCGGAAGCCAGCTCCGGATACATCTTCTCGAGATTCTGCAGCTCCTGCATGAGCAGGTCGTACTCGAAGTCGCTTATTGTCGGAGCGCTGAGCACATAGTAGTTGCGGTTGTGTATCTCCAGTTCCCTCTTGAGCAGGCCTATTCTCTCTGCTGCGGCCTTGCGTGATATCTTAGCCATCAGTTGGTGCGTTTTTTAATCATGCAAATCTACTAAAAAATCGCTTTTACTGCGCGTGATTTATAATTGCTTGATTATCAACCTTTTCCTTATCGGCCCTTGCGCCATTTGACGCAAGGGCTTGGGCTTAAAGTCCTGATTGTCAGCGATGTGAAAATAACGGTCGTATCAGCAATTGACAGTTGTGACGGTGAGCACCTCGCCCTCCACTCTGAAATGGATGTCCAGACCGGCGTATTCGAGACCGTAGATGCGCTTCGGGTCATCGTGGTATGCCGGCCGCGGATCCTGGGCGAGAATCTCGCTCAGCCCCTGAATCTGCAGAGGAGTCAGACGCTGCTCCAGCACCGCCGCCGCATCATCGCTGAAACGCACCTCCAGCAGATGCTGCACATTGTCGCCCACGAAGCCGTCACGGGCGTCCGGATGAGAATCCACTCCCGGCAGATAGGGCTTGATGTCGAAGATAGGAGTGCCGTCCATCAGGTCCGCTCCTGAAACTGTGATTACCGGGCCGTCAGCCGTGTCGGGCTCGATGGACACCAGTTTGACACTCGATAACCCGATCGGATTAGGCCTGAAAGGCGATCTCGTCGCGAAGACACCGAGTCGTCTGTTTCCTCCAAGCCTCGGCGGACGGACGGTAGGGGACCATTCCTCCCTGTGGCTCTCCGAGAAGTCCCAGATAAGCCAGATATGCGAGAATCCTTCGAGTCCGCGCAGAGCGTCCGCATTGCGGAACTCCGGCTCGAAGACAATCCGCGAGATAAGCGAAGGCGCCGCGGAACTCTGCCTCGGGAGACCGAATTTCGTGGTCAGGTCGTTGTGTATGTGCGCTATCGCTTTCATCCCTTTCTGTGCTTGTGAAGCTTGTTGTGTATGATCCTGAAAAGGTCCTTGCCGGTGACAATGAAGTAGAATGGCCAGATTGTAAGTATGACCAGTGTCATTGCAATTATGAGGCCCAGTATAATCATATATTAAGAATCTATTTTGAAATGATTCAATTTTTCTATTACATATCTTTTTCGCTGTTTCCGCAGTATTCCTCAGTTACAATGGAATCCCATTGCTCCTTTGTAATTCTGCGAAAGCATCTGAATAATCTAAAGTAATATCTTAAATCAATCATTTCAAAACAGATTCTAAGCTTGATACAATAATCATACCGATTCTTTTCATTGTCATTTGCCGGAAAATAGATAACTTGCAGTGGAAATTCTCAAAGAAATGGAAGCGCTATTAATCAACGGCTCGCCGCATTTCGAAGGCAATACGGCCAGGGCACTCAAGGAAATAGAATCTGTTTTGGCCACAGGCGGCGTCAAGGTCACGACCGTCGGCATCTGCACTGCGGAGATATCGGGCTGCACCGGCTGCGGATACTGCTCGAAGGAGGGCAAGTGCGTCAAGGACGACCTCGTCAACGCGGTGGCACCGCTCTTCGAAAAGGCGGACTGCCTTATTGTGGGTGCGCCTGTGCATTTCGCATCCCCTTGCGGTACTGTCATTTCATTCCTCGACAGGCTCTTCTGCAGCTGTCATTTTGACAAGCGGTTCAAGGTCGGCGGCTCCGTTGCCGTGGCCAGGAGGGGCGGCACAACCGCATCTCTCGATGTGCTGAACAAGTACTTCACAATCTCGGGAATGCCGGTTGCCGGCAGCCAGTACTGGCCTATCATTCACGGCAATGCAGCCGGCGAAGTGGAACAGGATGAGGAGGGGATGCAGGCGATGCGCGCCCTCGCGCAGAATGCGCTTTTCCTGATGCGGAGCATCGAACTCGGCAGGAAAGAATACGGATTCCCGGAAGCGGAAAAGAAAATCAAGACTAATTTTATCAGATAATAATATGAAGAGGATTGCAATATCATTGATGGCAGCCTGCATTGCAGCGGGCGCATCGGCACAGAGCATCGGAAATGCCGAACTCAAGCGCATACAGGACAGCTTCGTCAAGGACTCCGCAACCATAGCGCTGCAGAACATCATCTCACATACCGGGGATCTCGCTTCCCTGGCTGCAAAGCCTTCCAACTGCGCGGACATCGATGATTACTTCAAGTACCGCGTGACTCCGCTCAAGAGCGGCACGGACCAGCATACCTCGGGCCGCTGCTGGCTCTTCTCCTCGCTCAACTACATCCGCCATCTGGCAATT
>JAZRZH010000039.1:0-40712 GCA_045601245.1 Bacteroidales bacterium
CCTCGAGACCAGTGATGACCGCCAGAAGCTCCATTCCATTGTTGGTTGTACTGGCGTTGCCGTCGCTGATTTCCTTCTCGTATTCCCCACAGCGCAGGATCACACCGAAACCGCCCGGCCCGGGATTACCGGAGCAGGCGCCGTCAGTGAAAATGGTTATCGGTTGCCGATCCACTATTCTGGCATAATGGTCTTCTCGTAACGCGGACCTTCGTAATGCTTGATCTCAAGAGGATTCTTGCTCATCTCGTCGTATCTGCGTCGGTTGTCGACGATGTCAAGTGCGCGGTAGATGGCAGCAATCATAGGACCCGGATGGGCCACGCCCTTGCCGGCGATATCGAAAGCGGTTCCGTGGTCGGGGGATGTGCGTACTATAGGCAGTCCGGCAGAGAAATTCACACCGTCATCGAAGGCCAGAGCCTTGAACGGGATGAGTCCCTGGTCGTGGTACATCGCGAGTACAGCATCGAATTTGTTCTGAAGCGATGTGCCGAAGAATCCGTCAGGAGCGTACGGCCCGAATGCCAGGATGCCTTCCGTCTGTGCCGCCTCGATGGCGGGGATGATCTGTTCGAGCTCCTCAGTGCCGAGTGAGCCGCTGTCTCCTGCGTGCGGGTTGAGGCCGAGCACCGCAATCTTCGGGCGTATTGCGCCGAAGTCGTGGATGAGGGTCTGGTTCATCAACCTGAGCTTTTCCACGATGCGGTCCTTGCTGATCGCCTGTGCCACCTTCGAGATAGGGAGATGGTTGGTCAGGATGCCGACCTTGATGTGGTCATTGCAAAGCAGAAGCATACCTTCCTTGGAATCGAACTGCTTGGCCAGATATTCGGTGTGTCCCGGATAGTTGAAGTTCTGGTCGTTGACGGTGTGCTTGTTGAACGGCGCCGTCACTAATGCGTCTATGTTACCTGCCTTGAGATCGTTGACTGCTGCCTCAAGGGCAAGGATGGCTGCCTTTGCACCATCGTTGGTCGGCTGGCCGATCTCGATGGCGAGGGTTTCAGGAACTGCGTTGATGATATTTATGCGCTTCGGACGGGCATCCTTTGCGCTGTTGATGATATTTGTGGCAATCTGCTCCGTTTCCGGGACCAGCTTGCGGTATATTCCGAAGAATCTGGATGATCCGTAGAGGATGGGAATGCAGGAGTCGAGCATTCTGGCGTCTGCCAGAGCCTTGATGATTACTTCATATCCGATACCGTTCGTATCGCCCTGAGTGATTCCCAATACTATTTTTTTGTCCATGGCATTATGGTGTCTATTTTGCAAAGATAATAATTTGTATTAAATTTGCTTTCCTGTACAAAGGCATTAGTTTACCAATAACACAATAACAGTTTAAAAATGAAAAAGATTCTCGTACTTCTTGCAGCAGCCGTTCTTTCACTCGGCGCAGCAAACAACGCAAATGCACAGAAACTCAGCGACAATTTCTGCACAATCGGTCTTCATACCGGTGCTTATACAGGTGACCTCGGTCTCGGTCTCAACCTTGACTTCAACGCCGGCAACTGGAGAGGCCGTCTCCTTCTCGATGGTGCAAACCTCTTCAATGAGGCTCCTACCTATTTCGCTCCTGCAGTTGACTTCCACTATGTCATCAACCTCGTTGCAGGTCTCGACATCTATCCTATCGTAGGTGTGAACGGTTACATCTCTACCGCAAAGGGTGACGCTTTCAACCTCGGTCTTGACCTCGGCGCCGGCCTTCAGTATCGTTTCACCGACAAGTTCTCTCTCTTCGCAGAGGGTAAGTATCAGTATATGATCATCAACCCTGGCAAGCACTATCAGGGCATCTTCGGTTTCGCATTCGCTCTCTAATCTCAAGAGAACCCGATATCAAAGTCCCGGACCCGGAAGAGTCCGGGATTTTTTTGTATTTTTGCGATATGGGTCAGTTGCTGGACAGTGATATAAAATTCCTGCCGGGAGTCGGTCCGAAGAGGGCGGAACTCCTGCAGAGGGAACTGGGCATATCCACATTCAGGGATATGCTCTACACCTTTCCGTTCAGGTATATCGACCGTTCCAGGTATTACTCGGTCCGCGAGATAGACTCTACCAATGCCTATATCCAGCTCCGCGGCCGCATCGAGAGTGTTCAGCTGGTCGGCGAGCAGCGCGGGAAGCGCCTTGTGGCGGTGCTCAATGACGGCACCGGCCGTATCGATCTGGTGTTTTTTCAGGGTATAAAATGGATGCAGGACAAACTGAAGGTTGGGCGTGAATATGTCGTGTTCGGCAAACCGTCCATCTTCAATCAGGGCTACAATCTGGTCCATCCGGAGGTCGACCTTGCGACGGAGGAGAAGATGAATGCGCTCGGCACCCTGATGGGCGTCTATTCGAGCACCGAAAAGCTTCACACCAGCGGTCTGGGTAACAAGGCTTTCTCCAAACTGCAGGCGGCGCTGCTCGAAAAGGTGCTGCCGTCGGTGGAGGAGAGCCTCCCGCAGTACATTCTGGAGCAGAAGCGCCTCTGCCCGCTCAGATCCGCACTTCAGAATATCCATTTCCCGAAGGATGTCCAATCCCTCGCAAAAGCGCAGGAAAGGCTCAAATTCGAGGAGTTGTTCTACCTGCAGCTCTCCCTGCTCAAGCAGAAACTCGTCCGCACCAACGGCTCGAAGGGCGTTGTGTTCAAGACCATAGGCTCGGCATTCAACAATACCTACCGCAACATCCCGTTCCCTCTCACGGGGGCACAGAAGCGCGTGCTCCATGAGATCCGCGCCGACGTGGGCTCAGGCCGTCAGATGAACCGTCTGCTGCAGGGCGACGTGGGCAGCGGCAAGACGCTCGTGGCCATACTCTCGGCGATGATGGCGGTGGACAACGGTTATCAGGCCTGCATCATGGCCCCGACCGAAGTGCTCGCCAACCAGCATTACAACGGAGTGTTCAAGTACCTTGAGAACACCGGCGTCAATGTGGCTTTGCTGACGGGCAGCACCAAGACCGCCGAGCGCCGCAGGATACACGAGGGCCTTGAAAACGGCAGCATACACATCATATTCGGCACGCATGCCCTGATAGAGGACACGGTGAGATTCCACAATCTGGGAATGGCCGTCATAGACGAGCAGCACCGTTTCGGAGTGGAGCAGAGGGCCCGTCTCTGGTCAAAGTCCGAGGTTGCGCCGCATATCCTTGTGATGACCGCGACGCCTATCCCGCGCACGCTGGCCATGACCCTCTACGGCGATCTGGACGTGTCCGTGCTGGACGAACTTCCGCCGGGCCGCAAGCCTGTCCAGACTGTCCATTGGACTGAGACCCAGCGCGGCAAACTGTACGAATTCATGCGCGGCCAGATTAAGGCCGGCAGACAGATATTCATCGTATATCCGCTTATACAGGAGTCAGAAAAGATGGACTACAAGAATCTGGAGGAGGGATATATGGCCATTACGGAGGAGTTCAAAGCCCCTGAATACGTGACTGCGGTGGTCCACGGCAAGCAGAAGGCGGAAAACAAGGCCTTCGATATGGACCTTTTCGCAAAAGGCAAGGCGCATATCCTTGTCGCCACTTCGGTGATCGAGGTCGGCGTTGACGTTCCGAACGCTTCCGTGATGGTGATAGAGAGCGCCGAGCGCTTCGGTCTCTCACAGTTGCATCAGTTGCGCGGCAGGGTGGGCCGGGGTGCGGAGAAATCCTATTGCATCCTGATGACGGGATACAAGTTGAGCGCCGAATCACGCAAGCGCATCGACCTGATGTGTCAGACCAATGACGGCTTCGAACTCGCGGAGGCGGATCTGAGGATGCGCGGCCCCGGGGATTTCGAAGGGACGCGGCAGAGCGGTCTTGCATTTGATCTGCATATCGCCGACCTGGCCAAGGATTCCCCGATACTCGAGGATGTCCGCAGCCTTGGCGAACGCATCCTGGAGGCCGATCCGGGCCTTGAGGCCCGTGAAAACGAGATAATTGCCCGCAAACTTAAGGAGAGCAGGCTGGAAATCAGGGATTATTCGAAAATAAGTTAGATATGAAGTATTTCGGAGCGCACGTAAGTGCAGGCGGGGGAGTGGAGAATGCTCCTGTCAATGCTGCGGCCATCGGTGCCACAGGCTTTTCGCTTTTTACAAAGAATCAGCGTCAGTGGGTATCAGCGCCGCTTTCTGAAGAGAGCATAAGACTTTTCAAGGAGCGCTGTGCGCAGTACGGATATTGTGCCGATTCGATTCTGCCGCACGACAGTTATCTGATCAATCTCGGCCATCCGGAGGACGAGGGCCTCGGCAAGTCCCGCGCAGCATTCCTCGATGAGATGCAGCGCTGCGAGCAGCTGGGACTCAACAGGCTCAATTTCCATCCGGGCAGCCATCTTAATCAGATTTCCGTTACGGAATGCCTGCGTCGCATTGCGGAGAGCATCAATATGGCTCTTGACAAGACTGCCGGCGTGTGCGCCGTGATTGAGAATACGGCAGGACAGGGCTCCAATCTCGGCTTCCGCTTCGAGCACCTTGCCGAAATCATCGACCAGGTGGAGGACAAGGGCCGTGTCGGCGTATGCATTGACACCTGTCACACATTCGCGGCCGGCTACGACCTGCGCGAAGGCGGTTCTGGCCTCTTCGGGGCCTCAGGTTTTGACACGGTATTTGACGAGTTCGACAGAATCGTGGGCTTCAAATATCTCCGCGGCATCCATCTCAATGACGCGAAGAAGCCTTGCGGCTCCCACGTCGACCGCCACGAATCCCTCGGTGCCGGCGAGATAGGTATCGGCTGTTTCGAGCGCCTCGCCTCGGACCCTCGTTTCGACGGCGTTCCGATGATTCTCGAAACCCCGGTTCCGGACCTCTGGCCCGAAGAGATAAGGCATCTGAAAGAATTTCAATAATAGATAAGGCCCGGAAGTGTTCTCCCGGGCCTTACAATGATAGTGAGATAACTATTATTTTACCTTCGGTCCTGCAATCACGAGCGCTGCACCTGCGGCATTTCCTGTGAATTTGACGAAGTTCTTTACGAATCTGCCGGCGAGGTCATCGGCCTTTTCCCGCCACTGTGCGGGGTCGGAGTATGTGTCGCGCGGATTGAGTATGCCGGGGTTGACGCCCGGGAGTTCCGTAGGAAATTCGAGGTCGAAGACAGGGATGCGCTTTGTCGGAGCCTTGTCGATGGAGCCATCGAGTATCGCATCGATGATGGCTCGGGTGTCCTTGAGGGAAATACGCTTGCCCGTGCCGTTCCAGCCGGTGTTGACAAGATATGCGGTGGAGCCGCTCTGCTGCATCTTCTTGACTAGCTCCTCAGCATATTTGGTAGGATGCAGCGAGAGGAATGCCTCACCGAAGCAGGCTGAGAACGTAGGCACCGGCTCTGTGATGCCGCGCTCCGTGCCCGCCAGTTTGGCTGTGAATCCGCTGAGGAAATAATATTGCGTCTGCTCAGGGGTCAGTTTCGCCACAGGAGGCAGCACGCCGAATGCGTCCGCGCTCAGGAATATTACCTTGGTCGCAGGGCCCGCCTTGGATATCGGCTTGACTATGTTGTCGATGTGGTAGATAGGGTAAGAGACGCGTGTGTTCTCGGTTACGCTCTTGTCTGCAAAATCGATCTTGCCTTCAGCATCTACGGTGACATTTTCGAGAAGGGCGTCGCGTCTGATGGCATTGTAGATGTCAGGCTCAGACTCCTTGTCGAGATTGATGACCTTTGCGTAGCAGCCGCCTTCGAAGTTGAAGATTCCTTCATCGTCCCATCCGTGCTCGTCATCGCCCACCAGGGCGCGTTTCGGGTCCGTGGAGAGTGTGGTCTTGCCGGTTCCGCTGAGGCCGAAGAATACGGCTGTCCGGCCGTCATTGCCCACATTTGCGGAGCAGTGCATTGATGCGATGCCCTTCAGAGGGAGGAGGTAGTTCATATATGAGAACATTCCCTTTTTCATCTCTCCGCCGTACCAGGTGTTGAGTATTATCTGCATCTTCTCCGTCAGGTTGAACACGATTGCGGTCTCCGAGTTGAGGCCGAGTTCCCTGTAGTTGTCAACCTTTGCCTTGGATGCCGTAAGCACCACAAAGTCAGGCTCGCCGAAGTCCTTGAGCTCCTCATCGGTCGGGCGGATGAACATATTCTTGACGAAATGGGCCTGCCAGGCCACTTCCATTATGAAACGTATCTTGATGCGGGTGCCTTCGTTGGCTCCGCAGAACATGTCTACGACATATAGCGGCTTGCCTGACAGCTGCTCCGTGGCCAGTTTCTTGATTGTTTTCCATGCCTCCGGAGTTACCGGCTTGTTGTCATTTTTGTACTCGTCTGACGTCCACCAGATGGTGTCCCTTGTTATGTCATCCTTGACCCAGTATTTGTCCATAGGGGAGCGGCCGGTATAGATTCCGGTCATTACGTTGACGGCTCCGAGCTCTGTGACGATGCCCTTGTCGAAGCCCGTCAGGGCCGGGTCGGTCTCGGCCTTGTAAAGGTCATCGTAAGATGGATTGTAAATAATATCGGCGGAATTGGTGATACCGTACTTTGATAAATCTATTGTTGACATATTAGAAATTTAATTGTGCTTACAAATTACAAATATATTTCTTTTACGGCAATGTTATCAATCAAAAGAGGCTGACTACAAAGAGTTTTTTTGTTGGCTTCATCTTTCCTTCCTCGCCGTTATGGCGTGTGGCACTTTGCACGGCAGACATCGCACGTGCAGCACGGCTCGGCATCATTCTGGCCGAAATATGCCAGCATCCGTACCACGCGGCATTCGGAATCATCCTCCACTAGATCCAGCATCGCGCCAAGACGCCGGTCGCGCCGCGAAACGCGCTCATTGTATTCGCTCTCCGGCAGCCGGAGATTATCCTCTGTCAGGCGCTCGCCATTGATATTCAGGAGCGTCGCGGTGAACCGCGGGACATAATCGACAACTTTCTTCGTCGCGAGAGCCTTCAGCTTCTCCTTCACCGCGTCGACGGCATAATGGCCGTTCCGGGCGATCCGCTCCTCATCTATTGACACATATCCGTTGAAAATCCCGGTGTACATCCGCATCAGAACCTTGATGAAAGTATCGGTATCACGGTCGCCCACCTGAATATTGTATAGAGCATCCCTCGATACTGCAAACCGCAGTTTCGCCGGGATTTCGAGCTCATCGCTCAGTGACCAGTAGCCGGACTGCCCGATATATTTGACCGCATAATAAGCCTCGGCGGCCTGAAGTCCGTAATGCCTTGCAAAATCCTCCACATTGAACTTCCTGCTCTGTCCGGCTCCTGCTTCATACGGAATGTCCAGATAGTGGAAAACCTTCTGATAGATATCCCTGATATAGTCCAGTGGCGGGAAAGTGACTTTTGAGATCTGCTTGAGCCGTCTGACGTCATTGACGTTCCAAAGCAGCACGGCGTATGCCTTCCTGCCGTCGCGGCCGGCTCGTCCCGCTTCCTGGAAATATGCCTCGATGGAGTCTGGCATATCGTAGTGGCACACGAAGCGTACATCGCCTTTGTCAATACCCATTCCAAATGCATTGGTGGAGATGATTACACGGGTTTCGCCGCTCTTCCACCGTTTCTGGATCAGGCTGCGGGCCTCCGGGGTCATTCCGGCGTGATAGCCTTCCGCGCTGATGCCCTCGCTGCGCAGGAACTTGGCAAGGTCCTCCGCGCTCTTGCGCCTGCTGACATAAACGATGCCGCTGCCTGGCGTGCTGGTGCAGATTTTCAGCATCTGGCCCATTTTGTCCTCCGCCTCGCGGAAAATGTATGAAAGGTTCGGGCGTTCGAATCCGGAGCGGATGAGATTCTCTTCCGGGAAACCGAGCCTGTCCATAATGTCTGCCGCGACTTCCGGTGTCGCGGTAGCGGTCAGCGCGAGGCACGATGTGCCGGATGGGAGAATTTTGCGTATTTCTATGATATCCAGATAATCGGGTCGGAAATCGTAGCCCCACTGTGATATGCAGTGAGCCTCGTCAACCACGAGCAGGTTGACGTTCATCTTGGCCACGCGGGCCTTGAAAAGTTCTGTCTTGAGACGTTCGGGCGATACATATAGGAATTTGTAGTCGCCGTAGATGGCATTGTCGAGGGTTATGTCGATGTCATTGCGGGACATGCCCGAATATACTGCGAGGGCCTTGATGCCGCGGGAGCGGAGATTCATCACCTGGTCCTTCATCAGTGCGATGAGAGGGGAGACGACAATGCAAATTCCCTCCTTCATCAACGCCGGCACCTGGAAGCAGACTGACTTTCCGCCTCCGGTCGGCAAAATAGCAAGAGTATCATGGCCGGAAAGCACGGAGGAGATGATCTCCTCCTGCTTCGGCCTGAAACTGTCATATCCCCAGTATTTCTTGAGGGTATCTTTCAAGGTATCTAGTAGTTTTCAGCGTTGACCTCGAAATATGCCTGTGGATGTGCGCATACAGGACATTCTTCCGGAGCCTTGATGCCTACCATAATGTGACCGCAGTTGCGGCACTCCCATACCTTAACTTCGCACTTCTCGAATACCTTGGCGGTCTCGACGTTCTTGAGGAGGGCGCGGTAGCGCTCTTCGTGGTGCTTTTCGACTGCTGCAACGGCGCGGAAACGTGCTGCAAGCTCAGGGAAGCCTTCTTCCTCGGCAGTTTTGGCGAAGCCTTCGTACATATCGGTCCACTCGTAATTCTCGCCGTCGGCGGCAGCTGCGAGGTTCTCGGCGGTATTGCCGATGCCGTTGAGTTCCTTGAACCAGAGCTTTGCGTGCTCCTTCTCGTTGTCAGCGGTCTTGAGGAAGAGCGCTGAGATCTGCTCGAATCCTTCCTTCTTTGCCTTTGATGCGAAATAAGTGTACTTGTTGCGGGCCTGTGATTCGCCAGCGAATGCTGCTTCCAGATTCTTTTCGGTCTGAGTTCCTGAGTATTTTGTCTTCATATCGTAAGTTGTTTTATGTTTTTCACAAAAATCAAATATAGCATATTTGGCGGATTTTTCAAAGATGGAGAAATGTTCTATCTTTACACTATGGAAAAGATAGAGAAGACCCTTGCGTGGCTTGAAGCCCACGGGATAACATATCAGGTGCATTATCATCCGCCTTTGTTCACGATAGATGAGGCTCTGGCGTACTGGAAGAACATTGACTCAGTGCATTGCAAGAATCTCTTTATGCGCAACCACAAAGGCAACAGACATTATCTCATCAGCTTCGAGTGCCACAAGGACCTCGATATCCATTCGCTTGAGCACAAACTTGGGCAGGGCAAGCTGAGCTTCGCCAGCCCGGAGAGGATGGACCGCTGCCTCGGTGTCTGCCCGGGCTCTGTCTGCGCCTTCGGTCTGATCAACGATATCGGCATAGCGGAGAGCGCTGACCCGAAAGAGCTCTTCGAAAACGGCCACAGGGTGAAATATTTCCTGGACAAGGATCTTCAGAGCGCGGAGAAAGTCAGTTTCCATCCCTGCGACAACAGGGCAAGCGTCGTGCTGAACCACGAAATGTTCATCAAGTTTCTCGGGATATGGGGCGGAGAGTACGAATGGATAGTAGTTTAGCCTGCTGATGTTCGGACTTGAGAATCTGGGTCTCCTGGGCCTTTTCCTTGGCTGCTTCCTAGCCGCCACCATAATGCCGTTCAGCTCGGACGCGCTATATATCGCTGCACTTGTGGCCGGCATCAATCCATTGGCGACCCTCATAGTCGGCACGCTCGGTAACTGGGCCGGTGGTGTCACGACCTATTTCATCGGCCGTCTCGGCCGATGGGAATGGCTTGAGAAATGGTTCAAAGTAAAGCGGGAGACGCTTGAGAAGCAGAAGCGATACGTTGACCGCTACGGAGTATGGCTCGCCCTTCTCAGCTGGATTCCCATCATAGGTGATGCGCTTGTCATCGCCCTGGGCTTCTACAAATGCCCGCCTTTCTGGACCATAGTCCTGATGCTCATCGGCAAATTCGGCCGTTTCGCCATCTGGACCTGGCTCGTCATCTGATGATGAGATACAAATCGTGATGGTTCTTCGAGGATAAAACAATAATGCCTCTATTTCCTCAATAGATATGCCAGCATTGCTTTATCGTAATTCATAAAGTGCTTATAAATAGGACTTTAAGTCAAACCCCTTGCGCCATTTGACGCAAGGGGTTTCGGCCAAGACGCTGATAATCAAAGCATAAGAAATTGCAGCGACCCAGATAACAATCGTTCCGCCTGATTAACTTCCGCCGGGCGACATGGGCGGGAGGTAGTTGGCGGCGAAGGCGATTTGCGAGAGCGGATTAAGGCGGAAGGCGGCATAACGGCGAATAGCGCCATCCTTTGCCCGACGACCGTTAGGCAACTGACGCCCCGCTCGAGACAACTCTCGCCTGAGCTGCAATCGCTTCCGGCGCAAGCCCGCCGCTGAGATTGAAAATGGGTGCCAGCAACCGTCCACAGAGGACGTTCTATCGAAGGTTGTCGGCACCCAAAATGACAGCCAAGCCACAGAATCCATCTAGAGCACTCCTGGTGTATTCAATTGCATGGCCACTCAACCCAAAACAGTTCATACGCATTGGTCGAGCGGCACAAAAATAGCCGGCCGCCTGAATGAACTGGCGACCGGCGAATACTTCTGCGTTATCAGAAATGAAGAACAGATGCCGTTGCTCTTCTGGTAATTCCGGCTAACAGGATTCTACTGTCTCAAAAGACAGTCCAGTACACCTGGCAATAATTTCTACTGACACGCCGTTTGCCTTGAAGTCCTTTGCCATCTGAAGTTTTGCCTCGGCAATACCTTCGGCCTTACCTCTTGCAATTCCGGCTTCTTCGCCCTTTTCCCTCGCGTAGGCGATTTGGTTGATTATGTCTCTTTCAGTGGTCATTTTTGCAATATAGCTCTTACGTTGTTCTGCGGGCAGCGCCACGAATTCGGCGACCTCGAACAGCTTCCTGAACACTGCGGCGTCAAGCCTGTCCGGCCTCTCGGAGAGCCTGCCCATATACTTCAGACAAAAGTATAAACCATCTTCCAGATTTGCAAGCTCTGACTCCTTTTTGTTGAACTTCGACAGGACCATATAGCTTTATCGTAATTCACAAAGTGCTTATTAATAAGACTTTAAGCCAAGCCCCTTGCGTCAAATGGCGCAAGGGGCTTGGCTTAAATATCGGGGTGTCAGCCATTTACGAATAACGGCAACCAACGGTAAATCTTATATTTCAGGATGCCTTTTGCAAAATAACCGTATTCAAAAGCCGGATGCAAAGGACCGTATATCCACGAAGACCAATAGTTGCCGTTGGAGCCGACATTGTTGAGGTTCGTATCGTTGCGGTAGCCCGCAGCAGGCAAAAGACAATCAATTGGCACTCTGATTGCAAACCGATTCTCGGAATTACCATCACTCAGGCCTTGATACTTTTTCGCTTTTCTCCCATCCATATAATTGTTTTGATATATCTTCAGTCATCTCAACGAAGCCGGCATATCTTTTGTCTGAAACAATATGCAAATCATCAAGCAAGCGCAAGCATATCTGTACCTCCGTGAGTTTCTCGCGGGCTTCCTTCAGATACGGAAGCAAATCCGATGTCATCGTGGCTTTCAATGCCTCGCAGATAAACACCAGCATACGCATACCTGCAAGACGGGCCTCATCGCCAAGTGAATACTTATATTCCCTGGGGATTTTGGAACAGACAATGCAAAGTTCACGGACAAAACTGTATGCAGCAGCATACACAGGGAAGGCATCGAATCCATTTGAGGGTCGATTCAAACCCACGCCAGCTGATCGTTTCCGGTTTATCGGGATTGAGTACTTGGACTTCCATTCAAAAAAACGGATATATCAGGCTTAACTTCTGGAAACAAGAGAGTTAGCACATCCCCGCGATTTTCAACAATCATCTTACTGGAAAACTTCTCCAGCGATGAGAACGGGAACCCGACACTCACAAGAACTTCGTCAAGTCCTTTTATCTGACGGGTACTCACCTTGAAAGGATGTACTTGCGTACACAATCGGCATTTCTGAAAAATTTCAAATTCTGCGGCTGGCCCGCACAGGACGGGCCTGGCCGCAGAAGTATCAAACGTCGGGAGCTTCGCCCCCTCGAATATTATTCTGAGACAGGACGGACAGATTGCCCGATGCAGCGGGCGGGGCCGCTCCTGCGGACACTGCTCGAATCGAAGTGCAGGCCGAAGGCGCCGTTCGGGTCGTACGTAGTGAGCGACGAAGACCAATAATCGCCGTGGGAGCCGACATTGTAGAGGTCCGCAACGTAGCGGAAGCCCGCAGCGGGCAAGAAGATACTGTTGCCGTTCTTCTTGCTGGTCACCTTACAGCCATTGACTCCATTCTGTGTGGTCCAAGTCCAGGTGCAATTGTCAGTGTTCCTTAATTCATCCCATTCCGCATCTGTCGGCATACGCCATTTGCCCCCCAACTTAACGTGGGCAACATCATCCTCTATGTCGAGTACGGTCTTGCCATCGTAGAATCCCTTGAAACCATACTGATCAGCATAGGATTTCGGAACATACTTCGTGTAACCTTTTGCCACTGCATCACCAGCTTTAGCAATAAGGAAGCCATCATTATCATAGATATCGGTTTCTGCTATTTCCAGTTGATAGAACTTATAGTTTTCTGTTGAATACCCTCCTGTTTTACTACTCTTCCAATGCTTCTGCGAACTTTCCTGCGCATATCCATCTTCGTAGTATGTCTCGATGTCCCCCCAAGTGTAGTAGTCGCCGTACTCCTCCGGTACGCTTGCGCCAAGGTTGCAGGTAGCCCACTTGACGCTCAGACCGAGGTCGACGTACCCGGAGCCTAATGAAACCGTCACCTGACAAGTGGCTGTCTTGCCGCCATCCAGAGTCTTGACAGTAACCGTTGCCGTACCGGCACCGACCGCCGTCACCTTGCCATTATCGTCCACAGTAGCGACATCGGAATCGCTGGTGGTCCAAGATACACTCTTATCGGTTGCATTTGAAGGATATACGGTAGCGGAAAGAATACGGGACTCACCCACGTCAAGTGTTGCCGACTGGACATTCAACGCCACGCTTGTCACACGGATACGATCATCATAGACAGGACGGACCGATCGACCGTAGGAGCGATAGTAATAGCTCACATAAACATTACTTGAAGATAAGAAGGCGCACCAGATATATATAGGATAGTCCGTATTAAGAGACGAAGACAAATAGTAGCCGCGAGAACCCAAATCAGTGAGGCTGGTGCTGCTTCGGGAGCCGGCAGCAGGGAGGAAAATACTGTTATTAGTCTTTCTACTCGTCACCTTGTATCCATTGACTCCTCTTTGTGTTGTCCAGGTCCAAATACAATTTTCTGTATTAATCAATTCCGTCCATTCTTCTTCAGTTGGCATACGCCAGCTGCCACCCATCATCTCATACGCCGCATCATCAGACATACTTAGGACCGTCCTGTTATCAGGCGAGTTGCTGCCGCCCCAGTAACTTGACTTATAAGATGGGACATATTTCGAGAATGTTGCAGAAGAGCCACTTCCTGAGATTAAATACGGACAATTCTCCCATTGGTATCCCTCACTGTAGTTGGATTTCCACACCGGTGTTTCGGATTGGGCATAGCCATTCTCGTACCACGGTTCTGTTGCGCCCCACGCATAATAATCTCCATAATTTTCGGGATTGTTGGAACCGAGATTGCAAGATGCCCATTTAACACTCAGGCCCATATCAACAGGTTGGGTATAATCCACATTAGGTAGAACCGTAACGGTGCAAGTGGCTTTCGTGACACCGTCAGATGCAATCGCAGATATCACAGCTTCTCCTTCACCGACCGCCGTCACCTTGCCGCTCGCATCGACGCTGGCGACGGTGCTGTTGCTGCTCGTCCAGCTGACGCTCTTCTCTGCGGCATTGGATGGAGCGACTGTAGCACTCAGCGTGTATGTCTCACCAATTTCAAGGCTGAGAGTGGTTTTGCTGAGGCTAACGCCTGTAACGCTCACTCTGTCTCCATAGACAGGACGCACAGGCTGCCCGAAGCGGCGGAAGTTGCTGGTCCCGTAGACATGGCTCGAATCGAAGTACAGGATGAAAGCGTAGATCGGGTAGTTCGTAAAAAGTGACGAAGACCAATAGTGGCCGCTGGAGCCGACATCGCGGTCACCCGCAGCAGGCAAAAAGATCGATTTGTTTGTATAACCGGTCTTCTTGCTTGTAACCTTGTATCCGTTCACTCCGTTCTGTGTGGTCCAGGTCCAGGTGCAGTTGTCTCTTAACTCTGTCCACTCTGCATCTGTCGGTATACGCCACTTGTCGCCCAACTTAACGTGGGCAACATCATCACTCGGATCGAGAACGGTCTTGTTGTCGGGACTGCCGGTGCCGGACCAATATGACGACCTATTCGATGGAACGTACTTGGTCCAACCGGTATCTGCATCTGAACCTGTGTGGTATGGACAATTGCTCCAAGCAAGATATATGCTTGTACTTGTTACATCCTGTATACCGGCCCACTGGTAGTAACCGCCGTACTGTTCCGGAGTGTCAGCACCGATATTGCAGGTCGCCCACATCACACTCAGGCCGAGGTCCACATAAGTTTCAAGTTCCTTGTATGAGAGCGATGAGGCCACAGTCCTGTTGGACCTGTTGATTGTCATCGGCTTGGATGATGTTATCTGCATCTTTGAGCCGTCCGTCGCATATACAATAATTGAGAAAGAAGGATAGGTTCCCGGAGGGAGTATGATGTGGAACGATGTCGGGCTTGACGGACTCAAGGTCACAGGCTCTGCGCACGCCAATGTCACGGATGGATGTGTCGTGCCGGTGAGGCTCAGAGACGGCACCGATGCATAGTCCATCGATACCTTCGCGATACCCGCAACGGGAATCTCCGAGCCGTCGTCCTTATGTGCCGAAAAGGCCAGGGATTCTATGCTCTTGTCGCCCGTGAGATTGAGGACGAAGATTCCGCAGAGGTTCAGCAAGTTGAACGTGCCTCCAGTGGTCTTGGCAACCATCGGGAAACTGTCATCATCGAAGCCGTCCGTCCTGTAGTCCTGGGTGGATGGAAGGTTCAGACTGAACTCGTTCGATGAAAAGCCTGTGACGTAACTGTACGGGTATGCAGCATAATATGTGTCCGCAGGAGAGATGGAGCCCTCAAATGTGGCTGTCACCGAGTTTGAAGAACCAGCATTGACAAACTTTGAGGATTTGTCACCGGCGGCCACGCAGATCTCGTCAGATGCACACCACAATACCTGTCTGCTGGCATCCGAGGTGTTGCCTCCAAGAAGAGTCTTCGTGGCTGAGCTATCCTTGGGCTGCTCGATCGCTGCGACAAAGGACATCTCTTCTATGCCCTTCTCCAGGGAATCCATATTTCGGGAGCAGGCCGACAATATCATCAAGGCCAATATTGTACAATATCTGGTTCTCATCGGTTACCAATTATAATCTGTTTTACCGACATTTTCCGTCGAACCCTTAGGATTGACAGTAACTGTACACGAACGTGAATAGCCGCCATCATTGGTCCGCACAGTGATTGTAGCCGTACCGGCCTTGAGTGCTGTGACCTTGCCGCTAGCATCGACGCTGGCGACGGTGCTGTTGCTGCTTGTCCAGCTGACGCTCTTGTTCGATGCGTTGGACGGGGTGATGGTGGCGGTCAATGTCTGCGTGTCACCTTCGGTCATCGTAAGGCTCGTCTTGCTGAGACTTACTCCCGTCACAGGATAGACCTTTGCGTTAACAGTGATGCTGCACTGGGATGTGTAGCCGCCGTCGGATGTCCTTACGGTGATTGTTGCAGTACCTGCCTTCAATGCTGTCACATTGCCGCTCGCATCGACGCTGGCGACGGAGCTGTTGCTGCTCGTCCAGCTGACGCTCTTGTTCGATGCGTTGGACGGGGTGATGGTGGCGGTCAATGTCTGCGTGTCACCTTCGGTCATTGTAAGGCTGGTCTTGCTGAGACTTATTCCTGTCACAGGATAGACCTTTGCGTTAACCGTGATGCTGCACTGGGATGTGTAGCCTCCGTCAGATGTCCTGACGGTGATTGTGGCTGTACCGGCCTTGAGTGCTGTGACCTTGCCGTTCGCATCGACGCTGGCGACGGTGCTGTTGCTGCTCGTCCAGCTGACGCTCTTGTTCGATGCGTTGGACGGGGTGATGGTGGCAGTCAATGTCTGTGTGTCGCCTTCGGTCATTGTAAGGCTCGTCTTGCTGAGACTTACTCCTGTCACAGGATAGACCTTTGCGTTTACAGTGATGCTGCACTGGGATGTGTAGCCGCCATCATTGGTCCGCACAGTGATTGTAGATGTACCGGCCTTGAGTGCTGTGACATTGCCGTTAGCATCCACGCTGGCTACGGAGCTGTTGCTGCTCGTCCAGGTGACATTCTTGTTCGATGCGTTGGACGGGGTGATGGTGGCGGTCAATGTCTGCGTATCACCTTCGGTCATTGTAAGGCTCGTCTTGCTGAGACTTATTCCTGTCACAGGATAGACCTTTGCGTTTACCGTGATGCTGCACTGGGATGTGTAGCCTCCGTCGGATGTCCTGACGGTGATTGTGGCTGTACCGGCCTTCAATGCTGTCACATTGCCGCTCGCATCGACGCTGGCGACGGTGCTGTTGCTGCTCGTCCAGGTGACATTCTTGTTCGATGCGTTGGACGGGGTGATGGTGGCGGTCAATGTCTGCGTGTCACCTTCGGTCATCGTAAGGCTCGTCTTGCTGAGACTTACTCCCGTCACCGCAATTGCCTTGGTAGTGAAAGTCATCTCTTCACCGTAGCTGACTGCCACGCCGTTGCGGGCATAGGCCCTGACATAATATGTCGTCAACGGTGACAGTCCCGATATCGGGCAGGTGAATGCATCCGGCCCGGCACCTGCAGACACATGCGATGATGAATTGATGTCCGGCTGGTGTGTGGTGCTCCACACAACGCCCTTGTCAGTAATTGCAGAGCCGTTGGCAACTATGCCATAACCGCCGCAGACGGCAGTCTGGGCTTCAATACCTGTCGGGGCGCTTGTCATTACATTCGGAGCCGACGAGATTACAAAGCCGCAGGAAGTGCCATAGACGATATTAGTCCCCTCGCGGGCGAAGGAACGGGCGTAATAAGTCTGGCCTGACGTCAGACCTCTCAGTGTCACGGAATGAAATCCAGAATTGGCACTTGCCCGGATAAAGCCGGAGTTTACAGTCAGATCATTCAAGGAAGTGCCGTAGCAGAGGCCGCACTCAGTAAGAGCAATGTCCTCGGCGAATGTGATATCGAAGTTCAGCACTGCAATGCCGTTGACACTTGAGACAACAGTCGGAACTCCCACCTTGACGTAGTTGTCAAAAGGCTTCACATCATACGAAACCACTGCCGACTGTATCTCTATTCGTCCGTTTGACGAATATGCCTTGCAATACCACCGGCCACCATAGTTCCGCAGCACCTTCGATACCGTAAATCTGCCGGAATCATTATTGACGTAACTCGAACTAATCTTCTCATTGGTGGCGAAACTTTCATCCTGAGACAGGTAGAAACCGCATTCCTCATTCCTGATTCCGCCTTCGAGTCTTGCAGTGAACACAACTTCAAGGCTGCCCGAAGCTACAGCGGGCTCCATTATCTCCAGTGCTGGCGGAAGCAGATCAACACCATTCAGGTCCCTGTCAGCATCCATACAGGAAGCCAGTGCCACAACGGCAAACAGATATGATATAAGTCTCTTCATAATAGATCCGGTTAAAACATTATGCCGAGACCGATTTCCGCCTCAGTATATTTGAAATTGGTATTGCTGACTCCTGCCGACACGGATATCTTCCCGAATGTCATAACCACACCGGCATCGAGCGACAGACCTTCAGCACAGTAATCATTGACCTTGGCCCAATCCCCGGCGTAGTCCTGCAGGAACAGGCCATATCTGCCATAGCCCAGTCCAAGGTATGGATATATGCCATTGACGGCACGGACCATCGCGCCGGCCGTGACGTTGAGACGTGACACCTTGCTTGCTCCCGTTCCCCAGAAATCATCGACAGAGGAGGTATGCGTATATGAATAGCCCGGGAATTGAAAATCAGTGCGGGCCTTTGCATACCAGCCCCACTTCCTTACCATCCCGGCCATCACACCATAGGAAAGATGCGGATAAACAGCCACCTGACCGGAAACAAAAGTCCTGCTCCTGACGACATCCTTGCCGACCACATCCACCTTGAATGAAAGCTGTTTGCCGGCGAGGCTCTCCTTGTCCCTGGAGAAGTCATATTGTATGCTCTTCTGACCGGACGAAGTGATTCGGCCGAAATCTCCCGAAAGATCCGCTTTGTCAACCCGGCTGAAGGTCTGGCCTGCATCCGTACTGAGCATAAGAGCGACATCACAGGAACGCGTATCCTCTCCAAGCTTTATGTCATAAGTAATAATAAAAGTGGTCTTCTGGCGGGAGACGTCGACGTTGCTGAGAAGAATGTCATTGTCCGCCTTGCTTTCTGCAAATACAGGCAATGCGGCAAACGCCAGAGCCATTATGGTCAAAAACTTTTTCACTATCTGATTTTTTCAATTACAAAATCTCCATTGCCGAAAAATTCCGGGGTCTGGGCACCTCCTCTGATCCTGACAGCCGTGGACGAAACACTATTTGTAACGAATTCCACGAGTTCGGACATAGTGATCGAACCGTTGCCATCTTTGTCAGCATCGCCCTGCAGGCCCGTTGTCAGGAAATATGTGAACAGTCCGGACTGGGACTGGTCATATCCGAGGGAGGTCTGCTCACCGGTGGATGAGGTGAACAGCCGGAAATCAGGATTAGTCTCCCAAGGTCTGGCAGACATTGTATGACTTGAGATGCGCACGCCCTTGGTACCGGAAATATTCTCAGATGCGATGGAGGCAGTCTGACGGGACGAACCGCTGAAACAGGCATCCAATATGACGGTGACAGACTTTGCGCCAAGAGAATTCAGGTCAGCATAAAGCTTGTTTATACTGTATCCGCGGTCTCTCACCATTTCCTTTCTGGCATCATAAGGGAAAAGGAATACATCTTCTTTATTGTCGGCATCAAAATCCGGAATACCGTGTCCCGAGTAGAAAACGAACACATCTGTCTTGCCAGGAATGACGGTCTGCTTGAGGTAGCCGAAACGGGAATCGAAGCAGTCGCTCAAGGCGGCTCCGGTCACCTGGTCGTCAACCAGGACCCTGATATCCCTGACACCCATCGATGTCTTGAGGTACTTGGCCATCAGCCTGGCATCCCGTGCCGCATACGGGGCCGGAGCCACTCCGTATGAGTTCTTTTCCGCCCCGATGACAATTGCCACCGCATCGCCGTATATTGGAATTCCCACAGGGGCCTGGCTTATGTCACGTATATTTGAGGTAATTCTGTTAGACTGTGAGAACACCCTTGTCTGCTGCATCGCAAGAAGCCCGGCACGGTCGCCCTTGATGTCAACGATACGGGGATCCTCCGGAACTTTGTCCAACGAAACAGGCAATTGTACGGATGCCAGATTGCCGAAGCCCATATCTTCAGTCACACTTATCCTGACGGGCAGATACTGCCCCTTCTGAACAAAACTGTTATTCGGGCTGAAGCGGAATGACACCTCCGCCGTCTGACCCACGAGCAGGTCATCAACCTTGCCGGATATCTTCGAAGCCAGACCGGTATCCGTCATAAGCAGGACATTGGGGTCATCTGACGTGATTTCATATCTTACGTCACGGGCTTCTCCAAAACCTGTATTCTGAAGCATCACTGTGGCCCATACCACTTCTCCGGCCTGAACCTTGCCGTCAGGGTTGTTGTTCCTGGCACGCGCACCCCTTCCGGAATCCGCTATGGATACGCCCTGCATTGAAATAGCGGCTCTCTGATACTCGTAGGTACTGAGCATCAGCGATGCGTCGATATCATATCCCATCGGCTCCCGGACCTTGATATCGAACAGAACAGAGTCTGTCGGGATGGAAACGCCGGCCTTTATGGAAAAGTCCAGTTGTTTCTGAGTGTCGGCAGGAATGTCCATCGTCGAACTCCGGAGATTGCTTGTCAAGGCATCGACGACCCTGCGTGGAGTCACGATAACCTCAACGCCATTGGCATCACCGCCCTGGTTCCTGAGTTTGAGTATGATACGACCGCTTTCACCGGCTTCAAGAATCTTGTTGCCGTTGTCGTCAACGAAATCGATGTCCACATACAATTCGGGAGGCATAAAGATGCCGTTGATATCATCCATTGAAAAACTGATGACCTTGGATACAGCCGACTGTGCGGATATGGTCTGTGGGAAGACGGAAGCCACAATCAGAACGGCCAATGTAGGAAGAAGTCTGCCTGTTCGTCTCATATTTGTATTAATATCGGTAAAGTAACAAAGTTACTAAACTTTAGTCAGTTATTTTGATATTACCCATATTTTTTGCGGCTTGATGCGATAGTTTCTGCCTGACATCCCCACTTTGGCCCCGACACAGGCCGGATCACATACATAATATTTGTCTTGACCACGCCTGATATAGTATCCGGCCGCTTCCTCGTCTGTCCTGACGGCACAGTTGACGTGGTCACTGTATTCCAACAAAAGGCAATCATATCCAAGAAGCCTCCTCACAAGGAACGAAAAGAGGACAGCCCTGTCCTCACAATCATTGTATGGATAATAGAAATTCTCCTCGCAGAAAAATGGTTTTTCCTTCCCGAACTGCCGGACATCACTCCTGTATCTGAAATCATTCTGCAGAAAAGCCAGGATTGCATTGACGGATTCAACGCCGCTTTTCCCGGAGATCGCGGGGCCTATCTCCTTCAGCATCGCCTCCGCGAATGCACTATCCGGTTCGGCACCGGCATATACATTGATATCCAGCTGCGGATAATCCGCATAGAAGGAAATCAAAGCAGTATCCAGTGAAATGCTTAAGACCTTCCCCAATACCTCAGATTCGAACTTTCGCGCAGTGAAGCTGCCGTCGCCAAGGCTCGGAGCGACAGTCAGGCTCATATCCATATCGGACGAAGCACCCGGAATCTCAAGCTGGTAGGTATTCAGTGCAGCTATATCGGAATCCGTCGCAGCGATATAATACTTAACTCCATCGACTATGACATACCTGCGGCCATAGATTTGCTGCTCTGCGGCAAAAATCGGAATAAGCCCCCCATCGGCGCGCGCTATCCTGCACCTCAGTCCCAATTCGTTCATACAGAAGACCGTGAACACCGCCATCTCATTCTTCGAGCCTTCGGGGAAAACCCGTTTTGAAAGTTCTGATACAAACTCGAACATAGCCCAGTCATTGAGATTCAAGTCACGCTCCACGCCCCTCAGCGACAGCATCATCAAGTCCGACTCCCTGCAGGACAGAGCACTCCAGAAAGAGCTCACGGAGCGTTCGGATATGCCACGTAGGCGAAGCGATCGGTATGTTGCAGGCACCGGGCATACAACTTGAGTTCCATAAAACGGAAATGTCAGTCGGATACATCCCACGGCATTCTCAGAATAAACGGCAACGGCATCGGTCGACTTCGGGGAAAGCATCAGGCTCCCGTCATTGACAGGCACATCCGATATATCAATCTGCACGTTCTCGACCGGACAAGCCGGCAAAAGAGTGTCGGACGAGGGCTTGACAAAGCATCTGACCTGCGCGTCGAATACCCTGAACGTCTTCCAGTTTTCCCTTAGGGCCCTGGAAAACTCAAGGGCGGACTCTTTTGAGTATTCCCGGTACTGCCGCCCGGATGACTTCGCGAAATCGGAATAAGAAGCGCGCAGGTCATCCTGCGCAAAACAATCTGACAACGGAGCCAGGAGAAGGAGAATATACAGACCTGACTTATTCATCAACGGATGCAATTTCAAACTGTTCTGAAGTTTCCACGGCAAGGGAATCATCCGCACAGTCAATGCTGTCTGCGGCCGCATGCATCTGCTCCTGCTGCATGAGCTGAAGCGAAGCTTCGGAGTCCGGAGTGAATATCAGCAGCACGGCAACCGCACAAGCCGCAACGGCCAGGGCCACATAGATCACAGGGGATCGAAAAAACGATCTCCTGCGGGAATTCCCGGGCTGAAGCTGTGAACGTACATATCCGCGGGCCCTTTGGGTGTCCAGCACCTCGGGTGCTTCCTTTCCCGCAATTTCTGCAGCATTAAGTATCTGCATCTCCTCTTTCAATGTCAGTTTATCCATAAGCCTCCAGTTTCGTTTTCAATTGTTTGACAATACGGTTCTTCACAGTGTAAACATAATCGACGCTCATCCCATATCTTGCTGCAACTTCTTCGTATGGACGGTCTTCGATGAAAAGCATCTGTGCCACTCCCCTGTCACGTTCACTCTTTATCTCCGATATGGCCTCCCTTATATCCATCAGCGCTCCGGCATCGACACTCTGTACCCAATCGCCCCTGAAAGTTTCCCATTTATCACTTATAGAGATGACACCGTTGAAATCTATCTTTGACAGCTTGTAGTTTTTGAAAAACCTATAAGACACCATCGATATCCAGGTGCTCAGAGCCGCTTTGGACGGATCATAAGTACGGAGTCTGCGCCAGTTGTCCTGGTACAGGTACAGGAAGAATTCATCCACAAGTTCCGCAACGTCCACCCTGTAGGGAAAAATATTGTAGATGTGATACTGGAAGGTAGATGAGTATTTATCATAGAACAAGTATACGACGGCATCCTCATTGCCGTCGTATACTTGTTCTATCAATTCCGTGTCCGTCATACGGGACACGTCCCTTTTCCAAGGTATGTGCATTCTGTTATTAAATACTACTTGAAATCCGCCCACATCTTTTCAAGCTGCTCGTGAAGGTCTTCGCCCTTTTCCTCAAGCTTGAGTTTTACAACTTCAATGGCATCATCCATAGCATTTTTCGTATTGAATGCGAGTCGCACCTGCACTTCAACGGTGTTGTCATTGACTTTGCGGAAGCATTCAGTTACAGGAATCACGCGGGTAAGCCTGTTGGCAATAAGGGATTTGCTTGACTGAACGGCCTCATTGATGGAAGCTGCCTGTTCAGGGCTGATCTGAAGATTACCGAGCGAGCTCTCTGTCAGCGCAGTAATCTCGGTTTCAATATATCCCGCAAGTTCTATCTTGGCATTGTTGGTCGCCTGCATCTTGGCAGCATCGTATGTCGAACCCACAGAAGTAGCCTGGCCGAAAATATATTTAGGCAGACCGCTCTCTTCATATTCATACTGCATAAGATATGACCTGTCGAGCTGCTTTGGCATCGGAAGTCCACCAGGAGAGACTTTCCAGCCTTCCTTTGTCAGTTTCTTAGCCTCTTTCTTTGCATATTTGCTGGCTTTCTTGGTCAGTTCGGTCTGGGACTGACGGTACTCCGCCTTACGTGCCTCAATGGTTTCATCTGTTGTCTGAGCTGTTGCGAAAGAGCACATTACAAGTGCCGTAGCGAGAATTGTAAAAATCTTTTTCATATTGAATATGGTTTAGAAAAATGTTTGTTTACTACATATAGGACCAACCGTATTGAAATCTATCAAAAACTATCAATTTTTTTCAAAAGGACATCACGGGGGGCCACAGTCATCTGCCGGTCGTATTTCCTGGCCCTGGCAAGCCATTTCTGGAATGAATCGAAATCTATCTTGGCCGGAATGGAGTCATCGACCGGCTCGTCATTAGGAAGCGTGAAGCTGTTTGGTGAAAAAATGATATAGTACCGGCACAAATCTTCAGCAGAATTGCAGGTTATCAGATAGTGGCTGCCGGAATGGCTGTCAACAGGAAGCTCATCGCGAAGCGCCACCCCCTGCCGGGCACTTTCCGAAAAGAATACATATCTTTTGCCGGCCTTCACAGGGATGGCTGCGTTCTCCGCTTCCTTGTATGGCAACAGACGGAAGACTCCGTCGCTGTCATATTGATATACCGCGACAAAACCTTTCACAGGGCTCCTGAAGAGCACGAAAAGGCCGTCATTATCCCTGAGGACATCCGTCTCATCCTTTTCGTCAACACCGTTACGGAGTATCTTCACTTCAAGGTCAATGGAGGATGATTTTATTTCCCTTATCTCCCCCTTCACCGTGACCTTGACCACCAACATCGACTCTCCGTTGAATGACATATCGAAAATCGGGGCACCTATAGTTCTTATCCACTCACCACGCACTTCGGTCCCACCTATCGAAAGGAAGGATGACGATGACTTCCCATCTACATTTGCCGTTCTGGAGATATTGCTCACGCCGACTTCCGTACCGAATTCATCCTCTATGATTTGAAGCTTCGCCCGCTCTAATGCAGTTTGTTTTGCAATCTCGAGCGACTGGTCCGGCGGAGCCACATAAGTATAGCTTCCCGTACGCGTGAGAACCTTCTGTCCGTACGAAATACATGCGAAGCAAAATACAGCAGCAATGAGACAAAATATCTTTTTCATAATCGTTTGCCCATATATAGGGCAAATGTAATAAAAATCTATCAATACGGCACTTGCAACAAGAAGCATTTATACCAAGGAATCAGTACAACATTAATCCGCTCCAGCGGAAACCAGGTCAGCGTCGCACCCAGTTCTCAAGCCTGATGCCGGAAATCCGTCCGAAGTGAGATACATTTTCGCTCACCATAGTCAAGCCATTGACAATGGCGGTGCAAGCTATCAGAATATCGAAATCCTCAATGGGAGTACCGACACTGAGCAGACGTACTTTTTCTTTGGCAAACAACTCTACAGCATCGCTGATGGGGATAATGGTAATCTTTCTTAAAAAGAAGCGCAGAGGTTCAGGATTAACGGCGTGCCCCCTGGCGGCAGCCATCATTTCTCCCTGGAGGAGTTCCGCCTTTGTCAGTTCGGAAATCGCACAATTCCCAAATCCCACCGTGTTGATTGCATCCCGTATCCCATACTGATTGCGGAAAAGATGGATACAGATATTGGTATCAAGAAGGTACTTTACCATAATTCCACACTGTTTACGCTTCTGGTTGCCCTGATTTCCTCGCCATCAGGGTAGCCGTAATCCCAGATTCCAGCAAAATCAGAAGCCGATACTTCCTCTGAAGATCGGCACAGAATGTCCCTGATATATTCACGCAAAGTACAACCTTGCATCTCAGCCTTAAGAATCAGAGATTGGGCTACATTCATAGGAATTTCCACATCCGAAAGACTATATGATGCAGGATCTTTCAATTTTGAAACGGCATTGCTCTCGCTGCCGTAACCGTCAACAGCCTTTTTGTCAGCAACCGGAATCAGGGTCTCACCCGCTCCGGAAATGGGCGTACCAAGCACGTATGATATCTCGGCAAGCAGATTTGTAGTGAAATTATGATTACCTCCAAGCCACTTGGTTACTTCCGAAGGCAGGCGATGCATCTTGTCAGCGAACTCCTTTCGGCTCATTCCGGACAAGGCGAGAGCATCCCTTATCTCCTGCGCCGTCCTGGCCCTGCGGGCCGCAGCCATATTTTCTAAAGTATTCATACCGCAAAGATATGAAAATTTTAGTTTTAGCTGAATTTACTTTACTATCAAGTATCGATTTTACATCCTAGCCGTTCCAGGCGGCAGCCAGGCAGTAAATCCTGTCCGGATTTGCGCCAGCCGAGGATTACCTAACCCGGGGAAAGGCAAAAAATTACAGGATGTTAAGCGACTGCTCCTTGATTTTCTCGAGCTCGTCCTTCATCCTTACGACCCATTTCTGGATCTCGACGTGGTTTGCCTTGGAGCCCATCGTGTTGATCTCGCGGCCCATCTCCTGAGCGATGAAGCCGAGTTTCTTGCCGGGCATGGCTTCATTCTCCGCAGTTTCGCGGAAATACTTGCAGTGCTGGCGGAGGCGGACCTTCTCCTCATTGATGTCAAGTTTCTCGATATAGAATATCATCTCCTGTTCGAGACGGTCCATATCCGGCTGGGCGCCGATTTCGGCGATACGGGCGAGTATACGCTCGCGGACGGTGTCTATGCGCTCTTTCTCGTACTTTTCCACTTCGCTGACATAGGATTCAATCTTTTCGACCTGGGAGAACACGTCTTTACGAAGGCTCTCCCCCTCTTTGATGCGGAATTCCCTGAGGTGCTCCACTGCAGAGCAGATGGCACCGTGGAGGGTCTTCCAGTCCTCATCTGACATCTCCTCCTTTTCCTGCTGGGAGAGCACGTCAGGCATACGCAGCACAGCCGGGAAAAGCACGTCATCAGCGACGGACATACCGACACCGGAAGCGACTGAGCGCAACTGAGCGCAATATTCATTGAACAACGCTGCGTTGACCGCCTTGGCTGCCGCAGGTATCTCCTCGCCCTTCCTGAGGGTGATGAAGAGGTCGATGTTGCCGCGGCCCAGCCCGGCTGCTATCATCTGTCGCACTTCCACTTCGTGTTCGCGCGGAATGAGGGATGTCTTGAGGGAGATGTCTGCACTTTTACCGTTCACGGAACGGATTTCCACCAGGTACTTGTCATTGCCTAAAGTGCATTCGGCCTTGCCGTACCCTGTCATTGACTGTATCATATCAATATCTATTATCAAGTTACTCTCCTGTTTCCTCTTGCTCAGCGGAGAACGTGAAGCAAAGAAAACAGTTATGAACCCATTAGATTCAAATCATAAAATTACTGCTTTTGGCATCAAAAAACAAAAGTTTAAGTATCTTTACGATATGAACAGAACATTATTATCAGCAATGGCGGTGATATGCAGCGCCGTTGCGGTATCCTGCGGCAGCCAGAAACGCTGCGGGAACAATTCAACTGGAGAAATGGCGACAATGGAAGAGGAAATCGGAACGCCCGTAAAGATGGCGGATGACATCATCGTCGGAGCCTGGGAGGCCATACGAATGTCGGCCGACACTCTGTCATTCGGCAAGGAAGGCGGCGAGCAGACGGTGATATGCCTCAACTACGGCAACTGGTGGCTCAACGACATCCAGATAACAGGCACCGAGAAGTTTTACCACGCCGACCCGGGAGAGAACAATGAATATCTGACCGCCAAAGCACCGGGCATCAGTGCCGATATCATCAGGTCCAACACCCTCCGCGTGAAGGTGGAACCTTCAGAGACCGGGGCAGAATGGCTGATTCACCTCGAATCCGGCGACGCTTTCACAAGCCTTAAAGTGATAAAGAAATGAGACTGAAAGTCATTCCTCTCCTCGCCGTGCTTCTGCTGGCCGCGACATCCTGCGATATGTTCATCACATACGAGGCCACCTACATCGTCGACGGAACCGTATGCAACCCTGAAGGCAATCCGATCCGGAACCTCAAGGTCACCGGGCATTTTACCGAAGACGTCGCCTTCGACCCGCACGACACCGACAGGGACGGCCACTTCCGCGACTCCGTCAAGACCTGGCCGGAATATCTCTGGTATGTCATCGAGGATGTGGACGGCGCCGCCAACGGCGGCAGATTCCAGAACGACACCATACGTTTCGAGGAGATGAACTTCACCAGGATACGCAAAGGCAGCGCGATGGATGACAAAGGAACCTTCAAAGCCGAAGTCAGACGCACCCTCCAATACAGATAAAGCAAAAAAGCATTATATTTGTCTTTTCGCTTAAAATCGCACTCAAATGGAAGAAAACGCAACAGCAGTTGAAAATTCCGAAAAGAAACTCAACTTCCTCGAAGAAATAATCGAAGACGACCTGAAGGCCGGCAAATTCGAATCCATACTCACCCGTTTCCCGCCGGAACCGAACGGATACCTGCATCTCGGCCACGCAAAGAGCCTCTGCATCAACTTCGGCCTCGCCCAGAAATACGGCGGCAAGACCAACCTGCGCTACGATGACACCAACCCTACCAAGGAGGACACCGAATATGTGGACGCCATCAAGGAGGACATCAAGTGGCTCGGATTCCAGTGGGAGAAGGAATGCTACGCATCGGATTACTTCGACCAGCTGTACGAATGGGCCGAGATGATGATCCAGCGCGGCCAGGCGTACGTTGACGACCAGAACCTCGAGGAGATACGCGCAGGACGCGGCACTGTCGAGACGCCGGGCACCGACAGTCCCTGGCGCAACCGCAGCGTGGAGGAGAACCTCCGCCTCTTCCGTGAAATGCGCGACGGCAAATACGCCGACGGCGAGAAGGTGCTCCGCGCGAAGATAGACATGGCTCATCCGAATATGATGTTCCGCGTCCCTATCCTCTACCGCATCAAGCACGCACACCATCACCGTACCGGCGACAAGTGGTGCATATACCCTATGTACGACTACACCCACGGCCAGTGTGACTCCATAGAAAACATCACCCACTCCATCTGCACCCTGGAGTTCGACGTTCACCGCCCGCTTTACGACTGGTTCATCCAGACCCTCGGCATCTATCCGAGCCACCAGTACGAATTCGCCCGCCTGAACCTCACATACACACTTATGAGCAAGCGCAAGCTGCTCGAGCTCGTCCAGAAGGGCCTCGTTTCGGGCTGGAATGACCCACGGATGCCAACCCTCTGCGGCGTACGCCGCCGCGGCTACACTCCGCAGGCCCTCAAAGCATTCTGCGAGAAGATCGGCGTCAGCAAGCGCGACCAGCTGATGGATATCGGCCTGCTCGAATGGTGCGTCCGCCAGGACCTCAACGAGCGCAGCAACCGCTATATGGTCGTTTCCGACGACCCGATCAAGATCACCCTCACAAACTGGGAGCCGGGCAAGGTCGAATGGTTCGACGCTCCGCTCAACCCTGCCGATCCCGAAGGCGCAAAGCGCAAGGTGCCTTTCACGGGCGGACTGCTCATCGACCGCGCCGACTTCATGGAGGATGCTCCGAAGAAATATTTCCGCCTCAAGCCGGACGGCGAGGTGCGTCTCAAATACACCTTCATCATCAAGTGCAACGAAGTCATCAAGGACGCTGACGGCAAGGTCATCGAACTCAAGTGCACCTACGACCCTGACACACATCCTGTCACAGGGCAGTGGCGCTCCGTCAAGGGCACCATCCACTGGGTCAGCACCGCATACATGAAGGAGATCGAATGCCGTCTCTACGACCGCCTCTTCACCGAAGCCGATATGGGCAACATCCCTGAAGACCGCGATTACAAGGAATTCCTCAACCCAGAGAGCCTTGTCGTAAAGACCGGATACGCAGAGCCGGCCCTCCTCGAGGACAACAGCGGCATCGCAGTCCAGTTCGAGCGCGTCGGATACTTCTTCAAGGATCCTGACTCAACCCCTGACAAACTTGTGATGAACAAGACCACAAGCCTCAAGGACGGATTCAAGCTGTAATTCAGCAATCAGCATACGAAAAAGAGCGGGCCATCAACAAACCGGCCCGCTCTTTTTCATATGCGCAGCAACTGATCAGTGCTTGATATAGTAGCAGACGTATGTCACAACGCGTACTTTCTTGATGCTCGGAGTATTTGAGTCGCGGTCCTCGATGCTGAACGTGCCCTGGGATGCATACTTGATCTTACCCACTTTGCTGCCGGAGTCCTCCGCCAGCTTCCTGGCGGCCTCTTTCGCATTGGCGGTAGCCTCCTCTATCATCTCAGGCTTGATGTCATTGAGCCCCTCGAACTTGAACTGAGGCTGAGTCTGCCAATCTGTGGAGAGGGTTATACCCTTCTTGAGGAGTTCGTCCTGACGGCTCTGGAGAGCGAGGACTGCATCTATATCAGAAGTACAGACTGTCACGATGTTGGTCATCAGGTAGCGGAAAACTCGGTCATTGTTGCCGTATTCGCTCGCGAACTTGTCAGAAATCTGCGGTGTGGCCACGGTGATGCAGGAGGCATCGATACCGCCCTCCTTGAGGAATTTCACAATAGCTGCATTATTCGCTTCCGTCTCCGAGAGGACAGCCGAAAGGTCATTGCCCATTACCTTATAGCCAAGAGGCCAGATGACCTTGTCAGCCTTGACCTCCCTCTCGCAGAGGCCCTTGACCTCTACCGTGCGGTCATACGATTTGAACTGGGATACGGCGACCGGGAGCATTGCCCCTGCAATGATGATTGCCGCAGCAGTAATCAGAGTCTTCTTCATTACTTACCATATAAATACATACATACCGTCGCGTCCCCGAATGATGAAGAGAGATTGATCTTCATATTCAGCTCGGAAGGCGCCTTGAAATCTCCGAGAGCACTGTTGGCTTTCTCTCCTGCGTCTTGTGCCATCTTGAAAGCCTTGTCGTTGCTGCGCTGATTACGCAGGATCCAGGTATCTTCCCCGAAATAATCCAGGCCCGACTCATTGAGAGCAACGACGAAGGCTTCCTTGACAGTCTGCCTGGCTGCGAGGTACTCCTGAATCTCCTTTTCGCTGCTGGCAGACATGACGCCGGACATTGAATATGTAACTATGACGTCACTCTTCTCTTCGTAGATGCAGGAAGTTGCCAGACATATCAATGCGGCACATACAAGTACCATCGAAAGAATTCTCTTCATTCCGGATCAGATCCTGTTGCGGAGAATGAAATAATAGATTAGAAATCCAACCCAGCTCGTAGCGAGCACGAGGATGATGAGAAGAATCTTCTTGAAAAGGTCGCAGTTCTTCTTGAGAATGTCAAGAACGCACCATATTGCGGCTATTACGCCGAGAATGTAAATGATTTTACCTGCCATAATGTTATTTATTTAAAAATAGTGTATCATTTGAAACGGCCAGCTGCCGTACTTTTTCGAACTGGCCGGAAGAAACCTTGAAATCCTTATAACAACTCATCTGCGAAGCTGAATGAATATCCGTCGCAATGAAGCTGTACATATCGTGGTCCAGCATATATTTGAGGTTTTCGAACGATCCCTGACCGTAACAGCCGGTCAGCGACTGAATGTTGAGCTGCAGGCGGCAGCCCATATCTATGAGTTTCTCGATTTCCGGCAGAGTCCTTACTTTCTTCCTGCCCGTGAAATAGAATTCATACCTTTCCGGGTGAGCCAGAACAGGATGATATCCGTCCTGAACGAGGCGGAAGACCGAATCCATCAAATTGCTGCTTCTGCTTTGATACGACATTTCAATCAGAATGCTTTTATCAGGATAGGTAAGAGGAGCCTGTATATCTTCGAAAAATTCATCAAGCATATATTCAGCGCCAAGGTGCAATTCGATATCCGACGGCAGTTCTTCTGATATAGTTTTGGACAAAGCGTCAAAAGCCAGGCGGAGCGATGTCTCCGTATTCGGGAAGAGACCTCCGGAAACATGTGGCGTCAAAGTAAAACGCCTTACTCCGGATTCATACAATGAATTCAATATCGATATCGATGATGATGTACTCCTGGAACCATCATCTACAGCCGGCAAAATATGAGAATGGATATCGGTCTTCAGGCCGATATCCATAAATGAATACTTCTGTCTGTTGAAAAACATCCTGAACTAAGCCTCCTTTGCGGCAGCTGCATCTTTTCCATTGCCGTAACCGTAGCCATAACCGGAATCCGACCCCTTTCCATAGCCGTAGTGGCCATAGCCATAACCGTTATAGTAACCGTAAGAGCGTTTCTTAACATCCACTCCGTTAAGGACGATACTTACGCTCTTGAGGCCACCGTCTGCAACCAGCTTGTCAAGATCCGAAACGAATTTGATTGCAGTTACGCCCGAGCGCATTACAAAGATGTTGGCATCAACATAATCGTTTATGATACCTGAGTCTGCAACCGGAAGGAATGGACAACTGTCAAGAATGATATAATCATAATCCATACTGCGGATTTCATTCATGAAAGAGCGCATCTTTTCAGATTCTATAAGTTCGGAAGGATTCGGAGGAATACTGCCGGCATAGATGACATCAAGATTGGTGACGCCACTGCATTCCCTGACAATGAGTTCGGCAGCAGTGTCAACACGGCCGATAAGATACGAAACAACGCCTTTGTTATAATCCGAATTCTTGTCCTGGAACATCTTATACAGGCGAGGTTTTCTCAAATCAACACCTACGAGCAGCACTTTCTTACCGGCATAAGCGAGGGCAAGGGATATATTGGATGATATGAATGTCTTTCCCTCTCCAGGTGTGGAAGAGAGCACCTGATATACCTTATGTGGAAGATATCTGAACTGTGAGCGGAGCACACGGATAGCCTCTTCGAACGGTTCGCGGCCATTTGACTTGATAAGGCTGTCCTCCTTGTCTGACATCGGGATGGAAGCAAGGATAGGGATGTCGGTCCGGCTCGTGACATCAGTCTTACCGTCTATCGTAGACTTCATAAACTGACGGCAGAAGAAAACTGCCGGCGGGATACAGAGGCCAAGAAGGAACGAGAGGAGCAATATCATCCTTTTGTTCGGAGCCGTAGGATATGCTGTACCGCTTGCACCATCAACGACCTTGCACTGGTCAGCAACTGAGAAGAGTGAAATCATAGCCTCCTCCCTCTTCTGCTGAAGCAGGATATAGAGAGGTTCCTTGATCTGCTGCTGACGGGAGAAATTGGAAAGTGCCAGCTGCTGGGTAGGGATATTGGAAATCTTGCGTTTGCCCTCACGGAGTTTGTCGCTGATATTGTCACGCTGGATCTTGTAACTGCGATCAAGGTTGCGGACAGACGCATCGATACTTGCAAGGAGTTCCTCGATCTGCGTATCGGCAGTCACGACGAGAGGGTTGGATTCGCTGGAACTTGCCGCCATCCTGTTGCGCTCCAGAAGGAGTGTATTGAACTGATTGATAGTGCTGTTGAGCCCCGGATCCGAAATACCGATATTTGCAGGAATGACGGACCTCTCATTCTTCATCTGATTGATATAGTCGCGGACAATAGCAAGGAGCTCGATCTGCAGCATCACCTCACTCAGCTGAGCCTCATAACGTTCATCGGAAGTAAGGGTGATCTGGGACTGCGACTCCACGTTCACGAGTGTATTGTTTTTGCGGTAATCCTGATATCTGCCCTCGATGTTGCTTAATTCCTGCTCTATGAAAGCAAGGCGCTCGTCAAGGAAGCTGAGGGTATTGGTGGTCGCCTTGTTGCGGAAATTGCGGGCGTCTTCGTTATACTGGAAGATAAGCGAGTTGATTATCGCCTCGCAACGCTTCGGAAGGAAATCAGAATAGCTGATATCGATAATATCCGAACGATCCATCGTCTTGCCCGTTGATACGATAAGCGAACGCTTGAGAGAGCGGGCCTTCTTGAATGAATCACAGGTGACAATTTCGTATCTGTCACCGTACTGGAGGGAATTGATATTGGCTTCAATGATGAAGGAATCCTTCATTACGGGAACCGATTCTCCGAACATGAACGAGTTCTTTGTCATCGGATACTCCGAATTGCCGACCTCGAGGCTGACAATCTGATAACTTACACTGTCCTTCGGTATGAAGCAGATATGCATGTCAGCAGGCTTCGGATTGCCCGGAACGCCATTGTAAATCAGCTCAAACGGAGCCTGATCAAGGTCATAATAAATAGGTTTGACCCTGCGGGACTTGATGTAGGTATAATTGAGTCCCAGATCTTCAACAACCTTCTGCATCAAGGCATTGGAACGAAGAACCTCAATCTCGTTGATAGCCTTGTTGGTCTTTGACATACCGGTGATGTCGGAAATCACGGCAACCTCGGCCGAACCGATGTTGTCCTTATTGACAAGCATTATCTTCGCATTGGCTGAGTACTGCGTGCGGGTGACCTTGATATAGCAGAAACCGATGACAAGGCATAGAACGGCTGCTATGAGCATCCACCATTTCAAGCCCCATACCACGCTGAATATCTGCTTGAAATCAGTACCCTGCTCTTCCTGGAAATTGCGATTGATATTAGATTCACTCATTATTTGAAAACGATATTATTACTTACTGACATTGATAAGAAGTGATGCAACAGCAATCATCGTAGTGATGGAACTGAGGATTGTTGACCAGATTGATGTGGCTGTTGTGCCCTGCGCTATTCGAACAGGACTCTGTGGAACATATATTACATCATTCTGGTGAATGTAGAAATATGGGGAATTCAAAAGATTTCCGTCTGTAAGGTCTATCTTGAAGTGAGTCTGCTCGCCATCAACATCACGGATAAGGATAATATCCCTCCTTTCTGCAGTGATGAGGAGGTCGCCGGCCATACCAAGTGCCTGAAGAACAGTAACCCTTTCACTGCCGACATTGTACGTACCCGGATTACGGACCTCTCCAAGAACAGTCACCTTATAATTCAGGAATGATACCGATACGACAGGATCCTTGACAAGGCCCTTATCCTTCAAGGTATATGAAATATAATCGACAAGATCAGTCCTGCGCATTCCCTCAACGTGAATACGTCCGAGGCCAGGCATATCGATATCTCCGTTGGAATCAACAAGATAAGGGATAACGGACTGAGCTGTCTGCACTCCACTTGAAACAGCATCGCTCAAAGTGAAATTATATGGGGTCACAACAGTCTTGTCGGGTCCTGAAATGATAATCTGCAATTTGTCATCCTTATGGATCACAGGTTCGTACTTAGCCTCGATCTTTTCAGGCTTGACATCGTCGATATTCTGGAAATAAAGGATATCCTTAGCAGTCGTACACGATACCGCAACGGCTGCAACAAGGAACAAAACTGTGTTTTTAAATAAGAATATACGCTTCATCAGTATTAATTGCTTAAATTGCACAAATATAATAAAAATTACATTCCCATACCACCATCCACCTGAATTACCTGACCGGAAACATAGGATGCCAGATCTGACGCGAGGAATGTGCAGACTTTTGCGACCTCCTCCGGGGTACCGCCACGCTTGAGCGGAATCTGAGCTTCCCAGGATCTGAGCGCCTCCTCAGGCATTGACGCAGTCATATCAGTAAGGATGAAGCCGGGAGCGACGACATTTGCGCGCACCCCGCGGGAACCGAGTTCCTTGGCGATGCTCTTCGCAAGGCCGATCATTCCCGCCTTGGAAGCGGAATAGTTGCACTGTCCGGCATTTCCGTGGACACCTACAACAGAACTGATATTTATGATCGAGCCGCCGCGCTGCTTCATCATTATCGGAGAGACGGCGTGGATGAAATTGAATGCGCTCTTGAGATTGACATTGATAACAGCGTCCCACTGAGCCTCTGACATGCGGAGCATAAGGGTGTCCCTGGTGATGCCGGCATTGTTGACAAGAATGTCGATATGCCCCATCTCAGCACGGATCTGCTCCACTGCGGTATGCGCTGCTTCGAAATCCGCCGCATTGGATGCGACTGCCATAACCTTGACGCCATAGGTTTCAAGTTCATTGCGGGTTGCCTCCGCCACCTCGTCGATTGTCAAATCTGTAAATGCTATGTCCGCACCTTCGGATGCGAACGCCTTGGCTATGCTCTTGCCTATACCGCGGGCTGCGCCGGTAATGAGGGCAACCTTACCTTCAAGAAGTCCCATAATCGTTCAATTATACTATCTCGGCCAGCAGGTCATACTCACTTGCGGACCGAATTTCTACATTAACAAAATTTCCTATAATATTGTTGATATCCAACTTACTGAGTGACTGTTCGTCACCTATCAGTATCTCACCATCAACTTCAGGTGATTCACCATAAGATCTGGCCACCAGGATGCCATCCGTGCAGGAATCGACCAGTACACGCTCACGCTTACCGATGCGGGAAATGTTAAATTGTTCGGATATTGAGCTCTGCACCTCCATAAGCCGATTGTAACGTTCCTGTTTTATGGATTCCGGCACCTCATCGCGCAAATTCAGGGCCCCGAATGTCCCCTCCTCCTCGCTGTATTGGAATGCGCCGAGCCTTTCGAAACGATACTGCCTTACAAAGTCGAGAAGGTCCTCGAATTCGGCATCGCCCTCGCCGGGATGACCGACCATCATTGTGGTGCGCAGCACGACATCTGGCACGATTTTGCGGAATTTCTCCACAAGTTCGCGGGTCTGACGGCCGTCAACGGAGCGGTGCATCGCCTTCAGGACGGCATCGGCCGAATGTTGTAGCGGAATGTCTATATATTTGCAAACCTTCGGATTGGAAGCCATTATATGAAGCACATCTTCAGGGAAACCGTCTGGATACGAATAATGAATGCGGATCCATTCTATACCTTCTATTTCAGATATCTTCTCAATAAGACGCCCCAAAGTGCGCTTCCCATAAATATCAAGCCCGTAATATGTCGTATCCTGCGCAATCAGTATCAGTTCCTTGACACCGGCGGCGGCTAGCGCACGCGCTTCGCGGAGCAGAATCTCCTCCGGCACACTGATGTGCGGACCGCGTATCAGCGGAATGGCGCAATACGAGCAACGCCTGTCACACCCCTCGGATATCTTGAGATATGCGAAGTGACGAGGCGTTGTAAGATGCCGTCCGACATACTGTATGTCCGGAACGGATACAGGTATTCCGAGATCGGCCTTCAGGCGGTCCATATCCCCCGTCCCGTAAAATCCGTCGACTTCCGGAAGGAGTTCCGGGAGTTCATCACGATAGCGTTGGGCGAGACAGCCGAAGACAAAAAGACGTTTGACAAGGCCCTGAGACCTTGCCTGACCGGCTTCCAATATGACGTTTATCGATTCTTCCTTGGCATCGCCTATAAAGCCGCAGGTATTAATAAGAACCGTATCGACACCGGCGTCTGCAAGATCCTCCCCTTCCTGGGAGATGTCCCATCCGGCTTCAACGGCCCTGCTCAGCAGATGTTCGGAATCAACCCTGTTCTTGGAGCAACCTAGAGTTATGAGCTGCAGACGTGGCATTATTCTGCAGCCTGTTCTCCGGCAGGTTCCTCATCTTCGTTCACGAAGTCGAGGGATGCAAAATCCTTGAGGCAGTTGTACCAGTCGAGGACTTTCTTCATATGAGATACATAGAAGCGGTCTGCATCATAATCAGGCACGACTTCGCCGAAGAACTTCTCGATATCCTTGGATGCCGACTTTGAAGAAGGTGCGGCGGCGTCTGCAAGGTGCTCCTTCATCTTGGTGAAGACCTCCTTGAGAGGCATTTCATCGGTCTCCGTGTAGATGGAGATATCTGAAAGGGATGACACGCGGGCGTGAGCACCGAATGTGGTGCGACGCTTTGTCTCAAGAGATTCGGCAATAAGGCCAGCCTTGGCCTGTGCTACATAGAGGAAGAGCCCGTGCTCTCCAGATACTGACAGTATCTTTCTGAGATCTGTTTTTTCCATTTTATTTCAATCTATTAAGTTTCAACTATTTAACGACAAATATCCGGATATTGCCCGAAAATTGCGTTCAAAATTACAATAATTTGGGGCAAAATCGGTTTCACCCCGTCATTTTCTACGACAAAATCCGCTGCCGCGACCCGACGGTCATCACCCCACTGGCTCGCCATCCTGGCCATAATCTGTTCCCTGGTGGCGCTGTCCCGAAGCGCCACGCGATCAATCCTGGTCTCCAGCGGCGCAGTGACCACGAGTTTGTAGTCCATTGACTCAAGCAGCGCGGGATGCTCCATCAATATTGCGGATTCCATAATGACGATCGGCGAATCCTGTTCCGAACGCCAGCGGTCGAAATCGCGCATTACCGCAGGATGGACCAAAGCCTCGACCTCCTCCTTGAGAGTCACGGAACTGAAAATCCTGGAAGCAAGAACCTTGCGGTCAAGCCTGCCGTCACGGACAACATCCTGTCCAGCAATGGACACCACATCAGCGAGCAGTTGTGGATCGCTGTCATACAGCCCCTTGGCCCTTGAATCGGCATCATACGAAGGAATACCTAGCGCATTGAAAGCCTGCAGCACAAAGGATTTACCACTGCCGATACCACCACTGACAAGCAAAGTAAGCTTTTTCATCTTCAATCATCAGCAATTATAAAATCCACCATAGTCGGAACCGTCTCATACGAAAGGACCTTGCACGAAGAAGATATCATCCTTGGAACAGCCTTCGAGCTATGAAGCCCAACAAGTTTCTCATAATCAAGCATGAAAGAAAAATCATCCGCAGTGAGACGTCTTGTTGAACCATACGGCACACGGCATATCATATCGACTTTGGACGGTAGGATGATCATTTTTTTACCTGCAGGGACATTTGCTGATGTTATATTCACGGTAAATCGTTCCTCCACATACCTTGACACTGGTATTTGGTATGAAACAGTACTGCCACCAATACGCATACCCGGCAATTTTTTCAACTGAAGCTCCCCCACTGTATTACGGTCAATATTCTGAAGACGGAGAGGCCTGGCACTTACAAATGAGACCTTAGCGAGGTCCGTTTCATTGCCATATACAAAAACAGAATCCGGAGTAAGCGTCATCTCACCGGTCATCATATATTGAGACCTGCATGAAATATCAACGACAGGCAGTTCGACAGGAACTTTCTTGAAAGACTGTGGCTCGAATACGAATGAAACCCTGATATCAGGAACGACAGTTACGCTGAAATCGCTTCCGGCTGCAACATCCAGAGCCTTTTGCATATCGCTCGCCGCAACGCTGAAGGTATGCGGTGTTGTCTTGTCAGGTATGAACAGCGATGCATCCAGAGAGATGGTGACATCCTTTGGATGACGGGATGACGCACGCTGAGCAATCAGGTCGAACCCTTTGGCCCTGCCTCCCACGGATATTATTTCATCAGCCACGGATGTCGGCGCATATCCGTCAATGTCAGTATTTACCGTGACCCTGAACTGGCGATACGAGAAGAAATCATCCGATAGATTGTGCGCCAGCCATATAAAAACAGCCAGAAGGAGGGACACGATGAGAATCGTTTCGTCCCCCCTTCTCCATTTCAGTGAAAACTTCCTGCCGGAGCGGGTCATAACCGTATGACAATCTACTGAAGAGCGTCAGTAAAATCTTTCACAAGGGAAGCCTTGTCAACGCGGATCTTCACGTTGTTGTCTACTTCGATGATAACAGTCTTGTCCTTTATCTCGCTTACTGTCCCGTAAATGCCGCCAAGTGTGACTACCTTGTCGCCTTTCTTGAGCGAATTGCGGAAATTGTCCAACTCTTTCTGTTTTTTCTGCTGCGGACGGACCATAAAAAGCCACATCACAACGAAAATCAGGACGAGCATGATTAAGAACGAAAAACTGCCGGCACCCTTCGGTGCAGCCGCTGCGGCGTCTGCCTGCAGAATAAATGTCAAAATTTTCATAATATTTCAAATTATTTGTTGTCTTCCAATCCCCTGCCAACCTTTGCAATCTCGCCGGTCGCAACTTTCGCTTGTATGAGTCTGTCAAGCATTCCGTTGACAAATACACGGCTGTTAGGGGTACTGTAATATTTGGATATCTCAACGTACTCGTTGATAGTCACCTTGACTGGGATGCTCGGGAACGAGACGGCCTCCGCGACTCCCATCACGATGAGAGCGGTATCAGTGGACACAAGCCGGTCAGAGTCCCAGTTGGAGAGGTTCTCCGAGATGAGGGCGCAGTACTCGTCGTATCCGGCGATGCTCTCTTCAAGCAGCCTGACGGCAAATACATGGTCATCATCTTTCTGGAACACATCAGCCTTGACGATGGCATTGGTGCGCTTCGTCTCGTCAATGTTGCGGATAATGACATTGAGAGTGAAAGCGACATCATCAACCCAGAGCGGAGACATATCCTCAAGGATCTGCTCCAGCATCTCATTGTCCTCAAACTCAGCCTCATAAATATGTTGCCAGAGTTCGCAGTCCTCTTCGAAGGAATCCTTGCCGGAATTCATATAGGCCGCATAATATTCGGACGACTGGATGGAAGCGAATATCTTTTTGAGGAACACGTCATATTCCTTCCAGTTAAGCCCCTTCTTCTGGCAGAAGCGGCCGAACTCAGGATCATCGGCGACAAGTGCCGCGAACCGGTTGTTCACGAACTTATAGTTTGGATTAGCCTCCTCCTCGCTCGGATGGAACTTGTGAAGTCCCACCTCTATTCTTTCGTTGGCAATATCTATGATGGAACCTGTTATATTGAGCAGAAAGAAATACAATTCCTGTGTCTTCTCACAGGACTTCACAAGTTCCTTGACGGCGACCTCGGGATTCTCGGCGCCGGAATTCTCGAATGCGAACAAAGACTTGAAAGCCTTGATTCGGATCAAACGACGGTTCAGCATATCAATTTTTACAATTATTTTGCAAAGATAACCTTTCAAAACAAAATAAAGTTTATCTTTGTTAAACTTTTAACAAAAAATGTGAGATATGTACTTCGAAGATTATGAGAATGCGGGACAGCAGGAGCGTTCAGGCGACGATGTCTATTCAAAACCGGTAAGAGCCGGCAAGCGCACCTACTTTTTTGACGTCAAGGCAACCAAGGGAAACGACTATTATCTGACCATAACCGAAAGCAAGCGCCGCATCGAACGCGACGGCCGCTATGTTTACGACAAGCACAAGATCTTCCTCTACAAAGAGGATTTCGAGAAATTTGCCGACGGACTCCAGGAAGTCGTCAACTACATCAAGGAGCGCTGCCCGGTCACCGAAGCGCAACCGTCAGGAGACTCGTTCTCCAATGTCGAATTCGAAGAACTCTAGATAAACTAACAACAAAAAACCGGCCGCTGAAGCGAGGGCACTGAAAAAGGTGCCTCTCACGAAGGCCTCTCAGATTAACACGAATGAAGGATGATCGAGATTCTCGACATCCTTCATTTTTTTCGATTCTCGGAACGTTGATTTTAGTCAACGAGGATATTTTCGACCATTT
>JAZRZH010000040.1:0-6057 GCA_045601245.1 Bacteroidales bacterium
GCCACGGAAGTCCTGTACTGGATCGACAGAATCACAGGCCGACCTGTATCAAGGTTTATAGAAGTCAGGATCCTGCTGAGCCGTCTGCACTTTGGCTTCCGTACGGGAATGGAGCGTTTTCACTTGTCGTGATGCTCCCTCGCGAAGGTGAGGCCATTAGCGATTTCATACAGGGTCTGTCTTATGAAGATTATAAGTTCTGGAATCAGAAATCCTGTACTTACGGCGACGAATTCACATACCACATCCCGACCATAGACATCAATTATATCGCCTATTCTGATCCGTGTGCCGATGCCCTGGAAGATATGGGTCTGAATTACGGGGAAAACTGTAATTTCGAACGTGCAGTGGAAGGGAATGCGCAGGCACCTGTTTTCTCATTCGGACAGGGAGCTGGAATCAAAGTGACAAAAGAAGGTACGGTTGCGGTTGCATACAGCGGGCAAAGCCTGACCTTGGACGATTCTCCCGGTACTTCGCCTGATCCGGTCGAATTCATAGCTGACCGTCCGTTCGTCTATGCCATTGTGGATGTCCACGGCACAATCCTCTTTATGGGCACAGTTACGAAATAGCGTCTTGCCGCTATTTCATTCCCCGGAGGGCGGATCTGCACAGCGGGATGCAGAGCAGGAATGCGCAGACGTCCGACACTGACTGGGCTGTGACAAGGCCGGCGAGTTCGAAGATCCGGCTCAGCAGGACGGCTGCGGGGATGAGGAAGATTCCCTGGCGGGAAAGTGCCACGATGACTGCCGGCCAGGTCTTGCGTATGTTCTGCAGGTACATATTGGTCAGCACCACGAAGCCGCACAGCGGAAAGCTGAGGCATTGCCAGCGCATCGCGCGCGTGCCTATGGATATCACCAGCGGATCCGTCGCGCGGAACAGCCTGATGAGGCCAGGCGCCGTCACCAGTCCGGCCACCGCCACCACAGTGCAGTAAACCGTCGCCACCACCACGCTGAACTTGAAGGCCCGGCGCACGCGGTCATAGAGTTTCGCTCCGTAATTGAAGCCGCACACCGGCTGGAATCCCTGGCCGAAGCCTATCAGCAGGGCATTGGCGAAGGTCATCACGCGTCCCACCACGGAGAAGGCGGCGACGGATTCGTCACCGTAGCACGCCGCGCAGCGGTTGAGGCAGATGGTCGCCAGCGCCATAAAAGCCTGACGGCAGAGGGAGGGCAGGCCGCCGGCCGCAATCTCGGTGATTGAATTGCTGTTGAGGCGGAAGGCCCGAGGGTGGATGCCTACGCCTCCGTGTGTGGAGGACAGGCGCAGCAGTATGCAGAAGCCCACGAACTGCGACACAGCGGTCGCCATTCCGGCACCGCCCACGCCCAGATCCAGGCCGAAGATGAAGATCGGGTCGAGAATGATATTGAGCACGGCGCCCGAGAGTATGCCTATCATCGACATCGCGGCATTGCCCTGCAGGCGCATCTGGTTGTTGAGCACGAAACAGCCCGCTATGAATGGCGTGCCCAGCAGAATGTACTGGAAATACTCCAGAGCATACGGCATAATTGTCTCCGTGCTGCCGAAGAATCGCATCATCGGCACGCGGAAGCAGGCGCAGACCAGTGCCAGGACCGCAGTGATGGCCATCGCCGAAATCAGGCCGGTGGCCGCCATTGAGGCCGCTCCGTCAGTATTGCGTGCCCCGAGGGCGCGGGAGATGTAGTTGCCCGAGCCGTGGCCGAAGAAGAATGCCGTGGCCTGGATCAGTACCATGAACGGGAACACCACGCCCAGCGCCGCCACGGACTGCGTGTCGATCCGGCCCACGAAAAAGGTATCCGCCAGATTGTAGATGCTCGTGACGAGCATACAGACAATTGACGGGATTGCAAACGAGCAGACCAGTCTTTCGACCGGTCTGCCCGTCATCTTTAGGAATTTCTCTTCCTGAGCGTTCATTATTTGACCTCAGCCTCCCCGGCGCGAAGCTTCTCAGTATAATTGTTGATACGCTTCATCCATCTAGGGATATTGATGCTCTGAGGACATTCTTTCTGGCATTTGCCGCAGGAGACGCACTTGTCGGCCTGGGCGAGGCGCGGCACGCTCTTGTCGTATCCTACGAGGAAGACCTCGCGGGCGCGCTGGTAGTCAGGGTCCTTGGCGTCAGCCTTGACATTGCCTTCGTTGATGCACTTGTTGTAGTGCGCGAAGATTGCCGGGATCTGGAGCCCGAACGGACAAGGCATACAGTATTCGCATCCGGTGCAAGGCACGAGCGGGAAGTTGACGTATTCGACGGCGATCTCCTCGAGCAGGTCCATCTCCTCCTTTGTCAGCGGAACGAGAGGAGAGTAGGTCTTGAGGTTGTCCTGGAGGTTCTCCATATAGGTCATGCCGCTGAGGACTGTCAGCACGTTAGGATGAGTGCCGGCGAATCTGAATGCCCACGATGCGACGCTTGCATCCGGAGTCCTGGCGAGGAGCTTGCCGGTGGCGTTGTCGTTGAGGTTTGCGAGCGCACCTCCGCGGAGCGGTTCCATTATGACGACAGGAATATTGCGCTTTGTCAGCTCGTCGTAGAGCCAGGAGGCGTTGGTGTTGCGGGAGTTGCCCTCGGCCTGGTTCCAGTCGATGTAGTTCATCTGGATCTGGACGAAGTCGAAATGATACTTGTCGTGGAGGGTCATCATATATTCGAAGGTCTCGTGGTCGCCGTGGAATGAGAATCCCAGGTTGCGGATCTTGCCGGCCTTGCGCTCTCCCACGAGCCACTCGAGCACACCGTTGTCGATGAAACGCTTCCTTGCGGTCACCGATCCGGCAACGCCGTTCCTGGCGCCGCCCACCGTATGGAGCAGGTAGTAGTCTATGTAGTCCACCTTGAGGCGCTCGAATGACTGGTTGTACATTGCGACGGCGGCTTCCTTGGAATAGTCCGAGGTGTTGGTCAGCTTGGTCGCGAGGAAGTATTCGCTGCGCTTGTGGCGCTGGAGCGCGATGGCTGTGGCCTCTTCGCTCTTGCCCCCGAGATACTTCGGCGCCGTGTCGAAGTAGTTGACGCCGTGCTCGATGGCATAATCCACGAGTCTGTTGACGGCTTCCTGGTCGATGACCTTCTTCTTGCCGTCCTCACCGGCGATCTGAGGCCATCTCATACAGCCGTAGCCGAGGATGGAGATCCTGTCGCCCTTCGGGCTGGTGCGGTATGTCATTCCGGTGTCCGGAGTGATGGTGTTCTGTGCGGCGGTCTTGCCCTTGACGGAGCAGGCCGTTGCCACCGTTGCGACTGCAAGTGTGCTGCCGCCGAGTTTCTTGAAGAATGATCTTCTGCTGATATTCTCGTTTTCTTTCATTGTCCGGTCCTCCCTTATGCTATACTGTGGATTTCGTTGCCCTCGATGTAGATCGCAACCTCAGGCTTTGCAGGGCAGCTGAATTCGCATTTGCCGCAGCCGATGCAGCGTGCGGAGTTGACGGCAGGGATCCTGCCCTTGCCGTTGCCCACCATTTTGATGGCGCCCGCAGGACAATCCTTCTCGCATTTGCCGCAGCCGATGCAGTTCTCCTTGAGTACTACGGCGTGGCCCACGCGGGTGGATGCCTTGTCGGCGATGGAGATAGGATGGATGGCGCCCGCAGGGCAGACGCTTGAGCATACGTTGCAGTCCGTCTTGCAGAAGCCCTTCTCGAAGCTCATCTCAGGCTGCATCAGCGAAGAGAGTCGGGTGGAAGGTCTCAGGACCGAGGAAGGACATTTTGTGACGCAGAGCTGGCAGGATACGCAGTGGTCCGAGAAGTTCTTGAGACTTACGGATCCCGCAGGCTTTACCGGAGTTTCGCGTGCCGGTACTTTCTTGTCCTGGAGCATTGCGATACCGCTCCCGACCTTTTCCTCCTTTGCGTTGAGGGTGGCTGCGGAAGCGAGCATCAGGCCGGCTGCCAGGAATCTGCGGCGTGACTTGTCGGCCGCTTCATTTTTCTTGTTGTTTGGCATATTCCAGAAGGGTTTGTATGAAATGGCGCCCTGGCGGCAGTTGCCGATGCAGTCCATACACACCACGCACCGGCTGTAATCTATGCGATGTTCAGCCGGGTTGATGCAGGATGACTTGCATTTGCGCGAGCACAGGGTGCAGCCATTGCATTTGTTTGTATCAATAACGGGTTTAAAGATAGAAAATTTCGAGAAGAATCCCAAAACCGTGCCCACCGGGCAGACGGTGTTGCACCAGAGGCGTCCGGCGAGCCAGGCCATGACGGAGATTGCCACCAGCGTCACGGCTGCGACAATGACGGTGGCCGGGCTTGTGGCCCATTTGCCGAGAGGCGCGAAGATGGTGGAGGCGATGCGGCCGAATGCGCTGTATGGCGCGATGAGCGCCGCTATTGAGTTGGCCCCTAGGATGATGAGCAGAATGAATGCCGCCAGGAAGGCGTAGCGCATCCAGGTGAGCGGCTTGCGGTAGTGGAACCTGTTCTTTTTCTTTTTTCCTCCGAAGAACGAAACGATGTCCTGCATTATGCCCAGCGGGCAGATGATGGAGCAGTACACCCTTCCGAAGACGATGGTGACTGCGACAAGCGCGGCGATCACCGCAAAGTTGAGGGCAAGCACGGCTTCGACAGCCTGTATCTTTGCTGCCCAGCCGACCCACGGATGGATGATCCCTGTGAAATCCAGGAAGAGCAGCGTCACCGCAGTGAAGAGCACTGCCGCCGCCGCGATGCGAATTTTTCTGAGCATATCTGCGATAAATATGAATCCGGCTACAAATTTATCATTTATTTTAAAGACTTGTCGAAAATTATTCATACCTTCGCATATGTATGCCCAGGTGGTGGAATAGGTAGACACGCGGGACTTAGACTTGCTCTTTGAAATGATTATTGGAGGATTAGTAAAATGGGAAGGAAACAGTATGATATCAGTGAGTTGCGAGATATAGTATCATCAAGTAAATCACTGGCTGGTGTATTGCGCGCTCTCGGCCTTAGGCCGGTGGGTGGCAATTATCGTACAATAAAACGGCTGCTTGCCGACAATGATATTGATATTTCTCATTTTACTGGACAAGGATGGAATGTCGGATTAGGATTCAAGCCGAATCGGTTAGTTGCTGACGCAGACATATTTGTGAGAGATTCACAATACAAATGTTCATGGCGGCTTCGTGAGCGTTACAAAAAATACACTGGCATCAATCACTGTGAAAATTGTGGTTTGAGTCTTTGGCTTGATAAACCGATCCCATTGGAAATACACCATGTCAATGGTGATAATACAGACAATAGGTTGGAGAATCTTCGTTTGTTATGTCCAAATTGTCATGCTTTTACCGATAATTATAGAGGAAGGGCACATTTGAGTGCACTCTCCGAAAGGAGGGATGTAGAATGTCGTAAATTCAAGGAAGCCTTAACGGGTAATGCCGATGGTAATCTTGAGCCAAGCTTCCGTATGGAAGAAGGTGCAGAGACTAGACACGACACACCTAAAGACAAAGGTCAATGGTGAAGGAATAGTCCAGACCACAAATCGCAAGTGTAGCGAAAGCTATAGTGGTACGAAAATCCCGTGGGCAGCAATGTCCGTACGGGTTCGATTCCCGTCCCGGGCACAATTTATTGAGCCAACTCGTTGATTTTCAACGGTTGGCTCTGTTGTGACCAACTTTTTTCAGTTAAGGACACACCTCAGCTTCGAATTCAGTTCCGAGCCCACCAAGATAAACGGACAGGTATCGTGTGTGAGTTGCGGAATTAATTTAGAATCTGTTTGGGAATGATTCAATTTTTCTATTACATATCTTTTTCGCTGTTTCCGCAGTATTCCTCAGTTACAATGGAACCCCATTGCTCCTTCGTAATTCTGCGAAAGCATCTGAAAAATCTAAAGTAATATCTTAAATCAATCATTTAAAACAGATTCTTAATCGTTTCACGGCTCTCAGCATATCTGAAGCCACTTCCAGCAAGGAATAATCTCTATTGCTCCGTATTCATCCTCAATCGTCTGTGATTCGTCATATGTGAGGATGAGCCTTTTCTTGCAAGAGAGAACTTTAGGCAGTTTCTGAAGTGCTCCTA